>NZ_AUEH01000013.1 GCF_000425885.1 Schleiferilactobacillus harbinensis DSM 16991
TTATCCCCTGCTGAAGGGCAGGTTACCCACGTGTTACTCACCCGTCCGCCACTCGGTTTGATCGGTAATTGGTGATGCAAGCACCACCGCAAACTGACCAAGCCTCGTTCGACTTGCATGTATTAGGCACGCCGCCAGCGTTCGTCCTGAGCCAGGATCAAACTCTCATTTAAAAGTTTGCGGCTCAATAAATTTACTTGCTTGCGAAATTGACATTCGCAAATGTTGCCTCAGCCGAAGCTGAGTACCGATACATTTGTGGGATTGCTTATCTTCCCGAAGGAAGATATGTGATCCGTTCGTCAAAACTTTGTTCAGTTTTCAAAGGCCTGCGTTGCTTTGTTGTCTCAAGCGACAACTCATATAATATATCATGGCGAGCAGCTCATGTCAACATCTTTTTTTCAATCAACATTGCGTCGCTCATATGGGTTGTCGCTGTCTTGGAAAATGACAACGAAAAATATCATACCAGCTGAACCATACAGCGTCAACTGTTTTTCGAAAAAAGTTGAAAAAAGGCGCCCAGAAGTGAGCACATTAATTGACCAGCAGCCCCCGCGAAGCCTATAGTGCGGGTATTCAACGAGTTGAAAGGGGAAATGATTATGGCGATGCTTGATGTTAAAAATTCCATCGATCGGCTGCAATGGACGGTCGATCATCACTTTCTGCACATTCAGGCGCAACACGATTTCATGCGGGCATGGGCGGTGCAATTCGAATTAGCCTACACAGATTTTCGAGTAATCCAAATGGCGCTGCAAATGAGTGGCCCGGAAAATCATGCGCTGCTGGCAAAGCTGGCAAAGAACTACGAAGCGATCTTCCAATACGAGTACGAATTCGCAGCCAACGGCTTGGCGGGATTCAATGCCAAGTATGGCGACCAAATCGATCAATACAAGACATTGGTCACTGAGTTTGACGGAATCATCAAAGAAGTCCAAGCCTTGCAGGCTTAAACCGAAAACGGCTGTCTCCCAGCAACGGAAGACAGCCGTTTTTTGATCCCTTATTTTCTCAACGACGCAATATCCAACACCTTGTCCACCCAAGAATCATCATAGAAGCCCTCTTCATGGGTAACCAGAATGACCCCGCCGGAGAATGCCTGAATGGCGGTGCGCAGAGCGTCCTTAGTGGCCTCGTCCAGGTGGTTCGTCGGTTCATCCAGCAGGAGAAGATTGCTGGGCGTCAGCAGCAGCTTGGCCAATTTGACCTTCGATTGTTCGCCGCCGCTGAGCTCGTGAATGGGGCTCATCGCCTGCTGGGCAGTCAGGCCAGTCCGGGCCAATGCCTGGCGCAGTGTCCGGGGCTGGGCTTTAGTAAAAATGCCCTGAAGGTATTGCAAAGGTGACGCCAGCGGTGCCTGCCAGTGCAGTTCCTGATCATAATAGCCAGGAATCATGGTCGACGACTTATCGACTTCACCGCCCAGGGCCGGCAGCTCGCCAAGAATCGTCCGCAGCAGGGTCGTCTTCCCGACCCCATTGAAGCCGGCGAAGACCACGACTTCGCCGCGGCCAACAGAGAAATTCAACGGTTCTTTCAATAACGGCTGGTCGTACCCGATCAGCAGATCGCTGACCGTGACCAAAATCTCGCTGGCAGTATCCACATAGGGAAAATCCAGCACCGGCCGTTTAGTGTTGCCTGGCGGAGTGAGCCGGTCAACGTGGGCCAGCTGTTTCTCCCGGGATCGGGCGCTCTTGGAGCGTGATCCGGCCTTGTACTTGCGGATATAGGCCTCTGCCTTGTTGATCTTCTCCTGCTGCTTATTGAACTCCCGCATATAGCTCTCATGAGCCAGGTCCCGCAACTTCAAGGCTTGCTTCAGGTTGCCGGTATATCGCGTAATTTTGCCGAATTCAACATCACAAATTACATTTGTCACTTGATCTAAGAAATCATAGTCATGGGAAACCACAATATAGGCCCCGTTAAAGGCCTGCAGGAAGTTGATCAGCCAATCGATATGGTCCTTGTCTAAGAAGTTGGTCGGTTCGTCCAAGAGCAGGACATCCGGCTGACTTAGCAGCAGCTTGGCCAAAATCAGCTTCGAGCGCTGACCGCCGGACAGCTTGGTGACGTCCCGATCCGCGCCTAATTCAGCCAGTCCTAGTCCAGTGGCTACTTGATCCACCCGGGTATCGATGTTATAGAAATCCGCGGCTTCCAGTTCCTCTTGGATCGTCCCCGCTTTGGCCAACACATCTGCATCGCCATTACTGGCATAGTCCGTATAATAATCGTTCATCCGTTTTTCATCAGCATACAGATCAGCGAAGGCAGAGTGCAAAAAACCATTGATAGTCACGCCGGGGCTTAGCTTGGCATACTGGTCTAAATAGCCGTAACGAACCCGTTTTTGCCAGTCCACCCGGCCTTCATCCGGGATGAGCTGACCGGTAATAATATGAATCAGGGTACTTTTACCCACCCCGTTTTGCCCAATGATACCCATCCGATCATGGGGGTTGAGCACCAGCTCAGCATCCATATAAAGTTGTTTATCCATAAATTGATGACTGAGATGGGTGACAGACAATAGGGCCATCGGCGGCGCCTCCTTCTTTCAGAAAATACTGCTATCCAGTATGCCACGGAAAGAAATTGAACGCAAAAAAACAGGATTCAAGCCTTCTCTTACTTGAATCCTGCTAATCAGGAACAGAGGAACAACCATTGTTTGCGTTACTCGCCAAAATGGTAATTACTTTCCACCTCGTGATACTTTATTCAGTTGTCCATCAATTGCCGACACCACCACGTTGACTATAAACCAGTCAGTTAGGTTTGGCGGTGGTGCACCGCACTCTCGCGATGCAACGATCTACGCCCTTATTGTCTCTATATGGCGGTACAATCTGCAATGATGCTTGGAACGTGTTGTTGTTCTGTGATAGAACAGACACCTCCGACAATTATTTGGATCGGTTGATGCATGGTGTTGCACTTGTTCATTTGTTGCTGTTGAAACTCGCGTACCGGAAACTCGTGTTGCGTGATGCGTTACTGTATCTGGAACCGTGTTTCTGATGCGGTGTTCCAATGTTGCTTTCCAGTGCTTGTGGGCCATTTCTTGAACGCCTGCTGCGCCCGAAGCTTTGACCACAATCCTTCTGTGACGATACAACGACCCAACGTCTTTCGACGTCTTATCTGGCTCTCACCTGGGCGGAGTGCAGTCGCACTCTCCGCCGTTAGTGCTGACCTCTGGAAAGACCACTCTGGCATTCCTAACTCGACACTTGGTGCTGGCTGGATCCGACATCGTCTCGGTCAGACCCAAGACGCGGAGTCTTACCGGCATTTCCGGGATGCTCCAGTTGGTACGTGGACCATGATTCTTGCTACGATGATGCATGTTGCTTGATTCTTGATCCGATGTTGCCAATTGTTGCTGTGCTGCTTGAGAAGTTCTGAGGTTGTTCCCTCTTCCGTTCCACAACTATAATATAGCATGTACTGGAACCGGTTGCAACCCTTGCCCACAAATAATGTAAGCCTTTACTTTTTCTTAATATTTGGCCGGGGATTTTCAGCCGCCCAGGTTTGGAGCTTCTTCTCGATAAGGCCCCAGCGCCGCTTCGGCACGATCAGAGATAGATCGCCATGATAAATGGGAAAATCAGTACTCCGTTCCCCGGTGATCCGTGCCAAATCATCACTGGTCAACCGATATTCCTGGACAATGGCTTTGATGTTGGCCCGCTGCCGCAAATGATAGTATTCCGCATAAGCCACCGCGCCGCCGCCCAAAATACCGCCGATTACGGCGACCCAGAGGGGATAGTGACCGATTCGGGACAGCAGGATGGCAAAAGCCACGAAGCCAGCAATGAAGGCCATCAGAGCCATGATAATGGTGGAAATCATATTCTTGCGCACGCCGAAATTCAGCTCCTCTACGTTTCGATAGCCCTACTTTACAGCAATCTCAATGTTGGAGCAAAGCCGGTTACAGCTTCTCGGCAATCTCGTGGCGCCGGGCAATGATCGGCAACAACAGGCCTAAAGCCAGCAAGCCAATGGGGGTAATGATGTTCAGCCCCAGTTGGAACCACCAGCCGGTAACATCATGGACAAAACCGGCCTTGGGGATCATCCCGAGAATACAACCGAACGCAGTGAAGAGGAAGCACCACAGACCAACGATAAAGCCCACTGTCTTGCTCTTCGTAAAGGTATAGTCGGAATGGAATTTCTTCAGTTGGCGGCTGAGCATCATGTAGGCCAAGAAAACAAAGAGATAACGAATCGGCATGACGATGGCGTTCAGGTTCAGCAGCCAGCCATACAAATCATTCATCCCCTTGATACCGAAGGCGGGCAGAACAATGATGATCCCGACTAAAATTGCCGTCATCACATAGCCGTTGATGTAAACGCCATGCTTGTTCTTCTTGCTCAATGCTTGGGGAACAAAATGCGGATCGGCATCCGCCAGCAGCATCCGCAGCGGCGCATCAATGGATACGGCTAATGCCGCCATGGAAGCCATGGCGTTAGTCACCGCATAGACCCACATAAACAGATTGCCGACATGGTAAAAATCACCCAACCGCTGGAACGCCATGTAGGCACCGTTGGCATACAAGTCGGCAGGTAAATGATGGGCGTCAAAAATCATACCCATGGCAAAAGAGCCTAATACAGCAGAAATAGCGACCATAATGGCCAGGGCAATCATCCCTTTAGGGAACTCCTTGGCCGGATCATGGGTTTTATTGACGTAGGGCGAAATCTTTTCCGCCCCGCCCACAGCGAAGATCAGCATTCCGATGGTGGTCAAATAATTCAAGTCAAACTTCGGAATATAGCTGGAAAGCTGATCCATATGGGCCGTCGCGATGGTGGAACCGGTCATCATCGGTGCGGACACGCCCAACAAAATGAAGAGAATCGACAAGATGAACATGGCCGACCCGGCAATACTGCCCAACCGGTTCAGCGTCGTGATCCCCCGGGACGACATCCACATGAAGAAGAGGAAGAGGACCAAACACAGCAGCTGGACCATCATCCCTTTGTTGGAGTTAACGAAACTGCCGTTGCTTTGGAAAAGCCACGAAAAGGCAATCAAAATAGCTTGGGGCTTTTGCGCTAAATACGGTACGTGGACGACCCAATAAGTCCAGGCCGCGAAGAAGGCCAGTTTTTTTCCGGACAATTTCTCAATCCAGGAGGTCACCCCGCCCCCTTCAGCGGGGAAGGTCGCCCCCAGCTGACCGACCATTAAGGTGTAGGGGACAAAGTACAAGATCATGATCAAAATCCAGGAAACGATGACCGTCAATCCTTGGTTATAGAAGTTGTTGACGACGTTCCCGAGGCCCCAGACGGCCACGAATGCTAAGAGCGCAATGTTATACCAGCGCAATTGTTTCTGTTCTGCTGCCACAAATATTCCCGCTTTCTTGTGATTTTTGAGCACGATAAAAAGACAGAAACCAATTATAGTGGAAATAACAGGTTTCTGTCTTGTGAACAGTGTAAGTATTCAGTGAGTGGAAAAGGGGTGTTCCCGTGAAAGCGGTATGAGAATTGGCCTAGACCAGAGCCATCAAGGAATGTAGTACTCCCCGCCCACCTGGAAGTTCGGGTTCTGGGCATTCAAGCGGATGTTCTCATTATTCAGTGTCTCTTTTTCTAAACCCAGGGCGGTCCGGATATTGTCCGACACCTTCTGCAATTCTGCACTGGTGGGTACTTGATAGGCACCGTCGCCAATCCAGGCATCCTGACCTTGCAGCGTGGCACTGACCATATTCTTCGCCGTATCGCGGTAATTGCTGAAAATACTCATCATATCATCAGTAGTCAGGTTAGTACGCATGTTGCTGGACACTGAATCCAGCAATGTCTGCAACCGGGTCAACGTCCCGATTGAAAGAGCATTCTTGACGATCGACTTAATGACCTGCTGCTGCCGTTTTTGCCGACCATAGTCGCCGGTGGTATCTTCATGCCGCATTCGGGCGTAAGCCAAGGCCATTGACCCGTTTAAATGTTGTTCGCCCTTTGGAAAATGCTGACCGCCCGTATATGACGACGTGAAAGCAAACGGATTATCCACGTCCACCCCGCCGACCGCGTCGACAATTTTCTCCAAACCGCCCATATTAATTGTTAAATAGTAATCAATTGGGACATTGACGAGTTTAGACACGCTGTTGATCGCCATTTTTTCGCCGCCATAGTTATACGCTGCATTGATCTTTTCAATATCCTGCTGCGGCCGACCGACGATCTCTGCAACGGTATCCCGGGGAATACTGGTCATCGTGACTTTATTTTGGTCGGGATTCACGGTGGCGATAATAATGGTATCCGAATTCGCATCGCCCTGGTTGGTCGACCCCTGATCGATTCGGCCCTCAGCCCCCGTGTCGACGCCCAACAGCAGGATCGAGAATGGTTTCTTATCCTGAATCGTCGTCGAGACCTTTTTATCATCAATGGGGTTATACGTCTTATCAATGGCGCTCTTCGTCTGATAGAACACCCGCGCGGCGTAGGCGCCGCCAGCGGCGAGGACAATGAAGAGAAACAGAAAGAAAATCTTGAAGCCCCGATGACGCACTGGGGGCCGTTTACGACTGCGTGAATCCACGATGTAACCTCGATTCCAGTAAAATTCTGGTATTTATCATACTATAACGCCAGCTAAATGCAAAAGCGATAGCGCTGGCTTTAGCAGGTCTTAAAGAAACAGAATACACTATAGCATACACGTGCGTCCCGGGATATGAACAGGTATACTAGGCATATCTTAATCTTTGGAGGGATCAATGTGAGTACAATCACCAAACAACCCACCCGGGACCAAGTACCTGAGGACTTAACCTGGGATTTGACCAAGGTTTTCGCCACCGATGCAGAGTGGGAAAAGACCTTTGCCCAAGTGAAAACGGCGGCAGCTGATCTGACGCAGTACGTCGGCACGCTGGGCCAAAGCGGGGCAGCACTGCTCAAGGGTATCCAGGCCATTCTGAGTGTCTACCGGACTTTTGAAAAAGTCTACGTCTACGCCAGCATGCGCAGTGATCAGGACACCGGCAATGCCCATTACCAGAGCTACGATGCCCAAGCCTCGGCGCTAGCCGCTCAGGTGTCCGCCGCAACAGCCTTCATGGAACCGGAAATCCTGGCCATCCCAGAGGCCAAGCTAGAGCAATTCTTCATCGATACCCCCCAACTGGCTGATTATCGCCACTTCATTGAAGTGATCACGGTCAAACGGGCCCACGTGCTGCCCGCCGACCAAGAGGCGCTGCTGGCGGCTGCGGAGGATGTCTTTTCTTCCTCTGCCCAGACTTTCAACGTCCTGAGCAACTCCGATCTGAAGCTGCCCATGGTCAAAGATGAGGACGGCAATGACGTTCAGTTGACCAACGGCGTCTACAGCACCTTGCTGCAATCACCTAATCGGGACGTGCGCAAAGGCGTCTTCCAGGGCCTGTATGCCGCGTATGGCCAATATCAGCACACGTTTGCCAGCACGTTGGCCGGCCAGATCAAGGCCGATAACTATACCGCCCAAGTCCGCCACTACAGCAGCGCCCGGGAAGCAGCCATGGCCCGCAACCATATTCCGGCCAGTGTGTATGACACCTTGATCGAACAAGTCAACGCCCACCTGCCCCTGCTCCACCGCTATGTGGCACTGCGCAAGCGGCTGCTGAAGCTCGACACCGTACACATGTATGACATGTATACTCCGATCACCGGCACGCCCCAGCTCAGCTACACCTTTGCCGAAGCCAAGCAGGAAGCCCGCCGCGCCTTGAGTGTGTTGGGAGAGGACTACTTGAGCCATGTCGACGAGATTTTCAACAATCGCTACATTGACGTGGTCGAAAATAAAGGCAAGCGCTCCGGGGCCTATTCCGGCGGGGCCTACGACACGCCGCCTTATGAACTGCTCAATTGGCAGGACGATCTGGAGAACCTGTACACCCTGGTCCACGAAACTGGCCACAGTGTTCATTCCTGGTATACGCGGCACAACCAGCCTTATCAGTACGGTGATTATCCAATCTTCGTCGCAGAAATTGCCTCCACTACAAACGAAAACATTCTGACGGATTACTTATTAAAGACACAAAAGGATCCCGCCGTTCAAGCCTATGTCCTGAACCACTATTTGGACGGCTTCAAGGGCACCGTCTTCCGCCAGACCCAGTTTGCAGAATTCGAGCACCATATCCACGAATCCCAGCAGCAGGGCACGCCGCTGACTGCCGACAGTATGAGTCAGTTCTACGGCGACCTGAATGCCCGCTACTACGGCCCTGAGACCGCCAAGGATCCCGAAATTGCCTTGGAGTGGAGCCGAATCCCCCACTTCTACTACAATTACTACGTCTATCAATATTCAACCGGCTTCGCGGCGGCATCCACTCTGGCCGCCAAGATCACCAGCGGCGCTGATGGCGCGGTGGATCGCTACATCAACAACTTCTTGAAGAGCGGTTCCTCCCGCTATGCCATCGACACGATGCAAAGCGCCGGCGTTGATATGACCCAGGCCGACTACCTGGAGAACGCCTTCCGCGTCTTCGCTGACCGGCTGGATGCTTTGGAGAAATTAGTCTAACATTCGTTATTTTTGAACAGATAGAAAAGCGCTGATCCCTCGAATGATGAAAAATCATCACAGGAATCAGCGTTTTTTGCGTGCTTATTGAGATATCACTGGCCCGGGGGATTCCGTACAATGGAATAAAGAACATGATGAGGAGGCGTCCCCGATGATGTCCAGCCCTGTTGAACAAAGCCCGCCACGCCTGTTGACCCCAGGCATTCAAGAGCAAACTCCGGCCTATTTTTGCCGCCTGCTCTGGCACTATATTGATGCGCTGCCCATGGAAGGGGTAGCCGTGAGTCATGAACTGCATTTCTTCATTCGCCAAGAAGCCTGCCAGCCGGCTAGCTTGCGTCCAAGACGGCCCGCGCTACCATCACCGCTGGGACATGCAATTATTTAGTGCCACGGACCTGCTGCCGACTGAGATTATCGTGTACACCGTAGGAGAACGGCAAATCATGTGCCTGCCAGAGGAACTGCCTGCTCTGCAAGCTCATTACGGCGACTAATCGCCCTGGGCGACTCGGGCATACAACAGTGTGCCTAAATAAATGACGACTTCAATCGTCGCGATGAAGAACGTCACCGGCCAGTTGGTATAGTAACCCAGCACCAGTCCGCCCCAGACGCCCAGCAACGCCAAAGCAACCGAAATCAGCAGCATCTTCGGCACGGTATGGACCAAATAACGGGCACTGGAGGCCGGCAGCGTCAGCAGGACGAAGACCAGCAGCGAGCCAACGATCTGGGCACTGATACTGACACTGATCGCCAGCATCAGCAGAAACAGGATAGATAAGAAATGCTTGGGCAAATGCTGCACCCGGGCGCCGATGCTGTCGAAGGAATCAAACACCAGATAGCGGTAGGCAAAGAACATGACCACCAGCATAAACAGCGACAGCACGACCAGCTGCCACACTTCGTGGACACTGATGCCGATAATACTGCCGAATAAAATATTGGTCGCATAGCTGGCGCTCTTGTTAGCGAGCGAAAGAAACAGGATACCCAGCCCCATGAACAGAGAAGAAATGGCCGCGATCGCCGCCTCCCGGCGGGATTGCTCCGTGGACATCTCACCCACCGCCACGGCGGAGATCATGGTGAACAGGAGCATCCCGTCCAGCGGCGCCAATCCTGTGAAGACCCCGAAACTCGCCCCGGCAAAGCCGATTTCGGATAATGTATGGGCCAAAAACGACAGGTTCCGGGCGATCACGAAGACCCCGATGATCCCGCAGGTCAGGGCAATAAAGGTGCTGGCAACAAAGGCATTGCGCATAAATTCGAGTTGAAACATCTAATCGTCCCTCCCTAATCCGAAATCATGTCGTCTGTGATGGCCTGGGCCGAACCAGTACTCATGCGGCCGTTTTGCAGCAGCAGATACTGATCCGTAAACTCTTTGGCCAAAGGCAGATCATGGGTGACAAACAACACGGTCAAACCATTGGTCTGGTTCAGCTGGCGGACCAAACCGATCAGTTCATGCTTGACCGCCACGTCCAAACTGGCGGTGGGTTCGTCCAGAATCAGCAAATCCGGCTGGTTCACCAGTGCCTGGGCCAAATATGCCCGCTGCTTCTCGCCGCCGGACGTCATCCCTAAGGGGGTGGCTGCCAGCTTAAGCAAATTGGTCTCGGTCAATACATGATTCAGCGCCTGCTTTTCAACCGCCGTGTGCCACGGCCAGGGCCGGCCCAGCTGATTCAGCTGGACAAAACTGCGGACCGATAACGGATAGTCCCGGTCTAAGTTACGAAACTGCGGCACATAACCCACCTGTAAATGACCATCACCGGCTGTAGTGACCTGACCGCTGGTAGGTTTCAAGATGTCCAACAAGATGCGCGTCAGCGTTGTCTTGCCCGACCCGTTCGCCCCGACTAAACTGACCATTGCCCCACGGGGAATGGTGAAATTGATGTGGGAGAAAATGGTTCGATCGCCAAAGGCTTGGCTCAAATCTGCCGCTTGAATTAATGGCTGTCCCATCAAGTTTTATTGCTCCTTTGCTTACAATTAATCAGTATTTTCTAGTATAGCATGGTCCCCTAACAGGATATATGAGCCGTCGTGCATGTCTGAGCGATAAGTCATATTAATAGCGTTTGCATTCCCACCACGGTACAATGTAGTCAGAATCACGATATTGGTATGACTGTTGGAAAACATGGAAGGAAGCAATGCATATGCCTAAACTAGCAAATATTATTTTGATCGGCGACGGGGCAATCGGTTCCAGCTTTGCCTTCAACTGTCTGACCTCGGGAGTCGGTCAGAGTCTGGGGATCATCGACATCAATATGGAACGGGTTCAAGGCGACGTAGAAGACTTGAATGACGCCCTGCCCTATGCAGCCCAAAAAAACATTTATGCCGCCAATTGCCACGACTGTCAGTATGCCGACCTGATCGTCATCACTGCCGGCATTGCCCAACGGCCGGGGCAAACCCGCTTGGAACTGCTGCAAAAGAATGCCCAGATCCTGACGGATATCTCCCACCAGATCATGTCGTCAGGTTTCAACGGCATCATTCTCATCGCCAGCAACCCGGTGGATATCCTCACCGAACTCGTGCTGCGTATCACCGGTCTGCCCCGTAATCAAGTGATTGGTTCCGGCACGGCTCTGGATTCCGCCCGCTTGCGGTCCGAGATTGGCCAGCGCTTCAACATTGACGCCCGGGCCGTCCACGGTTATATCCTGGGCGAACACGGCGATTCGGAATTCCCGACCTGGGATTACGTCAGTATCGGCGGCAAACCAATCAAGGATTGGCTGCCAGCGGACAAGCAGGAGGAAACCTTAGACGATATCGCCAACACCGTTAAGACTGCTGCCTACTCGATCATCGATAAGAAAGGGGCCACGTTCTACGGCATCGCCACTAGTCTGACCCGGATCACTGCCGCCATTCTTGGCGATCAGCGCTCTGCCTTCGCTATGTCGGTGCACTTGGACGGCGAATACGGTTTGCACGACGTCTCCATTGGGGTGCCCTGCATTATTGGAGAAAATGGGTTGGAACGGGTCATTGAGTTGGATCTGAATCCGACTGATATGAAACGGCTCACCGAATCTGCCGGGATTTTGAAACAGAATCTGGCTGACGTCATGGCCGCCAAGTAAACAGGACCACAAAAAAAGTATCGCATCGCGCAAACGGTGCGAAACTTTTTTAATACTCACAAATCACTTTGCAGCACTCGCCTGACCAGGCTTCTTCGGCTTAGCCATACCAGCACCGGCAACATCTTCGTCGGTGTAGCCCCAGAACCAGGTAACGAGCATCGAAACGATGATCGCGGCGGCACTGGATAACAGGAAGGCGTAGAAGCTGTTCATGTCACTCGCCTTAATAAATGACGGGAAACCAATCAGTGAACCGGTGAATCCATACATATTCCCATGCATCAATCCGGTAATAAAACCACCGACGGCTGACCCAACCAAGCCGGAAATGAAGACCTTCCGGTAACGCAAGTTAACACCATAAATGGCGGGTTCAGTAACCCCGCAGAATGCGGAAATCGTCGCGGCAAACCCAATTTCCTTCAAGTTAGCTTTCTTACTCTTCAAAGCAACTGTTAGTACTGCCGCCCCTTGGGCAACCATGGTGGAAGAAATAATGGCGTTCAACGGTGAAGCACCTTGGTTGGTAATCTGTTGAGTGACCAGCGGAACAACACCCCAGTGCAAGCCAAAGATGACTAGAATCTGATAGAAACCGCCAATGACCAAGCCGCCAATGGCACCAGAAGCACTCACCAACCAGTTAACAAAAGAACCGATTCCGTTGGCAATACCCTGAATAATTGGCCCCGTGACAACAATTGTCACAGTACCGACAGCCAAAATCGTGACTAATGGTATGAAGATCATGTGTAAGTAATTCGGCAAGACCTTATGCAGCCAATCTTCCAGTTTCTTAGCCATGTAAGCGGCTAAAATCATCGGGAAGATGGAATAAGTGTAGTTAACCAGTTGGAATTTCCAGCCGCCAATGGCAAACATTTGCGTGAACTTAGCCCCATAAGCAACCATGTCCGGCAAGGTTAAGAAAGCACCAATCGTAGCAGCTGTGATCACGTCACCGCCCAATCGGCGGGCTGCTGAATAACCAACTAATACTGGCAGGAAGTAAAACCCGGCGTTGGCCATGTCCGCTATCAATGTATAGGGCAACGTGGTAACAACTGTCTTACTAGTTAGGCCAAAGATCTTCCACAATCCGTTAAACCAAGGCAATGTGAAGAATGCCATCAACCCTTTAATAATACCAGAAGCGGCAATGACGCCAATGACTGGGCTCATGGCCCCGGTGATGACACCGATCAAGTTATTGAACCCATCAACAATCATTTGCCACAAATTCCGATCCGGCTTCGTCGCTGCGGCCGCTCCCGCCGCAGCGGAAGTCTCCGCCACCGCTTGCGCCGTGGCTTCCGGATCCGCGTATTCATTACCCAGTTGGGCGATGACTGCGTTATACACGTCAGTGACCGCTGGGCCAATGACGACTTGATACTGCCCTTGAGCCTTGCGGACGTCAATGACGCCATCCAAGGCCTTGATCTTGGCGGTTTCTTCATCGGAAGGATCCTTCTTCAGATAGAACCGCAGACGGGTGATACAGTGAATCAGACTATCGACGTTCTGTTTCCCGCCGATGTCCTTGATAATGTCGGTGGCTAAATCTGTGTAGTCTTTATTCGCCATAACAATATCCCCCTTGTTTTACTTTTGAAACCAATGATACTGTGTAATAACTGACTAACTCTTAACTTCCGTGGTGCCGACAAAATCGCCAGCGCGGTGGTCGCCCGTTTCGACATCCAGCTTGGCCAGCTTGTCTTTACTGTTGGTGATCACCACAATGATAACGTTGTCGAGTCCGGCGGCCTTGATCTGGTCCAAGTCCATGGTGGCAATTTCTTGTCCGCCGCTGACCTTGTCTTGGGGCTTGACGGAGATGGTGAAAGGTTTGCCCTTCAAGTCCACGGTATCAACGCCCATATGGATCAAAACCTCAAGCCCGTTATCCATCGTGAAACCGAGGGCATGCTTGGTGTTGGCCACCATCGTTACTGTCCCTGTGACCGGTGAAAGAATATTGCCGTCACTGGGGGTGACGCCGAAGCCTTCACCCATTACGCCGCTGGAAAATACCGGATCAGATACATTCTTCAGCGGAATCACCGTACCAGTCACCGGCGAATACATCCGATTGTCGGCCTCCTTATGACGGCCAAATAACTTTTTGAACATACTGTTCATCCCTTTCTATGTTGACATCTCCATCATACAACATCCCACCGGAACTAGGTCAGATGACGGCGGACAAACTCCCGGTAGTGAAACTGGCGCGGATCCAAACGTGATTCAGACAAAAGGGCCAGACGGGTATCCGTTAAGTAGACCTTTTGCCGGATCACCACGACACTGGTACCGAGTTGAACTTCCAGAAATTGATGGTCGTCCCAATCGGCCTGGGTCATGGTGATTTCCCGTTCGGCGTAACTGATGGGCGCTACCGTTTCTTCAACGTGGGCGTACAGCGAGGTCTCTGCTGGATCGTCCGGCAGGGTCGGCACGATATCTGTTAAAACGTAATCGCGATCAAGCGACACCGGCTGATGCCGCACCTCCCGCAGGCGGCCAATCAATACAGCAGGCTGAGCGCCTGGCGCATTGGCGCGCACGATCGTCTCTTCTCGCCCGAAGAACCGCTCCGGGTCTACGTACACGCTGTCATTTTGGACCAGCCGACTATTGGTCGGATCATCCAAACTCGCAGCAATTTCAGTAAACCCTTTCAATTCCGGCGACGTAAGGGCCGGACGCGTGCCCAATACCACAGAACCTTTGCCGTGAATCTTTTGAATCTTGCCTTCATTGCGCAGGGCCAGCAAGGCCTTGCGAATTGTCTCCCGGGAGACTGCATATTGCCGCCGCAGATCATTCTCGCTGGGCAGATAATTGCCCACGGCGAAAATTCCCGTGGCAATCTTGTTTGCCAAATCGCGATAGATCAGTTCGTATTTATTATCATTCATGGTTTTCCTCACTTGGTGAATACGGCTGTCTAAAACGCTTACTTTATTTGACACCATTATGTTAGCACTTGTCTAGACAAGCTGTCAAACGAAACACTGAGAAACTTGGTATAATGGGTCTGGAAAATTCTGCACAAGGAAAGGTGCTGCAAAAACTGATGACTTATCGCCTGTTTGCCGCCGATATGGACGGTACTCTGCTCACGGATAAAAAGACTTTTGATATGGCTCTGCTCCGCCGACTGATTGCGTTCATGACCCCGCGGGATATGTTCTTTGCCGCCGCCAGCGGCAACCAGTATCAGCACCTGCAAACCACGTTCGCCGATCTTCATGACAAAATTGATTATGTCGCCGAAAATGGTGCGGTAGTCGTGGCCCGGGGCCAGATCATTTACGAAAGTCTGCTGCCCAAGGCCACGATCGATCAGTTACTGGCGGCCCTGACCAGCGATCCCATTTTTGCCGGGGCGCAAATCATTCTGTCCGGGCGGGACCACGCCTACATGAACCGGGTTGCCCCCGAAGACGTGGCGATGGCAAAATTCTATTACGACAGTCTGGTCGTTCCGCCGAATCTGCGCGCCGTGGCGGCGAATACACCAATCTATAAAATAGCCCTGTCTTGGCGCGGTCAGGATATCAATCAGCAGCTCGACCGGATCAACCATGCCTTTCCCGGCGTGCGGGGGACCAGTTCCGGCCGGGGCGGGATCGACGTCATTGCTAAGCACATCAGTAAAGCCACTGGCCTGATGAAACTGGAAGAAGCCCGCCAGCTGATGCCGGTGGACGTGATGGCCTTTGGCGACAACGGCAACGATTTAGAAATGCTGCGCCATGCCGGGTGCGGCGTGGCGGTGCAAAATGCCATTGCCCCGGTGAAAAGCGCGGCGAATGTGGTTTTAGAAGAGACCAATAACCAGGATGCGGTGCTGCGTTATATTCAGCGGTATTTGGAAGAGACGTATCAAACGACGATTGACTAGGCGGTTCCGTTATTGAGGGACTGGGACAAAGCCCCGTCTGACACGCCGTGCCAATGCTCCGCAACCTCCGGCAAAATTGGGCTGGAACGTGGTGACGGCGCTTTGAGCCCATTTTGCCTCCGGTTGCTACGCATTGGCACTCGGTACGTTTGAAATCGGAGTTTTGTCCCAGTCCCTTCCTACTAATCGCCGTGCAGTCGCCGCCGCCGCATCACGTAAGCATTGATCGCAATGACGGCGCAATAAGCCGCTGTGCTAAACAAGACCGCGAGCATGTAGGCCGCTGTTTGTTTTGCTCGCGCTGTTTGGAGCGTCTTTTTAAGCCAAAACGCTTGCCACCAGAACCAGCCGCCCAGTCCCGCGAAGATTGGCACGCCGAGTCCGTATAAAATCACATACGTGCGCCACTTTTTAGCCGACCAGCGCGTCGCCTGCAACGCGGCCTGCTCCTCTGCATCAGCATGCGGCCACCAATTTTGCAGGGTGCGGTGCGCCCACAACGCAAGCATCGCCGCCGCGACACCGATCACCGCCGCCCCGTATACCAGATAGCTGACCAGCCGGTCCATCTCTGCCACACTGTCGTCGCTATAAGTCAGCAGTGCCGTCCCCAACATAAAAACGACGAAAACCATTCGACTGCTGACCCCCAGCGCTACCCGCCGAATCGTGGCCGCACCGTCAATGCCTAAGCGTTTCATGGCCAGTCACCCGTCCTTTCTGATCAACACGAAATCATTACTAGCATATCCTTATTTTCCCATGGACCAATCTAAAAGACAACAAAAACGCCGCAACCCGTTCTGTCAAAGCAGAACACCGTCGCGGCGCTTTTTATTGCCTAATTACTTCGTTAACTTCACCGTCGTTGCTTCTGTCGCAGGCACCTGGACCGGCTGACCCTGAACTTGGATCGTTAGTGCCCGGTCGGCGGTAACTGTCACCGCCTCAGGGGTAATGACGAAGTCTAGCTGAGCACCCTTGTACAGCCGCTTGAAGTGGAGCGACTGCCAGTGGGCCGGCAAATGCGGCGTAATCGTCAGAACATCGCCGCGGTCATCGACCCCGGCGTAGTCCCGCTGAATAATCGTTTCCGTGGCCCCCATCACACCGAGATGGATTCCTTCGGCCGTCGTACCGCCCTGGATGTCGTAGTAATCCGAGGACAGGGCCTCTGAGAATAATTGCCAAGACAAGGCTGCATTATGATCCTGGGCCGCCAATTCACTGTAAACCACCCGAGACAACGTCGAGCCATGGGTCGTCCGAGCGAGCCAGAACTTCAAGTTCTTCGCCATGAAGTCCGGCGGCAAGTCGTAACCCAGATCGCTGAAGACGTTGACCACTGTGGCGGGCGTCAGGTTCCAAAAGGCCATTAAGGCATCGGCTTGTTTCGCCACTTGATACGCATCCGGCGACTTGCCCTCGGCTTTCAGAATCCGGTCCATCCGGGAGATATTGCCATATTTCTGACGATATGCGTCTAAGTCGATCGTGGCCAGTTTGAAGTAGCCCTGATATTGGGAAATGATGCCCTCCGGGGAAATTTCCAGCGCCAGTTTTGTTTCGACTTTGTTCAGCTGCTGCCAGTCACTATCGGCAAACTCGGCCTTTTTCGCACTATTGGCCCATAGATCGGCTGGCAGAATATCTTGGAATTTCTGCAACTGGGCAAACAGCCAAACAACCATAATATTCGTGTACGTATTATTGGTCACGCCCTTGTCTTCACCGGGATACCCCTCATGGAATTCGTCGGGTCCCATGACACCGGCAATATCGTATCGGCCGGTCTTTTCATTATACTGGGCCATACTCAGCCAGAACTTGGCAATGGACAGCAGCATCTCCAGCCCGTAGTCCTTCATGAAGACCACGTCCTGGGTGTTGTGGTAGTAGTACCAAACGTTGTAGGCCACAGCCAGCGAGACATGGCGCTGACGGCGGGAATTGTCCGGATCCCACTGGTTGGTAATTGGGTTCAAGTGCACGAACTGAGACTGTTCATCGCCGTACATTGCCGACTGCCAAGGGAACATGGCCCCTTCATGGCCCTCGCTGGCCGCGTACTGGCGGGCCGCCGGCAAACGCCGGTAGCGGTATTTCAACAGACTCTTAGCCAAGTCCGGATAATGCTGGGTATAAAACGGAATATTGAATAACTCATCCCAGAACACGTGGCCCCGGTAAGCTTCGCCGTGCAGGCCGCGGGCGCCAACGGAGGCATCCAGATGCGGATTGGCAATGGGCGAAGCGGAGACGTAAGCGTGGAAAATGTTTAAGCGGGCCAGTTTCTGACTGGTCACATCCCCTTCAATCTCGATGTCAGACGTCTGCCAAATCTTGCGCCAGACCGTGGCGGCGTTGTCCCGGGCCGTATCGTAGGAAACCACCGGCAGCAAAGCCGCTGCTTGGGCATCCAAATCGGCACTTTCCAGACTGGTGAACAGCACGACATCCTTCGTCACTGTCCAGGATTGGCCGCTGGCCAACTCTTTGGCTGCCGTTTGTTCAACGACATCGTCCTGGGCCGTGCCGGCCCAGTCCTCGGCGCCGGCGAGCTTAGTCGCAATAACGAACGCCACGTGAGAATTCTTGGTCTCCGCCCGCAGGGTTGCTGTGGCGCCCTGGGCCGCCAATTTTTGCACGTCGAAGTGCCGGGAATTGAAGGCCCGGTAGCGTTCTACGTTGCTGTTCTCAACACTGCCGTCCAGTTTGCTGGTTACCGTGATCGTCCCGCCGAAATCCAACGGCGTGATGGTCATGCGTACAGCGTAGTGGTGCCATTCCTTCATGTCGACGACTTTTTCTGCCCGCACGACCACGTGCTTATCCGGCGCTAAGGCAATCACCGTTGCCAAGGTCAAGCGGCCGTTTTGCATATCCAAGTCCCGATAGGCATCAACGATTTTAGCGTGCTGCGGATCGATCGGCGTGCCGTCCACGCTGACTTGCAGAAATTGGGCGTTGGGCAGATTGACCAAGTCTTCATTGACGACATCGTGCCCCGCCACTGGCGTAGTCAGCTGATTGAACAGCCCCGCCGCATAGAAACCAGGGTAATTATCGTCGCTGGCGTCAACGCTTAAGTAAGCCCCGCGCAGGCCGAAGAAGCCGTTGCCCAAGGTCAGCAGGGCCTCTTGGCCGTAATTCTTTTTACCGCCGTAGACCCCATAATAAGTCAGATGGCGGCTGGCCAGGTCAACGGCCTCCGCTGCGCTGGTCACCCCATTCTCTTTACCGTACACCGGAATATTCGTCCGGTCCGTGACCAGCGTGGCCAGATCGACCCGCCGACCGGCGAGGTCCACCACTGTGGCACTGAAGCGCGACGCACTGGGGGTCGCCAATTTCAATTCCGTAGCGCCCATATCAGTCAGCTCTTGGTTCAATCGCTGGCCAATGGCCGTCAGTTCCTGATCGCCGCTGAAGGGCACGCTCTTTTCACCACGGGTACTTTGCAGCAGCAGCGCGTTAGGCTGGACTGTTAACGAAATAGTTGCCATAGAAAAACACCTTTCCCAATTACATTCTTAGTGACGCATAGACAAACGTATCCAGCTCAATCTTAAGGCATGCCCCCCAGCGCCGCAACTGGCCGGCGCGGTATAATGCAAGGGAGAAAGGCGGCGGGACGGTAATGGGCAGTAAGCAGATCAAGATTTGGCTGATCGTCATGACGGCATTATTCGGTTACTTTTCATTCGGCGGCCCGGCTGCCAACCTGACCCGCTATGCCTGTGTCGTGCTCGCCGCCGGGCTGAGCGGCTGGTTGTGGGCCCATCAGCACCGGCCGGACCAGCGCTGGCTGACTGCTGGCTTAGTGCTGTCCCTGATCACCGACGCGGTACTGCTTTTTGCGCCGGCCAGTCAGTGGGTGCCGCTGGCGGTAGGCCTGTTTGCCTGGGTGCACTGGTGCTATCTGCGGCGCTTCAACACGGCGCTGCCCGGACCGACAACACTGGCCAGCGCCGCTTTGATTACTGGCGCTTTGGGCTGGCTGCTGCCCGCAGCTATTTTTTACGCGGCCATGCTGCTGCTGGATGCCGCCGGTACGTGGCGCCGCCGGTTGCCGACAAGCCGCGCTACTTGGCTCGCCCGTGCCGGCATTACCGCATTCACAGCCTGCGATATCATTGTCGCCCTAGGCCAGACCGGTCGGATTGACCCAGCCCGGTCGTGGCTGTTTTACTGGCCGGCATTAACCCTGCTCACTTTGAGTGCAAACTAAAAGCGGCCGCTCGCCAGTGACCGCCTTAAAAACTTATTGATTATCCTTTTTATCCTCCGGCGCCGCCTCAGGATGCTCCGTCGCCGCCTCAGACTCCGCGTCCGGTTTCTTCCCCGGCGTCACGGTAAACCAGTTCACGAAGCCGTGTTCAATATCAGCGACCGTGAAGGTGAAGTGATCGATCGTAATTCGCTGGTTCAATTCCAAATTTGGATGATGGTCGATGATATAACCGGCCACCGTGATCACATCGGAACTCTTGAATTCCGGCACATCGGTTCGGAAGTACCGTTCAAAATCATACAGCGTCGTCTTCCCGCTGACCCGGTAAGTACCATCGGCTTGCTTGATGATGTATTCGTCCGACACATCGTCGATTTCATCCTTCACGGTACCGAACAGTTCCTCATAAATATCTTTGTCCGTGACAATTCCGCTGGTGCCGCCGTATTCGTCGACAACAACCACGATGGGGGTCTGCTTCTGAATCATTTGCATTAAAATGTCATGGATCGGCATGGATTCCGGCACACTGATGATTGACCGCAAAATCCGAGACAGCGGCAAATCACCGTCCACCTGATCCTGACGAATAATGTCGTAAATGTAAATATAGCCGAGGATCTTATCCTTATCATTGTCGGCCACCACCGGAAAGCGGGAATAGCCCTCTTCTAAATACGCCCGCAATGCTTCCTTGACCGTGCTGGTGACATCAATGACCGTCAGACTGGTCCGATCAACCATGATGTCCTTGGCGACCTTGTCGTTCAGCTCGAACGCTCGGCGCATGTACAACACATCGTTTTGATCCATTTGCCCGCTGAGTACCGCCGACTGGGACAACCGAAGAATTTCCGATTGCGAAAAGACCTGATTTTCCTCATCCGCCGGCGCCATCCCCATCAGTTTCACAATGCCGATGGCCGACGTGTTCAGCAACCACACAAACGGATAAGCAATCGTATGGAAGATGTGCAGCGGCGTTACCAGGCGCATGAGCATCTTCAGAGGCATATCAATACTGATGTTTTTCGGAACAATTTCGGTCAAGACAACTTCCAGGTACGTCAGCACCAGCACCCCAACGATCGCCCCCAGAATTTGGGTGGTATGCCCATTGGTGAGGTGGGTCCAACCGAAGAAGGTGATCAAAATTGCTTCCAAGGTACCTTCCCCGATCCAGCCTAACAGGATGCCGGTAACCGAGGTCCCCACTTGCGTGGTCGATAAGTATTCGTTTAAATTCTGAACCATATGCAGGCCGCGCTTCAATTTCTTGACGTTGCCCTGTCCTTTTTTGATCGCGTCTTCCAGCTGACTGGGCCGGGTCTGGACCAACGCGAACTCCGCGGCAACGAAGAAGAACGCCGCAATGAACGTCACCAAAATGATGAGTAAATTCTGAGCTAACTGGCCACTGGCCACAAGTCATTCCTCCAATAATCAACTACCTATACTGCCTTAATTCTAGCACAGAAACCCCTTCATTAAAGGCTGGCCGCCCATTTTGTACCGGGGTTAGTGGCGCCGGGCATTGGCCGCCTTGACGGCCGCGGCAATATCCACCGGCCGGCCGGCTTTCTTCTCGTCATGGTATTCGGCCACAGCCGTAAACAGCAGATCACTAGCCGAATTGACAGCCGTTTCCACGGCATCTTGGATCACACCGATAATGAAGCCGACCCCCACGACTTGGATGGCAATATCGTTGCTGATGCCGAACAGACTGGCGGCCATCGGGATCAGCAGCAGGGATCCCCCGGCGATCCCAGACGCCCCCGTGGCTGAGATCGCCGTCAGCAGGCAGAGAATAAAAGCCAACGGGAAGGATACCGAAATACCCAGCGTGTGGGTTGCCGCCAGCGTCATGACCGTAATGGTGACAGCCGCCCCGCCGCTGTTGGCCGAGCCGCCCAGGGGAATGGATACGCCATAAGAACTTTCATCCAGACCGAGATCGGCACTGGCTTGCATGTTAATCGGAATATTCACCGCTGACGAACGGGTGAAGAAAGCTGGAATGCCGCTGACCTTCAGGGTCCAAAAAATCAGCGGATAGGGATTCTGCCCAGTCATGATCCAGGCCATCCCGGCATAAACCACTAAATAAACGAAGGCCATCGTACCGACCAGCAGAACCACCAATTGGCCGTAACGGACCACCCCAGCCAATCCGGTTTGGGAAACGGCGTTGAAGACCAAGCCGACGATCCCAAACGGGGCAAATTCAATGATGAATTGCGCGACGGAAGAAATCGTATTAGCAATTTCCTGCACACTGTGGCGAATCGTAGGCCCAGTCTTGCGGATCGTCACGCCGAACAACAAGGACCAGAAAAGAATGGCGAGATAATTGGCATCCGTGATCGCCTTCAAAGGATTACTAACGGCGTTGGTCAATAAGTTTTGAATGATCGGTCCTAGTCCTTTGGGAATCGCGTTAGTCACGTGCGTCCCCTTAGGGAAAACAATCGATACTGGGAATATGTAGGACACGGCCACGGCGGTCAAGGCTGCGATGAACGTAGCCGCCATGTACAAGACAATGACAGTGCTGAAGTGATTCTTACTGCCCGTCTCATATTGGGCCAGTGCCGACATGATAATAAAAAAGACCATGAGCGGAGCGATGGCCTTCAGTGCCCCCACAAACAGGTCGCCCAAAATGCTGATAAACGACCACTGTGGCACGATGAGCGCCAAGGTCGTGCCAATGACGATCCCAATAAGAATGCGAATAATGAGAGAAATCGAACGATACCGTTTGAACATGATGCGCCCTCCTCCAAAATTTGTATATCCTCACATTCTAACGTATTTCTGCGTAACGCGATAGTCGAAAGCATATTTCTTCTCAGGATAATCGGCATACTAAAAGGGCACCCGCGCGGGGTGCCCTTTTGGTGATCTTAATTAGTCGTTGCTTAAGTCAGTGCCGTTGCTGGCGATCACTTTCTTATACCAATAGAAGCTCTTCTTCGGTGAACGGCTATAGTCGCCCTCCTGCTTGTCGTTACGGTTCACGTAAACAAACCCGTAGCGCTTGTCCATTTGACCGGTACCGGCTGAGGCCAAATCAATGCAGCCCCAAGTGGTGTAGCCGATCAAATCAACGCCGTCGGCAATGGCTTCGCCCATGGCCTGGATGTGGCCTTGGAGATAGGCGATACGGTAGTCATCATTAATACTGCCGTCAGCTTCCACCTTATCGAAGGCACCCAAGCCGTTTTCGACTACCATCAGCGGAATATCGTACCGGCCGTAAATCCGGTTCAGCGTGATGCGCAGGCCCAGCGGATCCATCGCCCAGCCCCAGTCGTTGTACTTAAGATAAGGATTCTTGTTGGTCTTCGTCTGGTTGCTTTCGGTCTGCTCGCCCTCATTCGTCGTCGTTTGCACGCCGGAAGAATAGTAGCTGAAACTGTAGAAGTCCACCGTACCCATAGCAATCGCCTGACGGTCTTCATCCGTAATATCCAAATGGATGTCGTTGTCATCGAAGAAGCGTTTAGCAAAGGCCGGATATTCGCCCCGGACTTGGACATCCCCGCAGAAGTAGTTGCGCATGTTATTGCTCATGTCAGCCTTGAAGGTATCCTCCGGCTTCGAAGTCAGCGGATAGTCGACGCCGGCTGCAATCATGCAGCCGATCATGTTATCCGGATCCACGGCATGACCGATTTGGACTGCCTTCGCACTGGCCACGAACTGGTTGTGCAGCGCCTGATACTGGGCCTGCAACTGATCGCCGCCGGCGCGTACGCCCACCGGCGCGGTCAGCGGCGCACCATCAGCCAGCGGCAGCGCCCCGGCCATGTATGCCCCGAACGGGGATTGCAGCATATTGATTTCATTGAACGTCAGCCAATAATGAACCAAGCCTTTATATTCCCGGAACACAGTCTGGGCATAGTTCACGAAGAAATCGATCACCCGCCGATCCTGCCAGCCGCCATAAGCTTCGGTCAGATGGTAGGGCGCCTCGTAGTGGGACAACGTCACCAGCGGCTCAATGCCGTATTCCTGACAGCGTTTGAACACCTGGCGGTAAAAGTCCAGGCCCTTCTGATTCGGTTGGGCGTCATCCCCATTGGGGAAGATCCGGGTCCAGGCAATGGACAACCGGTACGTCTTGAAGCCCATCCGGTGCAAGTACTCCAGGTCTTCCTCCCAATGATGGTAGAAATCGCTGCCCGTGTGGGAAGGATAGTAAGTATCCGGTTCAATCGTTTTCGTAAAGTGACGCGGGTGATCCACGTCGCCGCCCGTCAGCATGTCCGCGGTGCTCGGCCCTTTGCCGTCCACGTTCCATGCCCCTTCATACTGATTCGCGGCGGTCGCGCCGCCCCATAAGAAACCTTCTGGAAACTGTGCCAAAATAATCCGTCCTTTCTTAAATCGCTTACCCTACCATTGTAACCGAAAAAGGTAACGCTTCCGCAACAGTTCTGTCACAACTTCCAAAATATGTTCCAGTGCGTTAGACTACTTATAGATAGTAAGTACATACAGAAAGAAGTGGTATCTGTGGCAGACATTAATGCAAAGAACGCTGGGCAATTCAAGTTTAGTGATCAGTTCACCGTCAACCGCCTCGGCTTTGGCACCATGCAGCTCACAGGCAAGGGGGTCTGGGGTCCGTACGCAGACCCGGACCGCGCTATTGCCGTGATTCACCGGGCCATTGACTTGGGCGTCAATTTCTTCGACACCGCTGATTCCTATGGTCCGTGGTACGCCGATCGGTATCTGGCCGCCGGCTTGAAAGGCGCGGCCAATCGCGACCAGCTCTTCATTTCAGACAAAGTCGGCCAAACCCGGCAAGGCCCCGGTCTCTGGGTCCCGCTGGGCGCACCCCACTACCTGCGGCAGCAAGTCGAAGTGTCTCTGATGACTTTGGGCATCGATCACGAAGATCTGCTCTTCCTGCACCGCGTAAATTCCCACTATTCAATTGCCGAACAAGTCGGTGAATTGCAGAAAATGAAGGACGAGGGCAAAATTCGGCACATTGGATTGTCCCAAGTTACTTTGGATCAAGTCAAGGAAGCCCAAAAGTACGCCCATATCGACGCCATCGAGAACATGTACAACGTGGCCGACCACCATGATGATCCGCTTGTCGACTACGCCGAAGATCAGCACATGGCCTTTGTCCCCTGGTTCCCGTTGAACACTGGCAAACTCACCGGCAGCGACAGCCCGCTGGAAAGCATTGCCCAGAAATACAATGTCTCGCCAGCCCAATCGCATTGGCCTGGCTCCTGAAGCGTTCCCCGAACATTCTGCCCATTCCCGGCACCAGTTCCTTGGACCATTTGGCGGACAATATCGCCGCGGCAAATGTGCAGTTGAGTGATGCGGACTTTGAGGCATTGAGTCATTTGAGCAAGTAATACGGGCCTCGACTGCCGTGCCAAGTGCTCCGCAAGCTGCGGCAAAATTGGCACGGCAGGCAAAGAGGATTCTTTATCTCCAACCTTGTTTTCTGAAAATACCCGAACAAAAATACCGTCCACCTAATTGACATTCGTAGTCTTCTTCGATACACTTTCCTCAATTACATGTGCGGGTCAGAACCAGTAACCAAGTCCCCTTGCGTCCAGAGAGTTGCGGGGACGCTGAAAACCGCGCCGCAAGCCTTGGCGAATGACTCTGACCAACCGCACGGCCCCCGCTGGGCCTTAACCAGCGATTGAGAGGCTTCGACTGAAGCAAATCAGGTGGTACCGCGCCAAAAAGGGCGTCCTGTCTAATTTTTTTAGGCAGGGCGCCCTTTTTGACCATGGTGAAAGCAAAGGAGTGATCATTCATGGCAAAGTTAGTCTTGCAAACAGATTTTGGCCTGGTGGATGGGGCCGTGGCCGCCATGTACGGCGTCGCGTTCCAGGTCGATCCGCACTTGGGTATTTACAATTTGACCCACGAAATTCCGCCCTATGATATTTTCGCAGCCTCTTACCGTTTGTACCAAACCGTGAAATACTGGCCGGCCGGCACCGTCTTCGTCTCCGTCGTGGACCCCGGTGTGGGCAGCGATCGGCGCAGTATCGCCGCCGAGACCAATGACGGCCACTACATCATTACCCCGGACAATGGCACCCTGACCCATGTCGCGACATATATTGGTCTGAAGGGCGTGCGGCAGATTGACGAAGTAAAAAATGCTCTCCCTGGCAGCCAGGCCAGCCACACGTTCCATGGCCGGGATATCTATGCTTACAACGGCGCCAAGTTAGCCAGTAAAAAAATCAGTTTTGCCGATCTGGGCACGACCCTGCCGGTGGGCGACGTCGTCCGGCTCCCCTTGGGGAAAGTCACCCAGCAGCCCGGCGAGATTTCTGGCACCATCGACATCCTGGACATCCGCTTCGGCTCGCTGTGGACGAACATTTCGCTCCATGCCTTCCATGAATTGAACATTCACACCGGCGACCGGGTATTGGTGTCGATTTATCACCACGATCACTTGCGCTATCAGAACCAAATGCCCTTCACCCGCACCTTCGCCACCGTCCGTGTTGGTGAGCCGCTGGTCTATGTCAATTCCCTGATCAATATCGGCGTGGCCATCAATCAGGATTCTTTCTCCGACGTGTACCGCATCGGTACCGGGGTCAATTGGCACATCACCTTCGCTAAAGCACCCGCTGCCCCCGCCATTATTTCAGATTAATCACATAGAAAATGGGATAAGTGTCCGCCTCGTCGTTGCCATTGGGATCGGCACCGCAGGAGCTGGCCTCCCGCGGTATGGCAATGGGAGGCCGGTTCTATAATCCGTTTCGCTAAAACACGTGATCCCAATATGGGGCACTTCACACTTCAATAGCGGGGTCGCGTGTTTTTAACCTAGGCCGTCACCCGCGTCAATTGCCCAGCGTTCAGCGCATAATGCGCGTCGAAGCGCCGGCTGAGGTCTGGTGCGATGTGGTGGTCGATTTCGACCACCGTCATGGGCGCGGTCAAGAGGATCTGCTGAATAGCGGCAGCGGTGGCCGGGTCCAGCGAGGCAGTGCCTTCGTCTACGACCAGGAAGCGGCGATTGTAGAGAAATGCCCGGGCCAGTTCGATCCGTTTGCGTTCGCCGCCGGACAGGTTATTACCGCTTTCTGCAATCAGATTATCCAAACCGTGATCGGCAGCATAGGCGGCCAAACCGGCTTTCTGCAAAGCCGCCTGGATGGCGGCGGACGAAAAGTGGCGGCCCAAGGTCAAATTGAAGCGCAGGGTGTCATTAAAAATATTCGATTCCTGCAAAACCGTGGCAAACATCGTCGGGTCTGGGGCAAACGCTTTACCCGCGGCGGTCTGAAATTGCACCGTGCCGCTCGTTGGCTGCCGCATTCCGGTCAAGAGGCTGATCAGTGTCGATTTCCCGGCACCCGAAGGCCCTGTCAACAGGACTTTCTCACCTTGATGCACCCTTAAGTTGATCGTTTGCAAAATGGGCTGGGCGGCGTCATCAGCGTAGGCGAACGTCACCGCCGCCAGGTTCAGCGCCGTGAACTGGCCCAACCGATCCGTGGGCTGATCAAGCCGTAACAGGTTGACCGGCAGGGCTTTGAACGCCGCCAGCTTGGCCAGCATCGGCCGGGTGGCATTCATCTGGTTGCGGGATTGGGCGATGCCGAGGAAGGTATTGACGATCCAATTGCTGGCATACTGGACCGCGACAAAGGCGGCGATCGTCAATTGGCCGCGGACGACCATCATGACGCCAAAGCCAATGGGCAGGTACATGCAGACATAGGCAACGACGGTAGCCACTAAATTACTGGCGGCCACGGTATTGTCCCGCCGCCGCTGGGCAGTAACTGATTGGCCGATGATGGACCGGCCTTTTGCCAGAAAGAAGCCTAAGGCCGAATAATGCAGCACAGTGTCCGCATTTTTGAGCACATCCGCCATAAACGTCATATATCGCCCCACCCGGGCGCTCCACTGCTGAGCCCGATGCGCCGTCTTTTTCGCCAGCAGTTTCGGCGTGAACGGCGTGATGCTGGCAAAGGCAATAAAGATCAGGGTCAGGCCGAAATTACTGCGCAGGGCAAAGGCCAGCGTGACCACAACCGTGACGACTGACCGAATAATGTTGAAAATCTGGCGCAAGTAGTTGTTTTCCACCATCGTCAAATCATTGGTCAGATAAGACAGCCGATCAGCCACCCCGGCCTGGTTGGTCTGGATGAAGTCCGCCGTCAATAGGTGCTCCCGGACTTTTTGGTTGAAAATTGCCACGTTCCGGTTGAGCGCCCGCTGATAAGCGTACTCGATCAGGGCAAACAGGATCACGATCCCGGCGATGGCGAAAATTTCCGGCCAGACCCGGTTCGGCTGGCGGCGGCCCATTAAGGCAAAAAACTCGGAATACGACCACGTGTTGAACGGAATGGAAAACCCAGCGAGCAATGCCAGAAAAATGCTCAAGGCGACCCAGCGCCCATTCAGATACTGTTTCAATATCAAGACCCCATTTCTTCCTTGGTACAAGTTGGTTAACTGATACAGCGAGTGTACCAAGGGGGACCAGGCGGCCAAGGGCTGTGTACTAAATGACACGAAGAAAAATAAACAAACTGCTGACTGTGCTGGTAGTACGGTGATTATCAATATAAATTAGCGTGAAGTGTTTCAGATATGACACGGCATAGCTCAATGCTCTATAATTGACTCAATTCAAATCAAGGAGGGCATGACCGTGGCTTTATCGTTTGGCGCAACATTCAAAGCATTTCGGTTAGAACAAAATCTAAGCCTCAGCCAAGCAGCGGGGGATATCGTGGGCAAATCATTTCTGTCAAAATTTGAGCGCGGCCAGTCGGCCATTTCTGCTGAAAAGCTCTGGGCGCTGCTGCAACGGATGAACATCACTGTTAGTGAGTTCCAATATCGTGCGCTGCGCTATACCCGGACCACGAGTGAAGCGTTCTTTGCCCAGCTCCGGGAGGCCGTGGCGAATAATCGCCAAAACATCGCGGCCGTCGACAAGCTGATCAGTCAGGCCGAAATTCGCTTCAACCAGACCCGGCTGCCCACTGACCGGGTCAACGCCATTGCCGCCCGGGCGATCAAGTACACGATCCTGAACGGGCAGAAACTGCCCCAGGATCAAATCGACTATGTTGCCGATTATCTCTTTCGCGCAGAAGAATGGCGCAGCTACCACCTGCAAGTGATCAGTTACATGCTCATTTACCTGGCCGATGCCACCCGTCGGCAGATCGCCCAGACGCTGATCACCCAGGCCAGTAAATTTCAGGCCATCGCCGGCAACCGGGAACAGGCCACGGAAATTCTGTTGAATATTTTGGCGTTGATGATTCGGGATCGGCATTTTCAAGAGGTGACTGAAATGCTGGGCCTGCTGGCTAAAAATTCCGGTATTCAGGCTTCACTAACTTCGTCAATCGCGTTTTACGCGCTGAAGTCGGCCTATTGGTTTGTTTCCGGCGAGGAGGCCCGGGGCCGGTCGGAACTGCAGTGGGTCTTTCAGACACTGCACCATCTTGGTGAAGATGAGTATGCCCAAGCCCTCAGCCACCAGTGGTATCAGCTGACCCGCCAGCGTATCGACTACTCGCCGGACATGTTTGACCAGGATTGAACGCAAAAGATGCCCTGATCGGTTTTTGAACCGATCAGGGCATCTTGCTGTCTTTCAATTACGCAAACGTCGTCGTATCCGCCACCGGCAGCCGGACACTTTCATAACCGTTCTCGGCGGCTTGACCAATGGCCACAATGATTTCTGGGTGCAACTCCTCGTTCGGGGCAAAGGCCTGTTTGACCCCCGCCCTGTTGAAGCCGCCGATGATGCAGGTGTCATAGCCGTGGGCCCGGGCCACGAGGGCCAGTTGCATCGTCACCAGCCCAGCATCCAAACTGATGGTTTTCTCCCGGGCCAGATCGCCCATGGTGTGGTAGTACGCGTCAATTTCGGCCACTTCTTCATCCCGGGTGGCGGAGGTCATGGTCCCTGCAGCCACGGCTGCGTCATAAATCTTGGCGTCATCGCGTTCGGGATGGTCTACGCCGAACACAATGATCATCGCACTGGCGGTGTCATTTTGCGGCGTATTCGTCATCACGAGATCGTGTAATTTGGTCTTTCCTGCGGTGCTGTCCACGACCACGAACCGCCACGGCTGTAAATTCATGGAGGACGGCGCCCGCCCGGCCTGGGTCAAAATTTCTTGCATCTCAGCCCGCGTGATCTTAAAGTCGCTGTCAAACTTGCGAATGGAGCGGCGGCCAAAGACATTCTGGGCAAAATCGTTCTTGGTTAAGGGCATTACAGGTAATTCAGTCATCATGCTCTACTCTTTTCTTTGTGTAATCGCATTCAAGCTGCATACCCATCATAACCCGATTAGCTCTGACTGTCGACGTTTCGGCCCGCATGGACGTGGCGGCGGCCGTCGTTGATGTCCAAGTCAAACTGCCGCATGTCCGTGACCTGGGTCACCCGTTCGCCGTCCGCGGCGGAATACTGGGCGGCTACCGCCGCCGCCACTTGCGGTTTCAGTTCGTTCATCAGCACTGTTTCCACCGCCGTATTCAGGGCATCGCCGCGGCCGGCCCGTTTATTGGCCCGGTACTGCTGCCAAATACGGTGCAGCCAATCCTTGATGACCACCGGCAGATGGATCCGATACCGAGCGCGGCCCTGATCATCATGAATCGTCACCGTCACGTCGTCATAGGTGCGCCGGCTCAGCGCCCAGACCACGGCGAGAATAATCAACGGCAAGCAAATCAGCACCAGCACCACGACCGCCAGCGCAAATAACAGAACTAAGCCCGCCCCGCCTAACACCGTGAGGAAGACCGCAGCGAGCACGATTCCCACTAATGGCAATACGATTGCGGCCACCAATACGCCGAATAGCCCCTTCACTATTTTTCCCATCCTGTGAACCTTCTTTCTGTAAGACTTTTATCTATCATACACTTCTCATCTTTTTCACACCAGTGCCAGCTAACATATTAGGCCGCATTTTCGGTATAATCGACAGTGAACAACCCAGGAGGTTTTCGTCATGGCCATTCAAATAACAAATTTACGCGTCAATTTACAATCTTTTCCCAGTGATGTCACTGATGACGCCCGCTTCAGCTGGTGGCTCGCCAGCGATCGCGATAACGACCGGCAGACGGCCTATCAGCTGCGGGTAGCCGCTAATGGTCAACCCAAACCACTCGCCGTCACTGCTTGGCAGCGCGGCCACCGCAACGCCGGTGTGCCCTGGCCGGACTTGGCACCGCTGCTGCAGCCCGGCCAATTATATTCGTGGCAGGTACGAATCAAGAACAGCCAGAAAGAAAAGAGTTCCTGGAGCACCCCGGCGTATTTCATTACTGCCCTGCCCCATTGGTCCGTACCCGGTATTTGGGCCGCGCCGGCCCAGGCTGGCGGTGACACCCTGCCGGCGACTCAGGCCTTTGCCTTCTTACAAAGTCCCATGATTGATCTGGATCCGGCCGGTTATACCAAGGTCGTCATCCGCCTCGCCAGCCGCGGCGCGGACAGTCTGCTCAGCCAAAACGTCGATCTCTTTCTTAACGGCCACGCTGTGGGAGTGGGGCCGGCCCGGCCTCAGGAAAACATCGACGGCAGCGGCGCCCGTGCCTATCACTACAATACATACGACGTTACCGCTGCGCTGGTCAAACACAATCAGCTGGCCCTGCTGGCCACCGCGGCGGATCCCCAGCCCAGCGTGCACCTCGCCGTCATCGGTTATACCGTCGCCGGCAGTATCGTGACGCTGGCCCAGACCGGCCCGGAGTGGACCGGCCTGGACGGGACCACCGCCTTTGGCGACGATGGCACCCGGCTGCGTACTGGTTATTTTGCCATGCCTGCCGAAAATATTGACATGGCCCATTACCCCCGCCACTGGTGGCACGGCACGGCCGCCAACTGGCCGGCGGCCGTGGTGACCCGGCCCAGTACGGTTCAGGACGACGAACGGATCATGCCCTACGCCGCGGAAAACAGTGAACGGCAACTGATCAAGAACCATACCAAGGTTGCTGAAATCACCCCCGGCAACTGGCTGATTGACTTGGGCCGGGAAATCATCGGCGGCCTGGCGGTCAAGCTGACCAGTCCCGCCGCCCAGCGGGTCGTGGTCTGGCAAGGGGAACAGCTCACCGCTGACGGCCACGTCCGCCACCACCTCGCTGCCGGGCCGGACTATATCAGCCAGTGGCATCTGGTCAGCGGGAAGAACCACTTTCTCACCGCCCAGATGAAGAACTTTCGGTATGTTGAACTGCGCGGCTTCCAAGGTACGCTGACGCCCGCGGACATCGCCGGCTGGCAGATCGCCCAGCCCTTCCCCGCTGACGACGGCCGCTTTCACAGCAACGTCCCGCTGCTCAATGCCGCCTACAAGCTGTCCCGGGACACGATCGCCATCACCAATCAGGATCTTTTCGTCGATTCCCAGGCCCGGGAACGCCGGGCGTATGAGGGCGATTTGCTGGTCAACAGCCTGACCAGCTACACCGTATCCCGCAATGACGCCCTGGCCCGCTATTCCATTGACTATCTGCTGGACCACCCCACCTGGCCGGAGGATTACAAGCTGTTCAACGTGGAAATGGTATGGTGGGATTATCTGTACACCGGTGATACCGCCTTGCTGACGAAGCGCTACGCGGTCTTAAAGGCCAAGCTGCACCGCGGGCCGAACAACACCGACAATTACGACCCGGCGATGCATCTGGTCCGGGGCACCGGCCTGATCGATTGGCCCGAACGGGAACGGGACGGCTATGTGGTCGGTACATACAATACCGCCTTCAACGCCATTTACGCCGGCGCCTACCGGATCATGGCCAAGATCGCCACGGTGCTGGGTGAGCAGACGGATATGGCCCACTACGAGAATCGGGCGCTGTTGGTGAAGAAAACTCTGATCGACCGTCTCTGGGATCCCGCCGCTGGGGCCTTCTACGATAGCCTGCAAGCCGACGGTACCGTTACTGCCCACCACGCCAAACACGCCACCGCGTATGCCCTGGCTTACGACGTGACCGATAGTCCGGCGATGACCGCCCAGATGGCCAAGACCGTGTACAACAACGGCGAATTCTTTGGCAGTATTTACTTCATTTACTTCATTCTGCGGGGCTTGATCGACCACGGGTATGGGGCACTGGCGGAAAACCTGCTGACAAATCCGGATGACCGGGCCGACCAAAAGACCTTCGCCGCGATCCTGCACACGTTGCGGGCAACCGTGACCCCCGAAGCTTGGAGCAACCAGAACAAACCGAACCTGACGCTGTCCCACCCCTGGGGCGCGTCGCCAGGGCTGACGATCGTCCAGGGCCTGGCGGGCATTATGCCCCTGCAAGCCGGCGGCTACCGCTTCAGCGTCCGGGTGCAGGTCACGCCGGGCACCACGTTCCAGCTCACCACGCCGTCCAGTCAAGGCTTGATCCGGCTAAACTATCACGAAGAGGGCCGCACCGCCGTACTGGCACTGACCGTGCCGATGAATGCCGAAGCCGTCGTCCGCACGCCAAAGGGCCCCATCGCCGTCGACAGCGGGACCCACACCGTCAGCTATCTGCGGCCGGTGCCCCTTGACGGGGATTAGGTCAGCACCTATTCTGAACACAACCCACAATTGAAGGAGTTTTTTTATCATGGCTAAAGTCGAAAGCTTCACGTTGGACCACACCGCCGTCAAAGCCCCCTATGTCCGCTTGATCACCGAAGAAACCGGGCCCAAGGGCGATCTCATTTCTAACTATGACCTGCGTCTGGTGCAGCCCAACGCTGACGCCATCGGTACCGCCGGCCTGCACACAATTGAGCACCTGCTGGCCTCCTTGCTGCGCGACCGGCTCAGCGGCGTGATCGATTGCTCACCATTCGGCTGCCGCACCGGCTTCCACCTGATCACTTGGGGTGCACATTCCACCACCGAAGTGGCCCAGGCGCTGAAGTCCAGCCTGGCGGCGATTGCCGATGACATTCAATGGGCGGACGTACCTGGTACGACCATTGAAAGCTGCGGCAATTATAAGGATCATAGTCTGTTCTCGGCTAAGGAATGGGCGAAGAAAATTCTTACTGAAGGGATCTCTGATGATCCGTTTGAGAGACACGTTATCTAAAACATGACTCCAGTGCCACATAAAAATGCCATTCCAGGTTTCGGTCCGGAACGGGCATTTTGTATCTTGGCTATTTTTCAGCAATCAGACCACTGAGGAAAGCGCCTGTGATCAGAAACAGTAAAGGCAGCACCATATTCACAACTTGTCCAGATTGGATAATGCTCTTACGGGTGTAGATCAGCAACAGGACTAAACCAATAATGATGATACTGAATAACGGCAGCAAAAAATGGCGGGACCAGCGCTCAGCGTATGTCTTACCGGCAGCAAAGAGGGCTGGTGCACAAGTTAATCCTAACAGCAAGAGCATTTCACTGGTCGGATCGGCAAACGGTGACACATTGACGAGATGGAGCACCAGCAAACAAAGCGTGGTAATAACCGCCACGTAAAAGCCGAATACCTTTGCCTTTTGCATGGTCAGGCACTCCCTTCTGTACCAATCTCATCATGGCCCAGCTTTATTGCAACGCTTTAGGCTTCTGAGAAATGCAGCTCCCATTCGCTAGCCAGTTTTCTGATTGACCCTAATGATACTGCACTTCCGCCGCATTCTTCTGCGTCGCCAATTCAATGAACGCCCGGGCGATCACTGTCGGGTCCATATGCCCGGCCTTGCCTTGCCGAATATACGTATTGATCGTCACCATGCCGGCAAAGACGCCCCGGGCATGCAGTTCCTTATTCAAGGCGACAACGTAATCCCGCAGCCCGGCTTTGCCGATGGCCTGCTCCACATTGGTCGGACCCGGCTTGGCCGCAACCACACTGCCGGTATACAGAAACACGCCGTTACCGGTCTTTTCCACATACGGCAAGCTGAGATTGGTCACGGTGATGGCCCCCAGCAGGTTGCTGGCCAGGCTCTCCGTGACCAAAGCAGCCGTCAATTGACTGGGCTTGTTCGTCGTCCGCTGGGTGGCATTGTAGTGCACCAGCTGCAAGCTGCCCTGGGCACTGATCGTTGCCAAAGCCTTGGTTACGCTGGTCGGATTCGCCGCATCGGCTGCCACAGGAAAAGCCGTGACACCCTCACCGGCCAAGATTTTGGCCAGCGCCGCCAATGGCTCCGCCTGCCGCCCCATAAGCGCAATCGTATACCCCTGCGCCCCCAACTGTTCCGCCATGGCCTGGCCTAAACCGGCGTGTCCTGGACCGACGATCAATGCAATTTTATTTGCCATTTGTACCCACTCCTCTTTCTTGATGGCGGTTAGCATAGCACGATTGCTGGCCGTCGCGGTCAAAAATGCTCAATAAAAAAACCGATGCATTCCGCATCGGCTTTTTAGCACGCTTACTTATCTTCCCGGGCCGCGTGGTTCTTCGAGTCCGGATTATTCTGACCATAATACGCATTGGCCCCATGCTTGCGGTAGTAGTGCTTGTCCAGCAAATACTGGGGCACATGGATGTCCTTGTGCGTCAGCATCGTCGCATGGTAGGCAATATTGGCACAAACTTCCAGGACCTTGGCGTTGTAAACCGCCTTGTCCGGCGTCGCGCCCCAGGTGAAGGGACCGTGCTGACCGACTAAGCAGCCGGGCGTCGCGTCGTAATCCAAGCCGCGGTCAGCGAAAGTCTTGACGATCACCTTGCCGGTATTTTCTTCGTAGGCACTCTCGATCTCTTCCTTCGTCAGCGGTTCGGTGACGGGAATATCGTTGTAGAAGGTATCGGCGTGGGTCGTGTTGACCGCCGGAATATCCAGGCGGGCACTGGCAAAGGCCACGGCCATTTCACTATGGGTGTGGACGATGCCGCCGATCTTCGGGAAGGCATTGTACAGCACGGTATGGGTCGGGGTATCACTGGACGGATTCATGTTGCCTTCGACGACTTTGCCGTTCAAGTCCACGACCACCATGTCGCTGGGCTTCAGATCGCCGTAATCAACGCCGGACGGCTTGATGACGAAGAGGCCCTTGTCCCGGTCGATCCCGGATACGTTGCCCCAGGTAAAGGTGACCAAGCCCAGTTTGGGCAGGCGCATATTGGCGTCGTAAACTTCGGTTTTTAACTTGTCTAACATCCGCAAATCTCTCCCTTGTATAATCTTACAAGCCCATTGTACGAAATGGACCGGCCCAATTCAACAGTTTGTCCGTATCAATATCACATTATCGATATTTATCCGGACTAATCAGCCAGCGGCTGGTCCAGCCACTGGTGAATTTGCGCCAGGGCCGGGGCTAATTCAATGAGCGGTGGCAGCCCGCCCAATCGGGTAATAGCAGTCGTTGTTTCGGTGTACAGGGCCAGTGTCTGGCGCAGGGCCGCGGTGATCGCCAGGGTGTTATGCAGGTCATACGTGGCCATGACCCGATCCCGGACGGCAGTGGGCAGCGCCGCCCACAGTCCCTTATGGCTTACGCCAGGGTCGAATTGACCGCTGCGTTCCAGAGTCACCTGCCATGACAATAACCGAAATAACTCCGGACGCAAATAATCATTGAATTGACCGGCCGCGTAAATCAAATTGTGCCGGGCCAGACCCTTCACCACATTGCCGGCGATCCAGAGCAGTTCGGCGCAGTGATCAGCAAACTCAGCCTGAGTGGGCGCCGCCAAATAAAAGCTGCTGGCATCCGTCGGCCGCGGGGGCACAGGCCCGATACCCCGCCGCCAGACGATTGCATTCAAGCTTTCCGCCGCTAAGTAATCGTCAATCACCGCCGCCGGCGCCAGCTTCAGATCCATCCGCTGACTGCCGGGATAGCGGGTGAGAAAAGTTTCCCAATAAACGCCGCCCTGACCCCACAGATCCTTTTCGTGAAAATGCCGGACGATCGTCGGAGTACCGAACAGCGCCAAATAAGGGGCCGCATATTTCGGCGCCGCGTCAGTCACAAACAGGGTGACATCCAAGTCCTGCCAGGCATCGCCCTTTTTCCCTGGGTCATTCAGCGATCCTTCTACCCCCACGGCTTGAACGTTGGTATCCCGTTCCACCAGCGCCAGTACCTGGGCCAGCATTTCTCCTGGTGTCTCACTCATGTTTTTCTTCATCCCCGTGCACGATCGTCCGGAAATCCAGGAAGCCGGCGGCTAAGCCGCGCAACAGTACTTCCGCCGTGCCGGCATTGGTGGCAATGGGCACGTCGTAGACATCGGAGAGCCGCAGTAGGGCATTCACATCCGGCTCATGGGGCTGGGCGGTCAGCGGGTCGCGCAGAAAGATAATCAGATCCATTTGGTTTTCCGAAATCAAGGCGCCAACTTGCTGGTCGCCGCCCAGCGGGCCGGAATTAAACCGGTGAATTTTTAAACCAGTGGCGTCGCTGATCACTTGGCCGGTATGGCCGGTGGCATACAGCTCGTGCTGGCGCAGAATTTCTTGATAGGCCGTGGCGATCCGGACAATTTCCGGCTTCTTGGCATCGTGGGCAATCAAAGCAATTTTCAAATGAAACGCTCCCTTCTTCTTAACACCGTCAGCATATCATACCGTCGGCCATTCGGTGAGGGTAATCGGGTGGTCAGCAATCGTTAACTGGTTGCCGGTCAGCTGCACTGCCGGCACCTGGATATGGCCGTGGACCAGACTTTCTAACTCCCGGTCACCCAGAAACAGGGTCACCAGGGTATGCGTCCTCGGGGTCAAAACGCCGGTCTGCATGGGGATCCGGGTCTTAGGAAAATCAATGTTGGTGTTGGGTTCCGGCGTCGCTAGGGTCACCGTCAGATCCTTGGTAGGGGCGACGATGCCGACGATGCCGACCCGGGTCTGATAAAACACACTATTGGGAATGGGCGTTGCCAGCTCCTGCTCATCTGAAGTGCCGCTGTCGGCAGCGGGGTCGCTAATATCGGCCCGACCCCTTCGCTGTACCAGACTTCATGGTGGTAAGTATCCGCCAGCTGAGTAAAGGGGCGATTATCACCATCACTAGTGCGATAGTGATACCCCACCGCCGGACCGCCGCCCGCAGCGCTGCGCTTGGGACTGGGTTCCGTGCCCGAGGATGTGTTGGCATCGGCACCCAGTTCTACTTTCAGCATCCGCATCAGCGGATGCGGCCCGCCGAAGAGAGTATGTAACACCGCCTGATAGGCCTCAGGCTGCTGCCATTTGTAAATCCAACAGCAAGCGGGAAGAATTATTGCAGTTCAGGTAGCCAAAGCCCTTGAAGGTATTGGCGTCGCCCTGGTCGGTGTGAATGTCCCGGCCGGTGATCGTAAGAGTGGTGGTCATCGAATCGTCCTTTCTGCTCAATGATAGCGTCATCATCACTATCCTAACAAAAGCCGGGCACGAATGGCCCAGCTTCTTGGCATTGATTTATTTCTGAGCCTTATAATCCAACGGAATATTAGTCCACCGCTTATGGTAAAAGAACGCCGCCGCCTTAGGCTGGCGATCCCGGGTGAAGATCCCCTTCTTGTTGCCGTTGACCCGCATGTTGCCTTCCACCGTCTGGAAGTCGGCGAAGTTCCACACCTGCTCGCCCTTGATGAACGGGTAGCTGTCGAAGATCCGGCTGAACATTTCCAAGACTTCGACTTGATATTCTTCGCTCCACATCACGCTGGGCAGTTTGTGCAAACCCGCTTCCGTGTCAGCGCCGAATTCAGTGAAGACGATGGGTTTATTAATGCCGCTGGCGGCCCACTTGTCCATTTCTTCCCGTAAGCCCGCTTCGCCGTCCAAAATCTGATAGCCGGCGTAGTGGTACCAACCCGGATACCGATTCAACAGATAGATATCAGGGAAATCCAAGTCCTTCGAGGTCTCAATCGTATCGTCCTCGCTCAGGCTGAATGTCCGCGGCCGGCTTTGGGGATCCAAGTCCTTGGTTTCCGCGAAAATCTGTTTGAAGTACGGTACCGATTCTTCGGTCACCGTATCCGGTTCATTCAGCAGGCTCCAGGCAAAGACGGAGGGGTGGTTCTTATCCCGCTTGATCATATCGGTAATCTGGTCCAAATGCTTGGCATGCAGCGGCTTGATCCAAGGGCCCTTAAAGAAGGATTGATTCAAACCGCCCAGGAAGGATGCCGCGACCATTTTGAAGCCGACCGCTGGTACTTCGTCGATGACCAGGAAACCTTCCCGGTCGGCCATTTGATAAACCTGTTCATCGTAGGGATAGTGGGAGGTCCGGAAAGAATTGGCCCCGCTCCACTGCATCAGGGAGAAATCCTTTTTTTCTACATTCAGGTCAAAAGCCCGCCCGGCGAAAGGAGAATCCTCATGACGGCCAAAGCCCTTCAGGTACACGGATTTGCCGTTAACTTGGATCTCTGTCCCGACGATCTTGATCGTCCGAATACCGATTTCGGCACTGTATTCATCCACGATCGTGGTGTCGTTGGTGATTTGCAGCGTCAAAGTGTACAGATAAGCCGCGCGGACGTTCCACAGGTGGGCATCAGTCACGTGCAGCGTGCCTTGTTTGCCGATGTTTTCGGCCACGACTTGACCGTCCGCATCCCGCAGGACGGCAACAACATCGTGGTCCCCCGTCGTGGTCACAGTATAGTGCACATCCGCGTCCGCCCCAGCCAGGGTGAAATCAGTCGTGTAATCGGTGATCCGTTCCACCGGCAGGGTGATCAAATGGACCGAGCGGTTAATGCCGGAGTAGTTATAAAAATCGAAGAAAGGCCGGGCCATTTTCTTCCCATTCTTCAACGTGATCGTATCACCGGCCGGCAGGGCTTCCCGGGACAGTTCGTTGTTGCCCTGCACCACCACGGTATTTTCTTCCCCGTAATGCAGTGCATCGGTCACGTCCGCCACAAACGGCAGGAAGCCGCCCTCGTGGCTGCGGATCTTGACCCCATTGACGTAGATCGTCGCCCGATGGGTCACCGCGTCAAAGCGCAGGCCCACGAAACGACCCTGGTAATCCGCCGGCACGAAGAACTTTTTCTCATACCAGAAATCCCCAGTGTATTCCCGGGCATCTTTATCCGTGAAGAAATCATTAAAGCTGGCCGGTACCGGCATATCGACGGCCTTGGGCAAGTGCTTGGCCCAGCCCTCCTGTGGGCCAACGCCCACCGCATCAAAGGAGAAGCGCCAGAGCCCATCCAGTTTTTGATCGGTGCGGACGGCATTGACGACTGGGTATAATAAACTTTGTTCCATTTTTGAGTGACCTCCCGTAACTAATTCGCTTTCGAAAATTGCTTACAGGAAATAGCGTACTGAATTTTAGTAAAACTGTCAATAAAAGTTTTACCAATTTTATGTATTCGAACCGTATGTGCCTTATCAAAAAGCTTTTAATCGGCATTCGCATTTTAGTAAAAATGGGCAAGGACCACAAAAAAGAGACTGGAGAGCAATCGCTCGGCCCAGTCTCGCAAACGACTATCGGCTTAACTTATTTACTGCTTTCCCGTAAAATCAACTTGGTCGCGTAATTGAACTGGCGCGCCACCCGCTTAGGATCCGAAATCCGTTCCTGCAACAGCTGGACCGCCCCGGCACCCATCAGATCCGTGTAGGCATGTACTGTCGATAACCGCGGGCTCGTATATTTAGCCACGGCCACGTCATTAAAACTGATTAGACTGACCCGCTCCGGAATGGGCAGATCGTGTTCGTTCAGCGCCCGGATCACGCCCACGGCCATGGCATCGTTACCCACAATGAAGCCGTGGGGCAGTTTGTCGCCCAACTGGTCAATGGCTTCGTTCATTAACGCGTACCCGGATTCCGGAGTGAAGGCCCCCACGAAAACATGCTCCGGAGTATACACCCCGGCTGCTTGGCCAAAGGTCTCGAAAGCCTGCAAACGGGTGTCTTTGATTTCCTGATGGCCGATACTGGTGGCTTCTTGGCCGACGATCAGCCCAATGTCCTGGATGCCGGCAGCCAAATAATGATCAATGATCCATTTCACGGGGCTGACATAATCGCTGGTCACACTATCAAAGCCGTCCGCCAAAGAATTTTGGCCGACAAAAACCACCGGCAGCTTCTTTGCTGCAATATCCAGCATCTCTTGATGACCGTACTTGCCCAGGGCAATGATCCCAGAGAACGTGCTGTTCACGGCTTCGTTGAAATTTTCCGTGGTCACGTATTGCAGCGCCGCCCCGCTGCTTTGGACAGTGTTCTCAATGGCATATTGGATCTGCAAATAATACAGGTCATTCAATTCCTGCTTCTCGCTATGCCATTGAATCACAGCAATCTTCGTCGTGATCTTCGGAGTCTTCTTCCGCCGGGGTTTATATTCCGTTTCTTCCGCCACATGCAGCACCCGGGCCCGGGTCGCGTCGGTGACAGACAGGGTGGTGTCGAAATTCAAAATACGTGACACAGTGGAAATCGAGACCCCTGCTTTATTGGCGATATCTTTGATGGTAGTCGTTTTCTTTTTCCTGCTTTCCGTGTAATAGGCGAAAGCCTTCACAATGGTGTTAATACAACTATCCTATCATGTTTTAGTAATCTTTTGGCCGGTAACGGCTCGTTTTTTCCTCGGTATCGGTACCATTTTTTCTGGCCTATGTGATAATGGAAGAAAATAGGTTGGCATGGCGCTCTTCGCAGGCTGCCGTGCCAAAGCTGCGCAACCTCCGGCGGAATTGGGCTGGAACGTGGTGACGGCGCTTTGAGCCCGCAAAAACCGCGGTCTCAAAGTCGCCTAACCACATCGGCGGCAAAGCCGCCGTGTGGTTTCCACCACTGAGCCCATTCCGCCTCCGGTTGCTCCGCATTGGCACTCGCGTATTAGTGAATAAATGCCATCCGCTCAAGAAAAGACAAAAAGGAGTTGGTTTTCATGGTCCAAGATCCGCAGGCCATTCAGCAAGAATCGTATCATGACGGAGTATTCAGTATCGCCACCACCAAACTGCACGGGCAGTTGAGCTGGGTGAATGACCATATTGTGCGGGTGCGGGTCAGCCAGACTGACCACTTCCCAGATCGGCCGACTGTTCCAGCGGACGTCCAAGTGGATAAAAACGGCGACCACACCGTCGCCACCGGCGGCAGCGGGCAAACGGACGAGACGCCGATCGTGATCAACAACGATCACTACACCCTGACCACCGCCGATGCCTACCAAGCCGATTGGGAAAAGGCCCATGGGACGCTGCACATCAGCGGGCCCCATGGTGCCATCGTCGATCTGCATTTGCCCAGTTGGGACGACGCGGGTAAGACGTGGACCGCTCGGCTGACCTTTTCTCCAGACGAGTACTTCTTCGGCGGCGGCACGCAAAACGGCCGCTTTGCCCTGCGCGGACAGCGGGTGACGATTGCCAATACCAATCTGTGGACCGCCGGCGGGGTTGCCTCGCCGGTGCCCTTCTATTGGTCCACCGCCGGTTACGGTGTGCTGGTCAACACCTTCACTCCGGGGCTTTATGATTTCAGTACCCCCGCCCACGGTGTCCAGTTATCCCACGATGACCCGTATTTTGATGTTTATATTATCCTAGGCCCAGATCCGACCCATCTGATCCACGGCTACCACGAATTGACCGGCAAGCCAGTACTGGCCCCGCGGTTCAGTTTCTATCCGGCCCATTTGAACGCCTATAACCGAGATTATTGGCTGCCGGTAACTAAGAATTCCGTCGGCGCGATCCTTTTTCCGGACGGTCAGTGGTACAAGGAATACCAGCCTGTGAGCGAAAAGACGTTTAACACCGGCTACCGGGCCGGCGCGATCACGGTTGCTGGGCAGACCCTGGTGCCCAACGTGGGCGCGGCACCGGTGACCTTCACCAAACACGATGCACAAGGCAACCCCACCGGGGCGGTACATGAATCGCTGAATGGCGAGGGCGCCAGTGCTCAATTCTCGGCCCGGGCGGTGCTGGATCGGTATCTGGAAAACAAAATGCCGATTGGCTGGTTCCTGCCTAACGACGGTTACGGTGCCGGCTATGGCCAAACGGCCGATTTTGCCGGCGACTTAGCCAATCTGCGGGACTTCACGGCCTATGCCAATGATCAGGGCGTGGCTGTGGGCCTGTGGACCCAAGAAAAACTCCACCCCAATGATCCGGAGCACCCGCAAAAGGGTGAACGGGACATTGGCCAAGAAGTCAGCACGGCTGGCGTCGCCGCGGTGAAGACAGACGTGGCCTGGGTCGGTGAGGGGTATACCTTCGGCCTGCACGCCACCGCCGACGCGGCGGCCGCGATGACCAAAGCCGGCCACGGTCGCCGGCCGTTCATCATGAGTCTGGACGGCTGGGCTGGTTCCCAGCGCTACACCAGCATCTGGAGCGGCGATCAAGGCGGCGATGACTGGGAAAACATCCGCAGCCACATTGCCACGTATTTGAGTACCGGCCTGTCTGGCAACCCCAATGTCGGCAGCGATATCGACGGTATCTACGGCGGTCGCGACCCGCTGATTCAGACCCGGGATCTGCAGTGGAAATCCTTTACACCCATCCAACTGAACATGGATGGCTGGGGCAGCCAACCGAAAAACATGGGCTTAGTCTTTGGCCAGCCTTTTGTTGCGATCAACCGGGCCTATCTGCAATTCAAGACCACGCTGCTGCCTTATCTGTATACGCTGGCCCACACCGCCCGGGAAACGGGGGCGCCCATTGTCCGGCCGCTGTTCTGGCTGGAACCGGACGCCTATACCTACGGCAGTGACACCGATACTGAGTTCCTGCTGGGAGATGATCTGCTCGTGGCACCGGTCACCAGTCCGTATCGCCTCGCCCGGGACGGCAGTGCCCGGGTGCCGCATCTGTATCTTCCTGATCCCCACGCCACTTGGGAAGACTTGTTTACCGGGGAGCGGTATGCCGGCGGACAAACCTTAGCCGATTATCCGGCGCCCCTGGCCCAGACGCCGATTTTCGTCCGGGCTGGGGCCCTGCTGCCCCGGGTACCGGTCCACTTGACCCCCGGTCAATATCCCGCGGATACCCGCATCGTCACGTATTTCCCCGGGCCGCGGCCCAGTGAAACCACCGTTTACAGCGATGACGGCGCCACGTTGGCCTATCAAAATGGCGAATTCGCCACCACGGCGTTGCGTGCCACGGATGACGGCCGCCGGATCATTTTCACTCTGAACGCCACTCAAGGCACCTATACCGGTCAGAACCAAGCCCCGCTTGTGCTCCTGCAAGTGGCCACTGACGCCCGCCCGCACACGATTCAAGTCACCAGCAATGGCGAGACCCGCAAGCTCCGCGAAGCCCTCAAGCCGGTCACGGACGCGCCTAGTTGGCAGATGGGCCCGCTCACCGCCTGGCCGCTGGCCCCCATCGCCCCGCGCAGCGGCATCACCGTCGCCCTGCCGGCCCAAGCCATCGACACCGACGTAACAATTATCATTGATTATTAAGTGAGAAAGGAAGAGCGTATGTCCACACCAGTTATTATCAGTACCGATCCTGGCATCGACGACGCGGTCGCCATCGCCATTGCCCTAGCCGACCCGCAGCTTGACGTGCAACTCATTTGCCCGGTCGCCGGCAATGTCAGTCTGGTCCATACCACCGACAACACCCGGAAGCTGCTCACGCTCCTGCACCAAACCGTCCGGATCGTTCCCGGCAGTCAGCGGCCCCTGCTGCGGCTGCCAATCAACGCCGGCAACATCCATGGTGTCAGCGGGTTGGCCGGTTACGATTTTCCAGCGCCCACCGTCCCGGTGGATACCACGACTACTGCTGCAGCCGCCATGCACGCCGTCGTCAGCCAGCAGCGTGATAAGACCACCCTGGTGGCTATTGGTCCGCTCACCGACATTGCCCTCTACCTGCACCAATACCCCACCGACCGGGCGCGCATCGATCAGCTCGTGCTGATGGGCGGCGCCATCGGCCGGGGCAATTGGGGCGTACTGTCCGAATTCAACTTCGCCGCCGACCCGGAAGCCGCCGACATCGTCTTCCGCTCTGGGGTCAAAATCAAAATGGCCCCGCTGGAAGTCGGCACGCAAGCCAAAATCATGCCCGCCGTGACCGCCCAAATCCGCCAACTTGGCACAGTCGGCGACATGTTTTATCACCTTTTCGCCCACTACCGCGGCGGCAGCATCCAAACCGGGTTGAAAATCTACGACGCTCTGGCCATTGCGTTGTTGACCCAACCCGATCTGTTCACCCTGGCCGCCACCAATGTCACCATCGAAACCCAAGGCACCTATACCGCCGGCGCCTCCTTAGTCGATCTCCAAGACCGGCTGCACGAACGGCCCAACGCCCAAGTCGCTACAGCGGTAAATGCATCCCGATTTACCGACTGGTTCGTAAGTGCCCTGACTCAAACAAAGTAAAATTATATTGTCATGTGACCAATACCGCTTTCACTGGAATATATTCCGGAAGGCGGTATTTTTTATCGAGAACTAAAGCAAAGTTGGAAATTAAAGCAGACCTAGTGCCAATGCGCAGCAAGCGGAGGCAAAATGGGCTCAGCACGGCGGCTTGCCGCCGATGTGGTTAGGCGACTTGGAGACCGCGCAGCGGGCTCCAAGCGCCGTCACAGCGTTCCAGACCAATTTTGCCGCAGCTTGCGGAGCATTGGCACGGCGTACAAAGAAGAAACTTCTCCTCAGCCCGTCTCTCCCCAAATAATAACCACCGTTTTCAGTCAAACCCGAACATTAAACGAATATCTAATCGAATTTATCCTTTTATCGTTCGCTTTTTCGTGCTATCCTTAACTCAACATTTCTCAACCAGAAAGGATGGCATCATGCAAAAAGCCAACCGGTTCTTACTGTTGATACCGGCAGCATTAGGAATTATCGTGTTTGCCCTGTTTCCCTTGATTCAAATCGCGATTCCCACCGTCACCTCCGGGGCAAACCCGATTGCCCTGTATACTCAGTTCTTGCAAAGCAACTACGATCTGCAAGTCATATTCCGAACATTAACGATTGCCACAGTCACGACAGTGATCACCGTCCTGCTGGGCTTGCCCACCGCGCTGTGGATCAGCCGGCAGAGCGTGTCCTGGCGCCAGTTTCTCTCCGTGATCATTCTCTTCCCGATCCTGACCAACGCCGTGGTCCGCAACTTTGCCTGGATCATCATCTTGGGGAAAAACGGCGTCTTGAACAACATGCTTCAGGCTTTACACCTGATCAGTGCGCCGCTCACTCTGCTGTATACGAATACGGCGATCGTCATCGGCTCCGTTTACCTCTTTCTGCCCATTATGATCACTACCCTCGTGGACAGTGCCAATGGGTTGAATCCGGAAATTGAGGAAGCCGCCGCTGTCTTGGGTGCCCGGCCATTCACCATTCTCCGGGAAATCATTCTGCCCCAGATGGCCCCGGCTATTCTCACCGGCGCCATCCTGGTCTTCTCCGGAGCCATGACCGCTTATACGACCCCGCAATTACTGGGCGGCAACCGCCACTTGGTGATGTCCACCTTGATTTATCAGCAAGCGATGACCCTGGGCAATTGGACCAACGCCAGCGTTGTCGCCATGGTCTTGATTGTTCTGTCCCTCATCGTCTTAGGCCTGCTTCGGTGGTACACCGGACGGCTAGATCGGCGGGTGGATCATGCTTGATCGGCACAATCACGTCCTCCAATTGATCGGCGTCATCGTCCTCGCCCTGCTGATCCTGCCCCTAGGCATCGTCGTCGTGACGTCCTTTGGTACCGAACCGACGATTTCGTTTCCCATTAAAGGGTTCACCCTCGCCTGGTACGCCAACATTTGGACCCAGCCGGCCTTCGTAGACGGCTTCCAGTCCAGTCTGACCATTGCGCTGCTGGCCAGTCTGCTGGCCCTGCTCATCGGGGTGCCGGCGGTGTACGCCTTGACCCGGTTCGACATTCCCCAGAAGGCCTGGTTCCAGACCCTGTTTCTCAGCCCGACGCTGATTCCGGAAATCGTTATCGGCTTCGCCCTGTACCAAACTCTGGTCATCGCCTGGCGCCTGCCGCTGTGGCCCAGCCTGCTCATCGGCCACTTGCTGCTGTGCCTGCCCTACGTCATTCGGCTGGTCACCAGCAGCATGCTGCATCTGGACCCGCACATTGAAGAAGCCGCTTGGACCTTGGGGACCAGTCGGCCGCGGGCCTTTTTCACCATCGTCCTGCCGAATATTCGGACCAGTATCGTGGCGGCGTTCATGCTGTGCTTCATCAATTCGTTCAACAACATCCCGATTTCGCTCTTCTTGAACGGTCCCAGCCAGAACATGCTGCCGACAGCGATCCTGAATTATTTGCAAAACAACTACGACCCCACCGTCTCGGCACTGTCCGTTGTCTTAATGCTCTTCACCGCGGTACTGATGCTGCTGATGGAAAAACTGCTGGGCGTGGGCGCGTTGACCACGACCGAAACCAATTAGGAGGTTCTATATCTTGGCTCGTTTGACACTCGATTCTTTGGCCATGACATACGGTCACGGCGATCCCATTTTGCACGACTTATCCCTCGCCGTCGCCGACGGCCAGCTGGTCTCCCTGCTCGGACCCAGCGGCAGCGGTAAAACCACGACGCTACGCATCATTGCTGGCCTGCTCCAGCAGACCAGCGGGACGATCAAGGTGGACGACGAAGACATCAGCCGCGTGCCGGTCTACAAGCGCGGGTTGAGCATGGTGTTCCAGAGTTACGCTCTATTTCCCCACCTCACCGTCTTCGCCAATGTGGCTTACGGCTTGAAGCGGCAAAAGCTCAGCAAAGCCGATATTACCGCGAAGGTCACCGCCATTCTGCAAACCACCGGCTTGACCGACCTGGCGGAACGCTATCCCCAGGAACTCTCCGGCGGCCAGCAGCAGCGGGTCGCTTTAGCCCGGGCGCTGGTCGTTGACCCCCGCCTGCTCCTGCTGGATGAACCGCTCAGCAATCTGGACGCGAAGCTGCGGGTGGCGATGCGGGAAGAAATCCGCCGGCTGCAATTGCAGCTGCACACCACGACGATCTTTGTCACCCACGACCAGGAAGAATGTTTCGCCATTTCGGATAAAGTGGCCGTCTTGAACCAGGGGAAGATCGAACAATATGCCGCGCCCGAAGAGATTTATCACCATCCCCAGACGGAGTTTGTGGCCCGCTTTATCGGCTTCGAAAACTTTCTGCCGGTGAACGGTACCGTGGCGGATCATGCCTATCGGGTGGGGGATCAAACCGTCGCCGTGGCGGGGCCCACGAAACCGGATGCCAAGGTCCTGACGATTCGGCCCAATCAGATTCAACTGAGTCCGGATGATCAGGGGCTCAGCGGTCAGGTCACCATCCGCACGTATCTGGGTAGTGCCTACCGCTACACCGTCGATAGTCCTCTGGGTACCCTGCAGATCGACGGCCCCACCGAGACCCCCGTGGCCATCGGTGCCCCGCTGCACTTCACCTTGCCCGCTGACCAATTGCTGCCGTTAGAAGCCTAGTCAATCACAATAGGAGTGTTCAATAAAATGAAGAAATTTTCCCGTGCTGCCCTATCTGTTGCTGTCCTCGCTGTCACTGTGCTCTTTGCCGGCTGCGGCAGCAAGGCCGCCGCTTCCGGCGGCAGTCTGTCTGTTTCCACCTTTGGCCTGTCTACAAAACAAATGACCAGCGATATCTTCGATCCTTTCAGCAAACAGTCCGGCACCAAAGTCCAGAGCCAATTCGGCGACAGCAGCCAGCGTTTCACCCAGGTAGCCCATAATCCCAACGCCGCCGTGGATGTGATCGAGCTTTCCCAAAATAACGCTTTGTCGGGCAATAAGAAAAACCTGTTCAAGAAACTCGACTTTTCTAAAATCAAGAACTTCAACACCTTGAGCAGCGCCCAGCAGAAGCTGGCCAAAGAAACGAACAGCGTGCCGTATACCGTGAACAGCATCGGCATCATTTACGACCCCAGCAAGACTGGCAAGATCACATCCTGGGATCAGCTCTGGAGCGGCAAGCTGAAGGGCAAGATCGCGATTCCCGACATCACCACCACCTTTGGTCCGGCAATGCTTTATGTGGCAGGCGACCACGCCGGCACACCGGTGACCAAGGATAACGGCAAGGCGGCTTTCAAAGCCCTGGCCGATTTGAAGCCCAACGTCGTCAAGACGTATACCCAATCTTCCGATCTGGCTAATATGTTCAAATCCGGTGAAATCACCGCCGCTGTCGTCGGCGACTTCGCGGTGGGCATGATTCAAGCCGCCGACAGCAACGCTGTCTACACTGTACCGGCCAGCGGAACTTACGCTAACTATGATACAGCCAGCATTTTGAAGAGCAGCAAGAACACCAAGGCGGCTTATGCGTACCTGAGCTATCGGTTGAGCAAGACGGCGCAGGCGAAGGCAGCGGAACCCAAGTCCTTGAATAATGCACCGGTGAACGATACGGTTAAATTGTCTGCGGCAAATGCAAAGAATAAGACGTATGGGGCCATTGCCAAGCGGGCGAAGACGATTGATTTTGATTATGTGAACAGCCATTTGAGCGGTTGGATCAAGACGTGGAATTCGTTGATGAATAAGTAGTCGCTTGCTACGCATTGGCACTCGGTCTGTTGCTGAAAGTCGTTTTCAGCGTGATACCACTCATTAGAAAGGGTTCGAAATGACAACTGTCGATTTATTACTCACGAACGGGCACGTCTTCAGCAGCGCGCTGCATCGGTTTATTGAGACCGATGTGACGGTGCTGGACGGTAAATTTTACTGGCTGCCGGCACCGGGAACGTTTACCGGGGAGGCGAAGAAAACCATTGATCTCGCCGGGACGTATATGATCCCCGGAATGGTGGATTCGCACATGCACATTGAAAGCTCCATGACCACCCCGACCCGGTTCGGCCGGGCGGTGGCGGCGCACGGGACGACGACGGTGATCGCGGACGCCCATGAAATTACCAACGTGGCCGGTTTGAAGGGGCTGCAGGAGTTCATGGCCCAGCCCAGCGACATTGATGTGTTCTACGCCATTCCTTCTTCGGTGCCCTCCACCAAGCCAGAGCTGGAGACCACCGGCGGCATCATTGGAGTCGCTGAGACCAAGGAATTGTTGAAGGACCCGCGCATTATTTGTCTGGGCGAAGCCATGAACTTCAAAGGCATCACCTCCGAACCGGATTCGCTGATTCGCCAACTGATCGCGGAATGCCGGCGGGAACGGCCGACGATGCCCTTGGAGGGCCACTGTCCCAAGTACACCGGGGAAGACCTGGCCAAGTTTATCTACAGCGGGATCACGTCGGACCATACACAGCAGACGCCCGCGTCGATTTTGGAGAAAGTCACCAACGGCATGTTTGTTCAACTGCAGAAAAAATCCCTAACTGAAGAAAACATTGCTGCCGTCAAGGATCACCAGTTATTTGAGAATGTCGCCCTGGTCACCGACGATGTCATGGCCGACGATCTGCGCCACGGCCATCTGAACAAGATCGTCCAGCAAGCCATCAGCCTTGGGCTGGATCCGGTGGACGCCATTTACATGGCCACCTACACCCCGGCTCGGCACATGGGCTTATGGAATCGCGGCAGCATCACCCCCGGCCGGGTCGCTGACTTTATTATTCTCCGCGACCTGCAGGCCTTCGACGTGGTCGCCGTCTATAAGAACGGTCAACTGGTCGAACCGGCTGCGGACCAAAGTCCCGCTGATCCCCACGCGTTCAGTACGGATCTTCGGCATTCGGTTCAGGCGAAGCCCATTACCGCTGCCGATTTGCAATTGCGCGTACCGGATGACGTCTCAGCAGTCACCGCGAACGTCATCGAGATCGCCGCGGTGGGGACGTTCACCAAACGCGTCCCAGTTAAACTCACCGTTAAGGATCATCTGGTACAGTGGCAGGACGCCGGCTTGGCCTTGCTCATGATCCAGGAACGTTACGGTCACGGCGGCCATATTGCGTTCGGTTTGGTGAAAGGCGCGCTGAGCCGCCCCGGTGCAGTGGGGGCCACATGGGCCCACGACCACCACAATGTCATGGTCATGGGCACGACTATTGCCGATATGGTTGCTGCCCAAAACGAATTGATTGCTGAACAAGGCGGCTATGTCGTGGCGGAAGGCGGGCAGATCGTCGCCAACGCCCCGCTGCCCATTGGCGGCGTGGTCAGCGATGCCCCGATCCCGGTGCTTGGTAAACAAATTGCCGATGTCCGGCAAGCGATGCAAGATCTGGGGTACCATAACACCAACGAAATCATGTCTTTCTCCACCCTGTCACTCCTGGTGTCCCCGGCCTTCAAGATGTCGGATAAAGGATTGTTCGACGTGAAGAGTCAGGTTAAGATTCCGTTGTTTGCTGAATAAAATAGGCGCGAACGTCAGCCGTCCTCACCCTTTAATGAACAACTAATCAGTGCTGTCACCGTGGTCTTACGTCACGCTGGCAGCATTTTTCCTGTCCTCTACTTTTTCTCATCGATCAAGACTGTCCCCGCCGGCGGATTCTGATTCAGGGCGCCGACAATGGGATGGGGCAGGTAAAGCGCCTCTAAATAATCCACATCCGCAGGGGTTAAATGCACGGCCAGAGCGCCCGCCGCCTCTTCCAAATGGGCGGCCTTCGTCAACCCGACGATGGGCGCGGCGACCCCTTTGGCCCACTGCCAAGCCAATGCGATCTGGCTCATGGATACCTGATACTTGGCCGCCAATTCAGCGACCCGTTGGACAATACGATAATCCTCCGCTTCGGTCTTATCGTACTTGCCCATCGACACTTTATCCGTCCGGCTGCGCAGCGTATCAGTACGCCAACCAGTGTGGCTCAAATGTCCCGCCGCCAGTGGGCTATAGGGCATTAAGGACACATTCATCTTCGCTTAACTGACCAATTACTAACCAACACGTCTGCCAAGCATTAGCAGGCGTGTTTTGCTATACTGAAAATGTTCGTAGTTTCACTGACCCAACGAAGCAATCGATTGATAGAAAGCAGGTATCTCCATGACCCCCATCCGCGGACGGGAACTTTTGCACGAAAACAACACGAAACGCTTACTCAGCATGATTTACAGCCAACAGCCCATTTCCCGGGTGGCGATGGCCCGGGCTTTGCACCTGAACAAGTCCACCGTCTCGGCACTCTACAACGAGTTGGATGAGCAGGGGTATGTCCAGATGGTCGGTGCTGGCGATTCCACTAATGTCGGCGGCCGCAAGCCGGTCCTGATCACGATCAACGGCCGCCACGGCTATCTGCTCAGCTTCGACATCGGCTTCAACCACCTCCACATCATGGCCAATTATTTTGATGGCCGGGTCGCCTTTTTCCGCCGCATCCCCACCCGCGGGGAAACGATCCAGCAGATCATCAGCCGAATCGACACTGCAATTCACGAAGCCGCCGATACCTTGCAGACCGACCAGGGATTACTGGGGCTGTGCTTTTCGATCCACGGCATCGTGGACCAGGAAACCATTATCAATTCCCCCTTCATTGATATGGAGGACGTTGATTTAGTCCACGACTTCACTGAAAAATACCAAGTACCCGTGGTTCTGGAAAACGAGGCCAATCTGGCGGCAATCTATGAACGCGACTTCGGCCAGCACACCGACACGCAGAACATTCTGGTCGTCAGTATTCATAAAGGAATCGGGGCCGGCATCATTTTGGATAACCGCCTGTATCGCGGTACCGGCGGGATGGCCGGAGAAATTGGCCGGTCTCTCCTCTTCACAGCTAATGATCTGACCGGCCAGGCTGTGGTGGAGAAAAAAGTCGAGGACTACTGTTCCGAGGACGCAATCATTGACCAGATCAAAGCCTTAAAGCACCTGGATACCCTGGGCCGGGACGAGGTCGTGGCACTGTATCAAGCCCACGATCCGGCGACCGTGGCCACGATCCATGCTTTCACCCAGGCCATTGCCAAGATTATTTTCAACGTCGCCACCACACTGGCGCCGCAAACGGTTTGTCTGAACTCACCGCTGATTGAGGCGATTCCGGAATTGTTGACGAAGATTCAAATGGCGGCCCAGCGCCTGCAAATCAAGCAGCCCATCAGTTTGATGGAGAACACGCATTACGCCACATTGCTGGGGGCTTGCTCCCTCTTGCTGCGGCATGTCCTGGATATTGCCGACTACCAATTAACCTTGCGTCATTAATCCTATTGCCCATGTCCCCGAGGCCCTCGCCTCGGGGCTTTTTTACCGGCTGCGCGCCTGCTGGAACTTCTTCGGCGTCTGCCCGGTATACGCCTTGAACGCCTGAATAAACTGCGAATTGTCCGTAAAGCCCACCTGCTCGGCCACTTCGTACACATTCCACTCCGGGTGCGTCATCAGCAGCGATTTGGCCTTGCGCAGCCGCAGCTCTTGCAAGTATTGCAGCGGTGTCTGGTGATAGTACCGTTTGAAGATGCTGGTCAAATACTGCACCGTATAGCCGGTTTTGGCCGCCAACTGGGTGTTCGTAATTTTCTCCCCGCTATGGGCGTCCAAATATTGCAGTACCGGCGTGACGATGCCAATTTCCGCCATACCCCGGGCGCCGATTTCCACGTCCTGCCGCAGCAAGAGCAGAAAGGTGAACAGCAGCTCGGCAATCACCCGGTCCTGTACCGCGGAATTGGCCAGGGTCGCGTAATGTGCCGCCACAAAACGCGCGGTCGGCTGGCTCAGATCGGTAATGACCCGGTAATCGCCCATCCCCAGCGGCGTCACCAAATTCGCCACCAGCGCCCCGCCAAAGGTGAGATACGCGGTCTGCCAATTGCCGGAACCTCGGTAACTGTGGGGCACGCCAGGGCGAATCAAGATCCCGGCCCCCGCCGGCAGCGTATACGTCGTCCCGCCGATGGTCACAGTACCCTCGCCGCTGGCGGTTTGCAGCCAATGATAAAACGGATAGCCCTGGGGCCGGAAGATCGCCTCCTGCCGCCATTCGTAGCCGATACTTTCACAAAACAAGGGATAATCCTGATTCATATGGGTAAACACCAGGCGCATCGTCCTTGCCTCCTTTTCACTCATCTTCAAATTACCATACTTTTACCTGAATTTCTCGCTCTCATTCCAGTTTGATAGCGCTTAGAATGAAGACATCACTTAAGCAATGGAGGATTCCTAATGACCCAAACACCATTTAAACAATTCCTATTCGGCGGCGACTATAACCCCGAGCAGTGGCCCAAGGAAATCTGGGCGGAGGATATGCAGATTCTCACCGACGTGCACATGAACGAAGCGACCATCAATGTCTTCAGCTGGGCGCAGCTGCAGCCCAGTGAAGAAACCTATGATTTCAGTACGTTAGACGCCATCGTTGAGACACTGACCCGGGCCAACTTCGACATCGTGCTCGCCACGTCCACCGCCGCCCTGCCGGCTTGGCTGGTGACCCGCTATCCCAAAGTCACCCGGACCGATTATGAGGGCCGCCATGCCCGCTTTGGCGGCCGCCACAACGCCTGCCCCAGTTCACCGATTTTCCGCTTCTACGGCGCTAAATTAGCGGGCAAATTGGCGGAACGTTATGGCCATCTGAAAAACGTGGTTTGCTGGCATATTTCTAACGAATACGGCGGTTATTGCTACTGCGACAACTGCGCGGCGGCTTTCCGGGTTTGGCTGCGCCAAAAGTACGGTACCCTGGATGCCTTGAACAATGCTTGGTATACCCACTTCTGGAGCCACACCTTCTACGATTGGTCAGAAATCGTCCCGCCCAACGCGCTGAGCGACGGCATCAACCACGATCACAACGTTGTCCTTTCTGGGATGGGCATCGACTGGCGCCGATTCCAGTCAGAGGCGCTGCTGCAGAATCTGAAGGATGAAAAGGCGGCAATTCGCCAGTATGATCCAGATACGCCGATCACGACTAATATGATGGGCACCTTCAAGGACCTGGATTACTTCCAGTGGGCGAAGGAACTGGATATCGTGTCCTGGGACAGCTATCCGGCTTACAACACACCCCACAGTGAAGTCGCCATGCGCCATGATCTGATGCGCGGTCTAAAAGGCGGCCAACCGTTCATGCTCATGGAGCAAACCCCCAGCCAGCAAAATTGGCAGGCGTACAATGCGACGAAACGGCCGGGTCAGATGCGGGCGTTGAGCTTCCAAGCCATCGCCCATGGGGCCGACACGATTCAATACTTCCAGTTGCGCCAAGGCCGGGGCGGCACCGAGAAATTCCACAGTGCCGTGATTTCCCATGCTGACCACGACGAAACCCGCATCATCCGCGAGACCCGGGCCCTGGGCAGCGAACTGGCCAAGGTGGGACCGCAGTTAATGAACGGCCGGATTCAAGCCAAAGTCGGCCTGATCTTCGACTGGGACAATTATTGGTCCCTGGAATATTCATCCGGCCCCAGTGTCTCCTTGACCTACGTCGACCAGATCAAGCGGTACTATGCGGCCTTCTACCGGCAAAACACCGCCGTGGACCTGATCCCGACTAATCTCTCCGCCGACCAGCTGGCCCGTTACGATGTCGTTCTGGCCCCGGTCTTGATCATGGTCAAACCCGGCGTCAGCGACGCCATCCACCAGTATGTGGCAAATGGCGGGACCTTTGTCACCACCTACATGAGCGGCATCAACGATGAACACGATAACGTCATCATGGGCGGTTATCCCGGCCCGTTCCGGGATCTGTGCGGCCTGTGGGCGGAAGAAATCGACGCTTTACCGCCACACACGGCCGTCCCGGTACAATTCGGCGACACTAAGACCGGCGGCAGCATCGTCGCCAACGTGTCTCACCTGGAAGGGGCTGAAACGATTGCCGCTTATGGCGGTGCCGACTATTACGCCAACACCCCGGCCGTAACCGTCAACACCTACGGGACCGGCCAAGCCTACTACGTCGGGACCGTTCTGGATACCGCCGGGATGGACGTCCTCGTTGACCGCTTGATTCAAGACAAGCATCTGGATCATTTCACGACGCCGGCCGATGTGGAACTAACCACCCGCCACTATCCTGATTATGCCCTGCATTTCCTGATCAATAATGGCAATCAGACCGAAACGGTCGATACCAGCCGCTTCGCTGGGATGCTGACATTGATTGGCGATGGCCCGGTGCAGGCGACCACCGAACTCGCCCCTTATGGCCTGCTCGTGATTCAAGAAACGAAATAAATTCTGAGCCTGCCCAAAGGGGCCGCGCAAATTACTGCGCGGCCCCTTTTCTCAATTAATCATCATCATCATCGTCATCGTCCGGCTCTTCCCATTCGCCGTCGTACCCGTCGTCGTCATCGCCGAGAAAGTCGATGCCCATGGTCTGATAATAATTATCTACAGCGTCGAAGATGAAGTTCTGGGCCTTGTCATAGGCCTCATCATCGTCGTTCAAACTGATGAACAATACCTGCATGGTCGTCATCCACGCCTTGCGCCGGAAGATCGTGCGGGGGTCGGCCGGGTCGACCCGCCGTTCAACTTCCATGGTCACGTCCCGCACCAATTGCATGAAGGGCGCCGGCTTCATCACTTGCGCTTTGGCCAGGTCATTCAGAATCAAGCCCATGGACTCCGCCTCGTCGCCGAGGAACGGATCCTGCAAGTGCCAGAGGATGATCAAGAACGTATCCTTCAACTGGCCCAGCACTTTGGGCGGATAGTCCGGATGCATCACCGCCGCGTAAAGGAAGCGCAAGCCGCAGGCCAGCGCGGTCAAGTTGCCTGGAAAAGTAATTGCCAGGTGATTTTCCTGACGGACATAATCTGTTGCCCACTGAAAAAGGGTGTGGCGCTGTTTGGCGGTGAGAAAGGTGCTCATCATGTCCCCCACCAAAATGCCCGCATATACCGTGGCCGTGTCCCCCCGGGCGGCTAAACTGTGATCTTCATCGGGGAGTTTATCGATATCCAAGAACAGTTTGTTATCCTTCATTAAAGCAGCGGCGGTTGCTTTGCTCTGGGCATCTGTGAAGCCGCCGTCAGCAAACCCTTGAATCAGCGTGTTGACCGCAGTCGCCCGGTCTTCTGTCGCTCTAACGCCCAGATGACTCACGGCAAAATCAATATCCTGCTGGTCAACCCGGGGCGCCTCCGCCGGTTTCTCCGCGGCGCCTCCGCCATCGTGGCGGTTCAAGAAATTAGCCAGCGACTCGCTCTGCTCTTTCGTTAAAGACTGGCCGGAAATCAAAGCGTTCAGCGCATCCATCTGGGGCGCCAGTTCAGCCATATCGATATCCCTTTCCGGCGTCGGTGTCCGCCGAACGAACGGCTTGGTCTTGGGCAGCAAGGCGGCGGGGGCAACCGGTGCGTCTGGCGCCATGGCCGCGCTTAAAGCCTGATTAATTTGTTTGCGATCATACGGGGTATCCCGTCCGCCCCGGGTCTTAGGCATCGCTTGCCGGCCGCCATTAACAAAGGGCGGCGTCGGCCGATCTGCGATCGCGGCGGCGGATAAAACATCTTCCAGCGTGATCATCAGCCGCCAATTTTTGACATTCGGCGTTTTTAACAACAACTGGGCCTGTCGAGAATCATGAATAACCGAATAAACGGTGGTGGTATCCTCGGGATATTTGGCCGTCAGCACTTCGCTGGTCAGCCCAGTTGCAGTGGGTGCTTTGACTCGCCGGTGGAACTTAGGGGTCGCGTTCTCCGCTGGCCCAAAGGAGGTCAAATCAAAAACAGCCTGAATCACCCGGCGCAAATCGGCCAGGGTGTATGTTCCCGGAATGACCACCCGCCGCCAAATTGGCGGATGCGCGTTTTCCAACGTCATTTTAAGCTGCAAATACTCTTTGTCTATCTTCGCCATAAGCCATACCCTCCTGCGCATACGCCGCATTATTCTAACGTTCAGTGTAGCAGAGCCGCCGGGCAATGTCAGCGTCCCGCGGACTCGGTCTAGGCCAATGATGGCTTTTGACCGTTTAAGCCATCAATTACTGCCAAAACCGCATTCTCGACAGTTGGCCGCCTCGGTAGAGATGATGATCAAATGTGTATTTCGTTGTATAAACCGCATTCCCGCGTGCATTCTGACTGTATTTGACTGTTTTTGATAGATTATGCTTGCCTTTCTGAGTGGGAACGATTACACTATACAATTGAGTGAGGGAAAGGGGAACGACCGATGCTGACGAATCAACGTCACGAATTGATCTTGCAATTATTACACGAGTCCGGATTCTGCCAGCTGCAAGACCTGGTCAGACGGACCCATACCTCAGAATCCACGGTGCGCCGGGATCTGACCGAGCTGGCCCAAGTGGGCCTGCTCGAACGGATCCATGGCGGCGCGCAATTGCGCCAGCGGGCCGTGGAAGATGAGCGCATGGCCCAACGGGAACAGGCCCAGCCCACGGAGAAGCAAGCGATTGCCGATTATGTGGCTAGTGCCTACCTGCGGGACCATCAGGCGCTGTTCCTGGACGCCGGGACCACTGTCGCCATGCTCATTCCCCACCTTGCTGAACGCCAGGACTTGACGGTGTACACCAACAGTGTGCAGACCGCCAGCATGTTGGCTGATGCGGACATCGCCGCTTACATCCCCGCCGGTCAGGTCAAAGCCGAAACCAAGGCCATTGTCGGGGCCGGAGCCGCCCGCTTCTTGGGCAGTATCCACGTCGACTTTGCTTTCCTCGGGACCAACGGGATTTCGGCCAAAACCGGCCTGACCACCCCGGACCCCGAGGAAGCGACCATTAAGCAAGTGATGATCGATGCTTCCCGGCAAACCATCGTTCTGGCGGATCACACCAAGTTTACGCAGCAGGCGCTCGTCACCTTCGCCCGGATCGGCGAAGTGGATCGCATCGTTACCGATACGATCCCCGCGTCCGCCCGCCATGATTTTCGTTCATTCACCCATATTAAGGAGTTGACCCAGCATTGATTTATACGATCACGGCGAACCCTGCCATTGATTATGTCCTGCACCTGGACCAGATGACCCTTGGCGTCGTTAACCGCGTGCCCCAAGCCGACCTGCTGGCTGGCGGCAAAGGCATCAACGTATCTCAGATCCTCAACCAGCTGCAAGTCGCCAACACCGCCCTCGGTTTCGTCGGCGGCGAAGTCGGCAAGATTTTGGAGAAACAGCTGGTCGCTAAGCACATTAACGACCACTTCACCCGCATCGCCAACCAGACGCGGATCAACGTGAAGATCAAGGCCGGTGAAGAAACCGAACTGAACGCCGCGGGCCCGCACATCACGGCTGCGGAAAAGGCCAGTTTCTTCAACGAGTTGGCAGCCATTCAACAAGGCGATGTCGTTATCATCTCCGGCAGCCTGCCGGCCAGTCTCGACAAAGATTTCTACAATGAAATCATCGCCCGCGTGCAGCAAGTCGGGGCCGACTTTGCCATCGACACTACCGGCGAACAGTTGCAGGAAAGTTTACCGAAGCATCCTTTAGTCGTTAAGCCGAACCACCATGAATTGGCGGACCTGTTTCACACCACGTTCAAGAGTGATGCCGACTTAATTGCCCACGGTCAGGAGCTGCTGGCCCAGGGTGCCCAACATGTGCTGGTGTCCATGGCCGGCGCAGGGGCTTACTTAATTACCACGGACCATGTGTATCATTCTGCCGCTCCCAAGGGTGTGGTCAAGAACTCCGTCGGCGCCGGCGATTCCATGCTGGCCGGTTTCGTCGGTACGTACACCCAGCACCACGACCCGGTGGAAGCCTTCCGTTACGGCTTGGCTTGCGGCAGTGCGACCGCCTTCTCCGAAGACATCGCCGTTCGCTCCGCCATTGACGCATTATTACCGACAATTCAGATCACAACGATCAATTAAAGATAGGAAGTGTCATTTTGAAAATTCAAGATTTATTGATCAAAGATGCGATGATCATGGACCTCAAGGCCACGACAAAAGAGGCCGCCATTGACGAAATGATCGACCGTTACGCTCAAGTCGGCGTGATTACCGACAAGGCCGATTACAAGACCCACATTATGCAGCGGGAAGCAGAATCCACCACGGGGATCGGCGACGGTATTGCCATGCCCCACGCTAAGACTGATTCTGTGAAGAAAGCCGCCGTCCTGTTCGCCAAGAGCAACGCTGGTGTTGATTTCAACGCCCTGGATGGCCAACCCGTGCACCTGTTCTTCATGATTGCCGCCCCGGCCGGCGCCAACAATGAACATTTACAGGCCCTGGCTGCTTTGTCCTCCCTGCTGATCAATCCCGCGCTGGTCGCTTCCTTGAAGAAAGCCGACACCCCGGACCAAGTGATCAGTCTGTTCAATGACGCCGAAGCAAAGAAAGAAGCTGAAGACGCCAAGGACGAACAAGAAGCAGCTGCAACCCAAGCCGCTGTCGGCACAGCTGATGCCGCCAAGTCTGCTGAACCGGCCGCCGATATTAAGAAGCCCTACGTGGTCGCAGTCACGGCGTGTCCCACTGGGATCGCCCATACTTATATGGCCGAAGCAGCCTTGAAGCAGGAAGCCAAGAAGATGGGCGTCGACATCAAAGTCGAGACCAACGGTTCCGAAGGTATCAAGCACCGTTTGACGGCCAGCGACATCGATCGGGCTGTCGGCGTTATCGTCGCAGCAGATAAGAAAGTCGCCATGGATCGTTTCTCCGGCAAGCACTTGATCAACCGCCCGGTTATTGACGGTATCAACAAGCCCCATCAATTGATCGAAGATACGTTGGCTGAACGCGGGCCGATCTTCCATGCTTCTGGTGATGACAGCGCTGCAGATGCTGGCACAGACGACGAAGACAAGCAGTCCTTGGGCCGCCAGATCTACGCCAGCCTGATGAACGGTATCAGCAACATGTTACCCTTCGTTGTGGGCGGCGGGATCATCATGGCGCTGTCGTTCCTGCTGGAACGTTTGCCCGGGGTTGGTGCTAATTCCATCGTTTTCACCTTCACCAACAGTTTAGGAAACGCTGCCTTCAACTTCTTGGTACCCGTATTGGCCGCTTATATTGCCGAAGCAATCGGCGATCGGCCCGCTCTGCTGCCTGGGTTCGTTGCCGGGTGGATGGCCAATAACACTGGTTTCTCCATCATTGCTTCTAAGAACGGGGTAGCCGGGTTCCTAGGCGGTCTGGTCGGCGGGTTCCTCGCCGGACTGACTATCCTGGTCTTGAAGCGCTGGTTCAAGAATTTGCCTAAGGCTTTGGACGGTTTGAAGCCAGTCTTCATTTTCCCGATTTTGAGCTTACTGGCCATTGGGCTGATGATGTACTTCATCATTAACCCGGTATTCACCGCTTTGAACTTGGCCTTGATCGGCTTCCTGGAAAGTATGGGCACCACCAACACGATTCTGGTTGGTACGATTCTCGGCGGGATGATGGCTATCGATATGGGCGGCCCCTTCAACAAGGCCGCATACGTCTTCTCCATCGGCGTCTTCATGTCCTCCAAGCAGACTGACGGCCGCTGGATGGCTGCCGTGATGGCCGGTGGGATGGTCCCGCCGTTGGCGATTGCCTTAGCCACCACGATTTGGCCGAAGAAGTGGACCCCCGCCGAACGGACTTCTGGTCTGTCCGACTACCTGCTGGGTCTGTCTTTCATCACCGAAGGCGCGATTCCCTTCGCTGCCGCTGATCCGCTGCGGATCATTACCTCCAGCATTATCGGCGCCGCCATTGCCGGCGGTCTGACCCAAGCCATGGGCGTCAACGTACCAGCACCCCATGGTGGGATCTTCGCCTCGTTGTTGGCCAATAAGCCGTTGCAATTCTTGCTGGCCGTGGTTATCGGATCCGTCATTAGCGGCGTGATTCTCGGGTTGTGGAAGAAGAACCGGCCGGATAATGGTCTGGATGAAGTCAAAGCATAATTTCTGAATTGATTTGAGAAAGTCGTCAGCCTGCGGGTTGGCGGCTTTTTCGTGCCCCAGAATGCTGGCTGCACCAAATAAAAATGGAAGATAAAGTACGTGAATAATCGCGCTTCCGGCGTTAAACTATAGCCAGTTAAGAAACAATTGGTATGGCGAGGTCTCAACAAGCCGTTTTTCAACGGAGCAAAAGAGGCGTACTTCAATGTTGCAGGAAAAAAGCAAGGATTACGCAAAGGCCCATCCGGTACTGGCCAAGTGGTTCGTCCAAATAGCGTTGGGCATGGTACTGCTGCCCTTTGTGCTGGTTATTCTCTGGCTCGCCCCCTTGGCGTTGGATAAGTCCACCGCAATAACGGTAACCGGCTTAACCATCGTGGTGTTCGCCAATGTCATCTGGTTTGGGGCGGTCTACTTGACCAAGCACGGGCTCCGGTTTCGCAGGTAAGTGAAGATTCGTTAGCTCCGGCACAATGGCCGGGGCTTTTTTAATCCCACCAGTAAGCACCGGCGACCCTCTTTTTCGTTATTCGGCGTAAACTCTGCTTAACAGAAAAAGGGGTTGAGTACGATGGCGGCTGTGCCGAGTAAGAAGAAGCAGTACCAAATTATCGGTGTATTGGGGTTATTCTCGCTATTAACGGCGCTGGCGGGTTCGAGTACGAATCTGGCCCTGCCGCGGATCGCAATTGATCTGCACGTGGCCAGCAGTACGGCCACGTGGATCGTGCAGGTGGCGCTGATCACCACAACGATTTTGCTGGTGATGTTCGGTCATTTGGGCGATCTATTGTCGAAAAACTTGGTGTTCACCGCCGGCGGGTTATTATTCACTTTTGGTTCGCTGCTCACCGGCGTGGCCTTTGATATCGTCACAATGCTGGTGGGCCGGTTTATTCAGGCCATTGGCGCAGCGATGGTCATGGCGAACAGTATGGGCATCGTCACCGAGAACTTCAGTGATCAAAACCGGGCGGAGGCCCTGGCCGCGATTGCCATGTTTGTCTCGGTGGGGTCCATTTCTGGGCCGGCCCTGGGCGGGTTGATCATGTCCTTTACCAGCTGGCGCTGGATCTTTCTATTGAATGTCCCGCTGGGGATCATCGGCGCGGTCATTGGTTATCGGGTATTACCGTTACCGCACTGGCATTGGCAGGATATCCGCACCGCCACTGCGGGGGCGAACTGGACCGGCCAGAATCTCTTTACGCTGGGCATTATCCTATTCTTTCTGAGCGGCTCGATTTTCCAGAACGGCTTAAGCCGCTGGCCCCTGGGATTGGGGCTCTTGGTGGTCGGGACGGCACTGACGGCGTGGGCGTTTGTACAGGATGACCGGGCCAAGAAGCCCTGGCTGGCACCAAGCCTGGCGCGCAACCACAATTTTATTGTATCCGTCGTCCTGCTCGGTTTGGCCATGCTGGTCAATGCTGTATCGAATATTCTGTTGCCGTTTTACCTGCAAAGCTTCGGCGGGATGAGCCCCTTGGGCAGCGGCTTGATTATGGTTTTACAGGACGCTACGATGCTCTTGATCACCCCGCTGGTGGGCTGGCTCGCTGACCATTGGGATCGGACGAAGCTGACCATGGTCGGCCTGGCCGTGCTGGTGGTTTCCCAACTGGGCTATATCACCTTCCCCGCCACCATCACTTTATGGCGGATCATTCCGCCCATCGTCCTGAACGGGATCGGTATGGGCTTGTTCTTGACGCCGAATAACGCCATCACCATGGGGGTCGTGGCGCCGGAATTGACCGGGGTGGCGGGGTCCTTTAATTCCTTTTCCCGCACCCTGGGGATGACCATGGGCATCTCACTGGGATCCGCCCTGCTCTTCTTGCAGCTGCCGGGTGTGCGCCAGATCACCCCGGCCCTAGGCGCCCATTTTATGCATGCTTTCGCCGTGGTGTTCTGGATCGCCACTGCGATTTCGTTCATTGCTCTGATTGTCGTGGCTTGGCGCGCTTGGCGAACACCGAAGCAAAGTACAAACTAATTCTGCTGTTATCTTGCTATTATTTTCCTCTCCGCGTATCATTCTAACCATACCGAAGTATGTACTCGGGGAGGAATTCTTCATGCACTCATTCAATTACATGCGCCGCCAACCGCTGCGCTTACTGTTTTACCTGATCATTGTTCCCATCGCCGCCCTCTCGGAAGTGGGCCTATCCTGGGTCTTGCAGGTGATCACGGACGTGGTTACCGGCAAGCAGCATTTTGACTATGCCTGGCTGTGTGCCGGCATTCTCCTATACATTATTGCCCGGGCTCTGCTCAGCTTTGCCCAGAGTTTCCAGCGTTCCCGCCTGCTGGCCAACGGTAGCCGCATGCTGCGCAATGACCTCTACTCAGCCACCCTGGCCCGTTCGCTCAATCAATTCAGCCGCCATGACCATGGCTTCTTTCTAGCCAAGTTCAACAAAGAAGTCGAAGTCATTGAAGATACCTATTACGGTACAGCGCTGCGCGGGTATTATCTGATCTGGCAGCTGGTCTTCGCCCTGGCCGGCACGATTCTCATTAAGCCCCTGGTAACGGTGGCCATTATCTTGTTATGTATCCCGTCCATGCTCGTACCCATGTTTTCCCAGAAGAAAACCGGCCCGGCCCAAACCGCCGTCGTGGACGCTTCCACCGGGTACAACAACCGGGTGGAAGATTTCATCAACGGTTTTGGTACTGTGAAGTTCAACGCTGCCGGCAGCCGGTTTGGCAATCTCTTCACTAATGCCACCGCTTGGTTGGCGAAGAAAGAAATCCACAATCAATTCGTGATCAAAGTGATCAGCGAACTCCTTAACTTCTTCGACAACATCCAGTACATCGGCACTTGGCTGCTGGGCGGCTACCTGGTCCTTCGGGGCAGCATTACCCTGGGCGAACTCGTCGCTTTCTCCCAATTGATGGTCTTCATTTCCTACCCGCTGTTTTCTGCCGCCGACATGTTGTCGCAATTTTACGGCGGCCGAGCGGTGGTGAAAAACGTGACCCAATATCTGCAGGACGCGGCGCCGGAAACGCCTAAGGCCCACCTACCCCAGCAGATTCAGGCGATTGACTACCACAAGGTCGGGCTGACCGTTGATGACCAGCCATTACTGCAAGGCGTGGGCCTGCACTTGGCCACGGATCGAAAATACTTGATCGTCGGCCAAAGCGGCAGCGGCAAGAGTACCTTGATGCGCCAGCTCTTTGGTTATTATCAAGGTTACACCGGCACGATCACCATTGATGGTATTGATCTGCGGGATGTCAGCTTCAGCGACATCACCAGTCATCTGACTTATGTGGATCAATCCACCTACTTGTTCAACGCGACTTTGGCCGACAACGTCACGGTGTTCCACGACATCCCGGCGGACAAGATCCGCCAGGCCGTGGCCCAATCCGGGTTGCAAGACTTATTAGCCAACAATCCCGACGCCTTGCAGCGGATGCTCAGCGACAAGTCAACCGCGATCTCCGGCGGTGAACGGCAGCGGCTGGCGCTGGCGCGGAACCGGTTGAAGGGGCCCATTTTCACCATCTATGACGAGTTGACCAGCGGCCTGGACCCGCGGATCGCCACTCAGATTGAAGACGACCTGTTTGCTTCGGAGCAAGGCCTCGTGCTGATCACCCACCGTTACAATCCGACAATTTTTGCCAAAGCGGATGACATTATCGTCGTTAACCAAGGACGGATCGTGACAGTTGGACAGGATGATAGTGTGGATGTCCAGCATGCGCTGCAGCAGCTTGGGTTTTTATAAACTAAACACTGCTTAATTGTCTTTAAAAAAAACACAGTTTCCTTACCACAGGGGTACACTCCCTTCAGGGTGGACAGACCAAATAATCAAAGGTCTGTTCTCCCAGAAGGGAGTTTTTTTATGCGGCGGAAGGGAATCCGTTACTCTTTGGAAGACAAGATTGAGTTCGTTAATCGAGTACTGTCTGGCCAGTCACTCATGGATGTTCAGCGATCCGGAGGGCCGCGCAAGGAAGCATTGAGTCAATGGGTACAGAAGTATAAACAATGGGGAGCAGCCGGACTCGTCCCTAAGGAACGAGCACCGCGACGCCAACAGCGTAAGCGCACGACGTATTCCAGCGA
>NZ_AUEH01000014.1 GCF_000425885.1 Schleiferilactobacillus harbinensis DSM 16991
GTTTAATCATGATCGCATCTCACTCAACAAAAACGGCCTGACTCCGATCGAATACCGGACTCAGGCCGTAGCGTAATTATTTTTCAAACTGTCTAACTTTTTTGTTGCACTTCACTTCCTCAATCGAGGCGCGAGTCGCTCTTTTTAGTGCAGATCAAGTTGTTATTCTGCGGCGTTATACCGTTCCTGACCGTTCAGGTAAGTCTCAGCTAACGACATGTCATCGTTCAACACGATGTAGTCGGCGGCGCGGCCTGGGAGGATCTGACCGCATTGGTCGGCGATGCCGCTGGACTTCGCCGGGACGTAGCTGCCCATCAAGACGGCGTCTTGGGGGGTCACACAGTTCCAGTCAACGACGTTCTTGATGGCTTCATTCAGCTTCAGAATGGAACCAGCTAAACTGTCGCCGTCCTTTAAGCGCGCCATGCCGTCCCTGACGTAAACGGGGAACTCGCCTAAGACATAGTCGCCATCGGGCATCATGCCGGCGCGCATGCAGTCGGTGATCAGGGCGACATGTTCCGGACCCTTTTCCCGAATCAAAATATTAGCCACTTCCGGCCGAATGTGGTGGCCGTCGCAGATCAGTTCATCATCGACCCGCTGCAAGAACATCGCCGCCCCGACCATGCCGGGTGCCCGGTGGTTCAACCCGCTCATACCGTTGAAGGTATGGGTGAAAACGGTGGCCCCGGCTTCGACGCAGGCTTGTGCCTGTTCAAAGGTCGCGTCGCTGTGACCTAAGGCGACCACGGTGCCATCTTGGCTGACCCGGCGGGTAAATTCCACGGCGCCGTCCCGTTCCGGTGCAATGGCAATCTTCTTCAGCAATCCCTTAGCGGAAGATTGCCATTTTTCGTACTTATCGTAGCTCGGATCCGTGAAGTACTTCGGATTCTGGGCCCCTTTATGTTTCACCGTGAAGAACGGGCCTTCAAAGTAGATGCCTTGAATCTTGGCACCCTTCTCTTCCCCAGCGTGGTTTCCGATGGTCTCACATACCGCGTTTAATTGGTCAAAGGATCCCGTCAGCGTCGTGGGCAGCCAGCTCGTCACCCCGGCTTTCAATAAACCTTGACTCATGTCCTGGATGCCGGCCCAGTCGTTGTCCATTACATCGTGGCCTAAAAGACCATGAATGTGAGTGTCAACCAGTCCCGGGGCGATCCATTGCCCGGCCTTTTCGACGATCTTACCGGTCGGTTTCTGGCTTTCTGGAAAATACTGGCCAAAATTACCCTCGTCGGTGACTTCCAAATAGCCGCCGTTTTCAGCGTTTGACGGTAAGAAAAACTTTGCCGCGTGAATGTAATAACTCATCGAATGATTCCTCCTCGAAAATGTATGTACTGCGGCGGGGCTGCCGCCGCAAATACCTAATTACTTGATCACTGCCGGCCATGCGAACAGACCGACGGCGGCACCAACTAATCCAATCAGCAAGGTAATACCAATCAGCGTCAGCGGTGAACGCCCTTTCTTCAGCATCCAGTAGCAGAAGAAGACGTAAGCCACTGGCATCAAGGCCGGCATGATCTTGTCGATGATCCCGGTCTGGATGTTCATCTTCATCTTCCCGATGGCAACAACATTGTTCGTCCCAGTGAAGGCGAACTTGACATAGCTAGCAGTTAACCCGCCGACTACAGCCAATCCGATCATAGTTGCTGCACGAGAGATTTCCTGGGTCTTCTCCCGCATTGTGGCGATGGCCCGAGTCCCAGTATTGTACCCATAATCCATCAGCCAGAACAGCAGGAAAAAGTGGACTGCGTTGAACAGAATCAAGAACAGGATAGGGCCGAAGATGTTGCCTTGTTCAGACAGCGATACGCCAATACCACCGGTGATCGGCAGCAGCGTCAACCAGAACAGGGCATCCCCGATACCGCCCAGAGGACCCATCAAGGCGACCTTGATGCCCCGGATGGTGGACCGGTTTTCCTTGTTTTCTTCCATGGCGATGATGATCCCTTGAATGAAGGTCACCAAGAAGGGGTGGGTGTTGTAGAATTGCAGGTTATCCAGTAACGAGTAGCCCAGGTCCTTCTGGTTGGTATGGATCTTCTTCAACCCAGGAATCAAGCTGTACGTCCAGCCGCCGCCCTGCATCCGTTCATAGTTGAAGGATGACTGGAGCATCAGAGAACGCCATACCATCTTGTGCAGATCCTTTTCCGTGATAACCTTGCGGACCGTGGGGTCTTGGTAGGTATCAGGAATCTGGGTCTGTTCTACATCCTTAAATGTTTTTTCTTCAGATGCCATTGCTGTAATCCTCCTCATCATCGTCAGTGGTGGGCCCAGCCGGTACTGTCTGACCGCCACCGCCACCAGAACTCTTGCGGTTCTGATTAGCGAAGTAGTCGTAAGCCGCGAAGGCCGCAGCCAGCAGCGCGATCGGTAAAATCTCCATGTGCAGATACGCCGCGGCAATGAAACCAGCCACAAAGAACGGTGCATACTCGATCTTCCACATGATCTTCAGCAGCATCCCGAACCCAACGGCGGGCATAATACCGCCGGCGGCTTGGAACCCGCCGAGAATCCAGCGCGGAATTGACTTGACTACTGGCGTAATCACGTTTTGACCGAACAATGCCGGCAGGAAGCCCATAATGAAGAACCCAACAAACAGGATTGCCGGTTCGATCCAGGCCATCCAATCCAACCGCTTCGTGTCGCCGTTCAACCCGGCCACATCCATGGCATGGGCCACAGGCGCCATCCCGGTGAACAGCAAGGTGATCAGCGCTTGCACTGCGACGGAGAACGGTACAGCCACGCCGACGGCTGTCGTGGGACTTAACCCAGACAGAATGGCGAACAGCGTCCCAATGACCCCGCCTATAACGACGTTAGGCGGTTGCGCCCCAGCCAGAGGCACCATGCCAGCCCAAACCAGTTCCAGGGTACCACCGGTAATGATCCCGGTGGTCGGCTGCCCTAAAATAATACCGATGACGGCACCGGTCACGATGGGCCGGTGAATATGCGTCAGGCCGTTGAATTGGTCGATAGCGGCGATCCCCGCCCATAAACCAACTAACAACGCCTGCCAAATTGTGACGTCATGCATACTTTTCTTCCTCCTCTATTGAGAGAGTCTGCCAGAGCCGGCCCCACTATTGAAATAATCTGGCTCCGACGTGATCATGGCAGCGCCGCGGCGGGGATTCCAAGAAGACTCCCCAAACCAAGTTCCGCCGCGGCGGTAATCACTTCACACCAGTGTTTTACGCCTTTGCAAGCAAATCCATCATATCCGTTTCTTTCTCGTTCGGAATGCCCTGCACGGAGAGCTCAATGCCCAGATCGTGCAGCTCCTTAAATGTTGCAATATCGTCTTCCGTAACGGAAATCGTCGGTGACAGCTGTTTCTTCCCTTCCGCAAAGTGCAAATTGCCGATGTTCAGCTTCTTAATGGGAACCCCGCCTTTGATGAGCCGCAGCGCATCTTGGGGGGTACGAACAACGAGTAAGATTTTTTGACTCGGGGCCGCATGGCCAATGACTTTGATGGTCTTGTCGATACTGAAGAAACGCATCCCCACCGTATCCGGCACCACCATCGTCATCAGGTTCTGCTGGACGTCGTCCTTCGCGACACCATCATTGGCGACGACGACCAGGTTGGCGCCGATGGTGTTGACCCAAGTCATTCCGACTTGACCATGAACCAAGCGGTTGTCGATCCGGGTTACAAGAATATTGGGTGTTGCCATAGAAAAGACCTCCTAGATTAAATGCTATGCGTGATAATCATGCAGAATAACGCCTTTGACGACCCGATTCACCGTACCGGTGGGAGACGGTGTGTCCGGTGTATTGCCGACCTTAATGGAACTCAGCAGAGCAATCGTTTGCGCGGCCATGACGTCCGGCAGCGCTTGATAGGCTTCCGGCAGATTTGGGGTGCCCTTGGCGAAGAAGAAGTTTTCGCCGCTGAACTGGCGGCCGTGATCAGTCCCAATACCGACGATCCGCTTCGCGATATGGTCCCCGTTGATTTCCTCCAACACATCAATATCGTAATCCCGGGTATAGGTGTTGTTGCTCAGAAAATCGAAGACCAGCGAACGGTCGTTGACGAAACTCTTGGGACCATGGCGGAAGCCCATGGATGTATCAAAGACAGTGGCGATCTTACCCGCCGTCAGCTCCAAAATCTTGAGCTGTGCTTCCCGGGTCAAACCGCCCAGACTGCCGGACCCCAAGTAGGTGATTCGGTCAAAGTCTTCGTCCACATAACTTTGCAGTTCGCTCTCCCGAGCCACGACTTCTCGGCCCATGGCCGCGATCGTCTTGACATATTGGCCTTTTTCGGCCTCGCTGCTGTGAGTATCAAAGACCAGTACGGCGGTGAGAGCCATGCAGCTGAAGCTGCCGGTCATGGCAAAACCTTGATCGTTAGCACCAGCTGGCTGGAGCAGCACCAGGTTGTTTTTCTCGCCCTCAGCCCGTTGCGCTAAATGGCCCTCCGGTGCACACGTGATCGTAATTTGATACAGCGTCTTGACCAGCTGCTCAGCTAATTCGACGGTCTTGACACTCTCCGGGGAATTTCCAGACCGGGCGAAGCTCACCAGCACAGTAGGCATATCCGCTTCGAAGTAGTCATACGGGGCAGAAACTAAATCTGTCGTGGCAATTGCTTGAAATTGGAAGTGGGCCCGATCACCGGTCCGGTTCAAATACGGGGTGATCGTGTCGCCAACGTAAGCCGAAGTGCCAGCGCCAGTGAAAATCACCCGCACACCCGTTGGATTTTCGGCTTTGATCCGATCCAGGTACGCCTTGATTTCCGGCGTCATTGTCTCGTAATTCGACCATGCCTCTTCCCACAAATCAGGCTGCTGCTTGATTTCCTTCGTGGTAATCTGGGCACCCATCTTCGTTAATTCTGCTGTGGATTTCTCAAACATAGTCCATTAATCTCCTCTTTTAAAAAGCTAAATACCGTCTTCATCGTCTGCTGCCGCCTGCCGCGGCCGACTCTTATAGGCCACAACTCCGGCCTTGCCGGCTTGAAGGGCCACCGTGGTGAATTGGCCGACGGACAGCTCCCGCTGGAACAAAACTTCCATGACCATGGACACATTGGTACCAGCCATGACGGTCGTTTCCTTGTGCTGTGTGTGATACAAAACCGCCTGATTAAACGGTGTGCCGCCGGGAATGTCGGTAAAGAACGCGACCCCGGACACATCGCCTAAATCCTTGACTGCTTTGGTTAAGTGTGTCTGTAATTCTTCTGCGGTCATGCCCTCGGTAAAATCAACGGCCTTCAATTTCTGTTGACTGCCGCTGAGCAGCTTGATCGTACTGACAATACCGCTGGCAAAGTGACCGTGGCCGGTAATAATAATACCAATCAACACTGAACACCCCATTCTGTTAGTCATTGATCGCCGGGTGCCGAACGGCAATCCCGGGATTCACATGATGCACTTGATAAACGAACTGATCGCCCCGGGACACGCTTAAGGTGTATTCCACCACCCGATCCTGGGTATCATACGTGGTACGCTGAACATTGAGTCCCGGCGAACCACTGGGCACACCCAATCGATGCGCATCCTTAGCGCTGATAATACCAGCATAAAACGCCTCGTTTGCCCGCTGAATCGCCACATTGTAATCCGTTTGCATCAAGTGATACAACGAGTGGTTGGTCAACCGGGCAGTGGTCAGTTGGGGAAAAACTGCGGCTGGCAGGAATGTTCGTTCAACCATCATCGCCACGTCATCTGCCCAACGGATCCGTTTCAGCTTGTACACTGGTGCACCCAACGGCACATGCATTTTTTCAACCAAAAACTTGGGTGCTTCCATTAATTTCAGATACACAATATCGGTATGGGGCACTCGCCCCATGGCCCGCATCTGATCCGAAAAACTGTACGTCGTGGTTAAGTCGGTGGGATTGGCCAACCGGTTAGCGACAAACGTACCGCGGCCGTGCTGGCGGTAAATATACCCCATCATTTCCAACTCATCCAACGCCATCCGAACTGTGTTGCGGCTGACTTGATACTGCTTACTGAGTTCCCGCTCCGACGGCAGCCGATCATGAGGCTGCAATCCGTGGGTAATTTTCTCGCGCAAGAGATCGACGAGCTGCTCGTGCAGTGGTTGTTCATACTTAGCCATGCGCCTATCACCTCACTGGTTCACTGGTACCAACCACATTGTCATTGTAAATTTACCAGTCTGTTTTTGTCAAGTAATTAACAATAAAAGACTAATATATATGAATCCGCTGTCTAAATTTGTTCTCGGGATAAGGGCTTACAATGTTATTAAATCGGCCTCGAACACAAAAATGGCAGATGCCAATTGCTTGGTATCTGCCATGTGAATAATCCTGACAATTCAGGCGAACACTTATTTGACTGATCCCTGATCCCGGGTACTGGTACCCTTTTCGCGAATCACGGCCTGGACATCCGCCATCAGCTTCGTCAGCGGGGTGACCAGGATCCCATGGTCGGTCAGCCAGTGGGTGAAGTCAGCAAAGTCTGCTTTCGTGAGGATCACGCCCCACAACTGCTGCTGAGCCGTCAACGGTCCATAAGTGGTATTGAAATCCACCCGCGTCTTTTGGGTAAACACAAAAAATTTGCCCAAGGCAAACTTGGTTTGGCGCTGGGGGGTCTTATAAACAACCAATTCCTGGCCGGCAACCCCAATGTACCCAGTGCCGCTGCGGCCTAGCCACGCATGGTCAAAACGGTGTTTGGCCATGTCCTGCTTGGCCCGTTTAGCCTTGAAGTGATTGCTCAAGTAAATGAACTCAAAGATCAAGAGGACGACAAAGAGAATCACCCCAATGATCACTGACCATAGCCACATGGGGAAAGCTCCCTTCTACTGCCCTACTTCTTGGTTGAGTTGCGTTCGGCAATGGTGAACGGCAGCAGCACGGTCTTGTCCGTCACAGCTTCCTTGTTCATCATCTTGGTCAGCAAACGCATGGCCACAGCACCGATATCGTACAGTGGTTGGGAAATGGAGCTCAATTGCGGCCGGGTGATCTCGGTCAGGAAGGTGTTGTTGCTGGTGATGATTTGGAAATCATCCGGCACTTTCACGCCGTGATCCAAGGCACCATCCAGCACACCGACGGATAACTCGTCATCAGCGACATAGGCGGCGTCGGCGCCAACGGCCTGCAACTTATCCCACAATGCGGCACCCGCGCGGAAATTATAATCCGTTTCGAAGACCAGATTGCCATCATAGGGAATCTTGGCCTCCGCTAATGCTTCATTGTAGCCAGCCAAGCGATACTCGCCGTTGATCGGTTCATTCATCGCGGTGGAGATAAACGCAACTTTCTTCGCGCCCTTTTGCAAGAGCAGTACCACGGCATCTTTCACCGCCGTTTTGTAATCGATATTGACACTAGCGACCTGCTCGTCAGGATCAACCGAGCCGGCCAGCACGATGGGCGTCTTGGCCCGGCTGAATTCTGCCCGCACCGCGTCGGAAATGTTATGGCCCATGTAGATCAGACCATCCACCTGCTTGGCAAACAAGTTATCCAACGTGCTGACTTCTTTCTGACTGTTCTCATCAGAGTTAGCCAAAATGATGTTGTACTTGTACATCGTCGCCACGTCATCGATCCCGCGGGCCAAGGTGGAGAAGTAAATGTTCGTGATATCGGGGATCACAACGCCGACCGTGGTGGTCTTCTTGCTCGCTAATCCACGAGCTACAGCGTTAGGCCGATAATCTAGTCTCTCGATGACCTTCAAAACCTTCTGGCGCGTGGCGGGCTTGACATTGGGGTTGCCATTGACGACCCGGGAAACAGTCGCCATGGAGACGTTAGCTTCCCGTGCGACATCATAAATTGTAATAGTCTGTTTATCCATACACATTTACCTCACATTTAAGATTCGTTTTCAATTCAACAGTAAAACAATACCAGACGCTGGCGGCAAATGCAAGCGTTTTATTGAAATTTTCATGAAATCTCTCCGATTCATTTACCGCTCATTTTCTGTAACCGCCCCAACCCGGCCCACCGGGCCCTATGCTATACTGGCATTAACCTAATAAAGGAAGTGTCGGGTATGAGTCACTTAGAGCAACTTCAGCACTGGATCACTGAGCAGCACGTGGATGCCGCCTACATCAGCGACCCTACGGATATCAACTATTTCACAGGTTTTTACAGTGAACCGGAGGAACGTGTTTTGGCATTGTTCGTCTTTCCAGATGCTGCACCATTCCTGTTTACGCCAGCACTGTCCGTGGAAGCAGTCAAGAAAGCAGGCTGGACTGGGGATGTTTACGGGTATCTGGACCAGGAAGATCCGTTTGCCTTGATTGCTGCCCATATTAAAGAACGCAGCCGGACAAATCACGCTTGGGCGATTGAGAAGGACGTGCTCCCCTTCGGTCGGTATGAAGCTATCCAGCGCGAATTTCCAGACGCGGTCTTCCCCGCTGATGCCTCCCGGTTCATTGAACAGCTCAAGCTGATCAAGTCGCCGGCAGAAATTGCGCTCATGGAAGCCGCCGGCCGTGAAGCGGATGAATGCTTCCGGGTCGGCTTCGACGCGCTGCGCACCGGTATTACAGAACAAGGCGTGGTGGCTGAAATCAACTATGCGATGATGAAGCAGGGTGTGATGCACATGAGCTTCGACACCATCGTCCAGGCGGGTGTCAACGCTGCTGACCCCCACGGTGAACCAACCGCTGCCCAGGTCGCACCCAACGAACTGGTGCTGTTCGACCTAGGCACCAATCACCAGGGATACATGAGCGATGCCAGCCGCACGGTGGCCTATGGCGAACCGACAGCCAAGCAGAAAGAAATCTTTGACGTCTGCTTGGAAGCGCAATTAACTGCCATGGATGCAGTGAAACCGGGCTTGACCGCGGCAGAGCTGGATAAGATTGCCCGAGATATTATCACCAAGGCCGGTTATGGGGAGTATTTCATCCACCGCTTGGGTCACGGTATTGGGACCTCTACCCATGAATTCCCATCGATCATGGCGGGCAATGAGATGGTCCTGCAACCCGGCATGTGCTTCTCCATTGAACCAGGAATCTATATTCCAGGAGTCGCTGGCGTGCGGATCGAAGATTGTGTCCACGTTACTGAGACTGGCGGTGTACCGTTTACCCATACGGATAAGCAGCTGCAAGTGATTCCGGTACGCAGCTAACTGGAATCGGATCAAGGTCCGCTCTTTGTACGCCGTGCCAATGCTCCGCAAGCTGCGGCGGATGGGGCTGGAACGCCATGACGGCGTTTTGAGCCTGCTGCGCAGTCTCAAAATCGCCTAACCACATCGGCGGCAAAGCCGCCGTGTGGTTTCCATGGCTGAGCCCCATCCGCCTCCGCTTGCTACGCATTGGCACTAGCACGCCTTATACTTTTTAGTTCCATCCCAGCTCCAAACAAAAAGCAGCCCCATGGGGACTGTTTTTTGTTTGGACTCACTTAATTATTGTTGGTCGGCTGAATCTGTTGGCGCCTGCGGCGTTTCGGGAGTCTGGACGGCGCTGGCTGGAGCCGCGGGTTGGGCGGGTTCAGCCGCTGGGGCCGGATCAACGGCTTGCGGATTCGTATCAGTTGCGGTCTGGGATTGATCCGCGTCGGCACTTTCCTTGGCCGCTTCGAAGGCTGACTTCCCGTCGATGACAATATCATCAAAGTCTTCATCGTCGGCGTTGTCTTCCGCCTGTCCTAAGTCATCGCCTAATGCATCGGTGGCGGCATCAAAAGCGTCACGGTCCGGCTTCATGGCCTCTTCGTGCTTGGCATTGATGCTGCCGGTAAGATCAGCCAAGGTCGCTTTCAAATCTTCGATCTTGTCACCCGCTTGATCCCGCAGGGAATCGCCCAAATCGGTAGCATAACGATAATAATCCATCACCCGATCTTTGCCGCCTGCACTCTTTTTCTTCAACTTATCAGTTAACTGTGCACCAGTCTTCGGAGCCAGCAACGTCGCAGCAGCGAATGCCACTGCCCCGCCAATCACGAAACCAATTAAGAAATGCCCTTTTTTCGCCATAACGCTAACTTCCTTCCTAAATTATCGATGATTATTTACGCCGGAACAACCGCATCGCTCTGCTGGCTATACCGACCTCTGCGGTGCGCTTGCCGCCGCGTTTGACACTAGCCACCAAGTGCCGGGAGCTGGAATTCAGATCTGAAACCGTTTCTCCCAGCTCACCAATGGCCTTGAACAAAGGATCTGTGTCGGCCACCTTACCATTCACGTCATCCAGCAAGGTGTTGGACTTCACGAGCAGCGCCTCCACCTGTTGGGTCAAGACGTCCACGTCGCCGGTGACCACATCCAGCGTCTTAGTCGTTTGGGCCACCGTTTCGTTAACACTGGCCAATGCCTTATTGACCTTCAGCAGCGTTGAGATCAGGAACACGACCAAGAGAAGAAAAGCAATGGCCGCAATCAACGCTGCAATTTCACCACCTGACATATCATTCACCATCCGTTCGCTAACTAACTTACTCATTCCAGAATACCATCAATAGAGGGCGCCTTCAATTAATAACGGCGCTCGTGGTAAACTAATAGCAGACTTTTTGAAAGGGGGCGGCCATGTGTTTTTAGCCGCAAACAGTGGGACGAGTGACACCTTAGACACTTGGGAGGCTTTTTTAGCCAAATTTCGCTGGCAAAATATTCTGGCGGTACTCGCTCAGAAAACCCTGACCATCCTGTTTTACACCATCCTCTTCGTTATTCTGCGGAAAGTGGCGCGAGTGGCATTGCACCATCTCTTTCGCCGGTATAGACAGAAGGGCAAGTATGCAGTGGCCCGCGTCGCCACTATGGATACCTTAGTCACCAATGGCACGAATTATGCCCTATGGTTTTTATATTTCTATGCGATTCTGTCAGCGCTCGGCGTTCCAGTCGGTACATTGATCGCTGGTGCTGGGGTGATTTCCCTCGCGTTAGGGCTGGGGGCTCAAGGCTTCGTCAGTGATGTCGTCACCGGGTTCTTCATCCTATTAGAAAGACAATTCGATGTTGGCGATGTCGTTCAAATTGGCGAAATCACTGGCACCGTGACCGCCATCGGCATTCGGACCACCCAAGTCACCAGCTTCGACGGCACGTTGAACTTCATTCCGAACCGGAATATTTCCATCGTGGCTAATAAATCTCGGGGCGATATGCGGGTTTTGATCAGTGTCCATGTCTTTCCAGCGACCCCCATTGACCAAGTTCAGGACATCATCGCCGCGGTGAATAAAAAACTGGTACCGAATTATCCGGATATCACCGACGGTCCCCACGATTTGGGTATCACCGACTTGGGCAAGGGGGACTTAGCCCTGCAAGTCCAGATGAAGGTCAAAAACGGGGCCCAGGTCACGGTGCAAAATGCGTTTCTGTCTTCTTACCTGCAAGCTATTCACGAAGCGGGCATTGATCTGCCCACCAGCACGCTGAACCTAACCAAATCTTAGTATCAGTTTGCACAAGGCTCTGCTATGATGGATATACAACGCTTGTTTAAAGGAGAACATGATATTTTATGCTCATGAATATGATCAAAGGCTTCCTCATCGGCATCGCCCTTGTCGTTCCTGGCCTCTCTGGGTCCATCTTTGCCGTCGTGGTGGGAATTTATGAACCCTTGCTGAATAGCGTCAACCATTTCCGCAGCGACATCCGCCGCCATTCCCGGTTCCTCGGACCAGTGGCCGTGGGCGTCGTGGTGGGTATTCTCGCCTCCACCAAACTGGTCCTCTACTTAACCGAGGCCTTCCCCATTTTGGCTTACGCCTTCTTCACGGGTTTGGTCTTGGGCGTGATTCCCTTTGTCCTGAAGAAAATGCGTCAGATCCGGTTCAACCCCCTTTACTTGCTGCTGAGTGTCGGCGGCTTTATCATTATCTGGCTGCTGGCCCAATTGGGTGACACCACCAGTACGACCAGCGTGGCGATTCGGCAAGTGACCAGCATGGCCGATGCCGGCCTGCTGCTGTTTGCTGGGCTCTTCTCCGTATCCTTGATGGCCATTCCCGGGATCTCCGGGTCCGTCATGCTGATGGTGATCAACCAGTACGGCACCGTCTACTACGCCGTCAGTCAGCTCACTGATGCCGCGGCCCTGCTCCTCCGGGGCAACGGCCGGGCCTGGGGGATGATCGGCACGAGCCTCCTGGTGCTGCTGCCCTTCATGATCGGTGCCGTCGTCGGTCTCATCCTGATTGCTAAACTGATGGAATGGCTGCTCAAACACTTCCCCGCCCAGGTCTACTACGCCGTCCTGGGCGTCGTCATCGCCGCCATCGCCATCCTCCTCCAAACCGGCGTCCTCCCCCCATTCGCCACCATGGCCGCCAGCCAACTGACCATCCAAGTCATCGGCGCCTTCGTCCTTACAGTATTGGGTGTGATCTCCGCTCTATTCTTCGACAAACCGGAGGAGAAAGTCGTGGAAGAAGAAGTCCGCGCTTTGTAAACTCGCAGAAAATCAGTACGAAAATAACGCAGCCTAACCTTCTCAAAAGAAGATACGGGCTGCGTTTTTTGTTTGGCAATCGATAATGATTTTTCTGCAGATCTAGTGCCAATGCGTAGCAAGCGGAGGCGGATGGGGCTCAGCCATGGAAACAACACGGCGGCTTTGCCGCCGATGTTGTTAGGCGATTTTGAGACTGCGCAGCAGGCTCAAAACGCCGTCATGGCTAGCTACGCCTGCGGCTTCGCACTTGCTGCGCTTCGCCAGCCCCATCCGCCGCAGCTTGCGAAGCACTTGGCACGGCGTACAGAGCACCAACCTAATCCCACTCACTGTTTCAACAGATACTCATTCGCCTTTTCCAAAATCACCTTCAACGACTCATACGTCAGCGTCATGTGCGCATCCTCATAGTTAAACCAATCAATATGACTGATCTCACTCGCCTGCCGCGTGATCGCCGGATCACCATGAACTTCGGCCAAGTAAATAATCGTCCGCTTCTGGTTCCCATTCGGCAGCGGATACTCGTCGACCTGCTTAAAATCAGCCGTATCCACGTGCACGTGCAGCCCGGTTTCTTCCCGGATCTCCCGCTCTGCCGCTTGTTCATCAGTTTCGTCGCCTTCGACGTGGCCTTTGGGGAACCCCCAAAAATGACTCGTGGCACTTTCTTCCAATAAGTACTGCAACTCACCATTGACCCGGCGATACACCACCGCACCAGTGGAAACTTCTAACGTCATGCTACTTCGGTCCTTTCATCGCGCTGGACACCGGTTGCTGAATCGGCACCAGATCGTATTCTTTATTCAGATTATGCACCAGCTCATTGAAGCTCTTCATATACTCCCGCCGGGTAATGATCCCGACGAAAATCCCATCGTCGTCCACCACCGGCAGAAAGGGATTGTCGACCAGCAGATGGAGAATCTTTTCAATATCCACCAAATCACTGACGATGCTGTCGGAATCCGGCCGTTCGACCACGTCCGCCACTTTCAAGTGATCCAGGGGCTCCAACGACACATGGTCCAGCGCCAGCATTTTATCGGTGATCATCGCTAACGAAATAAAACCGATGAAGTGGCTCTCATTATCCAGCACCGGGATCTTGGCGTAGCGGACTTTCGTCAGGACCAAAAAAGCATGGCCTAACCGGTTATCCATATTGACATTAGCGACCACATCCGCCGGAATCAAATAATGTTCACTATTTTGTAAAAGGAAACGTTGTAACTCAGGAATGATCATGCTGTTTGGAACTCCTTTCGCATCAGCGTTGGAACGTTTGGTGCAGCTTGGGGATAGGCGTCAACTGATGGTCGTAGAAGACTACATCCGCGGTGGTGGCATTGATCGTCACCACTGCACACGTCCCGCCATATTGCTGATAGCTGCGCGGTTGAGAAATCGACCCCGGATTAAGTACCAGCATCCCGTCGGCCATATGCGCTTCGAGGGTATGGGTATGTCCATAAAAGGCACAATCTGCATTCACTGCATGGGCCCGCTCCTCCAACCGAGCGGTGCCCATGGAAACGCCTAGCCGGTGGCCATGAGTCTCATACACCGTAATCCCTTTGACCTTTTCCACTCGGGCCATGGGAAAGCCGGCATCAAAATCCATGTTGCCGCGGACGGCGTACATCTTCTGCCAAATCGGATCATCGGCAGTCAGTTCTGAATCACCGCAGTAAAAGAAGGCGTCCACGGTAGTTTCAAATTGGGCAAGGATCGTCTCCAAAATATTGTGGTCCCCGTGGGTGTCTGACACGACGAGTGCTTTCATGCCTGATCCTCCTCTTGGGCCGCCCACCAGACCGGCCATTGCTGCTCTAAACGGCGCATGGCAATGCCCCGGTGGCTGACGCCGTTCTTTTCTTCCGGGGTCATCTCGGCGAAGGTCTTGCCCAGCGGTGGGAAATAAAACAACGGATCGTAGCCAAAGTCGTTATCGCCCTGGGGCACGGTCAAAATCTCACCGCGCACCTCGCCAGAGACGATCAAATCGGCGGTCGGCCGATCCGGCCAAGCCAGAACCAACGTGGAATGGAATGTGGCCCCCCGCTGGTCGCGGGGCAGCCCGCCCATTTCCACAAGCACCTTAGCGTTATTGGCGGCATCGTTATGATCACCAGCATAGCGGGCCGACCGAATCCCGGGCATTCCGTGCAGCGCGTCGATCATCAAGCCGGAATCATCAGCCGCCACGGGCAGCTGCAATTCATGGGCAAAATGATCTGCTTTTAACTGAGCATTCTCTTTAAAGGAATGCCCAGTTTCATTCACTTGGCGGGCATCTGGATAATCCAGCAACGTTTTAATGGTCATGCCCGCCTGAGCAAACATTTTGGCAAACTCCCGGGCTTTGCCCGGATTTTTGGTGGCGACCACCAACATCTTCGGCATGGTCATTCGATCCCTTCTTTCGCTGCCGGAACGGCCGGCAAGTCTTCTACGGCGACGTGGGCCACGGGCAGCGCCGTCATCCCCAGCCAGTCTTCTGCAATATCTTTAAACATATCTGGCGAACCGGTGGTAAACAGTTTGGGTGCTGCGGATACAGTGTGATCCAAATTGCGAATGTCAAAGTAATCCAACAGAGCCGAAATTTCACTCACTGTTTCCGCCCCCGAATCGATCAGGGTCACGTCCGGCCCCATGAAGTTCTGAATCAGCGGCCGCAGCAAGGGATAATGGGTGCAGCCAAGAACCAAAGTATCAATGTCCTTGTCAGGCAATTGACCGAGCGTTTCGGCTACGATTTTTTTCGCGACCGGGGAACGATATTGGTTGCTTTCCACCACCGGGACAAACTTGGGGCAAGCCATCGTCGTCACGTGCACCTGCGGCGCCTGGGCATGGATCGCCCGGTCATAGGCATGAGAGCGTACCGTACCGGCCGTGCCGATCACTCCGATATGACCGTTGCGGGTCGACCGGATTGCGGCGCGCACACCCGGGGGGATCACGCCGACTAAGGGCACATTCAGCGCCGGCTTGATCACTGGCAGGGCCTCAGCCGTCGCGGTATTACAGGCAAAAACAACCATTTTGACGTCGAACTGCAATAAAAACTTAGTCAACTGCCAAGAAAAATCCTGAATTTGTTTCGCCGGCCGCGGACCGTAAGGCATGCGGGCCTGGTCGCCGATAAAGATATAGTTTTCATTAGGTAATTGCCGCACGAATTCCTTGATGACGGTGAGACCGCCCACGCCGGAATCCATAAAGCCAATCGGTCGTGGATCTGAACGCACACTATCAGTCCTTTCTCGAGTCTTTATTATACCATGCCCCTGATGCACCCGAGTGGTCTGCACCCGTTCCCTAGCGGATTCTTCATGTTTTTCCAGACCGGGCTTTCCCAAATCTTACACACTCTTCAGGGCATCAGAAAGTGATTGATACCGGTTGCACACTTTTCTCGCCGAGCAAAGTTCGGTATAATACTCTGCGAGATGGAGGCAAATTCGGATGACCAATTCTTTGTACGATCAATTGCACCAAAGCCGCTTCAGCGTTGCGCTGCTGCGGGATGTCGCCCTGCCCATTGCCTTGGGTCGGGACCACACGAATTTAGAGTACTGGCTGGGTAAACAAATCGCCCGGCAGCTCCCGGTGAGCAACGAAGATCAGCTGCCCGTCATTGCCGCCCAGGCTGACTTCGGGACCTTAACCATTACCCATGACCGGCGGGCCAGCATCACTGGGACACTCACCGGACCCGTGGTCACGGGCCGTCTCGCCCAGGCAGCGACTCCTAGTTTTGCGTTAGAAACCGGCTGGCTCGCCCAAGAATGGCAAATGCTGACGGGTGTCTTCACGGAAGCCACCTACAGTATTCAAAAAGGCCAGGTCCTGATCAGTCTGCATCAAGATGCTAAGGAAACTCTGACTGCGACTGAACAAACCCACGCCGAACCAATCACGCCGCTGCAAACCAGCGCCGACCAGCCCCAATCGTAACCCTTCGCCGCCAGGTATCAGACACTGATGTCTGGCGGTTTTTTATTTCCATTGACGACTATGTCATGCTCGTAACTTCTTCGTAACGTTGGTCATGCAACGTTAATATATCGCCTATCCCTTGCGTACCAACCGATTGAGCGCCTAGATAATTGGAATCAAGTTCTACCCTCTTGGCAAATACATCAAACATGTTATTATTATTTGTGGCCTGTGACGCAGGTTGTTGTTCATCGAAGAATACGATATGGCAATCAAATTGCTGAATGTCTTAAGACAGAGAGGAATGTATGTATGTCTCATAGTAAAGCACTGTTCAGTCTTGGTTTAAGCGCCGCCGCTCTGGCTGGCACGTTAGCTCTTGGTCACGGTCAGGCGCAAGCCGCCACGGTTGGTACAACAACATATACGGAGGGCGCCACGACCGTTTGGCAGTCTCCGTCATTCAATCGTCCCGCACGCTATTTGACCGCTGGTCAGCAAGTCACAATTCAGAATACCCAAACCATCAATGGCACGACGTGGTACGAAGTCGGCACTAATGAATGGGTCCCGAGTCTTTATATGAAAACGAGTGACAACACCACAGCGGCGCAAACATCGACAGCCAGTGCAACGGCTGGTTCTGTGAAAGTTACTTATCAGGGCGGGGCCACCACCGTGTGGACCGCGCCAAACAGCGGTAAGGTATCCTCGTACTTAGGTGCCGGCCAAACGGTTTCGTATACTGAAACAGCTCAGCAGAGTAATTTAACTTGGTACCACGTCGCTAGCGGTTGGGTACCCAGCAGCTACGTGACGCCGGCTAACGGTCAGCAGACGACCGCCCCGGCACAACAGGCAGCAACGACAGCCGCAACGATCCAGCAAAGTCAGCAGCAGGCGACTCAGGCGCAGCAGAGTACAGCCACCGCTTATAGTGCCAATACGCAGCAAGCTGCCAGCAGTACCGTGAAGGTTTCCTTCTACGATCCGGCTGTTCTAGGCTCCAGCATGGGCTATAACGGCGTGGCGGCCAACCTGTCGATCTATCCCAAGGGTACCCGCTTGAAGATCACCTTGGCGGATGGCACCGTGCTGCACCGGACAGTGAACGATACTGGTACGTTCGTAGCCAGCAACCCGTATCAAATCGACTTAGCTTGGCCGAATGCCTCTATTCCTTCTTATGGGGTCACCACCGCCTCTGTATCCGTTGAATAATTCCGTGTTCCAGAACAATTAAAGGCATTAGAAAAACCACCGCAACTCTTGTTGATCAAGACTTGCGGTGGTTTTATTGTTGCGTCATTTACCGGCGCGCATATCCGGAATATCCCGCGGCTCTTTCTTCTGCCACGTTTTGGTGTAAAAACTCTTATTGATCTTGTACTTAGGAGTCGGCTGCTGATTCTCCAGGAACGGCCGCACCGCGTCATCCACTGCCAGCCAGCCGCGCCAGCCTAAGTGAATCGTATCCTGCATGAAGTAAGGCTGATTGCCCTGATCAATGAGGTCTTCGATGTGGTTAAAGCCCTGGGTGCGCAGCTGATACTGAATCTTTCGATCGAATAAGTCCAGCATTTCCTGACTTAAGCCCGTGTACTTCGCCCACTTATCATTCACCGGCGGGATCACGAACATGGGTGTGATTTTATGCCGACTGAAGAAATCCAGCAGCAGCTGAAAATCAGAAAACTCTGGACCGTAGTCATAGTCAAACCCAATCTGAGAATCCTTGAGTTTGCCGACTACCGGCCGGACCCGCTGATCATAGAACTTGTTCTGGATGCCAAACTGGTTGTTGGTCGTTTCGCCCTTCCCCATTTGTGTCGCCAGATCGTCTAACACCCAGGGGGCGTATTGGGACGGCAATGTTTCTTCGCCCTTCGCGATCGTCCCCCGGTTGTCCCGCAGGAACAGCTGGCTGAACAGACTGTCTTCGTGATCGTACAGCCGCCCTGACAACCGCAGGTAAGTCTTCTGCCAATTGGTCAGCGGCACGCCGGCCTTGACTCGAATAATGGCTTCCGTCAGAGTCGGGTTGGAAGATCCAGACGGCAGTTGCAGCAGCCGGGTGGCGGCATATTCCGCCATTGGATCGTTGGCTTTCGCCTTTTCCAAGAAGTTATTGGTTTGCAAGTTGGAGTAGTAATAGCTGAACATGTTGCGTTGGATCCCATTCCAAACGAACCATTGGGGTGAGATGATGACGACAACTTTTTTACCAGTTAATTCTTTACCCGCAGTTTGCAAGGAGAAGAAATGGGTCAGCGACTGGGTACCAGCGGATCCGAGTAGGAACGGCCGGTAATTGCGCCGATATTTTGTCGCCAGGACGGAGGGGTGGAATGGATCCATCCGCGATAGTTCGGAGGACCCAATGAAGGGCACGTAGTTTTGGTCAAACGCCGCACTCTTTAATAAGTTGCCCTTAAAGACATTGGGCGACAGTGAGACAGCGGCCTTTTCCACGTTGTCCTGGCGCGACTGACCATAGTTGCCGGGCCAAAACAGCAACACGACGACGCCGAGCATCGCGATGAGAATGGGCCCGAAGATCAGCCATAACCGTTTGGCCAATTTCATTGTTGCTGCATCTGCTCGACTTTCGCAATGATCTTATTCGGCGTATCCCATTGCGTACGGTCAAATTCAGAAACCGGCACGTTGACGTCCAGCTGCGACTGTAATTCCAATAACAACTGCACCGTACCCATGGAATCCAACAGACCGGATGTGAACAAGTTCTTGTCCAAATCCTCTTTAACCTCGTCAGAACCGGTTAAATCGCTCAAAATATCTAACACTGTGTCTTTAACTGCCATAATGAACCCCTCCAAAAAATTAATTATCTGAACCAAAGCCGGTCAAGGAACCCGGAGAAAATCAGGAAACTGAAACAAATTGTGTTGAACGTCAGTAAAATGGCGATGGCCTTAGTAAAGTGATTGCTCGGGAACGCATCCTTATGCTTGCGTTTGAAGCGAATCCAGGCATCGGTCAAGATCATCACCGTGGCGTGGAACAGACCATACACAATGTAGTACCAAGTCTCGCCATGCCACACGCCCATAATCATGAACAGCAGCAGATACCCGAGATTGGCGATGGTCACTCGGTTCTTGATCCATTTGTGCTTCATAATGAAGAACACGAACCGCATGTAGATGTAGTCCCGGAACCAGAAGGACAGTGTCATATGCCACCGATTCCAGAAATCCTTGATATTATGCGAAATCCAAGGATAGTTGAAGTTCATCGGTGTCTCGACCCCCATCATGTTGGAGATCCCGACAGCGAACAGACTGTAGCCGGCAAAGTCGAAGAACAAGTACATACTGTAGCAGTACATGACCCCGACCAGCGGCCAGGACAAGTCAAGAAAACCGCCCCGGGCCTGCATCGCCTGCCGCTCCAGGTTCGGCAGCAGCATCGTGCCGAAGATGTAGCCCATGATGAATTTGTAGAAGAAGCCAAGGAATAAGCGATCCACACCCTTGCCCAGCAAGTCCAGGTACTTTTCCCGGGTCAAAACCCGGTCGTAGTCCTTTTCAAACCGGCGATACCGGTCAATCGGCCCCGACGAAATGGTCGGCATGAACAGCAGGAACTGCAAGAATTTAACCGGATGGAAATCTTTGATGAAGCCATCCCGGGTTTCCATGATCATACCCACGGTCTTGAAGGTCAGGTAAGAGATCCCCAGAAAGCCGATAATACTTGACTGACCATGATCAAACAGCGGTGTGAACTTAACGACGGTCAAGGGTACGATGGCTAGAACCACTGACCAGAAGAATACGCTGAATTTATTCGGCGAATCCTTTTTCGTGCGGTACCGGATATACAAGGCGACAATAGCGTATTGCCATATGGTGTAGCCGATCAGGGCGACACCCTGGGTCCATTTGCGCCCGTCAAACATCAGAAACAGGAAAACAAAGGAAACCAGCGTCTCGTACCAGTGCGACCGGGCCCCGTTTAAGCGAACGATGATCGCTGGTAAGAGTGCGATCACCAGCAGAACGAAGTAACCCGGATTTTCGTATGGCTGTAAATTGATCATGAAGGATTGACCTCGGCAATCAATGCTTTGCGGTCAATCTTACCGTTGACCGTGAGCGGCAAACTGCTCTTTAAATCAATCCGTTGGGGAATCATGTAGCTCATTGCCGTCTGTGTCAGCTGCTTCTTCAAATCGGCCACATAGGCCCCCTCATCCAGCGGCTGTTTCTTCGGGACCACGAACGCTACCAGCTGGGTTACTTTGTGCTGACTGTTGTACTTGGGTACGACACTGGCCTGTTTCACCGGAGCCAGGGCGTCTAACGCATGGTCGACATCCTCCAGCTCGATCCGGAAACCGTGCAGCTTCACCTGGAAATCGGTCCGCCCGCGATAGAAGATCAGGCCGTCCGCATCCACGAAGCCCAGGTCCCCAGAACGATAGGCGTGGTGGGGACCATCCTGGAAGAAAGCGGCCTTCGTCTTTTCGGGATTATTGAGATACCCCTTGGACACGCTGGGTCCTTCAATAATCAATTCGCCAAGCTGACCGGGGGCAACGCGCTGACCCTTTTGGTCAATGGCATACATAACGGTGTCTTCCTTGGCATAACCGATAGGCAGGCGATCGTATTTCGCGGTGATTGCTTTTGTGATTTCCACAGCAGTTACAGCGACGGTCGTTTCCGTCGGGCCATAAGTATTGAAAATCTTTGCGTCTGGGAAACGGTCAATCAAAGTATTGGCCGTCTTCACCGTCAACTCTTCGCCGCAGAACAAGAAATACTTCAGATCTGGGTAGTTCTCTGCCTTGAAATTCGGATCCAGCAGACAAATCTCAATGAAGGACGGGGTCGATACCCATTCTTCTATGTGCAGTTCCGGCAAAGCCTTGAACAGCAGCATGAAATTATCTGTGGTCCGCTTGGGCAGCGCCACCAGATTCCCGCCTAAGACCCAACTGGGATAAAGATCCATCACCGAGAGGTCAAAGGAATACGGTGCTTGAGCTAAACAGCGGACACCTGCGGGCAGCGAAAAGTCGCTGATCGCCCAGTTGACGTAGCTCAGCAGGTTGTTGTGGCTGATCTGAACGCCCTTGGGTACCCCGGTCGTGCCCGAAGTGAAGATGATGTAAAATGTCTCATCACCGCGGACGGACACCCCGTGGTCATAGTCAGTCGCACCATGCTGACGCACGGTCGCCATTTGTTCCGGTCCATAGATCGGCAAATCAGAGAAGCTGACCGGCAAGTGCTCTGTCGCTAGAATAGCTGCCGGCTGGGCCACGTCATGAATCTGCTGGATCCGTTCATTGGGTGAATGGGTATCAATGGGGATGTACCCATGGCCCGCCTTAACGGCCCCCAGGAAGGTGGCCACCATGGCGAAGGTCTGCTCGCCATAAACAATGACGGGGGCCTTCTCCGGCAAGTGCTGCGCTTGCAGGAAGTGAGCAATCCGGTCGGCGGCCGCGACTAACTCGCCGAAGGTATACGTATGGTCTTCATACGTGTAACTAAGCCGGTCCGGATGCTCCTCCGCAATTTTATCAATTTGAGAAATGATGTTATCTATCATGGCTGCGAAGCAATCGCTGCTTCTTTTCCCCCTCGCTCGTGTCAGAATTCATTGTAAATAAACTTGCTGTTGTTCACGCCGCTGTAGCTGTACAAATACGTCAGCACCAGAATGATGATGAAGTAAAAGACAGTCTTGACGACGAATTGGAACACGGGCCGGTGCCATAGGGCAAGCCACTGTGCTTTCATCCTAATCCCCTACCTTTTCAAACGATACAACCTTAATTATAAAGTTCGTTTTCAGCAAATACCAGTCAGACGACTGAGACAATGTCTAACAATGTTGTTAGATGCCTTGCAAACCTACTTATACCATAACATTTCAGGAGTGTTACAGGACGAAAGAATGCTTAAGAAAATGCAATGGCCGAAAAAAAAGCCGGTTATCTTCGCGATAGCCGGCCGGTTGACCTGTTTTAGTCAGTATATTTAGCGAGCGTGGCGGTCAATTGCTCTTTGGATTGGTAACCAACGAGCTGTTCAACGACCTTCCCGTCTTTTTTAACAATCAAAGTCGGGATGGCCATGATACCGAATTGCTTCGGGGTATCCGGGTTTTCATCCACGTCCATTTTCGTAAACTTAACATCTGGCTGCTCATCGGCTAGTTTGTCGATAACCGGTGACTGCATGCGGCACGGGCCGCACCACGTGGCCCAGAAATCGGTCAGGACAACGCCATGATCGGTCTCTTGGGCAAATGTCTTATCTGTAACAGCTTTGACCAAGGTGTGCACTCCCTTTCTTTTCTTACATAAGTTTAGCAAATATGTGCGCCAATTTCAACACTTACAAAAAATAAGTGACAGGCAATTTACTTAAAGACGACGATCGTCGCCCCATCCCCGCCGGCTTCCGGCGGCGCATACTTGTAACTCTTGATCTGACGATGCTGTTTCAGGTACTCCTGGACCCCATTGCGGATGGCGCCGGTGCCTTTACCGTGGATGATCGTCACCGTTGGATAATTGGCCAGCAGCGCCTCATCCATGTATTGATCCAGATCATGCATGGCTTCTTCATATCGTTTGCCCCGCAAATCCAAGGTGGGCGAAATAGCCGGACCGCGATTGCTGACGTTGACGATATGCCGCTTTGGCTCTTTGTCCTCCGGCGCCTCTACCTTGGTCAATTCATCGGTGGGTACCTTCATTTTCAAAATACCCAGCTGCACTTCCCAGTGGGTATCATCAGACTTGCTGAGCAAGGTGCCGACCGTTCCGTAACTGGCTACTTGGACGTCATCGCCGGGCCGCAGCGTTTGCTTCTTTTTCTCCCGCCGCAGGACCCGATTGTTCTTGGCTGACGGTGTGCTGTGCAAGTCTTTCAGCGCGGTGCGCGCCGCAATCAGCTTGTCTTCCTTGACACTGCTGCCGCCGCCGGTGAGCTGTGCCTGCCGCAAATCCGCGATGATCTTGTCCGCCTTGGCTTGTGCCTTATCCACCAGCTTATCTGCCTGCTGCTGGGCCTTTTGCAGCTGGGTGTCCTTGTCTTTGAGAAATTCTTCAAAGGCCGTGTTCAGCTGTTCGTGCAGCGTCGTGGCTTCATCTAGTTGATGCCGCAGTTCATGATACTCGGTCTCCGCGGCTTTCCGCTGATTTTCCAGATCGCCGATCATTTCATTCAGGTTTTGACTTTCACCATCCAGCAGCTGCTTGGCCCGATCCACGATCTCCTGATTCAAGCCCAGCCGGGCAGCAATGTCAAAGGCATTGGACCGGCCCGGGGTGCCGATCAGCAGACGGTAAGTCGGCTGCAAGGTGGTGATGTCAAACTCCATACTGGCGTTGATCGTCTGCGGCGTATTATAACCATAAACCTTCAATTCCGGATAGTGGGTCGTCGCGACGACGTCCGGCCCCATGGCCCCTAAATAATCCAAGACGGCAATGGCCAAACTGGCCCCTTCCTGGGGATCGGTACCGGCACCGAGTTCGTCGAAGAGCACCAGACTGCGCTTAGTCGCCACGTGCAGAATGCTGATGATATTTTTCATGTGCCCAGAAAAAGTCGATAGGCTTTGTTCGATGGACTGCTCGTCACCTATATCGGCCAAAATCTCATCATAAATCGCCACATGGCTGTCTTCGTTAGCAGGAATAAACATCCCTGATTGCGCCATCAGTTCCAGCAGCCCCAAGGTCTTCAGCGTAATCGTTTTACCACCCGTGTTGGGTCCGGTGACCACGATCGTATGGAAGTCTTTGCCCAAATAGATATCATTGGGGACGACTTTCTTAGGATCAATCAGCGGATGGCGGGCTTGGATCAGATCCACGTATCGGTCCGCATCGATAATCGGTTCAGTGGCATTGATTGCCCGAGCGTACTGGGCCTTCGCATTCACCAGATCCAGCTCAGCCAGAATGTCCGCGTTAGCCTTCAACTCGTTGGTATACGGTGCGACCAGCTCAGCCAATTCAGCCAAAATCCGCTCAATCTCCCGCTTCTCGTCAATTTGCAGCTGGCGCAGGCGGTTGTTCATTTCCAATACAGCTTGCGGCTCAATGTAAAAGGTTTGACCGCTGGCGCTTTGGTCGTGGACGATCCCGCCAAACCGATTCTTATACTCAGCCTTGACCGGGATCACATAACGATCATCCCGCAGCGTAATGATTGCGTCAGTCAGGTACTGGGCTTCTTTGCCCCGGGTGTATTGTTCCAATCGAGTGCGCACCGCGCCCTCAGTTTGCCGCATGCCCGTGCGGATGCCCTGCAGCTTGCTGCTGGCAGTATCCAATACCGTGCCGTCTTCGTCCAAAGCCCGATTCAAAGCCCGGGTTACAGCTGGCAGATCCACTAACTGGTCCACCAGATCCGGCAAGGCGCGCAGCATCTGATCCTGATCATCAGCAAAATCACTGAAGAAATTTTTAATCGAGGCAGCCACCGCCAGCACCCGGCCAATTTGAGCCAGTTCGCTGCCGCTTAAGGTGGCGCCGATTTGCAGCCGCTTCAAGTGCGGGGTAATGTCCACCGTTTTAGTGATGGGATACCCGCCCTTGAGGCGGTGGAGGGCCATGGCGTCCGCGGTCCGGTCAATATTCTCTTGCACGGCACCGGCAGTATCATCGGGGGTCAGTGCCAAAGCCAGCCGCTTACCGGCATCGCTGACGGTATAGCTGGCCAACTGATGCAGGACCTCAGGATAATCCAGAGTTGCTAACACTCTGGTATGCATAGCATTACCCACTTTCTATAGTGTGTTTTTTCCATGAAAGGACTGAAATAGAAGCGGTCTCTGATGCGCCGGGCCAATGCTCCGCAAGCTGCGGCAGAGCATTGGCCCTCGGTTCGTCAGACATCGAATTCTGGTCGCAGTCCTTCTTCTCGATACAATTAATTAATCTAAGCGCTCAAAACCCACCAGTGCAAAAACACCTGGGACAGACCGGGCGTGACCATCATCATGCGCGCCATCCAGGAATTCGCCAATGCATGCTGCATCCCGTCGATGGGAATCAGCGCGACAAAATAAATGGCCATAAACACGGCCATGTATTGGCAAATAAAACCCAGCAGCATCCCGCCAACACTGTTCAAGGCATCGGTGACCGGCATAAATTGCATTGGCGTGAACCAAAGCATCACAATATGCACGATCAGCCAGCCAATCACGAAAATCAGCAGAAAAGCACAGGCGTTGTAATAAGGCTGATCCAAATCCAAACCGCTGGTTGTGGTGAAGAAAGCAAAGAAACTGTTCATAGTAGCGGACGGATACGGCACCCATAAATCAAGATGGGGACCGAGTGCCCGGTATCCCAAAAGGGCCGCGATCAGCGCAATAAAATAACCCACTGTATACATTCCTTGCAGGTAAATACCGCGCCGAGCACCGCCATAGATGCCGTATAACAGGATCAAGATAACTACCAAACTCAACATGAAAACAGCCACTACTCCTGGTCTTGGGGGTGCGCCGCGCTGCTGTCGGGGTCCGCCAAGCGGGCCTGCAGTGCTTTGACCTCTTCCTTCAATTTGATGGAATCTGAAATCGTATTAAAAGCCAATAAAATAGCCGCGTCCGTTTCCGTCAACTGCGGTGCCAGAGACTTGATCTGGTCCAGCTGGGTATTCAGGACTGCCGTTACGGTCGCCATGAACTCGTCGCTGCCGGGACCGACGATCGTATACGTCTTTTTGCCAATCGTTGCTTTGTAGCGTCGCTTATCGTCAGCCACAGGGAAACCTCCAATTTATCAATCACATTAGACACCAGTTTACCATAACTGCGGTATCAGCGAAAGAAATCGCGTGAACCAGGCAGCTGCTGCCCCCAGTCCACGCGATCCCTTACCGTCTCTTAGCCAACTGATCGTTGGCCGTGCCGGTTATTCGTCGTCTTCATCGTCCTCGTTGTCGGCCATGAAGGTATTCAGCACTTCTTCGACCATGTCCCACTCGGCGTCATCCTCTATTGGGTACAGATCACCCGCAGTAGCATAGCCATCCTCGTCCGGAGTGAAAGAGAACGCCTGAATCTCGATCTCTTCATCGGCCTTGGCCCCCGCCGGATAAAGCAAGACGTAAGACTTGCCGTAATCTTCAGAATCAAAGGTGAACAAGACTTCAAATAACTCTTCGTTCCCTTGATCGTCGACTAACGTGATTTGCCGTTGGTCATCAGCGAAACTATCGCCATTGTGAATGTGGTTTTTATCTGCCATGGTGTACTCCTCTACTGTACCGACTTGGTCAACTTGCCGCCGGCATCCAAGTAGTTCTGTAAGATCAGAACTGCTGCGACTTTATCGACTACCTGCTTGCGTTTCTTCCGGGATGCATCTGCACCTTCAATCAGCATCCGGTTGGCTTCGACCGTAGTCAGGCGCTCGTCAATAAAATCGACGGGCAAATGAAACCGATCGGTCAAATACTGGCCATATGCTTTGGACTTCTTGGCCCGTTCACCGATGGAATTGTTCATGTTCTTCGGAAAGCCCAGAACAAACCCGGTGACTTCGTACTGATCGACCAGTTCGGCCACCCGGTCCAGCCCGAACTGATGCTGATGCTCGTCAATGGAAATAATTTCGACTCCCTGAGCTGTCCAGCCCAAGGGATCGCTGACGGCGACGCCGACAGTCTTTGATCCCACGTCTAAACCCATCAAGCGCATTACTTCAGCTCTTGATGGAGATACGTGCGTACCAGTTCTTCGATGATTTCGTCGCGCTCATGTTTGCCAATGAGCGTCCGTGCATCGTTATAGCGGGGAATGTACGCCGGGTCGCCGGAAAGTAAATAACCAACGATCTGATTGATCGGGTTGTATCCCTTTTCTTCCAGCGCTTTGTAAACGGTTTGCAAGGTTTCCCGGACATTCTTGCTTTGATCCTCCGCGAAACTAAAATGCATTGTTTTATCGAGTGAACTCATAAGGCACCCCTCTTTTCGAAAACCTAGACCGGGCTAAACCCAATCATAAATCACCAACTATTCTAACGAATTGAGCATGAAAACACAACCTTCAGGCACTGGCCTAAATCATCAAGCCTGGCCTAATGCCGCTTTGACAGCGGTTAACGCCTCATTAATTTTTTCTGGTTGTTTGCCGCCGGCTTGGGCCATGTCCGGTCGGCCACCGCCGCCACCGCCAACGATCGGCGCAATGGCTTTGATCAAATTGCCAGCTTTAACGCCCTGCTTTTGGGCTTTGTCATTGGCGGCGGCAATCAAGTTGGCTTTGCCGTTCGCAGCGGTCGCCAGGACCAGAACATCGGACGCATCCTTGCTCTTCCACTGATCCACCATTTGCCGCAGCGCATTCATACCGTCAACCTTCACTTGGGCCGTAATCACTTGCAGACCATTGATGGTTTCGGCACTGTCGAAAACAGAATTGGCCTGCGCCGCTGCCATCTTCGCCTGGAGCGCCGTCAGCTCTTTGTCGGTGCGCTTCAAGTCCTTTTGCAACTGACTAACCCGTTCCGGGGTATCCTGGACTTGATTGGCCTTGACGATTTGAGCCGTCTGATTCAGGAGCTGCATCTGCTGATCGACGTAAGCCACGGCGGCTTTCGACGTGACTGCTTCGATCCGCCGTACACCGGCCCCAATTGCAGATTCGGACGTGATCTTGAACAAACCGATCTCGGCAGTATTCTTGACATGCGTGCCGCCGCACAATTCAATCGACCAGTCGCCGATATTCACGACCCGTACCCGGTCACCGTATTTATCGGTGAACAGCGCAATGGCACCCATCTTCTGGGCAGTAGCCAGATCCGTGACTGTCGTCTTGACCGGAATTTCAGCATAAATCTTAGCGTTCACTGTATCTTCCAGCTGCTGCAATTCTGCCGGGGTGACTTGGCCTTGATGATTGAAATCAAAGCGTAGGTAATCGGGTTCCACTAGGGATCCTGCTTGATGCGTGTGGGCCCCCAGAACTTCCCGCAACGCTTGGTCCAGCAAATGGGTCGCCGTATGGTTCTTGCGCACCGCCAAGCGGAACGTCCGATTTACTTTCAGCGTATACGTCTGGTGTGCTTCAAGATTGCCCAAAACGTCAACGAAGTGAATGTTTTGACCATTCGGCGCGTGCTGTACATCAGTGACCTTGGCCACTGCGTTGCCATCCGCGTCTTCAATGGTCCCGTGATCGGCCACTTGGCCGCCCATTTCGGCGTAGAACGGGGTCTTATCGAATAACAGTTCCGCTTTGCCGCTGGTGACGGCGTCGACTTCCTTGTCGATTGACTGGTCGCCATCAGTCGTCTTGACAATCAGGTGGGTCAGTGTGGCGCCGGTGGTCGTCAATTCATCGTACCCGGTGAACTCGCTCTCGTCCTTAATATCCATCAAGAGCTTGTTCTGGGAACCCATGGAATTAACGTCTTTCCGCGCCGAGCGAGCCCGATCCTTCTGGGCCTGCATGGCGGCCTTAAAGCCTTTCATGTCCACGGACAGGCCTTCATCCGCCGCGGACTCCACAGTCAGTTCCACTGGGAAGCCATAGGTATCAAACAGCTTGAAGGCATCGGCGCCGGGGAAGACTTTTTCACCAGCCTTTTGCAGGTCCGCAATGCGGCCGTCCAGAATATCTAAGCCGTCATTCAGCGTCGCCTGGAACCGCTCCTCTTCACCCTTGATGATGTGGGCGATGAAGTCCTTTTGGGCCAGAGGCTCCGGATAGTAGCTCTTCATGATCTCACCCACGACCGGCACCAGCTGGTACAGGAACGGCTTGTCGATGCCCAGTTTCTTGCCGTTCAAGACAGCCCGGCGAATCAACCGGCGTAACACATAGCCGCGGCCTTCATTGGATGGCATCGCGCCATCGCCGATGGCAAAGGTGACTGCCCGGGCGTGATCCGCGATGATTTTGAAGCTGACGTCGTGGTTGTTGTCCACGCCGTACTTTTTACCGCTGAGCGTTTCCGCTTCACGGATCATCGGCATGAACAGATCCGTCTCGAAGTTTGTCGGCGCATCCTGGAAAATCGATACGACCCGTTCCAGACCCATGCCGGTATCGATGTTTTTATGGGGCTGTTCAACATAGCGGCCATCGGGCAGATGGTTGAATTCAGAAAAGACAATGTTCCAAATCTCCAAATAGCGTTCGTTCTCACCACCGGGATAATTTTCTGGATCGTCTTCCGCGACATTGTTGTAGTGCTGACCGCGGTCGTAGAAAATTTCGGAGTCCGGACCGCTGGGGCCGCCGCCGATATCCCAGAAGTTATCTTCGGCCAAAACCAAATGATCTTTCTTGACGCCGGCCTCCTGCCATAATTTGTAAGTTTCTGTATCCTTCGGGTACACCGTCATGTACAGCCGATCCGGTTCAAAGCCAAACCATTTCGGATCCGTCAGCAGTTCCCAAGCCCAGGGAATGACTTCTTTTTTGAAATAATCGCCGACGGAGAAGTTTCCCAGCATTTCAAAGAATGTCTGGTGCCGGGCGGTTTTCCCAACATTCTCAATATCATTCGTGCGGATACTCTTCTGGGCGTTGGTGATTCGCGGATTCTTCGGGATCACGGTCCCGTCGAAATACTTCTTCAACGTGGCGACCCCGGAATTGATCCATAATAGCGTCGGGTCGTCCTTCGGGATCAGCGACGCAGAGGGCTCTACGTCGTGCCCCTTGGATTGCCAAAAGTCCAGGAACGTTTGCCGTACTTGGGCACTGCTCATTTCTTTCATCAGTTGACTGCCTCTTTCTTGCCGGTAAAAAAACATCATCGCATTCAAGGGCGCTTGCACGCGGTACCACCTTGATTGCAATGATGTTTATCATTACCACTTTGATTGATTAAATTAGTGATCGGTGACGATCAGCGGGTAGCACAGACCGTTCCGCGGCACCCCTCGCACCAGCCGGGGCTTCTCTGCAGCAGCGGGACACGGTCTGTATGTCCCAAACAAATTTGAGTATACCACGGGAAAAAGCCCCGTGCAACGCTGTTATGCCGTCTGCTTGCTGGTTTGCAGCTGGCGGACGTCTTGCGCTTCCTCAAACTTATCGGTGATGATGGCGACGACTTTTGGCGCCCGGAACAGCGCCCGCATCTGCCACGGATCGTTGACAGTCCAGATCCGTTCCGGCAGCTGGCTGGGCGTTTCCATCTTTTCCAAATGCAAGGCCGATAAAATATTTTGAACCGGTGCGACTTTCTCCGGGGTCGCTTCTTTGGCCAGCAGTGCCACAGGTTGTTCAGGGGCGATTTCGTGCAGCGCGACTAGACTATCCGGGTTAAACGACGAGTAGACGACCTCGTCGGTCCGCCCAGCTGTCGCGACTGCCCGCTGGGTCTCGGCTTCAATGCCAGGGTAGCGAACTTTGCCGGTCTTAAATTCAATGTTGATTTGGCCGTGCCAATTGCCCAGCGCATCCAGAAACTGGGCCAAGGTAGGAATCGATTCCCCGTTAGCTTGATGCCACGACTGCAGCTCAGCCAAGGTCATGTCTTTCACATAGCCGCTGCCATCGGTCGTGCGATCGATAGTTTCATCATGGATAATGACTAAGTGGCCGTCACTAGTGCGCTGTACATCAGTTTCAATACCGTCAATGTGGTGGGCACAGACATACTGGAAACCCTGAAGACTGTTTTCTGCGAAGCGGGCGGGATAACCGCGGTGACCAAAAATCAATGTTTGCATAAAGAAATAACTCCTCTTAGAAATGACCATAGCCTTGAAAAATCAGCAACCTTCGATTTCACAGAGTACGATACTCCTTTTTTGTCACGTTGACGACTGATTTTTGTCAAAAAGTGGTAAAGCTACCGGTCATCGTCGTCAAACGAGACCCGGATCACCTGATGATAGACTTGCTGGGGCAAAGGCAGATCGCCAAAACCGGGCAGCCGGCCGCTGTCATAGAAGGCCGAAAACGGCAGTTGTGCTTCCACTTTTTTCTGCCCGCCAGAGACTGGCCAACCGCCTCGCCAGGTCAGCGAATCCGTGGTCATCTCCGCTGTGTATTGACGTGCACTGAAGCGAATGCCGAAGCGGTTGGGAATCACCGGCGGCAGGTCGGTCAGCCCCTGAGCGCCCCATGGGAACAGCGTTGTTTGACCGCCGCTGACCACGTATTCGTACTCATCTGGGGCCAAGACAGAAAATCCCTGACGCGCCAAGGTCTGGGTCAAAACCATGGGCGGCAGTGCCTCCGCGACGCGCAGCTGATATTCACCCAGCACGGCGGTGGGCACGAAATAAATACTCATTTCCGGGGTGACGATCGCCCGGGGGGCTTGGCGCAACTGGCTGCCCACAGTTTGGCGGATCTTCTTAAACGTCACGACATCCCCTGAAAAATCATCAGTCCCGGGCGTGTAAAGCCCGACACTGCGCTGATCAATGGGCAAAGGCTGCTGAGCCACGAGCAGCGGCGGAATGTCCGCTGTCCGCGGAGCGGTGGTAAAATCAGTCAAATACCGCTCCCGCTGGCCATTGGTGGTCAACGCCATGGCCGGTAAATCCGGATGTTCCAAGACTGCACTGCCGTCATCCCATAACTGGGGCGTCAGCACTTCTTGCCCGGTCACCTGATAGCCTAGCTGAGCCTGGAGCTGACCGGGCACAAAGATGTAACGCTGGCCGGCAATCATCACCGTTTGGGAGGCAAAGTTTTTCCCCTGAACGGTGATGCACACCGGCGCGATTTCAGTCGTGGGCAGCAGCGGATTGACGAAGTACCGCAGGATTTGAGTAAACAGCAAATGCTGTTGTTCCCCCGTTAACTGCTCCCAGGTCGGCCGATTCAACTGCTGAGGATTCATCATTTGCGCCGCTGCTCCCTTCGTGCGATCTTCCGTTTCCGCCGGGCATCCACTTTGATTGCCTTGCGGATCTTATTCTTATATCCGGGCATGCGCTTCTTCTTTTCCTTGGCCACCATGCCCTTGATACTGGGGTCAATGGCCTGGGCGACACCCTGCCGATCCCGGCGGCGGTTGCGGTCATTAGCCGCCACCAGTTCGCCGTCCTTCAATTCTTCCGGTACGAAACTGATGCCTAAGCCTTCGATTTGGGCCACTTGCTGTTCCTGCTCCGGATCATAAAGAGAAATGGCGGTACCTGCCAAGCCGTTTCGGCCGGTCCGGCCCACGCGATGGATAAAGAATTCCGGGTCCTTGGGGAAGTCATCGTTGATCACCAGCGATACGCCCGGAACATCGATTCCCCGGGCCGCCAAATCAGTGGCGACAACATACTGATACTGCAAGTCGCGGACTTCCTTCATTGTCCGCCGTCGTTCCCGCGGGGGAATATCCCCATGGATCTTAGCGACTTTCAATCCCTGTTTTTGCAGATAATCATAGAGTTCATCGACCCGCTCTTTCGTGTTGGCAAAAACCAGCGCCAAAAACGGTTGGCCGATATGCAATAAGGTATTGATGATCCGGTTGTGATCCCGGCCCTTGGTGGCCAGCAGGATATTCTTGATGGTTGGGGAAATCACTGACTTTAAGGCCACCCGCACCATCTCCGGACTGTGCATGTACTTGCGCAAAAACGGCTGCAGCTTTTCTGGAATCGTCGCCGAGAAAACCAGCATCTGTAATTTGGTCGGCATCGCCGAGGCGATATGGTCGATATCGGTCAAAAAGCCCATGTCCAGAGACATGTCGGCCTCATCGACAACAAAATACTGCGTGGTCTGCACCTGCAGCACATGACTGGTCACGAGATCTGCCAACCGGCCGGGGGTCCCGATAACCAGCTGGGGCTGGCGGTGTTCGATTTTCTCCACCAGCCGCTCCTTATCGGTACCGCCCACAGCGAGCAAAATTCGGGTTTGGGGCTCCTGGCGGCTGACGAGTTGTTCCGCCGCGTCCTTCAGCTGCTCCGCCAATTCCCGACTCGGGGCGGTGATGACCGCCTGAACGGTGTGTTCCGCCGTTTGAATACCAGCCAGAATTGGTAACAGGAAAGCATGGGTCTTGCCGCTGCCGGTCTCTGCTTGACCCACGACATCCTTGCCCGCCAGGATGGGCGGTAAAAGTGCCTCTTGGGCATCCGTCGGCGTGGTGAAGTGAATCGCGGTCAGTGCCTGATTTAAGAAATCAGGGAAATTATATTGAGCGAATGTGCTCATCTAGTGAAAACTCCTCTCCAGACCCGAGCGTTTAGTCGTGCCAAGCGGCCACGAGGGTCTGCAACTGCTGAATCATGGTGTCGATTTCTGCCTGGTCTTTGGCCTTGGCCCCGCTGGCCAGCGGATGACCGCCGCCGTCGTGGGCTTTAGCCAATTCATTGATCACCGGTCCTTTAGAACGCAAATGTACGCGATAGGGTCCAGCGGGGTTTTCCACGAACTCCAACCACGCCTTGACGTCCCGCAGGCGGCCAGGGGTGGAGACGGCGGCCGAGGCATCATCATTGCTGATACCTAATTCCTTTAACGCCGCCTGGGGAATGATCACCCAGGCTGCCCCGTGGTCATCCACCTGCAAATGGTTGAACACATAGCTCTGCAGCCTGGCCTGGCCTAAATTAATTTCGTTCATCCGCTGGGAAACATCTGCCGGGGAAAAGTCATAGGTCACGAGTTCACTGACCGCTCGGAATGTCTTGCTCGTGGTTGCCGGATATAAGAAGCGGCCGGTATCGCCGACGATGCCGGCGTAGAGCAGCCGGGCAGCGGCGCCGTTCAACTTGAGCAGGCCGTGGCCGGCGTGGAACAAATCCACAATGATTTCCGAACAGCTGGACGCATCAACGTCCACATAAGTGATATCCCCGTAAGGATCATCATTGGGATGGTGATCGATCTTAATCAAGGCTTTCCCAGTGCTGAAGCGCTGATCGCAGATTCGGGGGGTATTGGCAGTGTCAGTCACGATCACCAGAGCGTTTTGATACACGTCATCGGCCACCGTATCCATCGTGTTCAGCCAGCCCAGATTGCCAATATCCGCACCCACGGCATAGACTTTTTTTTCTGGGAAGGACAGCTTCAGCATCTCCGCCAGACCGCCCTGGGACCCGATCGCGTCGGGGTCCGGATGCTCGTGGCGATGAATGATGATCGTATCGTACGCTTGGATCGTCTTGATAATTTCCGTCAATCTTGCTTCATTAACAGCCATTTATTCTTCCTCCAGTATTTGACACACCACGAACGCCTTGGCACTGAGCACGTGTTCCGCGCTCACGGTAATTTCCAGCTTGGCCGAGCGCCGGCCCAGATCCAGTAATTCCGGCACGATTTGGACGCGATGTTCCAATTGAATCAATTTTAAATAATTGACCGTGATCTGTTCGATCAGCGATCGTTTTTGATAATTATGTTTTAAGAAATCCTGGGCGACATCCGTGATCATTTCGGACAAGACGCCAACCGCGATGGTCCCCAGTGAGTTGGTCATCTGGGGAGTAACGATCGTCTGCCAGCGGCGATTGTCTTCGTTGGTCCGCAAACTCGTATGGATCGCATCAAAAAACGTGTCGCTGCCCTCGCTCTGATGACCCGGGGTGGGCAGATTGCGCATGACATCCGTCCGGGTGACAATCCCCAAGAGTCGAAACTCCGCGTCTACCACAGGAATCATTTCAATGCTGTTCCAGGCCATCAAGTGGGAAACCGAAGCAACGCTCATTTCTTTGCGCACCGTGACCGGATTCTTAGTCATCACTCGGTCCAGCGTGGTTTCCGCCAACGCCGTGAGCAGATCTTTCGCGGTAATCACCCCGACCACCCGCATGTCGCGAGCAACCACCGGGAAGCGGGAATGCTTCACCGCCTTGGCCAGCTGGCGATAGCGGGATACCGTTTCGTCTTGCCGGAGATAAGCAGTTTGGGCGATGGGCACATAGGCATCGGCCACCGTGACGATTTCTTTCTTAATTTGCTGATCAGAAATCGCCCGGTTGATGATCGTGGCCACTGTGAAACTGTCGTAGTTTGAGCCGATCAAGGGCAGCGCCGCCTTGTCAGCGGCGGCGACCACCGCCGGACTGGCGGTGAATCCGCCAGTGATCAATACCCCGGCTCCGTTGCCCAGGGCCATCAGCTGCGCGTCCTCTCGGTTGCCGACGATGAGCATCGCCCCTGGGGTGATATAATCGCGCATCGCATCGGTGGTCATTGCCCCAATCACGAAGCGGTCCAGCCGATGCTGCAACCCAGTTTCCCCGCCAAACAGCGTGCCGTCAATGATTCGCAAAATATCACCGAAGGTCAGGTTTTTGATGTCCCCGCGAATGGTTTTTTCCACGCGAATCGTCCCGACTCGGGGCACCGTCGCGACCAGCCCCTCGGTTTCTGCTGACTTGATTGCCCGGTAAGCCGTTCCCTCGGAGACCCCCATCTGGCGAGCTACGCTGCGTACCGATATTTTTTGACCAATATCAGTATCCGCGATATATTGGATAATTTTTTCGTGTTTTGTTGCCACTGCCACCCCATCCATTTCTGAGAATCAGTATACCATAGGTGCTAGTCAAACACGGGCAGCGTGAGGTTCTCCATGGTCACCGGCACGAGACTGGAGACCGTGACGCCCAGCAAGCGAACACCGTTAGCCAGGATAGCAGCGCCATATTTTTGCCAGAGCTGCAGGGCAACGCTGGTAATCAGCTGGGCATCCTGGGTCGGTTCCTTCAGCGTCACCCGCTTGGTTTCTGTATTAAACTCCCCGTCCCGCATCTTTAACGTCACCGTGCTGCCCTTGCGCTGCTTGCTTTGCAGCAGTGCCGCCACTTCCTGAGCCAACGTCGTGATCCGGCGCGTGCTGGCTTCATCCGAGGTCAGAAAAGGCGCAAAAGTGCGCTCCTTGCCAATCGACTTGCGTTCCCGGGCATAGGCCACCGGCCGGTCGTCAACACCGCGAATGCGGCGATACAACATATAACCGAATTTACCAAAAGCATCGGTGAGTTGGGTCAGCGTCAGCTGGCGCAGCTCCGCCCCGGTGGTAATGCCCATCGCCAACAAACGCGGTGCAGTCTTCTCCCCGACCCCCTGAAACTTGCGAATCGGCAGGCGGTCCAGAAATACCGGAGCTGCCGCCGGCGTGATGATCGTACGGCCGAAAGGCTTATTAAAGTCTGACGCCAGTTTGGCCAAATACTTATTATACGAAATTCCCACCGAACAGGTCAGCCGAGTCTCCTGGCGAATCGTGCGTTGCAGATAGGCCGCCGCTCGCACCGTCTGTGGCCATTCCGGGAACCGGGCGCCCACGTCCAAATACGCCTCATCCAAGGCCAAGGGTTCGATGAAGGGGGTGACCCGATGCATGATTTGGTGCACCTGAGCAGACACACTGCGGTATAACGGAAAATTGGGCGGCTGCCAAATGACCGGCTCCCCGGCCAGGAGCTGAGCCGCCTGATTGGCCGGCATCGCCGAGTGAACGCCGAAAGACCGGGCGACATAGTTGGCGGTGGTGACCACTCCCTTGCCGTGGGTTTCCCGGGGGTTGCGCGCGATCACCAGCGGCCGGCCAACAAATTCAGGATGCTCCCGTTCCTCCACCGAAGCATAGAAGGCATCCATGTCGAGGTGAATGATGCGGCGGTCGTTGTGTTGAATAATCGGTAATCGGCCTAGCATGGCTGCTCTCCTTTCTCGCTAGCAGCGGAAAAAACGCGGGGCCACCCCGTGGAGCGCACCTCGCGTTTTGATCCTATTTCGTCGTGTCGCCCTGCCAGATCCACTGCCGGTGATCCCGGGCCAGCAGATCATCTGCTTGTTGCGGCCCCATGGTCCCGCTGTTGTAAAAGGCTAAGGCGTCTGCTTTGTCATTGTCCCAAACAGTCCGAATGGCATCAATGAAGTGCCAGCTGGCCGCCAATTCCGCCCAGTGGGTGAAGGTGAGCTTATTGCCGTCCAGAATGTTCAGCATTAACCGCTGATAGGCTTCCGGTGCTTTGGCTAATTCGTCCTGATCCAACGCGTGGTCCAGCTTGAACGGACTCACGGCATCGCTGGTGCCGATTTCCTTACCGTTCAAAGTCAGGTGCATCCCGGTTTCTGGTTCAATGATCAGAGTTAAGACGTTGGCCCCAACCGGTGCATCATTGATCGTCGGCAAAATATTGTCGCTGGTCGGCTTGAAGACAATATCGATCCGAGATTGCTTGGCCTTCAGCCGCTTGCCGGTGCGGATATAAATCGGCACCCCGCGCCAACGATCGTTGTCGATGTCCACCCGGCCGGCCACGTAAGTTTCCACTGTGGAATCGGACGCGATATTGTCCTCTTCCCGGTAAGACAGCCCAATATCATCCCCGCCAAGATATTGACCGCGAACAAATTTGTCGTGCACTTGAGTCGGCGTATACGGTTTGATGGCAGACAATACCGCGCGCTTCGCTGCGTGAATCGATGCCGCATCGTATCTCGCCGGTTTCTCCATCGTCAGCATGGCAATGATTTGGAAAATATGGTTCTGGACCATATCCCGCAGGGCACCGGCGGTCTCATAATACCCGGCACGCTCTTCGACACCAATATCTTCGGCCAAAGTGATTTGAATATTATCGATGAAGTCCTTGGACCAAGCATGGCCCAGCAGTGGATTGGCAAAGCGCAACGGCATGATGTCCTGCACCATTTCTTTACCCAAGTAGTGATCGATCCGATAAATTTGTTCCTCGGAAAAAGCTTGGGAAATATCATCGTTCAATTGCTTCGCGGTGGCAAAATCCCGACCGAAAGGCTTCTCCACGATCAAGCGATTGAACCCTTTGTCAGACAGCAGCTGCTCGGATTTGACACGTTCCGCAATGGTCGCGAAGAACCGCGGGGCCATCGCCATGTAAAAGACCCGATTACCGTCTAAGGCATATTGCTTGTCCAGCTTTTCCGCCAAATCCCGCAACGTGACATAATGGGCAGCGTCGGTCACATCGTGGGACTGATAGTAGAAATGCTCCGCAAATTCAGTCTTTTGATGCGCTGACCCCGGCGCTCCCACCAGCGACTGCTTAATGATGTCGTGGTAATGGTCGTCGGTCCAGGGGCGCCGCGCGGTACCGATCACGGCGAAATGCTTAGCCAGCCGGCCCTGATAATACAGACCGTACAGCGCTGGATAAAGCTTACGCTGGGCCAAGTCGCCCGACCCGCCAAAAATGATGAATAATGCCCGTTTTTCAGTCATGTTCAACCTCTTTTTCTATCTATACGTATAGATTGATATCGGCCTCGCGGTATCGCCGCTGAGCCCCTTCTCTTTGATTATAGTACAAGCCGGTCACGTGGTCTGACAGCCGCACGCTGAACTCTGGATTCGTCGGCCGATGCGCCACCATGTCCAGAAACCGTGGAACATCGAAGTTTTGCCCAAAAACAATCGCAAATGCCTCGGCCTGGTGAATCGGCAAATAGAGATACACGCTCAGGCTGCGCTGGGAATGGCGTGTTTGGTTAATGGTGAACCCGGCCTTGCGGATCCGCCGCTGCCATTGAATGATGGGGCCGATAGCCGCCTGCATCCGGCGCAGGGCGTCGTCAATATCCCACAACTCATGGGTCGCATCAAAAATCGCATCAGTGGGATAATCCCGTAAGTAATCGTGGAAAAAGCTGGGGGCTGTGGCATGTTTTTGGTAATAGCCCCGCCCCTGCTCGTGATCAATGAGCCGCTGCAGCACGACCAGTTGGTCCTGCCGTTTCTGGGCCAGCCGGGCAAAGGCGGGGAATTCACCCGCGCCCTGCTCAGCCAAAATTTCTTCCGTCCGTTCATCGATCAGCTGCTGGACAAATTGCAGATCTTCCAACTGCGCATGGGCCACGTACTGGCGCATGCGATCAGCGGATACGATCTGGCCCACATCCTGTAATCGCCGGCGATGTCTTGCCATCACGCATCACCTCTATCTAAAGTAGTCACTTACTATTGTATAGAGAACGTGGGTTTGCTGCAAGTCACTGGTTTTCCGGTGCTTTAGTCAACCGTTTGATTTGCGGTGCCTGGGTGCTGAGCAGCGCTGTGATTTGGTCAGCGGTTGCCAGCAAATGCAATGTAGTGACCCGCACGCTGCCGCCGTAAAACGTTGCAGCGACCGTGTCATTTTCCGGTACCAGCAGATAACCGGTCAGTCCGCTATAAGCCCGGGTCGCCAGCATACCGTTGATCACAGCAAAGTCGGCCAAGCCCTGGCGCCAGAGGGTCAAAAGAATCAGCACGGCGGCGACAAACAATCCGCTGATCAGATATTCCTGACTGGTATGCTGCCAAAACGGCACCACCAGCATGACCAAGGCCACCACCCACAAGAGTATTGTAAACCACCAGCGGCGTTTTGCTTTAATGCGCAGAGCCCGTCGTTCGATGACGACCACGATGGTCAAAGCGACCATGATCACACAATATAACAAAGTCATGGCGGCACCTCGCTTTCTAAAACAGAAACCCTTCGAAAAAGGCTTAGATGCCTTCTTCTCAGGGTTCCAAAAGGGTTTGAGCAATTAATCCAACTGGGCCACGCGGACAGTATCCCGGGCAATCATTAATTCTTCGTTGGTCGGGACCAGCATGACCTTGACCTTGGAATCATCAGTGGAAATCAAGCGTTCCTTGGCCATGACGTCATTACGTTCCGGATCAATCTTCGCACCCATATAATTGAGCTTGTTGACGATCCGCGCCCGCATCTTGATATCGCCTTCGCCAATGCCGGCGGTGAAGACCAGAACATCCAGGCCGCCCATGATGGCGGTGTAAGACCCGATGTACTTAATGATTCGGTTGACAAAGATATCAATGGCCAGCTTGGATTGCGGCCGGATATCGATGGTTTGTTCCAGTTGGCGCATATCCGGAGACAGTTCAGAAAGCCCGAGAATACCAGACTTCGTGTTCAAGATATCCACCATCTGGTTAGGATCCGTGATATTCAATTTGCCCATCAGATAAGCGACCAGGGACGCATCAATATCGCCCGAGCGAGTGGACATCGTTACCCCGGCCAGCGGCGTGAAGCCCATGGACGTATCCAGAGACTTACCATCTTTAATGGCGGTGACCGAAACCCCGCTGCCCATGTGCAGCGTGATCATCTTCAGCGACCTCAAATCTGCATGGAGCAGTTCAGCTGCCCGCGCAGAAACGTACCGATGGCTGGTCCCGTGGGCGCCATACTTGCGGGCACCGTATTTGCGGTAGTATTCCATGGGAATACTATACAGGTAATTCTCCTGAGGCATGGTGGAATGGAACGCCGTGTCAAACACGCCCACCTGGGGCACATTCGGCAGCAGCTTGGCAAACGCCTCAATGCCGCCGGCTTCAGCCGGGTTATGTAGCGGCGCAAAATCCGCAAAATCCTTGACCTTTTGGATATTCTCCGGTGTCATCAGCGCCGAATGCTCAAATGTTTCGCCCCCAGCAACGATCCGATGACCGATGCCTTGAATTTCGTCAAAGCTGCCGATAATTTTGCGATCGATCAGCGTAGCCATCAATTTTTTGACCGCCTCTTCAGCGTTCTTGATGTCGCCCACTTCTTTGGTTTTTTCGCCATTGAATTTTACTGTAAAAACCGAGTCGCCCAGACCCATCCGGTCCAGCATACCTTCCGCAATCACATGCTCTGCGGGCATATCATACAGCTTCCACTTTAAAGTTGAGCTGCCCGTGTTCACCGCCAAAATTTTCATTGATGTTTAACCTGCTTTCATCATGAGCTGATTCCAGCATACGCTAAAATCGCTTACTTGGGTAAGATTAATGATTGGTCTTGATGTTATCTTTGCGCCAATCGCGTACGTTTTGGAAGAATTCCGCAATGCCCCGGTGGTCGTCCGGATTAGGGATCCCTGCCAGCAGGATCTGTTTTGCCTGCTGAGCCGCGCCGCCGTGTTTTTGCAGCACAAGGATCGATTTTGCCACGTTCTCATCCTGGAACAAGCCCTTGGGCAATTCCAGCAGCGCTTGAATATACGTCTGCTGGGCCATCCAAGCGGTCAAGCCCCGGGCTTCCTTCGAATTAAATAGCGCCGTGGGAATAATGAAGAAGCCGAAACCGCCATCCTGAACGTAATGCATACCTTGTTCGATAAACAAGTGGTGGGCAAAGGAATGGCCCTCTTCAGCTCGAGTGGCAAAGTCTTTTGCGACGTCGTCCAATGGATAATACCCCACTGGCGGCTCGTTGACGACCATGTCGACCGGCGGAACGACTAATGGCGCAATACCGTCTTGGTGGAACCATTCCACTGACTCGTTCAATTGCCGTGCAAAGGCATCGGCCACGGCCAGCAAGTCTTCATTGTTGTCCACCCCATAGCCGTGCCGGTGGGCGTCCCCGGCCAGCGGCAGCTGCCGCATTACGGTGAGCAGCAGATTGCCGGTGCCGACACTGGGGTCCAAGATCGTGGTGCTGGGCGCACCAGCCAAAATCACGTCCGCAACGGTCGCCACCAGAGTGCCGATCGCCTCTGGTGTAATCATCAAATTGGCGTCAACCTTTGCTTCCCGCATTCCCTTGACGATCGTTAATTGGATCGCTGTTTGCGTTGCCGTCAACCCCACTGCTGCTTTAGCCGCTTTGAACCGGTCCCCCAGTGCAGTTAATTGGGCAATGGCGGCTGCAGTCGGCGCCCCATTTTCCACGTGAATCTCGTTATTATTAAGGTTCGCCAACTCTTCTGGCAGCGCCGCCCAATAAGAGACCCGCAAGTCATCGCTGAGGGTCGTGATCGCCTCGTCCAAAGGTGCAAAAACCTGTTGTACTGTGTCTGCCTCTGCCAATTTGATCTCCTTCCAAAAAACAAAAATACACGAATAATTGTAACATTATCCGTGCATTTGACCAACTGGTATTTTACTTGTGAGATGCCGGCCTATTGGGAATGGAAACGGTAATCAATAGATTTTATCCAAGGACCGGTTTTGTTCGAATTTGCTGGGCATTAACGTGACGTATACTTTGCGTTCCTTGTAGTGCCATTCAGCATAACGGCCGCGACCCAACTCAATTTGGCCCTGCTGCTTGCCCTGGCCGATCAACTCCTTGGCGATCAGAAAGCTGCCGTCAAACTCCTGATTGGCGATGAGTTCGTGCCACGCCTGGACCCGATTGGCGCCTTGGCTGACGGTCATTGCCAGCAGGCTGAACAGCAGAGTCGTCAGGACCAGCGCGGTGGGCAGGATCATGCCTCGGCGGGAGCGCCCCAGCAATCGGCAGATCAATTTCATAAATCACTCCTTTCTGGTGCTGAACATCGGGCAAATGCGCGCGCACCCGCAACAACCGGGAGCTGACCAGGGAAAACTTCACCTGGTGGTCAGCCAAATTGGTGATGATTGGTTCATGGCCCTCGCTGGATTGATTTTGCGCGCGAATCTGCCAATTGCCTTTTGCATTCCGATACGTATTCAACTGGTGGGTGGCTTGCTGGTTTTTCGTCGTGCTCAGCGTCACCACGTCCCCGCCATGGCCAATACTCACGACTGTTTTGTCGTGCAAATACTCCGCTAAATCATTCGTGCCAAGGTACCAGCCGAACCGATCAATGCCCAGCCCCTGCGTCTGTTTGCTCGCCACCGCATACTGCACGATCATGGCCGCCAGACCGCAGAAGGCCGTCACGATCCAACGTCTCGAACAGCGTGAAAGCGTCCCGGCGTTTCACCATGACCACTGCCCTTGGAAAACAGCGCTATGACCAATCACCGCATTTGTTGAGACTTGGGCATGGAACACTTGCTGTCCTTGACGCAAGGTGACAGGTGCTTGGTCCGAGGTGCGCATCGCTGACAGCAGGGCGGCGTTCAAAGCGGCTTCTTGCTGGGCCTGGTTCAGCTGGCGATTGATCTGGGTGGTGGCCACCATATACAGCATGACCACCGCCGTCAGCACGAAGAGCGCCGTCAGGGCCTCAGCCATCAGAACGCCGTTACGTCTTTGTTTCAATCAATCGTCCCCATTTCATTTGGACTGTGATTTGATATTGTGTGCGAGTCGCAATCTCTTGAAAGGTCCAAGTGCAGTTCTCAACCCCATGCGGCCCGATCTTCGGATTGGTCCGATTCACCGTCGCCGTGAGTGTGGCCGGAATATCGATCCAATCCTTGGCCTTGAGTGGTTCGTCCCGCGGTGGTTTTGGTGTTTCTGTTTCCTGCTTGACGAAAATATACCGGGCCGCCTGCACGGTGGGGCCTAATTCGATGTGGTAATTTTTCTGCGTGAGACGGGCGCGGTTTTCGTGTTTTTAGTAGGTGGCTTTGAAGCGATCCAGAAAAGCACGAGTAGCGGTGGTCCGGCCGAGCGTTTGCACGTGGGGGACGGCGAATAAGCCGAGGGCACAGACGCAAGCGACGACGATGAGAGTTTCGGCAAGGGTGAAGGCGAAACTAACCTTGCTCATTTCCGGAGGAACTGTCTGTCCTCAATAATACTTCTCCGGTCTTTTTATCAAGTTTGAGCTTGTCGTTTGCCTTCTCAGTTTGTTTTGTGGAAAGATATCCTCCTTTGAGTGCGTCGAAGTTTTCTGGAAATGTACCGTTATTATCAGACGCATAAACAGTGACTTGATTTTGAACCGTGGTCACAAACGCCTCATCCGTCTTTTCCGTTACGGACGTTTGCTGCTTAATCAATCCAGGCAGTACCAACAGTAGCAGCGCTGCAATGATAAAAACCACCAAAAGCATTTCCAAAAGCGTGAAACCCTTCCGTTCCTTCCGCTTCGCCACCCATTGGTTCTTAACAAATGTCATCATGATAATTCCTCCATTTTCTTCGTTTAATTAATTCAAAATCTGCATCTGCCCATAAATCGGCAGCAGCAACTCGCCATAAATGCACAGCACCGACAACGCCACCAGCAAAAAGCAGGCTGGTTGAATCCGCGTAATCAACTTATCAATGCGGGTCAGCATCTGCTCATAGTATTGGTCGGCCAAAACCTCTAGCTCCCCGCTAGTTCTTGGGCACTGCTGCCCTGGGCCAGGAGGCTGGCGACTTCGCTGGGAAAATAAACCAGGCGGTCGACAATGATCACAAAGCCCGTACCGGTACGAAACTCCGTCTCCATATCTTTGAGCAGCGCAGCAACCAGCGAGCCCTCACCGAAGGCACTCTGCAGCGCAATGATTTCCTTCATCGTCCAACCGTTGCCCAGCAGCATACTCAAGTCATAGAGCAGCGTGTGATAAATATAGCAGCGCAGTGTGCTGCCGACCACGGGCCAGTGGAAAATGCGGGCAACTCGCTGACCAGTCATCGGCGCGTGCCAGCAACGATAGCCGGACCACCCGAGTAGACAGCCAACCAGCACCAGCACCCCGAAACCAGTCGTCAGCCAACGGCTAAACCCGGTCTCCCCGGTCATCCCCAGCGCCGCAAATTGCAGCCGAATCACCAGGCGGACCAGTAAGAGAATCACGCCTACAAAGCCCAGCAGAAACATGGGGTAGACACAGGCCTTTTGCAGCTTTTGCATCCGTTGGCGCTGGCCTTGCTGGAAGCGACCCACCCGCATCAAGAAATGGCTCAGCCGGCCATTGGCCTGGGGCATGGCGACCTGATCGCATAACGGCGCCGAGAAGCCCACCTGACGCATGCCTGCAGCCAGACTGGAGCCGTCCCGCAGCAAATGACCCAACCGGCGAGCGGCGGTACGCAAGGTCGGCCGGGTGCGGGCGATATAATCGATGGCCACCGGCAGGGCCAAACCGTGCTGCAGCATTTTACCTACCTGGACGATGAAGAACGTTTCTTCCTGATACTTGATCTTCGCCGGTCGTTTACGCATATTGAAACTGCACCGCCGTTTCCCGCGAGATTTGCCCGTCTCCGTAAAGGGTCCGCAGAGCCTGCTGCCAGGCAATGAAACATTGTTGGGGCTGTTCGATCAGTTGACCCAGGGCTGTTTGGGACGCCGTGTCGCACAATAACTGCGGCGGCCCATTCTGCCCTGGCAGCAGGCGCTGATACACTAACCCGGTCAGACTGTTGCGCAGCACCTCGGCCGGCAGACCCATTTGCAGCATGCGCCCAATAATCCCGCCAGTGGTCCGCGCGTGGATCGTCGTAAAGACCGAATGGCCGCTGAGAGCGGCTTCGAAGGCCAGTTTTGCAGTGGGCGCGTCCCGGACTTCGCCGATGATCAGCACGTCCGGCCGTTCGCGCAGGGCAGCCTTCAACAACACGGGATAGGTCATACCCGCCGTATCGTTCACCTGCACTTGTTTGATTCCGGGATGGGCAATTTCCACTGGATCTTCAATTGCCATTACGACTTGCTGCCGGGCAAGTTGCGCCGCCACCTGGTACATCAAGGTTGTTTTTCCCGAGCCCATCGGCCCGGCAAACGCGATCAAGCCTCGCTGCCGAGCTAAATCACAGAGCAGGGCAAACTGGTTCGGAAAAAACAAATGCGGTTCTTTGGTCAACGGATAAAGAATCCGCAGCACACTGCTTTCCCGTTCCAGATAATCTCCCACCGTCGCCACGCGGACATTGAGCTGTGGGCCGTATCGCCACATCCCTGATTGGGGCCGGCGGGTCTCACTGACATCCAACTGTGTCAAATACTTCAGTGCATTGATTACCTGCTGGCCTTCTGCCAACGACAATGCTGCGACCGTCTCCAAACCACTGACCCGCCGCCAGATCACGGCATAGCCGTTGCGGTCCGGTCGTAAATAGATGTCCGACACGCGAGCCGTAATGGCAGGCGCCATGAGTTGCTTGGTTACATCCATTGTGTGTCCACCCCCCTGCACCTATTAAGTACGTGAACCAGCGGAAAAATGCGAAAAAAATCCTCCGAGTAAAAAAATTACTCGAAGGATCGCATCAGCCCAATTTATGATTGATGATGCTGTTCTAAGGGGTGCTGGCCACGGCCCAAGGGCAGCGGCGTCTCGGCCACCGGCTGATTGATGGCCAAACTCTTCAGTTTGCGCATCGTCTGCACGTAGGAACTGATCAGCACGATCAACGATCCGAGCCAGGCCAGCGGATTCGCCGCGGAGGCACCAGCAAATCCAAAAAGATGGACAAGGATCAAGCCGGCAAAGGTCCGCATCACGAGCTCCATCACCCCAGCAATCGTCGGCACCATGCTTTGGCCCAAGCCCTGCAAGGTATACCGTACGATGAAGAGAATCGCTAAAAGAAAGTACATACTGGCATTAAAATGGAAATAAATTTGCGCCATGCTGGTGATATGCGGCTGATGATTACCCACAAACATATTCACCAAGGGACGGCCAAGTAAAATGATACTGGTCCCTAAAACAATGGAGACAGTCACCGAAGTGATCAACGCCTTCTTCACACCCTGGCGAATCCGATCATAGTGACGAGCCCCTAAATTCTGAGCGGCAAATGTCGCCATTGTGATGCCAAAGGACATCGCCGGCATGGTCGCCAGACCATCGATCCGGGCCGCTGCAGTGTACGCCGCCACGGACTGGGACCCCAGCGTATTCAGCATGATCTGGATGATCAGGGAACCAATCGAGATGATCGATGCCTGGAAACCCATGGGCAAACCAATACGAATATGCGGAAAAATTTGTTTGGTCAGACCGCGAAAATCCTTACGCCGCAAGACAAGGACCGGTACCCGCCGCCAAATATAGAGGCCGCTTAAGACCGCCGATAACCCCTGAGCGGTCAAAGACGCGTACCCCGCCCCGGCGACCCCCATGTGGAACCCGAGGATGAACCAAAAATCCAAGCCAATGTTCACGATACAGGCTAGAATCAGGAAAATCAGCGGCGTCCGGGAATCGCCCAGCGCGCGCAGCATATTGGCAAACAAATTGTAAAATACAGCGATTACAATCCCGCCAAACAGGACTGAGATAAAACTGGCTGCATCGTGAATAATGTCTTCCGGCGTCTGCATCAGCCGAAGCAGCGGCATCGTGAAAGTCAAACTCAGCGCGGTCAACACAGCGGAGATCACGAGAGAAATCACAATACTGGCCGCAAAGGATTTCTTCACACCTTGCAAATCCCGTGAACCATAACGCTGCGCCGTAACGATGGCCAACCCGGCCGTGGTGGACTGGGCAAAGCCAATGATCAGCATGAACAAACTCCCGGTGGACCCCACAGCCGCCAAAGCTTGCACACCAATTGTCCGGCCCACGATCAGCGTATCGATCACCGTATACATTTGTTGAAAAATATTCCCAATCAACAAGGGAATCGTGAACCAGATAATCTGTTTGAGAATTGGTCCCCGGGTCAAATCATGCATGCTGCCGTCTACCCCTTTTACGTTATAATTACACAATCCTACATCATTGGTCCGGCAGTTTAAAGGGCCTAAAGAAAAAAGCAGACCGATATATCAGTCTGCTCTAAGTAGTCAAGCTGTAAACGTTTCTACAAATCAGCCGCGCTGACTCGTAAAGGCGGCCTCAATCTTTGCCAAATCCAAGTGGGCGGTATCCGGGAAGAGCAAATCTGCTTTGCCCAGAACCTCCGGTTTGCCCACACCAACGGCAAACATACCAGCGGCCTCAATACCTTCGATCCCAGCGACAGCATCTTCCAAACCAACCGTATTGGCATACGGGGTATGGATCAAATCAGCCGCTTTTTCAAAGATCTCTGGATCCGGCTTGCCCTTGGTCAGGGTCGCCGGATCAACAATAGCTGAAAAATATTCGGCCAAACCCAAGCGATCAATGATATACGGGGCATTCCGGGACGCCGACGCCAATGACATCGGATAGCCCGCCTTGGTGATTGCCTTTAAGAAGTTGCTGATGCCCGGCAAAATATCTGCTGGCGTCATCTGTTTGATCAATGACTTATATAAGTCATTCTTCTCAGTGGCATATTCCAGCTTCTCTGTGTCGGTATAAGCATTTTCCTTGCCGCCGAACTTCAGAATCACGTTCAAGGAATCCATCCGGGAAACACCCTTCAGTCCTTCATTCACTGTGGGATTGATATCAATCCCCAGTTCATCGTGGGCCACTTGTTTCCAAGCCGCATAATGGTACTTCGCGGTATCCGTAATCACGCCGTCTAAATCAAATACAAACCCTTTAATCATCAAGTCACGTCCCTTTCTTACTACTGCTTTCTATCTATTGTACCGCATCACTCATGGACTGTGGCCGATAGTTCGGTGGGCTTGTCATACAACCATACCGTCAGCGGCGCACCCTTCAGCAATTGCAGCGTGCAGCCAGCGGCATTCACGCTGACCCGAATGATCCGGTCCCGATAATTGATGGCGAAGGCGTACTTCTCCCAATTTTTGGGTAAGAAAGGCTTGAATGACAGCTTGTCCGCGTGTTGGCGCATACCGGCGAAACCTTGAACAATAGCCAGCCAGCTGCCGCTCATGGACGTGATATGCAAACCGTCGTCGGTATCGTTGTTGTAATTGTCCAGATCCAGCCGGGCCGTCCGCTGATACAATTCCACGGCCTTATCCTGCTTGCCCAGTTCCGCGGCCAAAATAGCGTGGATACTCGGCGACAGAGAAGATTCGTGAACCGTCAGCGGCTCATAGAAATCAAAGTTCCGCTCCTTTTGCTGCATCGTAAATTCATCGTTCAGGAAGTAGATACCCTGCAACACATCCGCCTGCTTAATGAACGGACTGCGCAGGATCCGGTCCCAGGACCAGTGCTGATTGATCGGCCGCTGATCCGCTGGAATGCTGCTCGCCGGACGGACGTCCTTATCCAGGAATGTATCATTCTGGACAAAGATTCCCAGTTTCTCATCTTCCGGATAATACATCCGGTCGATGATATCCTGCCAATGTGCCTTTTCTTCGTCGCTCACTTGCAGCTTGGCCAATTGAGATGTCTTAGCCTCCGGCAGCATCTTCAGTGTGTAACGCAGTGTCCAGGTGGCCATCGTGTTGGTATACCAATTGTTATTGACGTTGTTCTCGTATTCATTTGGTCCCGTTACGCCATGGATCATGTACTTGCCCTGACGCTTGGAGAAATGCACCCGATCCGCCCAGAACCGGGCAATCCCAACCAGCACTTCAATGCCGTGGTCATCCACATAACTGTGATCCCCGGTGTACTCTGTGTATTGCGCAATGGCATGGGCAATGGCCCCGTTACGGTGAATTTCTTCAAAGGTGATTTCCCACTCATTGTGAGATTCGATACCGTTGAAAGTAACCATTGGGAACAACGCGCCCTTGAGCCCCTGCTGCTGGGCATTGTGATAAGCGCCTGAGAGCTGATTGTACCGATACTCCAGCAGTTGACGCACGACCTTAGGCGGTGTCACCGACAGATACATCGGCACGATATACGCTTCCGTGTCCCAATACGTCGCACCGCCGTACTTTTCACCAGTGAAGCCCTTGGGTCCGATGTTCAACCGGGCATCATCGCCGTAATAGGTCATGAATAATTGAACCAGGTTGAACCGAATCCCCTGCTGGGCGACATCGTCACCGGCAATGACCACGTCGGCCATGTTCCAGCGCTCTTGCCAAATCTTATTTTGAGCAGCCAGCAACGCATCGTAACCTTTTTTAACCACTTGCTGCATCAGTTCCTCACCGGCAGCAACTTGCTGGTCGGTGGGCACATCCCGGGAAGTCACCACGGTGACATACTTTGTCAGGGTACTGCTCTCCCCTTCGGCTAAATGCCACGCCAAGTCTTCCTGCACGAGCAGACTGCTGTCCTCGGCTGTGCGCGTGGCTGGGGCCGGACTGGCCAGCACATTGGTCATACTCAGCGTCAGACTGAAACGGGGTACATCGTATGGGTTAGGTTTGGTAATCACCGTCAGATGGCTGGTCCCGTTGCTGTCCGCATGGCGGTCCAGCTCTTCCCAGAACATTTCTTCATAATTACTGTCTTCATTGTGGACATTGCTGTTCAACTGCGATTCCACGCGGATATCAGCATTGCCCTGGAGGGTCGTCGCCGTCATGCGAATGACGGCCGCCTGCTTCACGTCGTTGCTCATGAACCGGTCAAAACTCAGCTGGACTTGAGTGTCCGGCAGATCCACCACGAACTCACGGTGCAGTACCGCGTTGTGCATATCCAGGCTCAAGTAAAAATCGTGATAAGGTGTCTGCGCCAGATCAATCGGCACGTTGTTGATCGTCAGCGGCATACTGATGAAATCAGGACCATTGATGGCCTTGCCAAAATACTCAGGGTACCCAATTTTCCACCAGCCGACCCGGGTCTTGTCTGGGAACCAGACCCCGCCGTAATACGTCCCCCGCAGGCTGTCGCCGGAGTAACCCTCCTCGAAGTTACCGCGTAACCCCATGTAGCCATTGCCGATGGCGGTCAAGCTTTCCTGAAGCCGCATATCGTCCGTGGCTAACTTGTGGGTACGAATCAGCCAGGGATCGATGTCGAATAATCGTTTAGTCATACGTTTGCATCCTTCCCGTGGCAACATAACCGTCATTCAGACGGGTTTGCCAAAACATAATACTGATCATGATGACCGTCCAGAAAGACAAAATCACCAGTAAAGAACCGAATTCAAAATGCACAAACCCCACGAGGCAGGCCAACACGGCACCGCCGCCCATGGCGTTCAAAACGAGATTTAAGCTCTCTTTGTATTTTTGGATACTGGTCGTGAGCCAGATGAAGAAGGCAAGGCCGAGCCACAATAGCAAGGCCGTGACAAAGGCGATGCCCCCGAACAAAGTGACAAAGTACATGGTCACCAAATTCTTATTCTCCGCATACCATTGGCGATTAAAGTACTGTTTCGCCGACTGGAACGGAATACTGGCTCGCCGCGGTACCTGAAAGGCCGCTTTGTCCTCCAGCAGTGAAAAGCTCTTGGGCTGCACCGTAATACTGACCGGTCGCGATTTTGCCTGGACTTTGCTCAGGTTTTGCCCAACGATAACTTGACTATCCTGATAAAGCACGCGTCGAGTCGTCGTTTTATTCGCAAAAGCAGTCGTCAAAGCCTGATCCACAGCCTGCTTCTTGACGGCTTCCGTGGTTTTCGGCAACAAAATATCCATATTGACCTGAGTCTGCCGGCCGTAATAGACAGGCACCGGGATGATCATCGGCGCCAGTAGAATGATCCAGGTGAGAATCATTTTCAACCAGCCGAGATCATGACGGTGAATAAACATCTGCTTGGGCCGAACACTTGTCAGCCAATAATTGAACGGAAATCTGTTGCGCAAATCCATGGGAACATCCTCCTCATAATCCAGTCTTTACCCTTTGTCTTACCAAAAGGCAGCCTGGATGTGAAGCAGTAATTCGTTAGCCTTTGTCCGCCCCTGCAGTGATTCCATTGACGTAGAACTTCTGCATGATGACAAAGAGGATTGTAATCGGGATCGCGATGATTACACACCCGGCGATAAACTGGGTGAAGTACGTGGTCGATGATCCCTTGGTACTGTGGAGCATGTTGTACAGCCCATAGGCAATCGTATATGTCCGAGCATTCCCGGAAGATGACAGAATGATACCGGAGAAGATGAAATCGATCCACGGTCCGATAAACGCCATCAACGCCGTGTAAACGATCATCGGCCGAGACATCGGTAAGCCAATATGGATAAAGACCTGCCAGCGAGTGGCGCCATCAATGATGGCTGCTTCATCCATGGACCGGGGGATCGTATCGAAGAACCCCTTGGCGATATAGAACCCAAGACCGGCACCGCCGACATAGACCAAGACCAAGCCGCCCAGATTTAACATATTGAAGCTCTTCAAGATATAGTACAGAGCAATCATGGACATGAAGCCCGGGAACATGCCGAGGACCAGAGCAATCTGCAAGAATGGCTTACGGAACCGGAAGCGCAGACGAGACAGCGCATAAGCCACAGAAATCGTGACGAATGTGGACAGCACCATGGAGATTACCGCCACGATAAACGTGTTGCGCATCCAATCCAGGAATGGAAATTGCTGACTGTTCAAAATACCGATGTAGTTCTGCATGGTGAATTGTTCCGGCCAGAAGGTCGACACAAAGCCGGTGTCGTTATACGAGAAACTGGCGAGAATGATCCAAACGATCGGTACGAGCCAAATGATGGCTAAAAAGACCAACAGGAGATACCGGAACGTCAAGGATAGGCGCCGTTGTAATTTATATGATTTCATAGTGATCAGCCCTCCTTAAATGCATTCGTCCGCCGGTAAGCAATCAGCGAGAAGACAGCACTTAAGATGAAGATCAAAATGCCCAAAACTGCTGATGCATTGTACCGTTGGGTTTGCCCGAAGACCAGGTTGTATAACCAGGTCACCAGCAAGTCCGTATCGCCGGCCCCGACGTAGTTGTTGTTCATCGGATACCCGCCCGTCAACAGATAGATGACGTTGAAGTTGTTGATATTACCGATAAACTGCTGGATCAAGGATGGCGCCATAACGAACAAAATTTGCGGGAACGTGATGGAGCGGAATACCTGAAACGCATTAGCCCCATCAATTCGCGCCGCTTCAATCTGATCCTGCGGCAAGTTCTGAATAATCGCTGTCGAAACCAGCATCGAGACAGGAATCCCAATCCACATGTTGACCACGATAACGGTAATTCGAGCGACCAGCGGATTGGCCGATGCCCCGATAAAGTTGATGGGATGAGCGATCAAGCCCCAATTCAGCAAAATGTTGTTCAACGGGCCCTGAGGATCCAAGAACTGGGCCATCAACAGCAAAGAAACAAATTGCGGCACGGCATACACAATAACGAAGATCGTGCGCCAAACGCCTTTGAATTTAATCCCCTTAGATTCGATCAGCATCGCCAGCAGCACTCCAAAGAAGAAGGTAGTGGCGGTGGCACAGATCGCCCAAATCAAGGTCCAGCCTAAGACCGGGAAGAAAGTGCCGGCCAAATCGCCGCTCAACACATTCTTGAATGCGGCAAAGCCAGTCCAGGAAAATCCGATCGAGTGTTTCGAATCATAGTTGGTGAAGGCCATGGAGATCATGTACAACGTTGGTAAGACCGTGAAGGCCAAGATCCCAATAATTGGAATCGTCATTAACGTGGTATGCAAACGTGAATCAAACAAGGACTTCAACTGCTCCATGTTCGTTTCAATGTGCTCACCATCACGGTTATCGATGTACAGCTTCTTCGTTGCCCGTAAATTGGTGACATACAGGAAGATAATTCCCACCAGAAGCAAGACAGCTAATACGCCGAAAAGCAGAATTGTAACTGAATTGTCCGGCAGTTTAGTAATATAAACGCCTTCCTGCTTGTCGAAAACGACCTGCTTGGTCTTGATCGCCCCAAGATTGCTCAGCATGCTGAGGGCGGAGATCCCTTGAGAAATCAACCAACCAAAGAATGCAATTTGAATGCCTAAGTAGGCAATCCCGCGGACCCACTGACCATTTTTGAAGCTGCTGATTCCCATGAGGAAAAACGAGAGCTTCGATGCCCAGCCGCCTTTGCTCCAGACCTCTCGGTAAGTCGCTTTCGGTGGTTTTCTATCTTTACGCTTAAACATAGGCTTCCCCTTCTTTCACCGCTTAGTCCATCATGGCCAATCGGCTTTTTATAACGCTTAAACAAAAAGGGTGAGGCACTTGCCCACCCCTTTTTCAGAACGAAATTAGTTGGCTTTAGAAATCCGTGTGACAAACGCATCAAGCTTGGCCGTGTATTGGCTTTCCTTGACGGAGCCGGTGTATGCACCATTGATCAGCGGTGTCGCGGCATCCCAAAAGGTAGCCATTTGCGGCATTTTCGGCATTAACGTGGAGTAACCAGGCTTAGACATAACCATGACCGCCTTAGCAACTGGATCGCTAGCTACTTTTTCACTGGCCTGAGTCGCTTTGTCTGTCGGAATCTGACCGGATTCTTCATAGACAATCAGTTGTGATTCCTTATTTGTAATGAATTCAGCCAAAGCAGCGGCAGCCTTCTGGTTCTTAGCATCCGTGTGAGAGTTCACTGCGAAGGCTTCAATACCCAGGAATGCTTGCATCTGCTTCTCTTCCCCGCCAATCTTGACCGTCGGATACGGAGCAACAGCAAAGTTGTCACCCAGGATCTTCCTCAGATTAGCCGCATCCCACGGGCCATCGATAATGGCCTGGGCATGACCGGACTTAAGCTGGTTCAACGCATTAGACGTCTGCATAACGCCTTTGTTATTCTTTTGAGCAGCCAGCCACTTCAAAGCATTGACCCCTTGTTCAGTATTAGCGGTGGTGCCCTTCAAGGTTTCGCCGTCCTTACCGAACAATTCAGTACCCGCAGAGAACATGATTGGATAGAAGTTGTACGAGTTAGAGAAGTCGGTGGCTAACACACCTTTAGAAGTCAGTGTATCCCAAGACTTTACATCTTCAGCAGTTAACTTGGACTTGTTGTAATAAATTGTCTGCGCTTGTTCAGCGAACGGGAAGGCATACATTTTATCTTTCCAAGTAACACCAGTGACAGAAACTTCGGTGTTGTTGGCTTTGACTGTCTTCTCAGCATCGGGAGACAGCGGATTGATGTAGCCGGATTCAGCTAACTGGCCCAACTGATCATTCGGTACTTCGAAGACATCAGCGGCCTTGGCCGGATCCTTGCCGACATCGGTCTTGGCATTGGCCGAGCCGTTAGGGCTTTGGGTCAATTTAACTTTGACATCAGGATACTTCTTGTTGAAATTCTTAACGATTGTCTTATAAAAAGGTACCTGAGTGGTATCAACCCAAAGACGGACACTGCCCTTCACTGTATCTGCACTGGATTTGTTGGATGCTGTATTGGATGAATTGGAACCACCGGAACACGCAGCCAGAGCAACGGTTGCCAGTAATGTCGTACCGACGACTGCAACTTTCTTCCATAACTTCATGATAATTCCTCCTGTGGGACCGGCTAATGCCGGTCGCCCAAAATATCTTGTGCTTTGCGGGCCGCAGTACGGAAAGCAGTTTCATTTACTGGGTCAATACTGCGGTTAGCAAAACAGAAGTTCTGAAACACTGAATCATTTCTTGATTACGAATCTATTATTACAAGCAGCCGGGTCACTTGCAAGCGGTTTACCAATGATACCGGTAACAAGATGGCCCACTTCAAGGACGCCGTGAACGGCGCCATGGCGGTAACGGGCCAGATATATCACAAAAGCACCCGACTCAGCCAATCAAGGTTGAATCGAGTGCTAACATATTAGTTACTTATTTTTCCACATAAATCAGGAAACCGTTGGGGGCTAATTGCTTGTCGGCCAGCCCTTGCTTCAGCGCAATTTCATCCTTATGCGTGTGTCTCAATGCGACCGGTTTCTCGCCCAAATTAAACACTCCGTGGACATGGGTGCCATGGTATTTGCGTACCAGGTGCACTAAACCGGTGATATCGTCTACTGTCCGCCAGTCAGTGTCCCCCTTGCTGATCACGTCCGCGTATTTCTGACGCAGGGCAATCAGCTTTTGGAAAAAGTGCAGCATCTCTTGATCCTGCTTCTTGGGATCCCAGACCATGCACTTGCGGCAGTCCGGATCATCATGTCCGTCAATCCCAACTTCATCGCCGTAGTAAACACAGGGCGACCCCTTTTGCAAATAGGTAAACGCTTCGGTTTGCCGCATCAAATCAGCATCATCCTTGCAGACAGTGAGCAGCCGCGGTGTGTCGTGGGAATCCAAGACATTGAACATCACTTCACTGGTCTGATCAGCGTAACGCATCTGCTGCTGATTCAACAGGTCGGCCATCGTCGTCGGCGTAATATCTTTTTTTACCACCCCGTCTTCGATCAGGGCGGTGTACGCGTAATTCATGACAGCAGAAAATTGATCGCCCTGGAGCCACGGCTGGGATGAATGCCAGACCTCCCCAAGAATGTAGAAGTCCGGCTTAGCAGCGTGGCAGACCTCGGCAAATTTCCGCCAGAAATGATGATCCACTTCGTTGGCCACATCCAACCGCCAAGCATCAATATCGAAGTTTTCGATCCAGTAATTGGCCACGGTGAGCAGATACTCCTGCACTTCTGGGTTGGCGGTGTTCAGCTTCGGCATGTGGGGCGTATTGGCAAATGTATCATAGGTAATGTTTTTGGCTTCTTCAAAATCGCCGGTCGCTTCATAGCGGGCCGGGAAGGAATGAACGTGGAACCAATTGGCGAAGTGGGATTTTTTACCCTTGGACAGGACATCCTGCCACTGGTAAGACTGGTCGCCAATATGGTTAAACACCGCATCCAGCATAACTTTGATCCCCCGCTTGTGGGCTTCATCGACCAGCTCGCGGAACAAATTTTTATCGCCAAAGTCCGGATCAATTTCTAAATAATCGATCGTGTCGTACTTATGGTTCGAGTGGGCCCGGAAGATCGGGCAGAAATAAATGCCGTTGATACCCAGGTCTTTTAAGTAATCCAGGTGATCGATGACGCCCTGCAAGTCGCCGCCATAGTAGTCCGTACGGCCTGGGTGCTCCTTGCTGGCCCAAGGCAGCGTCCCCGCCGGGTCATTGCCGGGATTGCCGTTGGCAAAGCGTTCCGGGAAGATCTGATACCACACGGTGTGGGTGACCCATTCCGGCACTTTGATCCGGTCAATGTCGTGGAAATACGGCAGGCGGAACATCGCCGCATGTTTGATGCCCACCGGGGTGGCGGGGAAGAAACCCCGATCGCCGTAACCGATCGTGGTCGGCTCTTTCGCGGCATCAGTCAATTCAAACCCGTATTGCACTCGTTTAGTGGCACTGCTGACGGTGACGCCCCAATAATCGTATACGTCCGTTTGGGCAATGATGCGCATCGGGGTGCGGTCGTAGGACCACGCATAGTCACCGTCTCGTTCTACCTGGTCATAGGGATCCCCCCAGATGCAATCTACTGCTGCGATGTCACCGCGCCTGGTGCGCAGGCGCAGGCGCAGTTCGTCAGGGGTATACAGGCTGGCGTATTCGCTCTCGGGGCGATGATAAATTGCTGCTTTTTCCATAATTAGTTAGTTCTCCTTCTGCTTGATCGTCAAAATTGTGCTGCTCCAGGGACTCAGTGTCAGCTGATCGGCCGCCTGCTGAACGGTCCCAACAGTCAATTGCTGTTTGGGCTCACCGGCCCAAGCACTGGGCAGGGTCACCGTATGTTTGGTATCCGTGGTGTTGACCAGCACCAATGCCGTCTCATTGGCCAGGGTGCGGGTATAGGCGAACAGCCACGGCGCCCAGTTCTGCAATTGCCAAGCGCCGCTGGTGAACAGCGGTTGCTGCTTCAAGGCAAAGAGCTGCTGATAGTGATGCCAGACGCTGTCCGGATCCACCATCTGCTGACTGACTGGCGTACCGTTTTGATTCACTGCCAGCCACGGGGCAACGGTAGAAAAGCCATGCCCCACCCCGTCGGACCAGGGCAAGGGGGCCCGTGCCGTCAATTTGTGCGTGGCATTGACGTTTTCTAAAATCCGTCCCGCTGACCAGCCCGCCGCCTTGGCCGCATCGGCAAACGCCGTTACCGTGGGGTCGCCGAACGCGGCCAAGCTGGCCAGCGTGCCGTTGCTCAACCCCAGTTCATCGCCGTAATACAGCACTGGCAGCCCGCGCTGTAAGTACATCAAGGTGGCCAGCGATTTGGCCGACCGCTGGGGATAGCGATGGCTGCCCACCCGGGTTGCCAGCCGGGCCATGTCGTGGTTGCCCCAATACAGTGTTAGGCGCCGCGGCGGCAGCAAGGTTTGCTGCCAATCAGTCATCACTTGCTTAAAACTCAGCCAATCTAAGCTCTGGGGCTGATAATCCATGGGCACTTTATCCCTTTTCGACCGCGGTTTCGTGGGGAAATAGCGGAACGAGATCACCGCATCCGCCATGTTGGCATTCGGCCGAGTATAATCTGCCGCCAGATTCACCGTAGCGCTGGCTGCCTCCCCCAGAATGAAGAGGTCGGGATGGTCGGCTTTGACCCCAGCAACAAATTCCCCTAAGTAGGGCTGCACCGCCGGCAAATTGGCAAACATGCCTTCTGCCACCACTGGTGCCGCTCCGTCAGTGGGATAATTCTGATGCAGATCGGCTTTGGCCAAATGGATAAAAGCGTCCAGGCGCAAGCCGTCGATACCCAGATCAGCCCAGTATTTGGCTACTTTAATCATTTCCGCCCGCACCTGGGGATTGCGCCAATTCAGATCCGGCATCCGCCGTTCAAATAAGTGGAAATAATAGCGATCAGCGACAGTGGGGTGCTGTGTCCAGACACTGCCGCCAAAAAAGGAACCCCAATTGTTGGGTTTCTGACCGTCATGCCCATCCGCCCAGATGTAGTAATCGTAATAGGGGTTGTCCGGACCTTGCAATGCGCCTTGAAACCAAGGGTGCTGGTCAGATGTATGGTTCAAGACCATGTCCAGCACGATCCGCAACCCGCGGGCGTGGGCGGCGGCAACCAAAGCTTTGAAATCCGCCAGCGTCCCCAGTTGCGGATCAATGGCATAAAAATCAGACACGTCGTAGCCGTTATCGACTTGGGGGGATTGAAAAATTGGATTCAACCAAAGCGTATTGACACCCAGTTGGGTGAAATAATCTAGTTTCTGAGTGATCCCCGCTAAATCACCAATCCCATCGCCGTTGCTGTCCTTGAAACTCTTTGGATACACTTGATAGACGATCGCGTTATCGTACCATGCTGCCATTAGCTTTTTGCTCCTCTCTCAACTAACTGCATTCACCTTAAACGAAAGCGTATGCAAAGGCAATTGTATCTGGACATGTTATCGGTAACACAAGACAACGGTACAAAAAAAGACTTGGCGCTTTCTCCAAGTCTCAATCTGCTGCGGCCTACTTCGGCTGCCCTTCCTGGGGCGGCCGAGTCGTACCCCGGGGCACTAAGGTTGGGACAAATACCTCATGGCCCTGGGGGGCACCGTTTTCTTCTATTTTATGGAGCACCATCCGGCCGGTTTCGTACCCCATCTTTTGAACTGGCTGGCGAATCGTGGTGAGCTGCGGTGAGCCGATGCGATCTAAAAAAACGCCATCAAAACCGATCACCCCATAATCGTCCGGAATCTGCCCGCCCTGGTGCTGGACGGCCCGCTCCACACCAATCGCCAATCGATCAGAAGCGCAGACAAAGCAAGTGTTTTGGGGAAACTCGGCAAAGTGTTTAGTGATCACCTGGTCTGAAATATGCGAGCGGTTGTCCATCTGAAAAACTTTCGGCGGCGCATGATGGGCCGCCATCGCCAGAGTATACCCTTTTTCTCGAGACTCGGCGAATGAATCAGGCAAATTGATGCCCACGAAAACCACAGTGGTGTAACCGCAGGCAAATGCATAATTCGTACTGGTGCGCGTCCCCAAGATGTTGTCGGTGTCCACATAATCTAAGCCCATTTGATTTTCCCCATATAGCACGATGGGCTTCTCCACAGTTTCCAACCAGCCGTAATCCTTGTTGCGCATGCCGGTGACAACGTAACCGTCACAGGTGCCGACATCCAAACTATTTTTTGTCATCAATTGCAGCGCGTAATTTTTTTCATCTAAAGCATCCGCTAAACCCGCCAGTAAATTCATATAGTACGGTTCCACGGTGTCCATTCTTTCTAAGATAAAGAGTTTCACGATCTGGGTCCGATTATTGGCCAGCGCCTTAGCCGCGAAGTTCGGTTGATAATTCAATTCGCTCATCGCTGCGTAAACCAGATCCCGCAACTCTTTGGTTACCTTTTCCGGGTGATTGATCACTCGGGACACGGTCATTTTTGACACGTGAGCTTTTGCGGCTACATCCCCTAAAGTTGCCACGCTCATCCTTCTTTCTGCCAGCGGTATCTTGCACCGCCTGTTCGTTTGTACTAAGCTAATTCTATTAGTGTGAGGAGCTGATTAAATGTCGAAAGTAATTACCGCCGCGCAAATTGCTGCTTATGCCCAAGAAACTCAGGCACAGCCCGCGGCGGCCGTCCTAGCCGGCGCGGTGCAGAAAAATGGCATCTATGCTGCCAGCTATAATCATACCAGTACGCTGGCCCTGGATCCCACCTTTTCCGTCGAAGTGGATACCGGTGCCGTCAGCAACCAGAAACATTCCGGCCGCTGCTGGCTATTCGCCGCTTTGAACATGCTGCGCCACGAGTTCGCCAAGACCCATCAGGTCAAGGACTTTGAACTGTCCCAGAACTATGACTCATTCTACGATCGATTAGAAAAGGCCAACTGGTTCTATGAGCAAATCATTGCCAGCGCGGATCTGCCGAAGACCGACCGAAAAGTCGCTAAGCTTTTGGCCGCACCAGACGATGATGGCGGTCAATGGTCTTATGCCGTGGCTTTGACCCAGAAATACGGGGTCGTACCCAAGAGCGTCATGCCGGAAACGACCAGCTCCGAAGCAACGACACAGTATTCCAATGTCTTGAACACCAAACTGCGTAAAGACGCGATTGCCCTGCGCCAAATGATTCATGAGAACGCCGAGGCTGCGGCCGTGGACGCAAAAAAGCAGGAATTTCTTGCTGAGGTTTACCGGATCACCGCTTACGCCTTCGGTGAACCGCCGAAAGAGTTCACATATCAATATCGGGACGACAAGCAGGAATTTCACACGATTCATACCACACCGCAAGAATTCTTAAAAAACGAATTCAAGCAGGCTTTGGGCGATTACGTCTGCTTTGCCAGCGATCCCCAAAGCGACAAAAGCTACAACACGTTGTATACCGTGGATACCCAGGGCAACGTAGTCGGTGGGACGCCGATGCGCCTGTTGAACGTGGCACCGGACCGCTTGAAGGCCCTCTGCGTCCAGCTGCTCCAGGACAATACCCCAATTTGGTTCGGCTGCGACGTGACAGAGAACATGGATCGCGTCGCCGGCACCCTTTACGGCAACCTGTATGATACGGACAACTTGTTCGGCATTCAGGTCAACCGGGATAAGGCGCTGCGGCTGGATACCGGTCAAGGCATGGTGTCCCATGCCATGACCCTGACCGGCGTTGACCTCGTTGGTGGTCAGCCGACTAAGTGGAAAGTGGAAAATTCATGGGGCGATAAGAACGGGCACAAAGGCTATTTTACCATGGATGACGCTTGGTTCGATGCTTACGTCTACGAGGCAGTTATTCCCACTAAATATATGACCGCCGCCGAGGCCGAAGCGTGGCACGGCGAGGCGCATGTATTACCCGCCTGGGATGCCTTAGATTAACCCGTTGTACTGCCCTGTCTTTCAGGGTAAGATGGAAACAAGCGTGACGGGTTTCTTCATTAACTGAGAAACCCATCAGCGAACATTCGATATTTGTTTATAGGAGGTCACCTTTTTGGCAAAAGAAATTACTGCCCAGGACATCGCTGGGTACAAAGAAACGACCGCAAAGACACCGAAGTCCAGTGCTTTGCAAAACACCGTCATGAAGAACGGCATCCTGGCGTCCAGTGAAAATATGGCCAGCCAGGTCGCAATGGATCCGGTTTTCTCCGTTGAAATCGACACCGGCTCTGTTGCCAACCAGAAACAATCCGGCCGCTGCTGGATGTTCGCGGCTTTGAACACAATGCGTCACCCGATTCAAGCCCAATACAAACTGAAGGGCTTCGAATTATCCCAAAACTACACTAACTTCTGGGATAAGTTCGAAAAGTCTAACTGGTTCTACGAAAACATTATTGACACCGCTGGTCTGCCCTTGGGCGATCGGAAAGTTGACTTCCTGTTGGCGACGCCGCAACAAGATGGCGGCCAATGGGATATGCTGATGGCCTTGATCGAGAAGTACGGCGTCGTACCTCAAAGCGTTATGCCTGAAACATACAACTCCTCCAAGTCTAACGAGCTGAACGCTACCTTGAACCTGAAGCTGCGGGCTGATGCTGTTAAACTGCGCACGCTGGTTAAGGAAGGTGCCGATGATACCCAGATTGGTGAAGCTAAGGACAAGATGTTATCCGAAGTTTACCGCATTCTGGTCTATAGCCTGGGCAACCCGCCGACAAAGTTTGACTGGGAATACAAGAACGACGATGGGGACTATACCCGGGATCGCGATTTGACCCCGCAAACTTTCTTCCGCAAATATGTCGGTTGGAATACGCCGGATTACATTTCGATCATCAACTCCCCGACGGACGATAAGCCGTACAAGCACGTCTACACCGTTGAGTTCCTGGGCAACGTCGTGGGCGGCCGGCAAGTACGCCACTTGAACTTGGACATCGACACCTTCAAGCAATTAGCCGTCAAGCAATTGCAAGCCGGCGAGACCGTCTGGTTCGGTTCCGATGTCGGCAAGAGTTCTGAACGGCAAAAGGGGATCATGGACACCGACTTCTATCATGTCGATGACCTCTTCGACGTTGATCTGACCATGACCAAGGCGGAACGCCTGGATTACGGCGAGTCCTTGATGACCCACGCCATGGTCCTCACCGGGGTTGATCTGGTGGACGGCAAGCCGACCAAGTGGAAGGTTGAAAACTCTTGGGGCGACAAGGTTGGGACAAAGGGCTACTTCGTGATGAGCGACAAGTGGTTTGATCAATTTGTTTACCAAGTTGTCATCAACAAGAAGTTCCTGCCAGCTGACCTGAAGCAAGCCTTCGAGTCCGAGTTTGACCAGCCTAAGGTTCTCGCACCGTGGGATCCGATGGGTGCGTTGGCTCTTTAATTTGATCCTGTAATAAGGCGTCCTGCCACGGCAGGACGCCTTTTTCAATACTGTTGTCCACTGGCTGGCTATGTTAGAATGACTTCAATGAAACTTTAAAAAGTATTGGGGTGTGCAATCGTGAATAAACAATTGGCCGGCGTCAAAGATAAGAAGTCCCTGACCCGACTATCCGTGGCTGGGCTTCTGGTCACCTTAGGGGTCGTCTACGGCGATATTGGGACGTCCCCGCTGTATGTCATGAAGTCCATCATCGAAGGCAACGGGGGCATCATGCATGTCTCCGATGACTTCGTGGTGGGCAGTGTGTCGCTGGTCTTCTGGACCCTGTTTTTGATCACCACCGTGAAGTACGTGCTCATTGCTTTGCGTGCAGATAACAATGGTGAAGGCGGGATCTTCGCCCTCTACACGCTGGTCCGCCGGCGGGCCAAGTGGCTGATCATTCCGGCGATGGTTGGCGGCGCCACCCTGCTGGCCGATGGGATGCTGACGCCAGCAGTGACCGTGACCACCGCGATTGAAGGGCTCAAAGGTATCGCCGTCGGTCCGACGGTCTGGATTTCCAACCAGCGGCAAGTCATTTTGACTACGATCATCATCTTGTCTGTCCTGTTCATTATTCAACGTTTCGGGACGCAGATGATTGGGAAAGCCTTCGGGCCGATCATGTTCGTCTGGTTTACCTTTATTGGTGTTCTGGGGCTGCTGGCCACCTTGCAGGACCTGAGCATTCTGCGGGCCTTAAATCCCTACTACGCGATTCACCTGCTGGTGTCGCCAGAAAACAAAAACGGGATCTTCATCCTGGGCAGTATCTTCCTGGCGACCACTGGGGCGGAAGCTTTGTACTCTGATATGGGCCATGTCGGCCGGCGCAATGTGTACGGCTCCTGGCCTTACGTCAATCTCTGCTTGGTCTTGAACTACATGGGGCAGGCCGTCTGGATCGATCAGCACAACCATTCGGAGGTCTTCCAGAAAATGGCGGACTTCAATCCTTTCTTTGAAATGATGCCGGATTCCCTGCGGCTCTTCGGCATTCTCATTGCCACAATGGCCGCAATCATCGCCTCCCAGGCATTAATTTCCGGTAGTTACACGCTGGTATCAGAAGCCATTAAGCTGAAGATCATGCCCCGGTTGAATATCACGTACCCGACCAACCAAAAGGGGCAGCTGTACATCCCAGTCGTCAACTGGGCTCTGTGGGCGGTGTGTATTGCCATCGTCTTCTACTTCCAAACATCGGCTCACATGGAAGCGGCTTATGGTCTAGCAATCACGATCACCATGCTAATGACCACGATCCTGCTTTTCACTTGGCTGCGCAGCCGGAAGGTCAACGCGGGGCTGGCCGGATTGATGCTTTTATTCTTTGGCAGTATCGAAGTGATTTTCTTCATCTCCAGCGCTGTGAAGTTCGCCCATGGCGGGTATGTAACCGCACTGATCGCGGCCATTCTCCTGGCGATCATGTTCATCTGGTACTGGGGCGATCAGATCAAGAACCAGGATACGTTCCGGTCAGACACCGTTTCGCTTTTGGCCTATAAGAACCAATTGGCCAGCCTGCGGGACGACAACAATTTCCCCTCCTTCACCACCAATCTGGTGTACATGACCAAGGTGCAGGATGGCAATCGAGTCAATAAGGATATTCTTTACTCAATCCTGGATAAACGGCCCAAACGGGCGCAAGTTTACTGGTTTGTGACGGTGAACGTCACCGACGAACCGTACACCACGGAATATACGACCGATACGTATGGGACCGACTTCATGGTCAACGTGCAGCTGTATTTAGGCTTCCGCATGTCCCAACGGGTCAACGTCTTCCTGCGGCAAATCATCAATGAGATGATGGCCCGGGGAGAACTGCCCCGCCAGCCGCAACGCTACACGACGATCCCGGATCGAAACGTGGGTGACTTCTCCTTCGTTTTGATCCAGGAAGAGATGTCGCCGGAAACCCAGATCCCGAACTGGGAGCGGATGATCATCCAAGCACGTCTAGCGATTCAGCGAATCACTGTGACCCCGGCGAGCTGGTTCGGGTTAGAGTACGCAGACGTCGTGACTGAGCACATCCCGTTGATTCTGGGGAAGATCTCCTACTCAATGTTGAAACTAAGCCGGCGGCATAAACCGGCGCCCTCCGATGAGATCGAGGATAACGAAACTGAAAATTAACCGGTACACAAAAACACGAGCGGCAGGCTAACCGGGGCGGTGCCCCGTCAAGTGGACAGCTCAAATATTAAAAGGTCGTTCTCGTGTTGTTCCCCAATTAGGGGCGAATTAGTTACTGATTTTGGCAGTCCGCAGGGGCTGCCATTTTTGATCCAAGAACTTTCCTAATCAAATGGTCCTTCTGGAATAGTTGGATACCGATTTAGTGCCATCTCATACGTTCCCATAGAGATGCGCTTGGCCTTGGCTATCACATTTTCTGTGTAGATTTGGAACCTTGTGCGGGTCGGCGTTACAACAAATACAAGGTCGACAATCGAATCGCTTTCTTCGTCGTAAAG
>NZ_AUEH01000015.1 GCF_000425885.1 Schleiferilactobacillus harbinensis DSM 16991
CCGTCAAAGAACTGGTCATCGGTCGTAAAAATTGGCTGTTTTCGCAGAGCAAACGCGGCGCGACGGCTGCGGGGGTCATTCTTAGTCTGCTCACGACAGCACGGGCTAATCACCTCGATCCGAGTAAATATTTCAACTATCTATTCGACACAGTGCCTAATTTGCCGGCTCCCGGCGACATGGTCGCCTTGCAGGACTATTTGCCGTGGGCGCCGAAGGTGCAGGCGTTCTGTCACGAATAACAGCGGGTAAAGCAATGGTGCAATCTTCATGATAGAGGATTGCACCATTTTTGTCTTCACACCTATTTCAACGACCGCTTACAGTCAAGCAACAACACAAACAGAGGCTAATGTGCCAGCAGCAGAGACAAAAGCACAAGATGCCGCGAAAACGGCGGAGAATACAACGGCGGTTAAGTCTGCCATAAAAACTAATACATCAGTTTTGAACAATACAACCGCTCAGGCATCGGTACAGGCGCAATTACAGACAACTGATCAGACTGACCAAGTACAGGCTGCTGGTACGAAGGCGGCGGCTAAGCCTGCCGATTCAGCAGCAACGCCCCAACAGCTGGCCGCGACTGAGGATGATACAAAAGCAGATACCCAGAATGACGCCAAAGATGCCAAGACTGACACCAAGACAGATACCAAAGCCGATCCAAAGGAAACAGCTGATGACGACTATCAAACCGCTAAAGACAAAACCGACCACGCCAACGCGCTAGCCGCCAAGGCCAACCAAAGTGCGGCAGCACTGCAGGCGCTGCTGAAAGATCCTAAACCTGACGACACGGCTTGGCTGACGCAAGCCAACGCCGCGTTGAACGATTTAGCCAAGACGTCCAGCGATTTCACCGGCACCAAGATCAATACCGATGAGGTGGTCGCTGCTTACCAAGCCGCCCTTAATAATTTGCCGAACCAGCCCCAACCGAGCGCAATTCAGAAAGTCCAAGTGGGCAGCAAAGATGAAGCGGCGACATTGGCCAATTACAGCAAGCTGGTGGACGCTTATACCAGTCAAGTGAATACCATTTTGGCCAAAGTCAAAAACGGGCAGGCCAATTACACCACGGCCGAAGCGCTGCAAGCCGCGCAAAAGCAGTTGAAGGCGGCTGCTGATCAACTGAATGCGGCAATTAAGCAAGCTGTCGATAGTGCCAATAATGGCGATACCGCAGCAACCGAGCATGCCGTTACTGCGCCGGACACGACCGGCCGGACCCTGGACGACTACAAGCATGCCTATGACGATGCGTTAACCGCCTACAATTCGAATGTCGCTGTGTATAACGACACCACAATGGATCCGATGCAAAAAATCGATCCAGTGGGCACGAATCCAGATACCAGTACCACGCCCGATCCAACTAAGAATCCAGCCCAAACGGATTATGACCAGTTCAAAGATGAAGTCACCAAGGCCGCGGCTCAAAATAATGCGCACAACCACTATGCCGCAGCCAATGCGGCGTACAACAAGACCCAGACGGCTTTGACCGGTTTGGCGAGTACCGTTGGCGCCTGGCAAACGGCCGCTGATAATTACAACAAGATGGTCGCTGGTGTCAACGATGGCACACAAGTGACGACGGCCGATTTAACCGCTGGGCAGGCCGCTGTCACCAAAGCCCAAACGGATTTGGCGACAGCCGTCAACCAATTTGCCTCAGTGAATGACACGTATAACCAGGCACTAGCCGATTATCAAACGGCGCTCAATGATTACACCGCGAAAACCGGCAAAAATGCTCAAACGGCGGCGCTGGGTTATGGTTCTAGTGACGCGAATAGTACCTGGAATCAGTTCCAAAGCACGATCACCAAACTGCAAAACGACTTCACCGGGACAGACACCACAGCGGTACCGGCGCATAATGAAGCCATTATGCAGCAGAATTTGGTTAAATTTCAGGCCATCCAAGATATTGGTGCGGCGGCCCGCAACTTACAAGTTAAAGTCGAGCAGATTAACGCTGCCGCTAAGGCGCAGCAAAACGCGGTGGATACTTGGAATTCTGATATCGCCGCAGCGAAAGCCGACGGCCGCTGGGCTTTCTTCTTCGAGCAGCTGCATCTGGCCGGGGATGATTTAACGGCAAAGGATTACCAGTATATTGATGCGGTCAATGGCACGACGACACCGATTACCAGCACAACCGGTAAAGCGGATTATGGCAAGACCTACACCGATATTCAAGTTGGCCAGGCGATGGTCAATACGGATACTGATATTGCCAAGGATGCGACTAAGGCCAGTTATGCGTCTGCGGTCACTGCCTATCTCAAGGCAGTCAACGCCTACAATGCAACCGTGACTAAAGCGGAGGATAAACTCAGCACCGGCGATCCCACGGATGCGGCCACCGCAATCAAGGATGCCAATAATTTAAAGAACGGTCTGGAGGGCACGAATGGCTTTTCTGTCCAGTATCAGAAGCTGATCAAGACTTTAGCCGGTTTGGCGGCTGATCCGGATCAAAATGCTCAAGCTCTGAAAACCTTGGCTGATCCCCAAAAATTAAGTATGGATGGTTCAACTTCCCCTCAAAAAAAATATAATTCGAAGGTACAAACACTGATGGAAGCTGTGGTTTTTTCGTCAGGTACTTGGAATGATGCCTTACAGCAGAACTTTAATAATGCAACCTTCATTAATGACCAGACCTTTAACCCAACACAGTATACAGTGATCGATGACAAAGCCGCTCATCAGCTGTCAGCAGCGTCCCTGAAACGGATTTTTGAGGGCCAGTGGAACGACCTGGATTATAATCCCATCGGCTTCACGCTCCAGCCTACTTATACGCAGGATGGCAAAAAGCACTATTTAGCGGGGTATGGGATTTTCCAAGGAACCAATTCAGATGGTGATTTAAACGGTACAAATCAGATTTATACCTTCACGAGTGCAGATGCGGAACAAGAATTTGAAAAAAATGGATTGAAGCTCAGTGGTGATTCATCGCAAAATAGTTATGTGATTTTTTATTACCTGTCCGAGACCGATTACAGTCAGATGATCCCGACACCAACACCCGCCAAGGCGACCAATGTTAACCCGGTCAAGACACCAAGTCTAACGATGACGTCAGTATCCGCTTATGGCCCGAGTACAGCATTACCGGCACCCACAACGACCGATACGGTCACCGCGAATGGGCCAGCCTACCTCGCTGGGACACCAGCGACGCCTGATTATCAGTCGCCGGATAAAACGATCCAAGGGGCACCCACAATCACTTTGAATCAGCCCAAAGCACCGAGTACTCCGGGAACACCGGGCGGCCCCGGCCCGGGTACGCCAGACGATCCCAGTGCGCCAACGACACCGAGTGATCCTGGTACGCCAGGGGAGCCAAGTACCCCGGACCAACCGGGGACGCCGACGACACCAGGTCAGCCAGGCACACCAGTGACTCCTGGTCAGCCGAGTAAACCCGGCACGCCGATCACTAGCGGACAAACTAGTCAGCACGGCAGCCAGGGCGGGCAATGGCCCAATCTGACCAGCAATGCCCAGCAGGCAGGCCAAGTGCGGGGCAGCCGGCGGACACTGCGCCAGGTCGTATCGCTTCCTGGACACCAGCTGGCACGCACGCGGTTACCGCAAACCGGGGAGCACCGCAGCACCGGCTTGATGGCCATAGGTGCGGCCCTGATGGCTGTGTCCTTAGTCTTCGGCCGGACCTTGACCGTTCGCAAGCGGCGGCAGGATTAACAGAATAGACTGTTCCTTTTTGAACTAAAAAATCGAAGTCAGACTTGAAAAGAGTCCGGCTTCGATTTTTGATTACTGGTTAATGTCGTTCAGGGCGACTACCTGGTCCGCCAACGCCGCGATCTCCGGCCGCAGGTGATGGGTCACCATGAGGATCGTCAATCCCGGCATCGTCAGCAGGCTTTTCTCCAGGGCCAGACTGGCATCCTTATCCAGTGCGGACGTGGCTTCATCCAAGAGCAGAATTGGCCGGCCGCTTACCAGAGCACGGGCCAATGCAATCCGCTGCTTCTGCCCGCCGGACAGGTCGGTGCCGTTATGAGTCAAAACGGTCTCCAAGCCTTGGGCCAAGCCGTCAACGAAGGGGGTCAGGCCGACTTGCTGCAAAACCTGGGTCAGCTCGGCGGTTGGTACAGAGCGGCCGAGCGTAATGTTCCACGTGAAACTCGCATTAAAAATATACGGTTCCTGGGTCACATAGGCCAACTGGTCATGCAGGGCACCTTGAGGCAAGTCGCGATAATTCTGACCAGCCAGCGTGACGTCCCCGGTGTACTGGGTGATTTGTCCGCTGATGATACCCAGCAGGGTCGACTTGCCGGTGCCGGAGTCACCGGTTAGGATGAGTTTGCGGCCGACCGGAATTGTCAGTGATACATGGCGCAGCACTTTTTCCGGCCGATCGGCATAACCGTAGGTGACGTCGGTCAATTGCAGCGCGGTGGGCCGTGCCGACAAAGGATCAGCGGGCGTTCCCGGGACTGGTTTGTCCCCGGCACTGGCCAATTTATCCATGATCGGCCCCACCGAGCGGAATTCCCGCCAGTTGAAGGCGATCCCGCTGAGCTCAGCGAAGATCGTCCCGCCGAAGTACTGTACGCCGCTGATGGCGCCGACAGGCGTGAGCCGGCGCAGGATCAGCCAGCCGGCCTGGGCCAGCAAAAGCAGCTGGCTGAGAAAGGACAGGCCGTTGGTGCTGGCGTACATCGCCCCGCTGGCCCGGCCGAAAGCGATGTAGTGGTGATTCACATCCCGGGAGGCGGCCACGATTTTCTCCGCCAAGACTTTAGTCAGATTGGTCATGAATAAGGTGTCGAACCCGTTCAGCATGTCCTCCAGTACGTTGACCAGCCGCTCGTTGGCCTTGGTGCGGGCCAGTGAAGTCCGGTCCATCCAGGCCTTGAAGACCCGGGGGAAGATGACCATTGCCGCGGCAAAGACCAGGACGGTGACCAGCAGACTCCAGTGGAAGAAGAATAGGGTGGTGCCGCTGAAAATGATCTCGGCGATTTGCTGGATGATCATGAGCAGATCGCCGATGCCGTATTCGTTGATCGTACTGATGTCGTTCGTCAGCCACGAGGTATACGTGGCGGTGGTTTCGTGGTGGAAACCGGCATAATCCTGGGCGCCGAGGCGCTGGGCAACATCGGCTCGGATCAGCGTGTCGATTTCCTGAGTGAGTTTCGTTTTTTGGACGGTCTGAAAATAAAGCAGCACCGCGTAGCTTAAATCAGCGGCGATGGTGACGCCGACCCAGACAAAGAAGGGCCCGGCTTGGCGCTTCACGATCACGGTCAGCGCGGTGGCACTGCCGATGCCGCCCAGCGTCAGCAGCCCGGCGTTGACCACGATAATCGCGATGACGAGGGCCAAGCGCCCGCGGCGCTGGCCAAAATAATGCAGTAAAGACATAGAAGCATTCCTCATTTCTCAAATTCGATAACGGATCAGCAACTTGAGAAGTAAGCAGCGGAATGCACGGGTTTGCAGTCCGTGCGGTCAGGAATCCCCGGCGCCGCACGCAAAAAGCGGCGCAAATCATCACGATTCACGCCGCTCATCATTTTTACTGCATGATAATGATCGGAATTTAACGCTGCTCGGAAGGTGAGCGCTGAACTGTGGCTAATTTGAGGATGGTTCCTGTTCGATTGTTTTTCATCAGCCACAGTCCCTTCTATAATGTGCTCACTTGATAACTTTAGAATACCCATTGGCGGGGATAAAAGCAACGATTTGGTCTCAACTTTTTAACTGGCTTGGCTGTTCTTCAACACAGCCGTGACCGCCTGGGTTCGCCGCGCCAAAATCGTCTGATAGTCCGTTCGGGACAGCTTCCCCAGCGCCATCAATTTCTGCTCAATCTGGTCCAGCACATGCACCTTAGCCGCCGGATCGTTGACGAAATCATACTGATCCCGGTCGATCGTCACCATGGCCGAGCGGGTATAGCCCTTGGCCCAATCCACGTAAGCCTGGTTGACCCGCTGGTAGTAAGCGACCAAGTCCGGCTTGGTGTGGATGTCCTCCATCGCCCGGCCGCGCTTTTCAATCTCGCTGATCTCATAGTCCGGATCGATTTTCAGGTACACCGCCAAGTCCGGCATCCCGTTCCATGGGCTGCCGTTAACGTTGGCCTGCATTTCCTGGGACAGGGTGATGTAGATGTTGAAGTCCGTATCATCGATCTCGCCGTTTTGGTGGAGCTGAGAAGCCATGATGAAGTCGGATTCCAAGGATGAATCCATGACCGCGTTGGTTTGCGTCACGGCTTTCTTCAATTGCTGGTAGCGGAAGGTGAGAAAGGCGATCTGCAAAATCGTGCCTTCGGTCTTCCGGGTTTCTTTGCCTGCTGAATAAAATTTCTTCAGCATGTTGCTGATCATGACGTTATTTTCCACGTCTTCATAGTACGCCGGTGCTTGCAGATCCTGGGCGAGGATACGCGTCAGGGATGTTTTGCCTGCGCCGATACTGCCAAGAATATAAATCATTAATTATCGCCTCCGGACCTCAATGGGACTGGATTTCTTTCAAACCCAAGCGCTTGCGGCCGGCGTTGAACCAGGGACTGACGGTGAAGGCAAGAATGTCGTTGAGGACGTAAATACTGGAATTGATCGCCATGCCCAGACTGGCATCGCCCTGGGCAAACGTGACGGACCAGAGGATCAATTGAGCGATTCCACTGAACAGCCACCAGAAATACTGGTTGTTGTAGCGCAGGAAGCAGACGATGCCGCCGGTGAGGGAAATGGCGAAGGCCATACCGTCGTAAATCGGCCGGGGATCATTGGTGAAGCGGCCGATCAGGGCGGCACTGGCTGCCCAAACAGCGAGGGTGAAGAGAATCGACACGATCCATTCTTTGGCGGCGAAGGTCTTCAGGTGATCCTTCGTGTCGTCATTCCAGGTCCGCACACTGATCAATACCGGAATGTCCAGCGTGAGCACGTAAGCGGTCTGTTCAAAAATCGACAGATAGTTCTTGGCCGTGAAGCCAACAAACATGAAGCAGGCGGCACTGAGCAGACCCAACCAGCCGTTGACCGCTTTGGTTGCGTTGATTGCCAGGACACACAGCACGCCAAGCGTGGTGCCGATGAAGGTGATTACGGCGACGGGGGTGATCGGACTGTTCACCAGGGTCATGATCTGACAGCCCAGAGCGAACCAAAATAAATAGTAATTCTGCTGCGGCCAGCCTTTTAATTGATGGGCTAACCAACTGAAATAATTGCGGACTTGTGTCACATGAACCGACTCCTTTTTCAACTTGTTTTCAGAAATCCATTATAACCAGAATTGAGTTGAAAGAAAGGGTTGAAAACGCAATATGTATGTGTTATTGGAGGATAGACATACCATATGTTGTGTTTAGGCGTTATTGATTCTGAAAATCTAATCTTCAGTGATAGCGGCATATTTATTCACTGGTATATAACAAATCCCACTTCTGAGGAAGTGGGAAAACGCAGTACTGATGGCTATCTAGGCAGAAAACCGCTCAGATGGTATACTATTTGGGCAGAGCTTGCAGAGACGGCGGCTACATTCTGACTGCGGGAGGTGGTGTATTTTTGAAACCACTGTTTGACCACGGACAAGGAAGGGGTAGCCATGTCCACCGGGGACGCTTTACAAGTGATGGTTGCATTCGGGATTTTTGTCGTTGCACTCATCACGTTAGTGGTAAAGTTGATTGACCGAAAATAGGACGCAAAAATAACCGTCTCATGCTTGCTCAGGCCTAGACGGTTATTTCTACGTTGTTATGAGGGCCGCTTTTGAGCAACTCTGCGTTTCAGAGGGTATCGCCTGGAAAAGCGGTGCTCTTTTTCTATCCTCAGTATACAGGGTTGCTGACTATTTGTCACCAATCCAATTTGCCAAGTAACCGTCTCTAGCTGGGCAGCCAGACGGTTATTTCAACGTCGTATCATGTACCACTAGGGCCGCCATCAAAACGGCTCTGTGTTTCAGAGAGTACCGCTATGGAAAAGCGGCACTCTTTCGCTGTCTCTAGTATACAGACTTGCTGATTATCTGTCACCAGCGGGAATCGTCACTCCACCTGCGGCCACCGCTTGCTCTTTTCAAACGCCGTCGCCAGCTGATTGGCCTCCGTAATCAACGACTCCGGATAATCCATCGTCCCCAGCAGCGCGATCGCGTTGTGGGACGTCGCCGGTCCCTGGCGCAGCAGGTAGTCGAACTCGACGCCGTGGTCCTTTGTGACGGTTTCCTGGAAATGCCAGTTGTCGCAGGTCGCGGCCAGCATTTCGGTCAGTTCGTTATCGTGGGTGGCGATCATCACCAGGCTCGGATACTGGTTCAGCCAAGCCACCACACTGGCGGAAGCGGCGATGCGTTCCACGGTATTGGTGCCTTTGAGGATCTCATCCACGAAGCCGTAGCAGTGCTGGCCGGTGGCGACCAGGTCGAGGAGCCGTTTGATGGCTTTGATTTCTGCCACAAAGTAGCTGTCGCCCTGGGCCAGGTCGTCTTGGACGGCCATGGCGGTGATGACATTGCCGGGTTGGAGGGCGAAGGACTTGGCGGTACAGGTGTTGATCGTTTGGGCCAGAATGCAATTCACCGCCACGCTCTTCACATAGGTTGACTTGCCCGAAGCGTTAGACCCGGTGATGATCGTGTTTCGGCGCCAATTGACGGGGTTGGCTACGGCGTCCAGCAGCAACGGGTGGACCAAAGCGTCGGCGGTCACCGGGCCGGGGCGAAAGACGGGCTGGCAGGTATCCTGAATGGCCAGCCGGTAATTGGCAATGGCAATGGCGACTTCCAAATCACCCACACTCGCCCACAAATTCAGGGCGGCGTCATGCTTGTTTTGCAGCCGCTTGAGCACGAAGTTGTAGGCGATGAAGGGCAGCATGAAGAGACCGTTGATATAATCCATCAGCATCGCCATTTCATTGGCATCGGTGGTGCGAAAGGCGAAGGCAAACTCGGTGATCGCGGCGAGGGGCCGCAGGTTATCGCGAATCTCCTGCTGGACCGGGGTCTTGATCTTCGCCAGCTTCTGGGCAGTGACGATGGTCCGCACCAGATAGCTCATGGCGGTCAATTCGCCCTCCAGAGTCGCCTTTTCCTTTTGAAAATAAATGATATTGAACAGTGCGCTAAGCAGCAGAACCATACCGCTGGCGGGAATCAGGTTGGCGCTGCCCAGGGGAAAGGACACCCCCAGTACCACCAAAGAGACCAGCGGGATGGCGCCCATGATCACGTACTTCGTGATACCGTGCAGACTGCTCTCGGTGGTATGCAGTAGGTAGTTCTGACTCTGGTTGTGATCGACCCGGCCCAGCCGGGAGAAATCCTTCTGGACCTTCAGCCGTTCCTGGGGATGCTGGGTGAAAAAATCAATCAGCGGTTCGTTGACCGCGGCGTCACCGAAATTGAATCCGCGCAGCCGGCTGTACAGCCGCTCGGCGCCGATACTGGATTGGGTGGCGTTGATCTGCTTGAAGACGCGGAACATGTCCAGGTCGTGCCACGTGAGATCGTCAATGCGGCTGTCGTATTTGACCATCCGCCGCTGGGCTTCATAGGCCTCTTTCAAACTGGCTTCGGCGTTGCCCTGGTACGATTCGGGCAGCTCCCCCCATTCCCGGGTCAGCCGGCTGCCTAAGCGCTGATCGCTGATGTAGAGCCAAAAACCGATGAGGGCGATTAGGCCGATCACGATCAGTGCAATTGTCATGTAGTTCATGCTGCTCACCTGCCTCGTCCCACAGTATACCGGAAGCCGGTGCAGGGGTGGGAATAAATCAATCAAAAAAGATTTGTTAGTCTATGTTGACAGGGACTAACTATTCGAGTACACTGCTAATTTGTTAGTTAGATTAATCAGTAACTAACAAATAGTCCTCCCGGTTCCACCGGGACGTCAACAATGGAGGCAGTCGTATGCAGCGTTCAGCAGCACTCACTTCCCGCGCCCAAAACAGTGCGGGGCCAAAGAAATTTAATATGAAAAGCTTTCTCAAATTAATCAGGTCAATCAATCCCCACTATTGGGAACTCGCAGTGGGCCTAGGCCTGGGCCTGGTCGCCACCGCCGGCCAGTTACTGGTACCGACTTTGGCCAAGTCGCTGATCAACCAGCTGGGCCACGCCATCAACAATACGATGGTGGTCACGATTCTGATCCTGTTCATCGGCTCTGCGTTGGTCAGTGCCGTATCCGGCGCAGCCTTGGGCATCTTCGGTGAAGATGTGGTGGCCAAGCTGCGGGATAAGCTCTGGTCTAAATTGCTAGTGCTGCCGGTGACTTATTTCGACACCACCAAGTCCGGCGAGACAACTTCCCGCTTGGTCAATGATTCGACCCAGGTGAAAGACCTGTTGGCCAATTCAGTACCGCAAATGGTCACGTCGTTGTTCCAACTGGTGGGCGCGTTGGCCCTAATGCTGATGATGGATTGGCGGATGACCGCGATCATGTTTGCTGTCGTCCCGCTGTTCATCTTGATCTTCATGCCCGTGGCAACCCAATCCCGAAAGATTGCCTTTGCCCGGCAGGATAATTTGGCAGCGTTCAGCAGCGAAGCCAGCGATGTGCTGGGCGCCGTGCGGCTGGTCAAGTCGTCCAACGCAGAAGCCGTGGAAGGCCAGACTGGCCAACAGCGCATTCACCGGCTATACAAGTTGGGCATCAAAGAAGCCGTTTATGACGCCATCGCCCAGCCAATTACGACCACGCTGATGATGGGCATGATTGTTGGCGTATTGGCCTACGGTGCTAGCCGAGTTGTTACGGGGTCAATGAATATGGGTACATTATTTGCCTTCCTGATGTACCTCACCCAACTGATCGGTCCGTTCGCCACGCTGGGGCAGTTCTTCTCGGCCACGGCGAAGGCCAGCGGCTCCACGGCGCGCATCAATGAGCTGTTGAATGAACCGGAAGAAGCACGCCAAGGCACTCCCTTGACTGATATCGGTGGAGAGACTTTGGCGATGCAAAATGTGAACTTCGCCTACGAAGCCGATACACCAGTACTGAGGAATGTATCCTTCACTGCCGCCCCCGGTCAGGTGATCGCCTTCGCCGGTCCCTCTGGCGGCGGCAAGTCCACGATCATCAGCCTGTTGGAACGATTCTACACGCCGGATAGCGGGCGGATCATGATCGGCGGTCAAAATATCGCGGATGTTGATGTGGCTGCTTGGCGAGAGAAAATCGGCTTGGTCGGCCAGGATGCGACAATCATGGCCGGCACGATCCGGTATAATTTAACCTATGGGGCCAAACAGACGTATACCGATGAGCAATTGTGGCACGTCCTAGATATGGCGTACGCCAAGGACTTTGTCCAGGTCATGCCGGCGGGGTTGGATACCGAAGTCGGTGAACGGGGCGTTAAGGTCTCCGGCGGTCAACGCCAGCGGCTGGCCATCGCCCGGGCATTCTTACGGGATCCGCAGCTGCTGATTCTGGACGAAGCAACTGCCAGCCTGGACGCGGAGTCTGAAATGATGGTGCAAAAAGCCCTAAACAAGCTGATGCACGGCCGGACAACGATCGTCATTGCCCACCGCTTGAGTACTATCGTCAACGCGGATCGCATCTACTTTATTGAAAACGGTACGGTCACCGGCAGCGGTACGCACCAGGCGCTGGTCGCCAGTCATCCGGTGTATCGGCAATACGTACAGGATCAGTTCGGGCAAGTGGCTTGAGAAGGGAGATACCATGACTCAAACATCAGAAGTAATTCTCAAAACATTCGTTGATTTATTCCAAAAACGCTCATTCCGCGGGGCAATCGCCAGCGCCTATCGCTTTAATGGCGGCGCCGAGCAGCAACCCAACCAGATGCGGGCGCTGCAATTACTCGCCGATCGGGGCGAGCTGACTAACAGTGATCTGGTGGAGAGCTTGGATATTCGGCCGAGCTCGGTGAGTGTCTTGGTCCAGAAGTTAGAAAGTGCCGGTCTGGTCGCCCGCCATGCCGCCCCCGACGATAAACGGGTGCAGCTGATTGGGCTGACCGATGCCGGGCGCCAGTTCGTGCAGACAACGAAACAGTTGAAAAATGATCTGCCCAGCCAAGTTTTCAGCGCCTTAAACGATCAGGAGCAGGCAGATTTGCTGCATTTATTGCAAAAGCTGGACGCGGGGCTAGCCGATCAGGATGATCTGGATTGGCCAAAGGGCCGCCAGTTTGATGATATGCGGACTTGGGCCGAACGGTTCCGCAAGGCCGGCGGCTGGCACGGGTTTGGCGAGGGACCGCGGGGGTTGGGCCGGTAAAGCTGTTTGAGAATTTGACGTCGTTCTATCAAAAAGAAAGCCGGTATGCAGTTTGCCAAGATTTGGCGAACTGTATACCGGTTTTTTACGAACGTACGCGGCAACATGGTGTTAAAAGAGTTGACCAGCTACGTCATTTGCTAATCAATTCCTTGTGGCTGCCGGTGCGCACTAATACCAGGATGAGATCTTTTTTGACGATGCGATAGATGAGCAGCCAGTCCGGTGTAATGTGGAGCTCACGGTATCCGCGCCATTCGCTGCTGCTCAACGCGTGATCGTGGTATCGACTACGCAACAGCTCTTTGTGACCCTCTTCAGCAATAAGATTCACAACGGTGTGCAATTGCTGCATATCGTAGCCGTCTTTCTTGAGGCGCTTGAAGTCCCGGCGAAAGTGCGCAGTGTCTTTAGGCGTCAGCATTGTTCTGTTTCCACCAATCGTCTACCGATTTGTACGTCTTCAGTTTCTTGGAATCTTGTGCTTCAAGTAATGCAGCCATGGTATCCGCATTGAATCGCGATACCTGGAAAGGCAATGCCTGCTCACGCAAAGATTGTTTGAGGAAGAGGGTGATGGCCGTGGTCATGTCCATCCCAAGATCTGCGTACAGCTTCTGAGCGTCTTCTTTCAAGCTTTTGTCGACACGGAACGTGATTTGCCCTTTATCCTTAGTATCTGTTGCCATATTGATGAGCCTCCTTTTCGAAATACTCTTTTATGTCTATATTATACGCCCAGCGTAATCACATTGCACTGACACTGCATGACGATCGCTCTCACTAAGAAAAATATATCTGTAACAAGCAATTGATAAAAACGCTTTCCATAGATACAATGTAAGGGCCTGAGCAATTACATTTCTGGAAGGGGGAGTCAGAATGGCTCAGATCATGTTTTTACCGTTGGACGAACGACCGTGCAATTACGCTTATCCGTTGCGAATCGCACAACAAATGGCGGACATCAAGATGATCGCGCCACCGGCAGACATGCTATCCCATAAAAAAAAACCCGCCGACACCCAGGCGTTACGCCAATTCGTTTATGACCACACCTGGCGCAGCGACGTTCTGATTCTGCCGACAGAAATGCTGCTGTATGGCGGATTGTTACCATCGCGGCGACATCACCTGACGGCCGCCGATCTCAGCGGATATCTGCATTATTTACGGGCAGTGCGCGATGCCGCGCCACGGGCCCAGATTTACGTGTCCAGCCTGATCATGCGCACCCCGCAGTACAACAGCAGCGATGAAGAACCGGATTATTACGCCGAATGGGGCAAGAAGATCTTTGATTACGGCGTGCAATTAGATAAAACCGGGCAAACGACCACCGAGATCCCGGCGGACATCATCCAGGACTATACGACGCGCCGCCAGTTCAACCGGGAGGTCATCCTGGCCCTGCTTCAACTGGTGCACGAGCGGGTGATCGATTTTATGGTGATTCCCCAAGATGATTCCCATCCATACGGTTTTACCGCCATGGATCAACGTGTCATTTATCCTCAGATCAACCAACTGCGCTTGAACAATCGCGTGCTGGTCTATCCCGGCGCCGATGAGAGCGGATACGAGTTACTCGCCCGCGCGGTGAATCATCTGCACCACCAGACCCCGAAGTTCTATCCGTTGTATTCCTCGATCCATGGCCCATTAGTCATCCCGGCGTATGAAGATCGGTCAATCGGGGAAAGTCTCAAGTCCCACATCCTGGTGACCGGCAGTACGCTGGTCGGCACGCCGCGGGAGGCTGACGTGATTTTGGCCTACAACACACCGGCTAAGACCCAGCAAGAAGCCGCCGACCAGGATCACGCCGATATCAGTATGGCTCGGGAGCGCAACCTGCCCTATTTTGTCGATACCATTCGTCGCTTCGTTAATGAAGGGAGAAAGGTGAGTATCGCCGACAGTGCCTTTGCCAATGGCGGCGATCGCCAGTTGCTGACGATGCTGGCGGATCGGCCCAAATTGCTGCCGCATTTGCTGAGTTACCGGGCGTGGAACACCAACTGCAATACTCTTGGCAGCGTCCTCAGCGAGTCAGTGATCGGCCGAGAAATTCCCAACCAGCCGCGTTTGGCTAACCTCGTGGCGACGCTGAGCGATGATGTCTTTTATCAAGCTAGTATCCGCGCCGAGTTGACCCAGACGCTGCTGCCAGAATATCAGCTCAGCGCTTCTGATCTTGGCAAACACCAAAATATGGTTGCTCAAGCTGCCCGGGAAGGTATCGTGACCCTATACCGGCAGACAGTGCAGCGCAGCGGTCTACCGCCCCTGAAGAAAGCGCAAGTGAGCGTCACTTTTCCTTGGCAGCGCATGTTTGAGATCAACTGCACGGTTCAATTAAAGGAGGAAACCAAACTATGACAATACCTCGTCCAGAACATCCGCAACCCCAACTGGTCCGCCCCGACTGGCTGAACTTGAATGGCCAGTGGGATTTTTCCATTGATGCCGGCAACAGCGGTCGGGAGCGCCGGTTCTTTGCCGACCATCAATACGAACAGAAAATCACCGTGCCATTCTGTCCGGAAAGTGAATTGAGCGGCGTGCACCACCAAGACTTCATGCCCGCCGTGTGGTATCGGCGCCAATTTCAAATCACAGAAGCCCAGGCGGCTCAAACTACGCTGCTCCATTTTGGCGCCGTGGACTACGCCTGTGAAGTTTGGGTCAACGGGCAAAGCGTCGGAACCCACCGCGGCGGGTATGCCTCTTTCAGCTTCGATATTTCCGCCGCAGTCAAACTGGGAGAGAACACCGTCGTGGTATGGGCGCAGGATGAGGTCCGTACGCCGGGACAGCCCCACGGCAAACAGAGCACGACCTATGCCTCCCGCGATGTGTTCTATAGTCGGGTGACCGGCATTTGGCAAACTGTCTGGTTGGAATTTCTCCCCCGGACGCACATCGTTAACGTACAGTATTATCCGAACTTGGCGGGGCAAAGTATCGGCGTGCAAGTGCAACTCAAAGGTACCGCCAGCCTGACCGTTGATGTTAGTTATGCCGGCCAGTCCTGCGGTACCGCCACCGTTCAGGGGCAAACGGGCGTCGTCACGCTCAACGTGCCGCTCACTGCGCTGCATCTCTGGGAGGTCGGCCATGGCCGGCTGTATGATGTCACGCTCCACTATGGTGCCGATCAAGCAACCAGTTATTTCGGCATGCGGGATATTCAGATCAAAGGCAACCAGTTCCTGCTCAACGGCCAGCCGGTTTTTCAGCGGCTGGTATTGGACCAAGGCTACAATCCCCAGGGCATTTATACCGCCCCCACGGATCAATTCCTGGCCGACGATATTCAGCTGGCCTTAAAGGCCGGCTTCAACGGCGCTCGGTTGCACCAGAAGGTCTTCGAACCGCGCTTCCTCTATCATTGTGATCAGGCCGGCTTCATTGTCTGGGGCGAGTATGGCAATTGGGGTACGGACGTGGATGATGCCAGCGCCCTAAGCCACGTCTTGCCAGAATGGCTGGAAGTGGTTCAGCGGGACTTCAATCACCCATCAATTATCACCTGGTGCCCTTTCAATGAAACCTTGCAAAACCGTGACCGGCCCACCGGGGATATTTTGCTCCAGACGATTTATGCGTTGACCAAACAAGCCGACCCCACCCGGCCGTGTATTGACACCAGCGGCTTTACCCACACGGTGACAGATATTTACGATATCCATGACTACATCGGTGACGGGGATGAATTGGCGGAGAAATACGGCACATTGGCCCAAGGTGTTCTGCCGGATGTCCGCCAGATTAACGGTCAAGGCGACGCGACGAAACCAGTACTGCTCAGTGAATATGGCGGCATCCGCTGGTCCCCGGATGATTCCGGCTGGGGGTACGGCGATCAGCCCCATAGTGTGGCGGACTTCATCGCCCGCTACCGCGGCATCACCAACGCCTTGCTCAATAACCCGCAGATGTGCGGCTTTTGTTACACCCAGCTCTACGATGTGGAGCAGGAGAAGAACGGATTGTACACGTATGATCGGCAGCCAAAATTCGATCTGCCGACGATTAAAGCAATCACGTCGGCGCCAGCAGGTTATGAGGGCGCACCACTCTAGTATTCCCACTGTTTCTTGCCAGCTAATGCCCCTGGCAAGCACTTTTTTGAAGCTAAATGGAAAAAATATCTGTTTAAATGTATTTCAAAAATGATTTCCCTATGCTATCTTAAACATGTGAGCGGTTTCATTAAGCAACGTTACCGAATCGACGATCTGGGGAGGTTGGTCGATGGTTCTCGGTGGTGTCCCGGAGGCGCATAGGCGCGTTTCTCCTATGCCAAGTTTTCTTGCAGGTTTAGGCATTGGCGCGAATTCTAGAACCCGCCAGTGATATCCAATGCACTCATTAGTCTGTTGTATTTCAGAAACCCGAATGGGGAGGTATTCAAAAATGAAAAAGCACTTGATTCTGACGGCATTAACCGCTGTCTCCGCCGCTTTTCTCCTTTCTGCCTGTGGTTCCGGTACTGGTAATAAGACCAGCTCCGGCAGTGGCGGCGGCGAAAAGACGATCACGCTGCAAATTGGCGGCAAGGAAGATACGGAGCCGACATCGCAATATATGCGGTCTAAGAAGTGGGCCACAGACTTCAATAAGGCCCATAAAGGGAAGATTCAAGTCAAAATTGCCAGCGGCCGTGACCCGCAAGATACATTGACTGCTATTTCGGCCGGGTCCACACCGGACATTTTCTCCAACTATTGGAATAACGTCCCGCAATGGGCATCATCCCACGCCATCTTGAACCTGACTAAGTACATCAAGAAGTCTACGATCTTCAACAAGGATGACTTCCTGCCGTACGCGACGAAGATGGCTTCCACCCCTGAGGGTGTGCAATATGCCGTACCCAGTTACACCGAGTCGTCAGTCCTGATCTATAACCGGACGATGCTCAAGGAAGCAGGCTACAGCGAACCGCCTAAGACCTTGGATGAATTGGTGGCCATGAACAAGAAGATCACCAAGACTGAAAACGGTAAATTGACCCAAGCCGGGTTCATTCCGGACCAGCCGTGGCTGGATAACGTCGCCTGGCCGGTAGCAACCGGTGCGCAATGGGTGAATAAAGAAGGCAAGGTCACTTTCGACACAGCTAAGATGCGCAAGGCATACCAGATTCAAGTCGACATCATCAAGGACTTGGGCGGTTATAAAGCTGAGCAGCAATTCGTTTCTTCCATCGGTAAGATTCAGGAAGCATCCGACCCGGTATTGAATGGCAAGATTGCCATGATGCTGGTGCCTGACGGCTGGTTGGCCGCTTACTACAAGTATGGCAAGAAAGTCGACTGGGACGTTGCGCCGTTCCCGAGTGATTCCGGCGAAAACATGATCACCATCGGCACTTACTGTATCAATGCCAAGACCAAGAATCCGGATGCGGCATGGACGGTTCTGGAAGACTTCACCAGTGAAAAAACACTGAAGAAGTACTTCTTGGATGGCGACTTTAACAACGGCTCTATCTGGGCCCGCAAGAGTCTGATCAACGCGTTGGCGACTTCCAAGAAGTATCCGGCACAAATCAGAACTGTCGCGAAGAACTTGGAAACAGAGAAGCTGCGCGGTTTCGCCATCACGTCCTATACCAACGAGTATCTGGACGAAATCACGAAGGAAATGTCTGATGCTTTAGCTGGCCGGCAATCCGTTGCGGATGCCGCCGCCAAAGTACAAAAGACAATGGAAACCAAAGCGAAGTAACGGCCAGTACAGCAGGGCGATAATTAAACGCTGAGAGAGCGGGACAACTGTCGGTAGCCCTCGCACATTAAGGATAGCGACCCCTCTATCTCGGTTCTTAAAAGATATAGGGGCCGCTATTTTTATCGCCAGACCCTGGGTACTGCCAGTGATGGGAGAGTGTATACGATGACCGCACCGAAAACTAAATTTTGGAAAAAATCCAATACGGAGGAAAACGGCATTGGCCTGTTGTTCTCCATGCCTTGGATCATCGGGTTTATCGCCTTTCAGCTATATCCGATCATCCAAGCAATTTATCTGAGTTTTACGGAATATAACCTGTTCGATGACGCCAAATGGGTGGGCCTGAAGAACTATGTGGACATGGTGTCTGACGCGAATGTCTACTTAGCCCTGCGCAACACCCTGTATATGGCCGTGATCGGCTTGCCGATCACGATCTTGGTCTCCATTGGCATTGCGCTGCTCCTCAACTTCGGCATCAAGGGTTTGTCGTTCTTCCGAACGATTTACTATCTGCCCTCCATTGTGCCGCTGGTGGCCGCCGCGTCTGTCTTTATTTGGGTGCTGAATCCTGAGTTCGGGCTGTTTTCCCAGGCGTTATCGCCGTTCGGAATCACGGTACCGTCCTTCATTACGGATCCGGCCTATACCAAGCCGGGGTTGATCATCATGGACAGCTGGCGCAGCGGCCAAACCGCAATCATTATTCTGGCGGCGCTGCAAGCTATTCCCCGGACCCACTATGAAGCCGCTGATTTGGATGGGGCCAATGCGTGGGACAAGTTTTACCACATTACCCTGCCGGGGATTTCACCCACGCTGCTATTTGTTTTTATCACCGGTTTGATCGGTAGCCTGCAGTACTTCACCCAAGGGTTCGTCTTTTCTTCCATTTCCAACGGCGCGTCCAACATTGCAGGCTACGGTCCGGCCGGGTCCTTGCTGTTCTATGCGACGTATCTCTATAACACCGCGTTTAAGTATATGAAGTTCGGCTATGCCAGTGCGTTGGCCATGGTGCTCTTGGTGCTGATCATTATTCTCACCCTGATCACCTTCGCTATCTCCCGCAAAGCCGTTAACTACGCGACGGAATGAGGGGGATCACAATGAATAATACAACAACTGCTAACCACCTCACCGCGTTGAAGGTTAAGAAAGTCATCAAGCGGACCATTCCCTACATTATCATCTCAATCGTGGCGATTGTCTTCGTCATGCCGCTGTTGTGGATGATCAACACTTCGCTGAAGTCTTCAGCGGAGGTGTTTTCCACCACCTCCGGCTTCTTCCCGCGGGTCCCGCAATGGGATAACTACGTGAAGGTCTTCCAACGGATGCGGATCGGGCTGTACCTGAAGAATACGCTGATCACCTCGGTACTGCCGACGATCGGCCAACTGATTTCAGCGCCGATGACAGCCTATGCCATTTCGCTGATCAACTGGAAGGGGAAGAAGATTCTATTCCCCATCATCCTGTTGACGATGATGATTCCGGTCCAAGTGACGCAAGTTACCTTGTTCGGGATCTGGTCCAAGCTGAACATGGTCAACACCTTCACGCCGCTTATCCTGCCGGCCTTCTTTGGCGGGGCATACAACATTTTCCTACTGCGGCAATTCATGATGGGGTTGCCTAAGAGTTTGATTGAAGCTGCGAAAATCGATGGGGCAAGTCAAACTCGTATTCTGTACCAGATCATTTATCCGTTGTGTAAGCCGGTATTGATCACAATCGGGCTGATGACCTTCATGGGGGCGTGGAACGATCTGATGACGCCGCTGATCTATTTGTTCGATAGCGACAAGCTGACTCTGGCGGTGGCCCTGCAACGGTTCCTGACGGATGCTAATAAGCAGTGGGAACTGCTGATGGCGGCATCGACGATCTTCACAGCGCCAATCATTGTCCTGTTCTTCTTCGGGCAGCGCTACTTCATTGAGGGAATCGTCACATCTGGATTGAAGTAAGTACGAGAAAGGGTGGTCTTATGCTGGACTACGATAGTCCTTTGGGGCGGATTTTTTCCACAGTCGCCAATTTGTTATTGCTGAATTTCATCTTCATTTTGACCGCACTGCCGCTGATCACTGTCGGCGCCAGCTTGACCGCCCTGTATACCGCGACGATCAATTTGGTCCGGCAAGACGGAGAGTCGCCGGTCAAGGTCTACTTCCGAGCTTGGAAGAAGAATTTTGGCCGCAGTACCTTGCTATGGCTGGCAAGTCTCATGGTGTTGGCTGTGATGGTGCTGGATGCGTTATTTTTCCGGCGTATCGGTTTCCCAGGGGCCAGTCTGCTGTTCTATTTCAGCGTCGTCTGTATCATTGCGTTCCTGGTCGTGCTGACCTATCTTTTCCCGGTGCAGAGCACTTTCTACACCACGTTTTGGGCGGCGTTTAAGAACGCGGCACTATTCCCCCTGGCTTTTCCGGTGGACGCGCTGATCCTGTCTGCGATTACTTTTGTACCGGTGGTCCTGCTCTTGACTCACTTTGCGCAATTGTTGATTGGGTTCTTAACCCTCTATGTGTTCATTGGTTTTTCGCTTCAGGCCTACATCAACGCGTTTATTTTCGACAAGATCTTCAAACAATACACGGGGGCCGTCGGCGGTAAGTTTGCCGTGAAGCGCTAGGGGGTGGATCAATGCAGTTACAGGAGTTGTGTCAACGAATCGATATGCCGGAATCGGTCACGACCCAGCTAGTCGCAATCGACCGGCAGCGGGCAGTGCCGGTGAGCCGGTGGCAGGCTTTTTATCGCGGCCTGGCCGAATTTGAGCCTGATGAGGCGTTTTATCACAAGCTGCTGGCCGTCGCGCCCGATGATGCGTTGGGGTTCAACGTGCTGTGGCAGTCGCTGAATTTGGCGCTGCAAGCCGCTGACATTTACCGGCAGCGGAGTATTGCCGATGAGATTTACGCGGCTACGATGGGCTTCTTTTCCCGGACCGTCAAAGAAGGCCGCTTGGAACAGGGGATGTATTGTTTTCCCACTCGAACCTGGGGTATCCGCCAATTGCAGTTGCGGGAGTTTCGGCTGGGCACCCTGGAATTTGAAAAAACACCGACAGGCGTCATTGAGATCCACATTCCTTCGGATGCTGATCTTGACCAGTCCCAGCGCTTGGCGGCGTATGCCCAGGCGCGGCAATTCTGGGGTCCGGCGTATACCGATTATGAGTGCTTTTCGTGGCTTTTGTCCCCAGTACTCAAGCAGATTTTGCCGGCAAAATCGCATATTCTGCAGTTTCAAAGCGATTTTCGCATTGAACGGTGGGACAAAGAACAGGGTGATTACCGCAAGTGGATTTTTCATAATTCGCAAGCGCCAATCGCTGATCTCCCGGAGACCACATCGCTGCAACGCAGTGTAAAACAATTGCTGTTAAGCGGGGGAACGATTGGCGCCGGGGTGGGAAAATTAATTGTGTAATTGCTAGTCATGATTCAAGGAGGAGACAACACCGATGAAGAAACTGTTGGCATTCTGCTTACCATTGGCTTTTCTTGCACTTGGCGGTTTAGCCGCCCCGGCGAAGGTAACCGCCGCTGATTCAAGCATCACAAATGACGATCGGGTCACCCCGCAGCAAATCACCACTGTGCTGAACGGGTCGGCAACTGATCCCACGAAGGAGGCCGTACGCTTGACCCAAGGTGCTGGATACACTACGAGCATTAAGAGTGCGGCCCAATATACGGACACCGACACAAAAGAGTTAACCGATGGCGCAGTGGCCACCGACCAGAATTTTACCGATCCGATTTGGTCGGGTTACGCAACCAATGGTCAAGACTTGGTTGTGGAAATGAACTTAGGGAAGGACGTGGCCGATATCAGCCGCATTGGCGCGAACTTGGCCCTGGACCAGGATGCTTCAATCGGTGTACCGGCAGCGATGGAAGTATGGGCTGCTAATGCCCAGCATGATTACGCCTTGGTGGGTAAAAACATCCCGGCGGCAGACGCCAAATTGCCCGCGGGAAATACCTATACGGCTGCTGTGACGCTCCAGCAAAGTATCACCGCTCAGCGCATTAAACTGGTTTTCAAAAATCCGCGCCATGCGTGGATTTTCTTGTCGGAAGTTTATGCGGATAAATTGACTGGTGTGGCGGCGGATCCTATGGAACCAGCCAATTGGCCGGGGTATCACTATTATCCAGAAGTGACATTACCGATGACCAATGGGAGTCAAACCACCGACCAGAACCCGCAAGCGACCGTTAATTTGGCGGCCGGGCTGCACTATGGCGTGGCTGAAAAAGCAACGCTCAATGGCCCCGACGCCATACCTTGGTTCAATTCTCTGCCGGCGGCGACGCCGGCATATCCTAACGATGCCAATCTCAGTCTGACGGACGGCAAGTACGCGGCCAAGCCGGATATGGGTGACGACCCGTTACAGCCCTGGTTCCGGTTTACCCGGGGCGAGTCGCGGGATGTGTACTTTGATCTAGGCCGGGCGGCCGCTGTATCCGGCGTGAAAATTGGTTTTCTGAAGCAAACATCGAAGGGCATCCGGCTGCCGCGCAACGTTGATGTGTATTTATCCAACGACGGGCAGAACTGGATGCCAGTGTTCTACGGTAAGGATTATCAGAGTAAGGATGCAGACGCCATTGTGCGGCGTACGGATAACTTTGATAAACCCTATGCGGCCCGGTACGTGAAGATTGAGTTCGAAGTGGCCCCGCATATTTATACCGATGAGATTGAGATCCTGGGCAAGCAGTCTACGGCTGGGGCGAGCACGCTGACGCCGCAGCCAGAGCCGCAATATCCTAACGCCTATGCCTCACCGACCAAGTTTGGCTTGCAAAACACGATGTTGGCTTATATTCCTGGTGATCCCAGCGATAAGCAGGGGGTGCCGCGAACGGTTGACTGGTACAAGCCGTATACAGCATACATGCAAAACGGCCAGATCAAAGACACGATGTTTGATTCCTTCTTGATGCTGCCGTATCTTCATTTCCTATATGATGGTGAAAATAAACGGCCGTTGACGAAGAAGGATTGGCAAGGCTACATCACGAATCAATTTGCTGACCAGTACAATGTCAGTGCGTTGAATCAAGCGGTGGGTGAAACCAAAGCGGCGCTGAATAAGCCTGATTATCAGGCTTCAGTGATCTTGCCGCTGTTTTATCCGGTCCAATCCGTCAAAGATTTCGGCATTGTGAATGGCCGACATTTAAATTTTGCCAACACACAGAATCGTTATTTGGCGCTGCAGTGGATGGTGGATGAACAGTTGAAGGAATTCCAGGCGAAGGGTTACAAGAATCTCAAGCTGAATGGGTTCTATTGGTTCACCGAAGAATTAGACAACGGCGATCCTGAGATGGAAAGCATTTTGCAGCAGCTGACGAATTATGTCCGGGAGAAGGGTTACATGACGTCGTGGATCCCATACTTCCAAGGCAGCGGCTACCAGCGCTGGCAGGAGATGGGATTCGATTTAGCAATTTATCAGCCAGGATATGCCTTTGATGCCTCAGTACCTAAAGCGCGGCTGTACGAAACGGCCGCTAAGGCAAAACAGCTGGGGATGGGGACGGAGTTCGAAGTGGAAGGCGTGACGCCGACTTCAGTGACCCGCTTTAAGGATTATCTTTATGCCGCTGCTCGGAACGGTACCATGACGGATGCCGTGCATATGTATTACCAAGGCAGTGTGGATGGTGCAGTTTATGACAGTTACCAGTCCAAGGACCCGTATCTGCATTCTTTATATGATGATACGTACAAATTTGTGCATAACCAATTCACGACAGCGGTGGCAGCGCCGACTGCGCAATGGCTGATCGGCAAAGAGAACGGGACGATTTCAGGCACGATCACAGGCACCCCGACGACCGCAATCAAGGGTTATCAGGTGGTCCTGGATCCTAAGTTTGGGTCCGTCAGTCTCACGGCGGATGGGCATTTCACTTACACGCCGATCAAGGGTTACGTTGGGTCAGACAGTATCTCGGTCATCTATGACTATGGCTATCAACAGAGTGCTCCGACGACCATCACGTTTAACGTACAGTAAGTAATAGAAAGGACGGAGGATATGGTTGACCAAACACCGCGCTATGTACGGGTCCAGAATGCGGCGAATGAGTGGGAGGGTCTGACCCAAGACCGGAGGAACCACTGGACGAATGCGGCATACACCGTGGCGATCGATGAACATTTGGCGGTCACCATTCGGGCAGCCCAGCCGATCCAACGCATCCAACTGGAATGGGCGGCGGATTTCACCGGTCCCTGGCTGTTTCTCGGCGATGCTTTTGAACGGGCTTATGGCGATCTGCATTTCGCCCCGCTGGACGAAGAACGGATCTGCCATTGGTCCATGGCGGCTCGCCAAGGTGCGCTGGCGCGGTGTTTTGGCGTGGCGGTGCAGCCCAATGCGCTGTGTGCCTGGCAAGCGACGGCCGCTTCCGTGACGTTGTGGCTGGATGTGCGCAATGGGACGGATCCGCTGGATCTGCATGGGCGGGTCCTGGACTGCTGTACTTTGGTATTGCGGGAGTATCCCGAGACCGACACTGATTATTCGATGCTGCATGCATTTGCCCGGGCAATGTGCCCGATATCGCGCCACAGTGATGAGCCGATCATCGGCATCAACGACTGGTATTATGCTTACGGCGCCAATACGGCGGATCTGATCATCCAGAACGCGCAGTTGGCCGCGGCGCTCGCGGACGGCCTGGGGGTTAAACCGTGGGTGCTCATCGATGACGGCTGGGAGAGTGCTTACGATTCGCAGACGGAGTACAACGGCGGCCCGTGGCAGACCGGTAATGATAAGTTTAGCGACATGGGCAGCGTGGCACAGCAAATTAAGGCTGCGGGGGCTCAGGCCGGCCTTTGGTTCCGGCTGCTGCTGGTCCAGTCAGCGGCAACGAAGACGATGGTATTACATCGAGACCAGGATAGTCTGTTTCTTGATCCCAGCCATCCCGCCGTCCGCAAGCAGGTGGGCGCCGACATTCAGCGTTTCACTGAATGGGGTTTCAAAATGATCAAGCACGACTTCACCACTTATGATATCTTTGGATTGCAGGGAGTGGCGATGGGCTTGAACTACTTTGCCCAGCCGACGCATTTCTACGACAAAACCAAGACGACGGCGGAAATCATTAACCAGTTCTATGCCGCGATTCGCCAGGCGGCGGGAGCAGCGTTGATCATCGGCTGCAACACGATCTCGCACCTGTCAGCGGGCGTCTTCGACATTATGCGTGTCGGCGACGATACCAGCGGCCGCCATTATCAGCGCACCCGCTCCCGCGGGGTCAATTCATTGGCCTTCCGGCTGGCACAGAACGACGTGTTCTACCAAGCAGATGGGGACTGTGTGGGCATTTCGGACATGATCCCTTGGGTCGAAAACCGGAAATGGCTGCAGGTGTTGGCCCAGACCAAGACACCGCTGTTCATTTCCTGTGATCCCACGGGATTGACGGCAGAAATGCAGGCTGACATTCGCCAGGCTTTTGCTCAGCGGATGCAAGCCCAGCAAGACGGCGGCAGTGTGCCCGCCGGGTTGGCCGCGGGTCTGTACCCGACCCGGTGGCGGAATCCGACTACCGGCCAAGTAACTGATTTTGCCTGGTTCGACACCCCGCGCCAGTTTTACGCCAGCTTCCCATACTATTGAGAAAGAAGTGTGCATGCAGTGACAACACAGCAGCAAATCACCGGAGACAAGTACCGGTTTACGGTGCTGACCCCCAGTCTGATTCGCATGGAATATTCTGAGTCCGGCCAGTTCGAGGACGGCTTGACCCAAGTGGTGATCAATCGCGAGTTCCCCGCGTTCGACTTTAAAGTGATCGACTATCCGGATCGGCTGGATATCGTGACTGAATTTCTCCATGTCCATTACAACAAGCAGCCGTTTTCCGGCGGCGGGCTGTACGTCGAATTGTTGAAGAGTGCCAGTTATTGGGAACAGACTTGGCATTACGGCCAAGCCCTGGATACCTTGAAGGGAACTGCCCGGACGCTGGACGGCGTCAACGGCGCGATCCCGCTGGGGGACGGTCTGGTTTCACGGACCGGCTTCAGTATCTTGGACGATTCTGAGTCGCTCTTGCTGGATAATGCCGCCAATGACGGCCAGGGCGCGGTGAAGCCGCGGCCGATTGCGGAGCAGGATTTCTATTTCTTCGGCTATCAAGACCGGTATCTGGAAGCCCTGCACGATTACTACGTCCTCACTGGCTTCCCACCACTGGTCCCGCGCTTTGCCCTGGGCAACTGGTGGAGCCGCTATTGGCCGTATACAGAACAGTCCTTTACCCAGCTGATGGATAAGTTCCGGGACTGGCATATTCCCCTGAGTACAGTTTGTATCGATATGGACTGGCACTTGGTGGACATTCCAGCGCAATACGGCAACGGCTGGACGGGTTACAGTTGGAATAAGAAATTATTTCCGGACCCGCCTAAGTTCTTGCAGTCCCTGCACGATGACGGGTTGAAAGTGGCCTTGAATGTCCATCCTGCTTCCGGGGTGCGGGCTTACGAGGATGCTTATCCGCGCATGGCCAAACGGCTGGGGCTGGATACGAAGAATGAGCAACCGGCCGATTTTAACCTGATCGACCCGAACTTCCTCAAGTCCTATTTTGAGGACTTGCACCATCCCTTGGAAGACGAAGGCGTCGACTTCTGGTGGATCGATTGGCAGCAGGGGACGGAGACGGGTCAAAAGGGTCTCGATCCGTTGTGGCTGCTGAATTATTATCACTACAATGACAGTGTGCGCCGCCACGGCCAGGATGCGCTGATCCTGTCGCGCTATGCCGGACCAGGCAGTCACCGCTATCCCATCGGTTTCTCCGGCGACACGTGGATCACCTGGGATTCGCTGCAATTCCAGCCATACTTCACGGCCACTGCGTCCAACATCGGCTACGGCTGGTGGAGCAATGACATTGGCGGCCACATGGCGGGCCAGCGGGATGAAGAGCTGGAGCTGCGCTGGATGCAGCTGGGCGTCTTCAGCCCCATTAATCGGCTGCATAGTTCATCGTCGCTGTTCATCAATAAAGAGCCGTGGACTTTCTCCGCACCTTATGATCAGTACATTGTTCAGGCACTGCAAGCCCGGCACCGTTTGCTGCCGTATTTGTACACCCACGATGTTCGGGCCCACGAAGAAGGCATTCCGCTGATTTTGCCGGCGTACTATCAAGAACCGGGCAATGACGAGGCGTATCAAGTGCCCAATGAATACTTCTTTGGGGAGAAAATGCTGGTAGCCCCGGTGACGACGAAGCAGTCGCCGGAATACCGGATGGCCAAGACTAGCGTTTGGCTGCCCAAGGGAACCTGGTATGATTTCTACCACGATTGGGCTTATCAGGGGGATACGACCCTTGATGTGTATCGGGCGCTGAACGAAACGCCGGTGTTTGTCCCAGCAGGGGCCGTGATCCCGTTGACCGCAGCAGATGAAGCGACCCAGTTCGGAGCAGCCTTGCCGGAAACGATCGAATGGCATGTCTTCCCGGGCAGCGGCCAACAGCACTTTACACTGGTGGAAGACCAAGACGGCCAACGCTGCACCTCTACGGTGACGGTGGATTGGACGACGGAACAAGTGACGCTGACGGTAGAGGGTGATACGGCGGTGCTGCCCAGTAATCGGCAGCACGTGATCGTCTTCCACGGCGGGGCCGTGGCGGCGGATAGTACCGACCAAGCCGCGATTACCGCCGGTCAGTCGTTATCCTTCATCGGTTTCCCGGAGGATCGGACGGATGACTTGCAGGACGAGGCGTTGCGCCGTATTAAGGCGGCATGGACGAGTACACAAACCAAGGAGAACGTGTGGCGGATCATGCAGGGCGACGGGTCACTGCCCCATAAGCTGAATGCGCTGCGCAAGGCGGCCGATCCGTTCTTCGTGGGGATGATGTATGAGCTGCTGTATTGTCAGGAATCACAGGAAGTTTAAGTTAAATCATTAAAGTGATCATTTTTGAAAGTGGGGACCGTGATCAGCGAAGATCATGGCCCCCACTTTTTATGTTGATCACAGTGTGCATGCGCATTAAAAAGGCTGGCTCATTATCGATAGGGAGGATTCTTATCGGTAATGGGCCAGCCCTTTAGCGATGCTATGCAGAAAAGTTTTCTTTTACCCAGTTCTGAAACAACGTCGGCCAGATCGCCACCTGCGGGTCAACTTCTGTTCCCTTGGGCGTTCGAGTTTCGTCCGTTGCCAGACTCAACCCATGGCCGCCGTTGGGGAAAAGGTGCAGCTCCGCCGGCACCCCGGCAGAGCGCAGCCTTTGCACAAACTGCAGTGAGTTCTCAGCCGGGACCAAGTCATCCGCCATGGTGTGCCAAAGAAATGTTGGCGGTGTCTCGGCCGTGACGTGCAGCTCAGGACTGACATCATGCAGCAAGGTCGGATTGTGTTTCTCCGGCCCGAGCAGATGGTCAATGGAGGACTGGTGGGTATACTGGCCAGCAGTCAGGACAGAATAGGCCAGGGCGAGACCGCTGGGCCGCAACAGGCGCGGATCGCTGGCCGCGTCTTGCAATACAGGGGCCGACCACATCGTGGCCAAGCTGGCCGCGAGATGGCCGCCGGCGGAGAAGCCCAGGACGATGATGCGGTCCGGGTCCACGTGCCACGCGGCGGCGTTGTGCCGAATCAGCAGAATCGCTTGGGCCGCTTGGCGCAGGGCGGTGGGATACAGTGCCGGATAAACCGAGTATTTTAAGATAAAAGCATGATAGCCCATACCCAGAACCTTCAGGGCCACTGGTTCTGCTTCCCGGGGCGAAATGAACTCGTAACCGCCGCCCGGAAAGATCAGCACGACCGGGCGAACGCGGTCGCTGCCCATTTCATGATTATTGTCAATGACATAGCCCGTGAATTGGGCGGTGTCCGGGCCTTCAGTGATGACTTTTTGGATATAGTGCACTGCCGCAGCGCCTGCTTTCTAAAGAAATTTTACCGAGGATGAATGACCGAGATCGTTCGCGCCATGTCGGCCGCGTGCGCCGGATCGCGGAGCAGATAAACGGACAGGACGTCGATCAGGTACATCAGCGAGAACTGGGAATTGATGAAATTCTCCCGGTTCAGGAACAGCGCATTATACACCAAGACCGTGATTTCACTGGTTTCGGTCAGCTTGCTCTTTTGGAAGCTGGTGAACGAAATGATCGTCGCGCCCTGCTGGCGGGCCAGTTGCGCGGCCTCAATGACTTCCACGGTGTTCCCAGAGATCGAGATGCAGATGACCAGGTCTTTCGCCGTAAGCAGGGAGGCAGCAATTTTCATACTGTGGGAATCGGTGCAGGCGAAAGCCGTTAACCCCATCCGGCTTAAGCGCGTTTCGAATTCCTTGGCCGTCAGCCCGGAACTGCCGATACCGTAGACGTAAATCTTGCGGGCTTGGGAGATTTTGGCCACTACTTGGGTAATGGTCTCCTCGTCCAGGCGTTCGACGCTTTTGTTGATCACGTGCTTGTAGAATTCGTTGATCTGCTGCAGTGTGTCGTCGGAATTGGCGGCCGGGACCGGCCGCTGTTCCGTCGTGACGACGGCCAGCTGGATTTTAAAATCCGCGTAGCTTTTACAGCCGATTTTCTGACTGAACCGATTCACCGTCGCGATGGACGTGTGGGTGACTTGGGCCAGTTGAGTAATTTTCATTTCCCGGACGTCCCGGGGGTGATTGACGACGTAGAGCGCCACGGCGCGTTCTTTGGGATGAAATGCGTTAAACGTGCGCTCGATCGTCTTGAGAATGTCCATGTCCATGCGCCGCCTCTTTCTGTAAATAGTGGTAGAGAGCCCCATACATCCCGGCTTCGTTGCCTAGGGTGGCTGTCTTCAGGGCGGTGGCCGCGTATTGCTGCGCGGTGAGCCGCTGGCGAAACGCCGCGTCCAGCAATTGGCCGAACTCGGGGGCGCCTTCGATGATGCCGCCGCCAATGATGAATAATTCGGGTTTCAGTAAATGATTGATATTGACGAGTTCACTGGCGATGCCGTCCAGCCAGAGCTGTACGGCGTTTTGCACATCGGGATTGCCGTCACGAAAGGCGTGCACGACCTGATAGCCGGTGGTGAAGGGCTGATTGGCAGCGTCCGCAGCCCGGTGGATCAGGGCCTGCGTGTTGGCGTAGGTTTGGAAATCCTGGCCGTTTTGATTCACGTAACCCACTTCCCCGGCACCAAAACTGGCGCCGCGGTAGAGCTGGCCGTTGATCAGAATGGCGCCGCCGATGCCGGTACCAATGGTCATACAGAAAATATGCTGCTGGGGATAGTGATTGCGCCACAACTCGCCGAGCAGGGCACAATTCACATCGTTTTCGACCCAGCAGGGGACACCGGTGCTGTTCTCAACACTCTGTTTTAACGGCGTGCCCGTGTAACCGGGAATCGTGTAGCCGGCCGAGACGATCGTGCCGGTGTCCGGATCAACTACGCCCGCACTGGCGATGGCGACACCGGTGATACCAGAGTGGTGGTACGCCTGGTAAATGGTCCCGGCTTGGGCGGCAATGTGATTGTCCGCAGCCGTCTTTTCCGTCGGCGTTTCTTGTACTGCGGTGATGCGCTCACCGGCTTCAGTGAACAGGGCATGTTTGATCGTCGTACCGCCAATATCCAGCGCAAGCAGGGCCATGGTCACGCCTCCTGTTCTTCCGGCTGATCAATGGCTGCAACAAACCGTTTGGTGATTTGCTGCGGGCGGGTGATCGCGCCGCCGACCACAACAGCGAATGCCCCGAGATCCAGGGCCCGCCGCGCCTTTTCTGGCGTATCGATTTTGCCTTCGGTGATCACCGGTTTCGTGACCGCTGGAATCAGTTGTTTCAGATAAGCAAAGTCGTTGTCAGCAATGTTTTGCCCCTGGGTCTCGGCCGTGTAGCCGTGCATTGTCGTGCCGATAATATCGAACCCCAGCTGTTGCGCCTGCAAAGCTTCCGTCACCGTTGCCGTGTCGGCCATCAGCAGAATCTGGGGATACTTGGCCCGGGCATAGGCGATTAATTCTGCCAGCGGCATTTCCGGACGGGGATGGTTCGTGGCATCCATGGCAATGATTTCCACCCCGCAGGACGCCAGCTGGTCAATTTCCAGCGACGTCGGCGTGATGTACACCGGTGATCCCGGATACTCCCGCTTGATAATGCCAATCATGGGTAAAGAGACCACCTCCCTGATCGCCAGAATATCGATCATTGAGTTGGCCCGGATCCCCGCCGCCCCAGCCGATTCGGCGGCCTTGGCCATACGGGACATGATATAACTGCTGTGCAACGGTTCATCAGGCAATGCCTGACACGAGACAATCAGGTGGCCTTTGAGTGTATTCAAGTCCATGATCAGACCCTCTTTCCGCTAAGATGCATTACACCGCGTGCTGCGGGTAATGGCAAATAACCTTGTGAGCGGTCATTTTGTGAGCGGTTAAGGGCGCAAAAACTGTGTTACGCCACAGGTTTAAGATACCATATGGAAATGATTTTTGCAATAGATATGTGATGGATATAATTTACATAAGTGGGAAATGAATTGATCCAGTTTTTGGCATTCGAATCAGGGACGGTATTTTTTTGCTTTTGAATCACTTGTGCACGGGACAGTGGAAAGTACCATGCTGCTTAAAACGACCGTAAATATTTCGTAGATCACCGTGATTAAACGGAATTGTTGTCATAGCATAATTCGGAAAGCTTTTGCTAGAATGGAGATATGGGAGAACTGGTGTACCGGGATTGTATATTCCCCACTACCGCAATGATTGGCTTGGTACGAGTAAATCAAAATGATTCATTGCGTACATGTGTTAACCACCAGTGATTCCATACGATGAATTGATTTGATTGAAGCTTTGTCCGGTGTAATTGTATGTCAGTTACCCACGGCGAAAGCCGAGAGCAAATATGTTCTTAACTGACTAGCCTCTGTCTAGCAATCTAACATTACCAGACTACGTTAAGTAGGTGCACACCTTCAGATGGTGCCCTAGTCTGTCGCACTGTGAGGGCAACGTAAACAGCGGTGAGGGTGTAGCCGCAGTCGACCCTGACATCATCCAGTGCCGTCTCCACAGGCACGGACCCTATTTAACATTGGCGAAGGGCAATCCACACATGTTAGTCTCATTGCTGCATGTGATCAGCCCCTTACTTGAAGGTTGGCTGATAAATAAAAAAACAAAGGGGTGGTGACTGAGGTGGTTCAAAATAGAATATTTGTCCTCAATCAGGATGGGCAAGCATTGATGCCCTGTCGTCCGTCAAAGTGTCGGCATCTGCTTCATTGTAATCGTGCTATCATAGTCAGCCATACTCCGTTCACCATCCAGTTAAAGTATCAGTCGGGGTCTTGCTTACAGGACGTGTCAATTGGTGTTGATTCAGGTCAGCGACATATTGGACTTGCAGTAACGAGCAACGAAAAAGTGCTTTGGCAAGGAGAAGTGACTCTGCGACAAAATGTAAAAAGCCTTTTAGATACACGTCACATGTATCGACACACACGTCGACAGCGACACACACGATATCGAATGGTACGCTTCTCGAACCGAAAGCCTAGAGATATCCGCTTGGGCGTGTGGTTACCACCATCCGTTCGACAAAAATGCGAGCACAATATCCAATGGATTAATCGAGTGCGTAATGTTTTGCCACAAGCTGATATATCTATTGAAGTGGCCAAATTTGACGTACAAAAGTTGAAGGATCCGACCATTCACGGTATCGGGTATCAACAAGGCGACGCCTTTGGTTATGAAAATGTGAAACAATATGTTCTAGAACGTGATGAACATACCTGCCAATTGTGTAAACGCAAAATTGATACCGAGACGAAGAAAACATTGAAGTTGCACATTCACCACATCGTTTACAGGAGTAAAGGCGGTACTAACGCAGCCACGAATCTGCTGACGGTATGTACTAAGTGTCACACAGATCGAAACCATAGAGCCGGCGGCCCTCTTTATGCGTTATTTGAGCAAAAAAAGACAATACCACCGCTTAAAAATGCCACATTTATGAATATGTTGCGTAATCGATTGCTTACCGCTTTTCCTGAGGCGCATTTCACCTATGGCTACATCACAACGGTTCAGCGAAAAAAGTTGGGTTTGGCAAAAGCACATTATCGCGATGCTGTAGCAATCAGTGGAATTCAACAAATTATTGAAGAGCCAAAATCAGTTGTGATGTTTGATCAGTTTCGGACGAAAAAACGATCATTGCATGAAGCAACGGCACGCAGGGGGCGAAAGCAAAAGAATGTTACTCAAAAACGAGTGAAAAAGAATACGAAGAAAGTAAAAGGTTGGTGCTTGAACGATTATGTTCGAATCAGTGATGGACGTTGCGGGTTCATCACCGGGTTTAGTGGTCTCTGGATGGCTCATATTAGGGATCGTCAGGGTGGTTTGGTTAAAAAGCTCGTGAGTCTGACTAAGCTTGCCTTTCTTCATCACACAGGAACTTGGAGGTGTACAACTTTACCAACAGATGTCTATGACATGCAATAAAGGTCGGGAGACAGAAAAAGTACGCCTCGTATTGAGACGTACTTTACTGTCGTGAAATGGTTTACTTTACTGCTCCGTTACTCATCCCAGCAATAATGTTCTTCTGGAAGATGACATAGACAATCGTGATGGTAATGATCCCAACGACGTACGATGCGAAACTGGGTCCGTAATCGTTGAAATATTGGCCTTGATAGTTATATTGAAAAAGCGGCAACGTCCACATCTTAGAGTCCTTGTTCAAAATCAACAACGGCAGCATGAAGTCGTTCCAGAACCACAACGCGTTCATGATCAGCGTTGTCGCGTGCATCGGCTTCAGCATCGGGAAGACGATCTTGAAATAGGTCGTGATCTTGCTGGCACCGTCAATTTCGGCGGCTTCATCCAGACTCTCGGGCACGCCCATCTTAATGAATCCCACGTAGAGGAACAATGTCTGCGGTACCGCGTAAGTCAGGTACAGCAGCATTAACCCCCACATGTTGGCCAAGCCCAGCTTGCTCATCATGACGGTAATGGGAATCATGATGACTTGGAAGGGCACGAAGATCCCGAGGATCAGGAAGCTGTACATCAGACTGAACGCTCGTTTCTTCGAAATGTTCCGGGCAATGGAGTAGGCGGCCATGGGCACGAAGAACATGACCAGCAGAACCGAGATGACGGTGATCACCGTGGAGTTCCAGAAGTAACCGCCAATGCCGTCGGCCAACAGCCGCCGGTAGTTATCCAGTGTACCGGGATTGGGGAAGGAGAAGAAATTCCCCATGATGTCCTTCGTGGTCTTGAAGGAACTGAAGACGGTGACCAGCAGCGGGATCAGAATGAGGATGCCGCCGACGGTCAACAGGATATATTTGCCAATGTTGCGTGTTTTCTTTTCTGTTTGCATGACGATCCTCCTAATCGATCTGGAACTTCTGGGATACCTTGATCTGAATCAGCGAAATGATGGCGATCAAGATGAACAGCACCAGGGCAATGGCGTTGGCGTAGCCGTACTGGTTGTTCTTAAAGGCGTAGTTGTAAACCAGCAGGCCCAAGGACGTGGTGGCGTCGCTGGGACCGCCGGACGTCAAGGCGAAGATCTGATCGAAGGCCGTCAGCCCGCCTTTGAGCGCCATGATGAAGACGATGGAGATACTCGGCAGCAGGTAGGGCAGTTCGATCTTCCAGAAGATCGTAGTGTCGTTGGCCCCGTCAATACGGGCGGCTTCCTTGATTTCTTCGGGAATGCTCTGCAACCCGGCTAAGAAAATAACGATGGGCATGGCCACCCCTTGCCAGATCATGACGAAGACCACGGCCACGATGGCGCCGCCAGCGGTACCCAGCAAACTGGTTTCCAGCGCTTTGATGCCAAAGAACGAACCGATTGCCGGCAAGCCGTAGTTGAAGATCTGCTTGAAAATCAAGGAGACCGTCAACCCGGACAGGACGGCCGGGAAGAAGAACCAGGCCCGGAAGAACGTTTGGCCGTGGAACTTGGCGTTTAGGACCCGGGCAAACAGAATGCCCAAACCGATTTCGCCAATGATCATGGCCAGCGTCAAGATGATGGTGAAGCCAATGGCCTTCATGAACTTCGGGTCGGTGGCGAGGATCTTGTAGTTATTGAAACCGACTAGGTGGAAGTTATACGTCAGCCCGGTCCAGTCGGTAAAACTGTAGAACGCCCCTTGAATCAGCGGCACGTAGAAGAAAATGAGCTGCAATAGGACGGGGACGATCAGGAACAACCAACCCCAATATTTACTGATAAATTTCTGTAAACGCATGTTGTTTTCCCCCTCCTTAATTGCTGGCCTTCATCGGATTGAAGAAGGCGTTCAACGCGTTCACCAAATCCGACTTGCTGCCGTTCAACAGGTAGTTGGTGGTCAGTGTGAAGAAATCATTCTCACTGGTCCAATCCTGGGCCAGCCAAACGAATTGATGCTTGGTAAAGGCGTACTTGGTGATGCCGCCCAGCGGCGAATTGACGCCCGCCTGCTTGACACCGATGACAGAACATGGCGACCCATCAACATCATAATATTTCTGCATCGCTTGGGGCGTAGTCATGTAGGCCACGAACTTTTCAGCCGCGGCTTTGTGTTTGGAACTGGATGAAATGGACAGGGCCAAGTCGCCGGAACCCACGGTGAGGCTTTCACCCTTTTCTTTACCCGGGAAGGCAAAGGTGCCGACCTTAAACTTGGGTTTCTGCTGCTGAATAACCGGGTAGGCCCAGGAGCCGTTGGGCATGATCAGGGCATCACCCTTGGTGAAGGCCACGACGGCGTCGTTGTAGCTGGCCCCGCGCCAGTTATTCTGGGCGGCGTTGTTCTTGCGCAGCAGATCAAGCCGGTTGAAATCCTGCTGCATGACCGGGTTGCTGGCTTTGATACCGTTCACCGGACTGAACCGCAAAACTTGATTGGCTTTCTTCGCACTGCCGGCAACGGTGGCCAGGGCCAACTGATGATAGCCGTTCAGTGTCCAGCCTTCAGTCCCGGCGAGAGCGAAGGGCGTCTTACCCTGCTCACGGATCTGTTTAACGAGGGCTTCGAATTCAGCCCAAGTTTCTGGTACTTTCAGCCCCATTTTGGCAAAGGCGGTTTTGTTGTAAAAGAACCCGTACACGTTGGCAGTCAGCGGTGCGTTATAGACCTTGCCGTTAATGGCGAATTGCTGGGCGTAATTGTTCTTGATGTTCTTTAAGTAAGGGGCCTTCGTCATATCTTCGAAATAGCCGGCTTTCGCCCATTCCCGGTAATCGATGTTTTGCGGATAGATGTTAATGACGTCGGGCACATCACCAGCGAGCACCCGGGTCTTCAATACATCCCCCGCGTTAGGGACGTTTGTGACTTTGACCTTGATCTTTGGATTCTTCTTCTCGAAGTCCGTCGCAATTTGCTGCAAGGTCGTGGACATTTCCTTCTTCTGGTTGAAGAATTCGATGGTGGTTGTCCCGTTACTGCTGTTCTGGTTGCTGCCGCAAGCGCTGAGCAGCAAGGTGGTACTGGCGGCTAACAGGCTGATGCCGAGGATCTTTGTCAACCAATGCTTCATAATCTCCCACTCCTCTTAATTGATCGCTTTGAAATGATACTGGTGTGTCGTGAAGTCCTGCCGCTGCAAGGGCTGATATAACCCCATGTGCATCAGCTCGTCGCCGCCATAAACGGTGTGGGTGGCAGTGTCTTCATACTGCTTTGCCGGATCCAGTCCGGCCATTTTCACGATATGGAACGCCGGCTGGCCGTTGTTCAGCAGGTGGAACGTGAACAGCAGCGCTTCGTTCTGGTCGGCAGAAACAAACATCCAGGCATAATCATTGCCGCTTTCCAGCCGGAGAAAATGGCCGAATTGGATCAGCGGGCGGATCTGCTTGTACGCGGCGACTTGGGCCGCGACTTGTTTCTGTTCTGTTTTCGTCAGCTTGGTGAGGTCCAGTTCGTACCCGAACACAGCACTCATCGCCACGTTGCCCCGCGTCGCCAGAGACGTGCTGCGGCCAGTCTGTTCGTTTGGACTGACCGACACGTGCGCGGTGAAGGTGTTGGGCGGGTAGACCAGAGACGTGCCGTATTGGATGCCTAAGCGTGAAATGGCATCGGTGTTGTCGCTGGTCCAGGATTGCGGCATGTAGTAAGCAAAACCGGTATCAATCCGGCCGCCGCCGCCGGAACAGCCTTCCCACAATACGTCAGGGTACTTGGTGGTCAGCTCTTCCAGCAGCGCGTAGAGCCCCAGTGTATAGCGGTGGAGCACTTCTCCTTGACGGGCAGCCGGCAAAGCGTGGGAATAGATGTCGCTCAGATGCCGGTTCATGTCCCACTTGATGTAGTCGATGTAACCCTGATCAAGCAAGTCAGAAAGCTGGCCGGCAATATTGGCGCGTACATCCTCCCTACTTAAATCTAGCACATATTGGAAGCGGCTCGGCGATGGTGCCCGTCCTGGTACCGCTAACAAATAATCGGGGTGGGCGCGATAGAGGTCAGAATCCTTTGAAATCATCTCTGGTTCGACCCAAAGACCGAATTTCAGACCTTGGTTATGGACGTAATCGGCGAAATGCTTCAAGCCCAGCGGGAACTTGTGACTGTCCACGACCCAGTCGCCCAGAGAGGTGGTGTCATCGTCCCGGTGGCCAAACCAGCCGTCATCCAAGACAAACATTTCGATGCCCAGTTTCTTGGCGGCATCCACGATAGGCCGCAATTTTGCTTCATTAAAATCGAAGTAGGTGGCCTCCCAGTTATTGACGAGGATCGGCCGTTCTTGGTCGCGGTAGCGGCCGCGGACCACGCGTTCCCGAATCAGGCGGTGGTAAGTCTGGCTCATGGCGTTCAGCCCTTGGTGGGAATAAACGAGGAGGGCTTCCGGCGTCTGGAATTCAGCGCCGCCGGCCAGTTCCCAGGTGAAACCAGCGGGATTGATCCCGGCGACGACCCGGACTTGATCGATTTGATCTTTCTCCACCGTGAGGGCGTGGTTGCCGGAATAAACTAAGTCGACGCCATATACATCGCCGTGGAATTCATCAGCATCCGGGGCGGTGAGGGCGATGAAGTTGTTCATTTGGTGGCTGGTGGTGCCGCGGGTGCTGGCAAACTGTTTGATTCCGTAACCAACGACTTCTTTCTGGAGATGACGTTCGTTGGCGTGGGCGCCGGGGAGCGATAGCATGCGGTAGTCGCCGGCGGGGAAGTCGAGTTGGACCGACGCAGCCTGTTCCAAAGTGACGGCGGGCTGATCAGCCGGATTGCGGAAACACACGGAGCGGGCAATGACTGCCCGGTCGCGGTAAATGGTGTAATACAGGTCAGCCTGTAAGCGACTAGGCTGGTCCACGACGGTCACGATCAGGGTGGCCGCTTCATTGGGTGATTCCACATAAGCGGCAGGCAGACCGGGCAGTTTGGGTTTGCCTGGGACGATTCGGTGACTCGCATAGACAAAACGACTGGCTTGGGCGCCATCGGCCTGACGAATCACGAAGGCTGGAATGCGAAAGTCCGCTTCGCCGCGACTGCTGATTTCTTGGGGCAGAGTGTCTAACGAAAAGCCGCGTTCCGGCTCGGCCACCGGCAAGTTGCCGGCAAAGCCGCGATCCTTGCGGGGGTAGTGCCGTTCACCGTGGTAACCGGCGACCGCTTGGCCAAAGTACAAGTGGCCGAGCACACCGCCGTCTTCGATGGCGAATATGTAGCTGATTTGCTGGTTATGCAAATGGAATACCTGCGTTTTTGCGTCAAATGCAATCAAGTCTGCCATGAAAAATCCTCCTGTTTGGTGCAACCGTTTTCTATACTGCTTAGTGTACGGATTATGCACAGCGAAAAACATGGCGGTGCCGGCCTATTCCATGGCATAATGATAAGTGAACATTTTGACAGATATATTAGGAGGAAGTCTGATGGAGTTTGAATACAAGCGGGTCGATATTGAACATGTAGACTGTAACGTTGTTTTTTATGGCCGAGAGCAGACCCGCCCTAACTATGCGTTCGGGGGAAACAACGTGCGGGACAGCTACGTACTCCATTACATCGTTTCCGGGAAGGGCCGGTTCGCCAGTGCCGGCCGCAAATCCGTGGCGCTGGGAGCGGGGGATTGCTTTTTGCTGCCGCAATCTGTGCCCTGCTTTTACCAGGCCGATGGGGAAGACCCGTGGGCCTACGAATGGATCGGGCTGACCGGCATGCATTTGGGGGAGTTGTTCGACCGCAGCGGATTAGCGGATAAGTATTGGCTGCGGCATGTTGACGGCAGTGCCTTTCAGGAGCAGTTCGCGGCGTTGTTTCAGGGCCTGCACAGCGGGCGGGCGGCAACTTTGGCCAATGAGCTGCAGGTCCAGAGCCAGCTGTACGCAATGTTTTATGCCCTATTAACGGAATTTCCGGGGAAAGGGGCGCAGGAACGGGTCGGCGCCACCGCCACGATGAACCAGGCCGTCGCTTTTATGCGCCAGAATTACCCGCGGCGCTGCAATGTCACCGACGTCTGCACCGCACTGCATGTGTCCCGAACCTATCTGTATACTCTTTTTCGCCGGTTTGTCGGGATGAGTCCGCAGCAATATTTAACCCAAATGCGGATGGACGAGGCAAAACAGCTCTTGCGCACGACTGATAATGCGGTGGATGAGGTGGCCGCTCGGGTGGGTTACAAGGATGCGTTTACATTCTCGAAAGCGTTCAAGCGGGCGGTGGGAGCGAGCCCGCGGGAATATCGGCAATAATCTGAACACGCCTTGAAGCGGACTGATTTTGCTGCTATTTCCTGAAAAAATATCAAATTATTCTTTGAGCGGGAATGAAAATAGAAACGCCAGGGCTGCCGCTTTAGACCGTAGAGCGGTTGCTAGGGTAGTGGGATGTTCGATATAATAATAGTGTAAGGATTTCACATAATGTTTTACACGTTTGAGAGGAGAGGTATTTATGAAACGCACGTATGCAACACTTGCTGCAGCGGCGCTCTTGGGGATTAGTGGGGCATTGGTACCGGCTGCAACGGTACACGCGGACGGCCCTGGCCCGGGGACGGCGGACTACAACTTGAGCGCCAACACCAGCGTGACCAGTGGTCAAAAGTTCTTTGAGGCGGCTCAGGGCAACAGTGCGGCCACGGCTAAATCAACGGCCCAGTTCACAGTTGAGGGCGGCACATTGCAATTAATCGCCGTACCTGACTTGAACTTCGGCCAGATCCCGCTGACAACGATCGTTAGCAGCGGTGATAAGGCGTTGGAAAACAACTTGGTGAGCAGTGCAGACACTGATGCCACGTCTAAAAACGTGACTGCGTTTGACGGGAACAGTTCTGGCAAACTAATTGTTAATGACCTGCGCGGGATCACCGGCGGCTGGACTTTATCGACTACGCTGGGCACGCAGTTTACTTCCAAGACAGCCGGTGCACCGGCGCTAACGGGGATCACATTATCCTTAGCAGCCACGGGGACCAACCAAGTGAACGGGACAGTCTCCCTGGAAGGTAACGGCATTGGCGCATCCCCTGTTGATGTAGCGACGGCTACCGGTGCTGATCAAGGTAAAGGAGCCACAACTTGGGATGTCAATACCGCGGCTAACGCGAGCTTAAAGTTCCCTGGCCAAAGTGCTTATATTCCGGCAAGTGCGATTTATCAGTCGGACATTACTTGGACTTTGACCGCTGGCGCATAACGTCTGAATTAGTTTCAGATGACGGTACTCGCCGTCATCACTACTTAATAAGAAAGCGAGGATCAGTATGGTCATTAAAAAGCGCTGGATCGTGCTGCTGATGATCTTTTTGGTGACGCCGCTGCTGATGCTCGGATCAACCAACACGGTGCGGGCGGACGACACAGCGACTGGCGCGCAATTCTATCTGGCGCCGGTTTATCCAGCCAACCAAACGGACAAGACTTTGGGTTACTTCGTCTTGAAGGTGACCCCAGGGCAAAAGGGGTCAGTCAGTGTTCAGGTGCAAAACACGAGTAAAACCAATACTCGGAAGATCCAACTGACACCGACGGCCGCCACCACGAGCGACGCTGGCCAAATCAATTACTCGCCAAGCCCCAAAAAGGCGGACCCGACTCTGGCACACCCGCTGAATCGGTTATTTTCTAAACCGGTAACGATCACCATTCCGCCGGACGAAAGCAAAGTGGCTACCTTCGAATACATCATTCCAGAAGCTGGATTCAAGGGCCAGATTCTTGGCAGTATTCATGCACTGGATGTGACCGAAGAAAAAAGCACCACGGGCCAGTTTGGCCTGCACAATAAATTTGCGATGGCGGTGGGCATCATTCTGAGTCAGAATCCGACCCAGACGTTGGCCCCGGATCTCAAGCTGCAGCAAGTCCGGCCGGGAGTGAGCAATAAGCACCCGGCAATTTTGGCCCGGATACAGAACCGTGCCCCGCAGCTTTTTCGCGGCATGACGATCAATGCCAAAATCACCAAGCAGGGCGAGACGAAGACGATTTATCAGTACAAACTGAAGGACGGGTCCATGGCCCCGAATTCCAACTTTGACGCACCAATTTTGGGCGATGAAAAGGGAATTCCGGCTGGGGATTACACATTGACGATGACAGTTCAGGCAGAGGGGAAGACCTGGCGGTTTAAACGCAACTTCACCGTGACCGACAAAGAGGCGGCGAAACTCGCCGGCGCGAATAATGCGGGCAACCAGCAGCCGCCATGGCAAAAGTGGCTTATCTGGGCGGCTATCGCCTTGGCCGTGCTCATTGCCGGTTATGGTCTCTACCTCCTCGGCGTGCGAAGGGGGCATAAAAATGACACGGCGGATGCGCACCATTCTTAAAGCAAGCCTTATTTTGAGTTGCGGTCTTATGCTGGGTCAGGTATTGTCCCCCGATCAAGCGCGGGCCGCGGACAGCACCGCTCAGTTCACGGTTGTGGATGACCGCACCGTGCCGCCCAAGGGTGATGAAACACTGCCGGAATCAGGTATTAAGCCCGGCGGAGACAAAGACACTGGGCATATTCCCCAATTGAATGAACAGACCAGCCCTTGGCTGGTCATTATTGGGGTGGAATTAGTTATTTTGACGGGGATGGGCAGCTGGCATTTACGGAAGAGGGGGCGGCAACAGTGAAGAAATTTCTGTTGAAGCTCCTGGTGGTACTGAGTTTAGGCATACTGGCTGGCAGTGTTTTGGCTGCCCCAGTTATGGGAGTACTGACGCCGCAGGTAGCAGAAGCGGCTGACACGCCGCCAGCACCGCCGAATACGCCGAGCCGGGCTGGGTGGTCGTTCAACTTGCTTTTAACTTGGTTGATCACCAACGGAATCACAAGCCAGCCGGCTGACGCGAACTTCGTCGAAGGGACATCAGCTAAAATCGACTTTGCTTCCACCTATGATAAGAAAGTATGGCTATTAGACACCAACGATGTTACTGGGGTGACCACTCAAATTTATCGAAATGGTGCTTGGTCAGCTTACTCTGCTGCACCGACCATTGTTAAAAAGGCACCGACCGCCAATATCACGATGGATTTGGGCAGTAATTTACCAGTAGGGACCTACTATTTTCAGTTTACGGTAAATTATAATGGCGGGATACGCAATGCGTACAGTGAAAGAATTAAAGTGACGATTGTGCCGGCCCCTGAAGATGCAGTTAGTATTGGGCCTGTGCCGCATCGATCGGTGATTTTCTGGGGTGAGAGCACCGATATTGATGCCAATTTGCTGCCAGAAAATAGCACTTCTGTCGTTACCTGGACGCCCCCTGCGGCGAACATGGGTAGCCTGGCTGTTACAACCGGACTGGTCACTCGTTTTGCTTCGACCTTAATTGATGCAAATGCAACGGATGAGCGACTAAATAATGATAATGGGTTGCCGGCAACGATTGGCGCAACAGCAACTAATACAGTCAGGCCGGGTACGGTTAATGGTTCGACACAGGTGATCGTTGGTGGCTTGGTGAAACAAGATGCGATCGCCGGCCGCAGCTTTTCTTATACGCCGGCGGCGTTAGATGGTATTACGTTCCCCCAAGGGATGACGCCAAGCTATCAATGGACGGTGTATAATGCTAATCGGCAGAAGGTAACGACTTCAGCAGTACTCAATAACCCATCGTTTTCTTGGTCGAGTGTAGTGAAACCGCCAGTATCGGATCGTTATTACCTTCAGCTGAATATTATATTAAAGGGGAGCGGCAACACGGTTACTTGGCGATCAAACATGGCCCCCTTGGTGGTATCGACGCCGGCATCCCAGCTCATCGCCGTGCCGAACTTGCGCTTCATGAATTATGTCGATGGTGTATTCCGTACACCAACGATTGCTGACTTCTATCAGGCTAGCGGTGTAACGCTGCGTTATTCTCCACTGACTACGCAGGTTGGCAGGGGGACTTACGATGGGAACAATACCGGCTTTCTCGCTGTCCAAACAGTAGGCCAGAACTGGAACTTGTCAGTGCAAGCCAGCGGGTTTACCCATCAGCTATCGGGTCTGTCGCTACCCACTAATCCGACATTGACGCTGGCCGTGCCGCTGGCTAACGGCGGATCACAGGTCGTGTCTGTGCCAACTGGGGACGCGGCAGCACCGGTCACAGTGCTGGCTAACCAAACGACGAATTATTCCGGCAATCTCAACAGTGCGACGACCCTGCAAGTGCCCCAGACCAGTTTCATGCTGACGGGGAACTACCAATCCAATCTGACTTGGACACTGACGCAGGCACCTTGATTTGAACACGTAAGCACCTCAACTTCATGTGTGGAGTTTGGGGTGCTTTCTCGTTTATGTCGCGCTACAATATTATTATTTGGGGAGGGAGAGACGGCAATGGCTTGGTTGCGGGAACTCACTGTAGACAATGTGACCGTAATACTGACTTTGAACAAATTACGGCTGCCATTTCAAGTACAGGCATATCAGCCGTCATTGTCGATGATTGATCGGATGCTCAAAGTCACTTTTGCAACAGACCATCTGAAGGTCGGCGACGAGTTGGTGATGCATTTGCTGAATGCTGACTTGGATTACGATGACGAAAGTTCTGACGACAGTGCGTATCAAGTAGTTTATCGTCAAGGCAGCGGCAATAACTATGTCGCTGCCTTGGCTGCAGTACCGGATCCGTTGCGGCAGGCGTCATACATTCAATGTGCGGCAGACGAACAAGGTATTGTCCTCGATCTATTGCGGGGACTGCAACCTGAGGAAACGCTCTGCTTTGGTATTTTTACCGGATCAACGGAGGATAACGATGATGTGTGGGATGCCATCTCCGATGTAGGCAATCCGGCCGAATGGAGGGCACCCACGGTCTTGCCGTCTGATATGCACACTTTGCTGTGGCCAGAACAAGACACAGATGGAATTCCAGCTACGGAAGTGAGCTTGTTCGAGATGCCGTCGACACCTTCGGCAATACCGAGAATGCAGTCTGTGGTGAAGCGCGGGAATTCGTTGTCGTTATATGGTAAGACCGGGACACCCCGCGGGCGGTATTTTGAATGGGAATCGTGGCGGCGCAGTCAAGGAGGCGGCAGAAAATCCTAATCGAAACTTTTCAACGGCGATCTTTTCTGAAACAACGAAGTGACGTGTTGACAACGCCGCGGACTCGGGAAATATGGCGGGACGATGATTGGGCACAATTTGGTCGGGCATATCAATGGATGCGGGGTCAATATAGTCAGCGTGTACAGCCATTACCGCCAGCAAAGGCATTACTTTGGGGCTGGCCCAGTCCCCGTTTTGAAGACATGCAGTACAAAAGATTGAATGATCCTCGGACGGCTTCTGTACGTATCTGGGCGGAGGTACCAGATGACTTGATTCTTTCCAGTAATTTTGATGGATGGCACTATATATTGAGTGAATTACGATTTCATCGAAATAACACAGATATGCCTATTACTCAGGACTGGGAAACACTATTTGATCGACAATGGCTGGTGGCCCATGACTTCTACAACGAGAAATATTCTGGTGACCAAGTCGTCTTCCCCTACATTCGCCGCGAATGGATTCAAAAAGTGAAATATTTCCGCGGGCAATATTAACCGCACAACGAAAACTGGTGCCGATTTCTCCATCCAAGGAAATCGGCACCAGTTTTTTTAATTTCCTAACACATCCAAATACTGCGCAATCATCCGATCAAAACTGGTACTTGCCGGTACCGCAGTATTATGAAACCATCCGGCACCAACGTTGATCACCTCACCCACGATCAAGTTGCGCAGAGTCCGGGCGATGACAATTTGGTCGGCCTGATCGGTGCTGTAGACTGCACATAACCGCATTAATAGGTCGTTCAACGCAACCACGGCGGTAGTGGCCGTGCCTTCCTGCAAATGCCGCGGGGTTGTCAGAATAAAGCGGGTGAGTCGAATATTCTTGAGCCCCAGAGTCCGGCAGACTTGGGCAAATCTCAAAATCGCCGTCCGGCCGGATAAACCGAACAGCTCAGTCTTCAGCACCTCGGTGAGTTCGGTGACACCATGCAAGAAAACCGCCGCGCGCAGTGCATCTTGATTGGGATAATAACTATACAAGGCTTGGGATCGGGTTCCCAGGGCGCGGGCAATATTTGAGAACGTCGGCGTCTGGTCGGCGGTGATCAGCGTTATGGCTTGGGCAATGATTTTTTCTGATGAGAGAACTTGGCGTGACACGATAGGCACTCCTTTCAGCTTGACTAATACATAGTGTAACCTATAATTACAACTTGTAAATAGAAAAGCGGGATCTTGAAAGGAACTTTATCGTGAATATTGTATTGCTCATTGCCGTTGGTTTCATTGTTGGTCTGTTCGTCATCAGCATGGGCGGTGGTGGCGCGGCCATTTACTTAGGCGTGCTGACTGCCGTCTTTCATTTAGCGCCGGATCGGGCAGCGGCCACGTCGCTGATTACTGCCCTGCCATCGCTGGTCATCGGATCGTTCGGCTATTTCCGGCAGGGCAAGATCAACTTCCAACTTGGCAACCAGATGCTAGTGGCCGCTTTGCCGGCAGTGATTGTCGGGTCGCTGATTTCGCCGTACATTCCAGCTACTGTTTATCAGTGGATCGTCGGCGTGATTTTGTTTCTACTGGGCGTTCAAATTTTTATGCAGCGCAATCACGGCAGTAAGCGGGACACCGCCCAGCCCAGCCGGCTGAAGGCCAGTCTGTACGGGGTTTTGAGCGGCTTAATGGTAGGTGTCGCCGGCTTGAGCGGCGGTGGGCCAATTCTGGCCGGCTTGCTGCTGATGGGACTCGATATGTTTGCCGCAGTCGGTACTTCGTCCTACGTGCTGGTAGGCATGACGTTGGTGGGGGCCCTATTGCATCTGTCTGGCGGTCGCGTGGATTGGACTGCCGGCATTGGGTTAATGATTGGCGCGATTGGCGGGGCCTTGCTGGCACCTTTCTTATTGAATAAATTGAGTCAGAATGTGCACGCCCAGGGATATCTTAAGCTGTTCATCGCGGTTCTGCTGATGATCATGGGCGTAAAGACCGTGTTTTAAGCTTCTTCCAGTACTTTCCCCAACATGTGCCGCTTTCGGAATATACTGGATCAAGGCAGTGGTTTTTCCAAACAAAAAAAGATCCCGCGCTGCGGCGGGATAATGAATCAGCTATGCCAGAGAAAAATCGACCACGTCCCGGCCAATGATCTTGCCGGCTTTCATGTCGTCAATCATCGCGTTCAACTCGCTCAGTGGCCGCGTCTGCACGATCGGCACAGCTTTGCCTTCCGCTGCGAACTGGAATGCTTCGCGCAGATCTTGGCGGGTACCGACCAGGGAGCCGACCACAACAATGCCATCCAACACAGATTTGATGATGTTCAGCTGCATGTCGCCCTCCGGCAGGGCAATGCTCACGAGCCGGCCCATGGGCCGCAGGGTTTCGATGGCGGTATCGAAGGCGGTCTTGTTCACCGCAGAAACTACGGCGGCATGGACCCCGCCGACTTTGTCCTTGATGATCTGAACGATATCATCCCGTAACGGATTCAGGGTCATGTCGGCCCCCAGTTCCTTGGCACTGGCCAGTTTCTCATCGCTGGTATCAATGGCGATGGTGTGCAGGCCGAAGACATTGCGGGCATACTGCAAGCCCAGATTGCCCAGGCCGCCGACCCCGACAATGGCGACCCATTCGCCGGGATGGGGATCCGTCATTTTCAGCCCCTTGTACATGGTCACGCCGGCACAGGTGATGGACGTGGCTTGGACCGGATCCAGATCATCCGGGACGGGCACCGCGTAGTCGGCGGCGACAATGGCTTCTTCAGCCATCCCGCCGTCCACGGAGAAACCAGAATTCTTAGCAGCCCGGCACAGGGTCTCGTTACCAGTGTTGCAGTATTCACAGTCGCCGCAACCGGACTGGAACCAGGCCACAGAGACCCGTTCGCCCAAGTGGCGGCTAGTGACGCCCGGTCCCAGGGCGACCACCCGGCCGACGCCTTCATGGCCGATGATTCGGCCGGGCACGGCGCCGAAATCCCCGGAGGCCACGTGAATATCGGTGTGGCACAAACCGCAATATTCCATTTTGAGCTTCACTTCACCGTAACCGGGTTCCCCCAGCTCTTTGTCGACGATGTCCACGTACCCATCGGAGTTGGCGCGCACTACTGCTGCTTTCATAACTTCCGTCATCCCTTTCGTGACTTGAAAACGCTATTTTGAGATAAACTCAGCGTAACAAGTCGCTTCGTCACTGCACAAGGGGATCGCCCACCATTTTCATCGATGGACAACAACGGTTATTGAAATTGACAAATCAAAAACGGCCCTGAACCATTCTCGCAAGAATGCATCCAGGACCGTTAACAACAGCCGACTAATCGGGCAGAAAACCATGCTCCACAATGGTCAGCTGCCGATTGATATCTTCAATCAGTGATTCCAATTCTTCAATTTTCGTATACCCATGAGTCGCGATGTCTTTTTCGGCCTGGACCATGATGCTGCTGGTCACAGCGTTGACCACGGCGAGCACGTCGGCCATGCGGGCTCCCGGTCGCAACTTGATTTTCTGCATCATACCGGCAATATACTGATTGCCGATTTCCTGCGTGCGCTGCATCATCGTACTCATTTCTTTCTGCAATCGCGGCGGAAAGTGGGGCGTGTCAATATAGGCCTGCATCAGGAAGCGGAATTCGACGGGATACTGCAATTGCAACTTGATCTTGTAGCGCGTCGCCCGGGTAACCATGTCGGTCAAACTAGTGGCGTCAGTCCAGACCTGCTGGTCAACGATGGTGTAGAGCCGGTCAAAGGCGGTGTGGTACGTGTCAATATACAACCCCTGCTTGCTGCCGAAGTAATGGAAGAGCAGACCCTTCGAGACGCCAGCTTGCGCGGCAATATCGTCCGTTTTGGTTTTAAGAAAACCCTGCTGGCCAAAGTCGACCATGGCCGTGTGCAGGATCCGTTCAACTTTTTGCGGATCAGTCGTCACGTCTTTCATGCGACGTCACGCTGGCGGTAGCCGATTACACCCAGGATGAGGAAGACGACGGTGATGATAATCATGGCGCTTAACCATGGTGTTTGCACAGCATGCAGCGGCGCTTGATTGAGCCAGCCAAAAGGTGAGAATTTCCCACTATCCTTGGGCAGGTTGAGCAGTGAACCAAACATTTGCACCAGCAGGCCGATGCCCATATAGACCCAGAAGACCGCGCTGAGTCGCGGCACCCAGCCGACTAGAAGAGTCGCCAAGCTGACCAGGGCAAAGACCGCGGGCAGGCCGGCAACGAGCATCCGCGTCAGGTATTCTGCCGCTAGCGGGTCTTTCAAAGATGCATTTCCCGTGTAGTAGACCATCAGGATGCCGACGACGAATACGACCAGGGAGACCGCTAGACCAATCAGGTAATAACTGAGACTGATGGTCTGCCGGGTTTGCTTCGTGGCATGGATCACGCCGAGATAACCCTTGTCTTCATCTTCCTTGAGCCGAAAGACGACTTGGGCACCAGCGACGACTCCGAAGGCGACAAACAACAGAATATATAGCGCCAGGAAGGACAGCACCATGGTTTTGTTCGCCGCGTTGACCTGGGTGACGCTCATCATTTGGCGGTACAGCGGATTGGTTTTCAAAATATCGCCGACACTGTTCAATACACCGCCAAAGATGCCGCCAGCGACCACGGCCCCAATCAGCCAGCCGAGGACAACGCCCCAGGTGGTGCGGAACAGGAGCGCCGGGATAGAGCGCAGATAACCAGCGGCACGAGCCCGGCCCGCACGTTCTGGCAAAATACCGGTGCCGAGGTCCCGGCTTTTGGCCAATTGCCAGGCGGCGGCTGCTAAGAGCAGGGTGACGCCAAACATGAGCAGGACGGGCCAGTAATTGTTATCGGAATAGGCGTTGGTTTTTTGTGCCCAGCCAATGGGCGACAGCCAGGTCCAATCAGTGTTTTCGATATCGGTCACCGTGCGGACCAGATATGCCGCACCGAGGACGGTGTAGGCGATCATGTTGGCGCCGCGGGCGGTGCTGGCCAGTTGGGCAATCAGCAGGGTGAAGACGCCAAACATCAGATTAGCCGCGATCAAGGCGAGAGTGAACAGGAAGGTGCCATTGAAATCGGCCCCTTTCAAGTTCAGGCTGACGATGGTGCCGACATAGAGTACGAACAGAATGACGTTGACGATGACCAGTTCGCACAGGGCGGCGGCCACTGCCGCGGTCCGGCCGACAGTGCGGGCCCGGACCATTTCCAACAGGCCGCTTTCTTCTTGTCCGCGGGTGTTCTTCACCATCAGCGGCATGACATACAGGGCGTCTAGGATGACCATGAAGACCATCATGACGCCGGCAAAGACGGTCGCGGAATTCAAGGCAACCCCTTTGGGCATCGCCCCGAACAGCCCGGCCATGCCAGGCATTCTCAGCATGTTGAGCAGATCCTGCACGCCTTTGCCGGTGGATTCCATGATCGTTTGCATTTTGAAGGCACCGCTGGCCACCATCATTTCTAGAATGACGATCCAAACCAGTGAATACTTCAGATTCTGTTTCAAGTTCGCCCGAAGCAGGAAGCCGACGTGGCGATCACTGCGCAGCATGATGGCTCACCCCCTGATCGGAGTAATAGTGCAGGAACAAATCTTCCAAAGTTGGCGGGGTCGATTGCAGGTCGACAACACCCAGCGGCGTCAGGGCGGCCAGGACCGCGGCCAGCGCATCGTGATCCACCGCGAAGTCGGCTTGGGTATGGGCATCGCTTTCGTGCCAGTCATAAACCCCAGGCTGCTTTTGCAGCGCGCTCAGCGGTTTGTCCGTCTGGACTTGGATGCGCAGGCGGGACAAATGCTGCAGCTGGGCCAGGTTGCCCTGTTCAATGATTTTACCCTCCCGAATGATGACGATGGCGTCGCACATTTTTTCGACTTCCGACAGAATATGGCTGGATAACAGCACGGTCTTACCGGCTTTCTTCAGTTTCAATACTTCCTGTTGAAAAGTCAGTTCGTTCAGCGGATCCAGACCAGAGGTCGGTTCGTCGAAGATGTAGAGCTCGGCATCTTGGGATAGGGCAGCGATCAGCGCAACTTTCTGCCGGTTCCCTTTGGAATAGGTGCGAGCCTTCTTCTTCGGATCGAATTCAAATTCCTGCATTAGGGCATCGGTCTTGGCGTTGTGGTCTTGACCGTTGAGCCGCAGCAGCAGGTCAATGATCTCGCCGCCAGACAGGTTGGGCCACAGATAGACATCCCCGGGGACGTACGAGATTCGCGGATGGATCGCCAGATCGTTGTGCCACGGATCTTCGCCAAAGACCGTGGCGTCGCCGCCGTCACGTTTGAGCATCCCCAGCAGGATCCGAATCGTGGTGGATTTTCCTGCGCCATTGGGACCGAGAAATCCTAGTACTTGGCCGGCAGGCAGATTGAAGGTGACATCCTTCAAGGCCTGGGTCCGGCCGAAGTTTTTCTTCACATGATTGAGTTCAATAATATTCGTTGCCATGTTCTCCTCAACTCCTCGATGCAGAGTGTAGACCCCATTGACCCGTGAGTCAATAATTATTGACTGAACAGTCAATCTTTTTTGATGGCGGCGAGAAATGCTGCGGCAGCCGGGGAGAGGGGCATGTCTTGGGACCAGATCAGGCTAGCGTGGACGGCCACGGTTGGGCTGAGCGGCACGAAGATCAGGTTGGTGGCGGCGGTGTTGATGATGCCGGCCAAAGCCAGCACCGTCCCGACTCCAGCCGCCGCCAGCAGCGACGCGTTATATAACAAGTTGTACGTCGCCACGGTGGTGTATTGGATCGTGCTGGTGCCCAGCCAGTCAGCAATCAGCGCCGCGGCCCCTTTCTGCTGCGACATGATCACCCGCTGGCCTTGGAGATCAGCGGGGGTGATGACTGACTTTTGCCCTAGGGCTGAATCCCGCCGGACAAGGACGCCCCACTGCGTTGTTCCGGGCAATTGCAGAAAGTGATAGCCGGTTTTGTCTGTGGGTTCCATGACGACCCCGAAATCCAAAAGGCCAGCTTGCATCCGGCGGCGGACATCATTGGCATCCGTGCTGTACAAGCGGGTTTGCACCTGTGGGGCAGTTTGGCTCAGCGCTTGAATGGCCTTGGCGACCGTGGCCATCATCGGCGCTTCGGCACTGCCGATGAAGACCTCGCCGGTGATGCCCTGGTCTTGCTGGATGTTGGCCACAGTTTTGTCTGTAAGGGCAAGGATCTGCCGGGCTTGGGCGGCGAAGTACTCCCCGGCCTTCGTTAATTCAATCGTTCGGCTGCCGCGATTAAATAGCGTCACACCGAGTTCGTCTTCCAAGTCTTGCAATTGTCTGGAAATGGTCGGTTGCGAAACATGCAGCCTTTCTGCAGCGCGGGAAATATTGCGTTCAGTGACCACCGCCGTGAAGTACCTGAGTACCCGTAATTCCATAAGCAATCAGCCTCCTATGCATTCTAATCATAGCTTACTAGACAATATAAGTATTAGACAGAGGCTGATCTGGCTCGTAGCATAGACAGTAATCAATTAAGAAAGCGGGTCATATGGATGATCAAAGATAAAGTTGTTGTCATTACCGGCGCATCCAGCGGGATCGGAGCGGCCACGGCTATGCTGCTGGCGAAAAAGGGTGCCAAAGTCGTGCTTGGGGCCCGACGGGAAGATAAGCTGAAAGAACTCACTGCGGCCATTACGGCGCAGGGCGGGAATGCAGTCTATCAAGTGACCGATGTGACTAAGCCAGCAGACAATGCGGCTCTGGTCCAAAAGGCCAAGGATACCTTCGGCCGAATCGACGTCATGTTCCTCAATGCCGGGCTGATGCCGAATTCGCCGATGAAAGAATTGCAGACGGATCAATGGAATGCAATGGTGGACGTCAATATCAAGGGCGTGTTGAACGGCATTGCTGCAGCTCTGCCCAGTTTCAAAGCGCAAAAATCCGGCCATTTTATTGCCACGTCATCTGTGGCCGGCTTGAAAGCCTATCCCGGCGGGGCAGTATACGGCGCCACCAAGTGGGCCGTGCGGGACTTGATGGAAACGCTGCGGATGGAATGTGCGCAAGACCACGCCAATATCCGCACCGCCACCATTTACCCGGCGGCAATCAAGACAGAATTGCTGAAGACGATCACGGATAAGAGCACCGCGGAAGGTATGCAGCAGCTGTATGATACCTACGAGATCGGTCCGGACCGGGTGGCTAATGTCGTGGCATTTGCCATTGACCAGCCGGCGGACACCAATGTTAATGAGTTCACGATTGGACCGACGAACCAGCCGTGGTAATTTAGCTGGCATATGAATAGCCCCATCGCTTTCTGGAAATCCAGAGAGTGATGGGGGCTTATTTACAGTATGATACAAATGGTAGTTTACTGAATGATCTTATCCTTTAACAGACGCCGGCCAGAACTATTTTCTTAAAAGGCTTCATTTTTTCCTCCTTGGGAGATATCTAACCAATGATTGATCACCATCGCCGCATCTTCAGCCTGGGGATAGATACCGTATTTATCAATAAAGGCGTGGTCCATCCCCCGGTAGCAGACGTCCGTCGTTGGGACGCCCAAAGCGCCTAAGTGGCGAGCAAAGGCTTCGCCTTGGGGCCGCAAGTAGTCAAATTCCGGGGTCATCAGCAAGGTCTCCGGGAATATGCGCAGCCAATCGTCGGAGATTTCCCCGGGTGAAACCAGCGGGTCGCGCAGGGTACGGTTGCCAGGATAGATATTGATCAGCATTTTACGCAGCTGGACCATCCCGGTTAACCGATCGGCTAGGCGCGCCTCGTCTGTTGGGGCCACGTGGTAATTGGCCAGCGGCCACACTTCAGTCCGGGCAGTGAAGGATATGAGCGGATAGATGAGGATCTCATGGGTAAGCCAGTGGCGGTTAACCACCCGGTCGTGGTACGCAGCTTCCAAGGCTAAGGTCGCCCCAGCACTGTCGCCGCCAATGGCCAGCGCATCGGCGGGGGCGTGGTAGTCCGCGGCGTGGTCGTGGACCCAGCGCACGGCCAAATCAACATCCCGCTGCATGTCGTCCAGAGTTGCCTCCGGCGCCAACCGGTAATTAACGTTGAATACTGCCAACCGGCCATCGCTGTGATCCACAAGACCTTTACAGAAATTGGCCACCACAGCATCCGAACCGCCGATAAAACCGCCGCCGTGGAGGAAAATCAGGCATTGGCGCTGAGCGGCATAAGGCCGCTGATAAACGGTAATCGGGACTGCGGTGGAGAGTGTTTCTTCTGTGATCGTTGGGGCGAGGTTCACATTTAGAATGCCCATGGTTTGACGCACCGCCAGAGCCTGCTGCTGGGCGTCGTTTTGGGGTGAAAAGTGGGCCGGCGCTTGAATATGAACGACACGCGGCTGCGGGTCATGGCCTTCAAAGGCGGCAATCAGCGGGTCAAAATGTCCGTCGGGGGCGGCGGTGATTCGCCGGTCCAGACGAGTGACGCCCTGGTCCTGGTCAACTGTACTGAAATCTTGTAGATTCTGCAGTTGCTGGTAATAGGTTTGCATGGTGGGGGTCCAAAATGTGCTCATTGTACAGGCGCTTCCTTTCTGGCGGTGGGGCTGGCAAAGAAGAAGGCCAGCCCGAGAAGAACGATCCCCATTCCGGCAATTAGGAGACTGGTATTGGCACTCAGATCAGGGTGGATCAGCTTCATTAAGTTGAACAGATAGGGCGACAAGAAGACGCCAAGGTTGATTCCAATCAGCAGAATTGACGACGTGAGGTTTTCGGCATGCGCCGGCGAAATTTGGGCGCCCAGCATAAAGGCATAAGGCAGGGTGGAGGCAAAGAAGACACCGGAACAGGCGCTGATCAGATAATCCAGCCCGGCGGTCCGGCTCTCGGCCAGGAGTATCATCGTGATCCCGACGCCCAGCATGCTGATCAGGATAGTGTAGTGGCCAAGATGCCGATAAATTTGGCCGTAGCCGAGGCTGACAACCATCGCGGCAATCGTAAATGAGGATACGATCAAACCGGCCGCCCCGGGCGTGGTGATCCGATTTTCAATCAGTGCGGTCGGCACCTTGATATATAACGCAAACAATAAGGCATAGAACAGAAACAGGCCGACCGCCAGCAGCAAGACGGGCCAGCCCACCCAGGTTTTAGTTTTAACTGGTGCAGCTTTCTCCGCCGGTGTTTGGGTATCCCCCAAGAAGTCGCGGGGAATAGCCAAGGCGAACAGCCCTAGCGGCAGCAAGACCAGCAGATAAATCAGGAACGTAGCGTGCCAGTTGATCAAGGCCAGATAACCGGCCACCGCCGCAGTCACCGCACCGCACAGCGACGTGATGGCGTTGGCGTAGCCCAGCAGTGTAGCCGACTCATTGCTGGTGTACAAAATGTTGAGCAGGCTGTAGGCCAAAGGATTGACTAAACCGATACCTGCACCGAGCAGGAAGCGGGAACTGAGGATGACAAAATAATTATTGGTGACCAGCGGTGCCAATCCGGCCACCGTCGCTACCAGCAGCCCAAACATGATCATCCGTTTTTCGCCGAGATGACTGGCAAAAAAGCCGCTGACGAGGACAAAAATCATGATACCCAAGTTCGGAATGGTAACCAGCATCTCAATGTTCGCGGCCGATACGCCGGGCAGGTGCTTGGCCACCTCCGGGATGGCCGGACCGAGTGACGGGGCAATGGCTAAAATACTGGATAATGAGAGCAGCGCCAGCTTGAAGAGCGGCTGGTCACGGTTTTGATGTGCCATAGAAAACCTCCTTGATACCGAAATAATGGAAATCGCTTTCCAAGTACAGTATAAGGAGGCGGGCGGTTGGGCAGTCTGAACAAAAGGTCTCAGTTTTCTTGAGTTTTGACCACCGACAAAAAGCGGCACTCGGCGGGGTCACCGAATGCCGCAGTGATTCAATTATGCATCTTGGCCTTTCTGCCGCATTACGGTTCGATATTGGCCAGGGGGCAGACCGACGACTGAGCGAAACTTACGAGTGAAATTGGCCAAATCGTAATAGCCGCTCTGTTCAATGATATCTTTGATGGGGGCGTCTGTGGCAACCAGCGCTTCTTTGATTCGGTCAAACCGCAATTGCTGCAAATACGCAGTAAAAGTTTGCCCGGTGACATCTTTGACCCATCGGCTGGCATGGGGCAGCGATAGCCCAAAATGATCAGCAACTTCGGATAAGGAGAAATCAGGAGAAGCGGCGTGGCTTACAATATACTGTTCTAAATTGGCGTCTTTATTGGCAGTGATTCGTTTTTCTTGGCTCAAAGCGGCCTCTGCAATATCTTGGACGGCCTGATTGAGAATCAAATGCCGATCTGCCAGTGATTCGTTGGCAAGCAGATTGCGCAATAATGGCTCATTAAGGCGATGATGAATCTGATAATCAGCCTGGAGAATATGGGTAATGAGCATGGCTGAGCCGAGGTCAAACTGCATGTCTGGGTCAAAGGCGGTGCGCACCGCGGCAAATATATCTTCAAAAGCAGCCAGTGCCATCTGCGGATTACCATTTAACATACCCGTATCCAGTTTGAGTTGATCGGCCGTGTCTAAGAAGGCCGGCGTCATAGCCTTTTTTGGCAAGTGTCGGAAGATGTAGAATTTCTGATTGGGAGTCGGTTCAGTGGTCAGCAGGCACGAAGCGGCCTGAATAAAACTAGTATGAATTTCGCGGATACTATCGACCGTACCGCCTAAGTAGAAAGCCGCGACACCTTGCCAATCATCTGCAGTGACAATTTCGGAAAGCAGCGCTTGACTATTGGCCCGTTCGCCGTGATTTAACACGATGGCGCGCTGATTGTTGCCAATCGGCGCCGTCACATAGTACGCAAAATTAGTGTGTATGACGAATTGGCCAATATGATCAACGGTTTCGTCTGTAGCTGCGGAAAATAGAACAACAGTAAAAAAACGAAATGGCAGGCTGACCTGGGCCAGCTGCAATTTTGTTGTCAGATCAGCCGGTAGACCGACCCGTCCAGTTAGCAGCGATTGAAATACCTGTTCCCGGACAAAGGGGAGTTGCTGCAGGGCCTGCTGCTCGATTGTCTGATGGGCCTGAACATACGTCGTGATGGTGCGCTGTAATTGTTCCTGTTCCGATAGGCCAGCTGAAGCGGTGGCTGGTGCGGGGAATTTCTTCTCTATATCGGCGATCAGCTGATATTGGCGCCGCTCAAGGATATGGATACATAGAAATCCGATGCCGCCTAGAAGAATCAAGATCCAGAAATAGCGGCCGACAAAGTCGCCAAACACGGCTGCGAGGTGTGCTTTGCTGGCAATTGAGGTGACTGTGAAGAAATCCCCCGTGGCGCTGGCAGTGGTGGTCTGCATACCGTTTTTCCGCGCAGCAGCAGTGAGCTGGGTCAGCGGGACGGGGGCCGCTCCGGCGGCTAAATCGCGCAATTTCAGTTTGCCATAGTCCGTACTGACTAAGACTTGCTGATCGTGGGCCAGCACAAGCAGCTGATCAGACGCACCGACGGATTGATCCAGCATGTGCTGGATCGTACTGCCGTTGAGATGGAAAATAATGGTGGCGTAGGGTGCACTGCCTAGAGAACCGGCGGCGGGGACCAGAATGTTGAGATCGCCATTGAGCCCTTCACCTTTGGCTGCTAGCACCAAGGGTTTGTCAGTGTATAATGTTTGAAATTTACCGGGCATCTTCTCAGTGTTCGCGAGGCCGTATTTATACAGGGCGGCATCAATATCATATGTCCCGTCCGACGAATACAGTTGCGCTGGATCCCGATAGTAAAAGACCAAAAGCTTGTCAATGAGGGAACTGCTCAATTGATAGCGGGCAAGTGCGGATTGGAGGTCAATCGCGGTATCGATATGAACGTCATCGGTACTGATCGTTGTGTCCATGCCGATTTGCTGAGCGGCAATGAGGAGATGGTCCAACTGGTCATTGAGTTCGCTGGTGGCATTATCCAGCGTTTTTGTGTGGACCGCTTGTTGATTGTTCTGATGGATGCTTTCGGAAAATACCAAAAAGCTGACCGCTAAGATGACAAAAGGAATCAAAAATACAAAGATCAAGGATAGAAAATAACTGGTTGAGATTTTCTTTTGCCGCCAGAAAAACTGAGCCAACGACTTGCCTGGTTTCATTGCGGATCACCGCCGCCAGCATAGTTGACTTTCATTTCGACGTGGGCACAGGCCTGATAGATGAACCAAACAATGGGTGTCAGGTAAAGTGGCACGATAGCCAAAGTCAACAATGCCGGAAACAGGGTAAAAATAGCCGTGGCGCCAGATAATGCCGCAAAAGTGGCCAGAGAATAGCGGATATTCGACAATGCGATGATGGCGGTTTGCCGGAAATATTGCCAAAAAGTGAGCTGATATCGATTATAGACGGGATAAAGGTAAATCCAGAACAACAAACCGAGCACGCTTAGAACAACCAGAACAAATTGAATTACTGCCGATTTCAAATATAAGCGGTTGACGGCGAAGTCGAGCACGATGATGGCGGTCACAGCGACAGTCATGGCCGAAATGCCATTGACTTGCCAAAACACATGCCGGTAATACGTCCAATATTCGTGCCATAACGGGTTGAGCTGGTTTTGGCGGGGATTGTCACGCGCAGGTTCAGAAAATCGGCGCAATAAGATTTTCATTGTTGCCGTCAGAGCTGGAAAGAAACCCAAAATAATACCGCCGGCTAGAAAACCAATTAGAAATAAGAGTTGCAGCTTAATTCCCAGCAGAATCTGTTCGCCTAACCAATAAATCCGCTGGATGGACTTGGGCATCTCCATGATGGCCTGCCTCCTTATTGTTGCGTGTTTTGCAGAAGTAATGACTTGACGCTCTTCAATTGATTAAAATCCGTGTACTGTAAGGTATCATTGCCTTCAGTAATGCCGTCACGGTCGGCGGCGTAAGCAAACAGGCCGCCCTTCGTGCCGCCCATCGGCTGCCACTTAATCAAATCTGCTGCATGGCTGCCGGCGAGCTGACCAGAGATATCATGCCAGTATTCGCCCCGTTCTTCATAAAACGAGAATCCGGGTATGAACTGCTGGGGGGCAATATACGGAGCATAATCGGCCCAGCGGCGCTCAACATCAGCGAGGCTCAATCCGTAGCAATCCACGAAGACATAATCGGTGAATGGCGCCACGGCTGGAAAGAGGGGCGAAAAGTCGGTCAAGATATCATGGTCAAAGACCAGCATACCGCCACCAGTCTTTTGATCGTGCAACCGAGCGGCTAAAGCCCGCCAGACCCCAGCTGCCCGATGGACTTCTGAGGCGCTGAGCGGGTGGTCAACATCAATGACAAGGCCAGTAATGCCAGGCAGAGCCGCGTACCGGGTCAGGATTTCCTGAGCCCGGGCGGCGTAACCCGCATCGTTTTCAGTGAAGGGGAGCAGCGGGGCTGCATCTTCTGCTAACTGAAAGTGCGGCTGCAGCAAGGCATCTACGAACAGCGTACGCAATACGGTGGTGCCCTTAGCGATTAACGTGTCGACTTCCGCGGGCAAGTGGGCCCAAAAGGCGGGTTGAACTTCGTCATTGGGAAAGATAATCGCAATGTCCACTGCCGGGGGCAGATCGGAAAAGTAGTTTGGATTGGCGGAATTCGAAAATTTATCCCGCCAGGAACGGTAATAAGCGGCCAAGATCGGCTGTCCTTTGTTCAAAAAAGTCGCCTCCAAATTTTCTGATAATAGGGTGCAAAACAAAAATCAAGCGTTTTCAGTTCAAACAAAGTATATTATCGTGGAGTGGGAAGTCAATTAATTGAATTGCGGATGGTTGCTAGGTTTTAACGTGCTGAGCGAAGAATTGTGAGTTACCGAGGGTTAGCGGCCGGCGGCGTGAAAAAATCACATAACGTGAAAAAACCACATATTGTAAGCCCTTACCTTTACGGCTATGGTGTGGTCGACAGCGGATACGCGGTACTGTGTTCGCCGTTAATCACTCAGATTGTGCCACGAAGGGAGGAACGAGCACATGGCGAAGGAACTCAGTCCCGCACCGCTTCCGATTACTAATCGGCGGTTGCAGAAGAAGCACTCATTTAAAACGCTGAAAGAAAAATGGCAATTGTACGCGTTGATTCTGCCAGCATTTCTGTTTCTCGCAATCTTCGCTTATGGACCGATGTACGGTGTGCTCATTGCATTTAAGAACTATATTCCATCATTAGGTATTTGGGGCAGCCCATGGGTGGGCTTCAAATATTTCCAGCAGTTTTTCAGTTCCTACTATTTCTGGGACTTATTACGCAACACCCTGGGGATCCAGGTTTACGAATTGGCCATCGGCTTCCCGTTACCCATTATTCTGGCATTAGCCATTAACGAATTGAAAACGGGGTGGTGGAAAAAGTTTACTCAAACAGTGACCTACGCCCCCAATTTTATTTCAGTCGTGGTTATGGGCGGCATGCTCATTGCCTTCCTGGATCCCTCAACGGGGATTATCAACCACTTGTTGGGCGTCATCGGCATTAAGCCGGTCTCTTTTATGAGTGATCCTCGATGGTTCAAGACGGTGTACGTCCTTTCCGATGTGTGGCAGCAAACTGGCTGGGGATCGATCATTTATTTGGCTGCGTTGGCCGGAGTGGATCCCGCCCTGCATGAAGCCGCTATTGTTGATGGGGCGTCTCGTCTGCAACGCATCTGGCATATCGATTTGCCGGCCATCGTACCAACCATGGTCATTCTTCTCATTCTGAATGTCGGCAATCTGTTCTCCATGGGATATGAAAAGATTTTGCTGCTGCAAAATCCGTTGAACCTTTCTTCTTCCAATGTCATTGCGACATTCGTTTACAACCAGGGCTTGATCAACGGTGAGTACAGCTACGCAGCAGCGGTTGGCTTGTTTAACTCGGCAATTAACGCGATTTTGCTGATTGTCGTCAACCACATTGCTCGCAAAGTTTCGGATACCAGTCTGTGGTAAAGGAGGGATACAGCCATGCATACGTCAAAATTGATTAAGGATACCCCGACCGACCGCATCTTTCTGTTCGTTCTGTATATTTTCATTGGCCTCGCTGTGTTGATCGTCCTGTATCCCTTGATTTATATCATCAGTGCCTCCGTGAGCAGTCCGTTGGCGGTTAACTCCGGCAAGATGTGGCTGTGGCCAGTCGGCTTCAATCTCGATGGGTACAAAGTCATTCTGCAATATGGTGATATCTGGCGCGGCTATATGATGACCATTTTCTACACGATCAGCGGCACCATGGTCAGCCTGTTCATCACTATTCCTTGTGCCTATGCCATTTCCCGCCGGGACTTTGCCGGTAAGAAGTGGTTCACCAATTTTATGCTGATTACGATGTTTCTCAGTGGCGGATTGATTCCAACCTACCTACTGGTCCGCAATCTAGGCATGCTCAACACGGTTTGGGCGATCATCATTCCTAATGCAGTGTCAGTCTATAACATCATCGTGACGAAGTCGTTCTTCCAATCCACCATTCCTTGGGAGATGCAAGAAGCGGCCAAGGTGGATGGCGCTAGTGATTTTCAGATTTTCTTCCGCATCGTCCTGCCATTATCGGCTCCTATTATTGCTGTCATGGCCCTGTTCTATGGGGTAGGGCAGTGGAATGATTATTTCAACTCGTTGGTGTATTTGCAAAACAAGAACTTATACCCGTTGCAGATGGTGTTGCGGCAGATCCTGGTCTTACAGGACATGCAGCAGGGCTCAGCCACGGGCTCAACGATTTCGCAAAGCGCGGCCCAAGCGGCGTTCAGTAAGGAACAGTTGGTGGCGGTCATTAAGTATGGTGTCATGATCGTGTCGTCATTGCCCGTCATTATGGTGTACCCGTTATTGCAACGGTATTTTGTCAAAGGTGTTCTGATCGGTTCTCTGAAAGGATAGTCAACAAGAGACTTGCGGTCTGAAGTCAAGAAGGTGCAGGAAGAAAATTGATGGTTAGTAAGAGCTTATGGCGTATACCTCCCCCAGCCCAGGAACGTGATGATTTTTCTGGGTAGTCCTAGCTTTCTAAGTTGTCGCTTGCCGCGTTAGACCACTTTGGCAGGCACGTACAGCTCATGATCAGATAACAGCTTATAGATCACGCGTACGAGCTTGCGAGCGGTCATAATGCAAGCACGTCGGTGTTGATACTTTGGTACCTCCCCGTATTTTTTGTCGTAGTACTTGGCGAA
>NZ_AUEH01000016.1 GCF_000425885.1 Schleiferilactobacillus harbinensis DSM 16991
CGCATGAAGGGCCATATCACAGAGCCCAAAGCGGACAAAGCACCGAATGATACTGGTTAGGCCTCTGGCCTAACTGAAGCATCACCACTAATTGGAAAGGAGAAACGCAGCTCAACTAAACCGGCAAAAAACAACATTTTCTAATCGGCAAAAAATGTCATTTTATCGTCGGCGTTGACAACATCTAGGTTGGGCAAGCTGCTGCAAACGTAAAACATGAACTGCATATATTTCACTTTGCCGGTACGGAAACTGCTGATGTTGAGCTTGGTTAGTCCGTTGCAGGCATTGAACATATAGGCCATGTCCGTGACATTGCTCGTATTGAAGCTGCTGAGATCAAGTGCAGTCAGACTGGAACAGGTATTGAACATTTGCTGCATGCTGGTGACTTTGCTCGTATCGAAACTGCTTAAATCCAGCTGCGTCAGTGCTTGGCAACCGAGGAACATACCAAACATGGTGGTCACATTGCTGGTTACGAACTTGCCGCTCAATGTCAGCTGCTTCAAGGCCTTGCAATATCTAAACATCGTCGCCATTGTGGTCACCTGACGAACATCGAAGGCGCTGAGGTCTAGATTGGTTAACACGGTGCACTGATTAAACATTGAATCCATGTTCCTCACTTGGCCCGTATCGAAAGATCCTACGTTGAGCTTGGTTAACGCGCTGCATTCTGAAAACATGGACGACATATCAATTGCACTGCTGGTGTTGAAAGTGCTGAGATCTAAACTAGTTAACGCACTGCACCCAGCAAACATATGCCCAAAATTAGTCACACTGGTCGTCACCAGACCGGTTAAATCAATCGACTTCAAGGCGCTGCAATTGAGAAACATACCATACATGGTGTTGACTGCCGCAGTGTTCCAATTGTCGGTTTTGACTTTAATATTGCCTAATCCTTGAACATCAGTCAGCTGAGTACAGCCTTCAAACAAGAAGCCAAGGGTTTGGGTAGCGGTCACGCCCGGTTCAATAACGACCTTCTTAATCGCTGTCCGTTGACTGTACCAAGGCCATTGCTGCCAATTGGGCGTTTGGGTATCCAGTTCGCTCAAATTATGGCTGCCGCCAATCGTCAATGTCCCGTCCGCCGAGATATTCCACCAGCTCGTATCGGCGGCATCAGCCAGCAGTACTGGTCTGACGGCTGGCTGCATCGGCGTTGCAGCAATCTGCTGCGAGATCGTCATCCCGAGCGGCAGTGTACGCGGTGCCGGCAATACGGCTGGGCCTTGATTAAGCAGCGGCGCAGCCGTTTTACCAAAATCATTATCGGCATAAACGACCGCCGCTTTTAAAAAAATGACCGATAGAAAGACGAGGAGATTCCAACTTAATAGGCCGATAAATCTTGTTCCGAAATGCAATATTCCCCAACTCCCCTTGCCAGGGTCCCCCTGGACCGTTTTAGGCAAACTATATTTAATAACCGATATTCCGCGGCTTTGGTGCATGGTTTCGTATGATTGACGCTTCAGGTCAAATGGCGGCAAGACGCAATATCCATGGCGTTGTATGCGCATTCATAAAATTCCGAAAAATTCATCGGTTTGTTATGTTCTATGGCTATTGCATTGTCACAAAAAGTGTCATTCATACTGTAGCGCCGATTATTGCATGTGGCGTGAGAATAATCAAACATAAGGATCTAAGATTCAAAAGAAACATTTATCACAATGATTGGTATATTAAATAGCCAACCCATTGAATGAGTCGGCTATTTAATTACAGTCCTGTATTTTAATAACCTATTGACGGTGAACTCATAAATTGGTTCTGGTTCACCCGATGATACTATTCTGCCGTTTAGTACCAGCTGGCGCCCTTGATCGCAGCATTGAAAATGACGATGCCGCTATGATTCGTATCGCAATCACACGCACCAAAAAAGCGTTCCCGCTGTCATGAGCAAGAACGCTCTCTCGGGGCCATGATTTTCTAAGCCGGCCCCGGTCTACAAGCCATCGCCCAGCGTGAACGTAATCGTTGCATGGTACTTGCCGATCTGCGGCACACTGCCTGCCGGGAAGTCCAGCTCAAAAGGATTGGTGTCCCAACTTTTAGGATAGGTCGTATCGGTACCGGTGCTGGTGTTCTGCCAAATCGTAATTGGTGCCGACATGGTTTGCAGTGTCCCGCTGCCCGCATTGAACCGCCAAGGATTGGGCGACACCTTCACACTGGCATCGTCATCGCTGACAAAGTCGGACCCGGTGACATCTACGTGCCACGGCATCTGGGCGCGGTCTGCCCGAGTATCCGTCACGGTGAGTGCGAACGGCTGCAAATTTTGCAGATTAAGTGCACCAAATATCGGCTGGAAATGCTTGCCGTAATCGAAACTGCCCGTCATGGACAGACCAATGGTCCCGGCGCCGGTCTGCTGCCAGACATAGGTCTGAGTCGTCGTCGGGCGCGTGCCGTCATTGTACAGCTTCATCAGATCGGCCGGTGTATAGGTGGTCCCGGTCGGCGACAGCAAAGTCCCCAAAGGACCCAATTCCTGCCAAGCGGTATCCGTGGATTGGACCGTGTACGACTGGGCTTTGCCATCCGCATCGGTGCTGCTGATCACAGTGCCGGCGACTGGTCCGCCTAATCCAAGATCGTCGCTGGTCGTCTTGAAATTCGGTCCCAAAACCAGCTGCCACAGGTGCGTCGTCCCGCTAAACATCCCAGTTTCAGTCGTGGCCTGCCGGGTATCAATGGCGCTTAAATCCAACCGAGTCAAGGCCGCACACCCATTGAACAGATTGCTGATGTCAGTCGTCTGGCTCATATCGAGCTGTTTCAGGTTCGTGATATCAACGGCGTTGCTCAGTCCGCTGAACAGTCCGGGGAGTGAAGCCGATGCACTCAACCCGCTGGTGGCGAGCACTACATGCTTGATCGCACTGCGCTGGCTATACCACGGCCAAGTATCCGTCGAATATTTATCGGCCGCGAAGTTCAGCGTGTGGGGCTCGGTACCGATATTCAGAGTATCGCCAGTGATGTTCCACCAGCGCTGCGGCTGCCAAACATAAGTCCAAACCGGCTTACCCGTGGTGGGGTTGACCGTGCCAGCCCGCGGCGTCGCCAATTCAGCCGATAAGGCAGTGGAATTGCTGAACTGGGCACCCGCTGCTTCAAGCGGATTCGTGGCGACACCCAGCTCTTGCCAGCTCGCGTTTGCTTTATAGGTCGGATCGTTTTGCGCGATTGCTCCGGCAGCGTGATTCGGCAAACCGTTCGAATTAACTAGCGTTGTTTTGTCGCCCACCGACAGGCGCCATAAGCTGTTACAGCCGAAAAGCGCACTGTTGCCCTTGTTGCTACCAGAAGACTTACTTGTATCAAAATTGCTCAGGTCTAGTGTTGTTAGCTTGCTGCACCCGGAAAACGTTCCAACCATTGAGACAACATTACTGGTATTGAAGTTGCTGACATCGAGCGTTTTCAGATTGTTGCAATTGTAAAACGTGTTTGCCATAGAGGTGACCTTACTGGTATCAAACTTGCTGACGTCAAGTTCTGACAGATTGTTGCAATTGTAAAACATGCTGTCTATACTTTGAACCTTACGGGTGTCAAACCCGCCAACAGCAAGCCCCGTCAGATTGTTACATCCAAAAAACATGGAGGCCATATTGGTTACATTACTGGTATTAAACTTGCTGACATCAATTGCTAGCAGCTTATTACACCCGTAAAACATGCTGGCCATAGAGGTGACGTTAGCCGTATTAAAATCAGTGACATCTAAGATAGTCACACTTCTACATCCACTAAACATGCCGCTCATAGTGGTGGCATTACTGGTATCAAACTTACTGACATCAATTGCTAGCAGATTGTTGCATCCACTAAACATGGCACCCATATCGGTGACGTTACTGGTATTAAATTTGCTGACGTCAAGTTTCGACAGTTTGTTACATCCACTAAACATGGCCGACATAGAGGTGACCTTCGCCGTGTTGAAACTGGTAACGTTCAAGTCAGTCAAACTACCGCATTCGTAAAACATACCGCCCATAAGGGTTACCTTGCTGGTATCAAACTTGGTGACATCAATCGTTGGCAGATTTTTGCAACTGTGAAACATACCGTCCATAGAGGTAACGTTACTGGTGTCGAATGAACTGATGTTTAGGGTAGATAGTGCAGTGCAACCGGAAAACATGGCGGCCATAGAGGTAACGTTACTGGTGTTGAATGAACTGAGGTCTAGGGTAGATAGTGCGGTGCAACCAGAAAACATGGAGGCCATATTCGTGGCGCTGCTTGTGTTCAATGAGCTAAGGTCCAGACTAGTTAGTGAACTGCAACCAGAAAACATGCTTCCAAAATTTGCCACACTGCTTGTCGCCAGCCCTGTAAAATCAACGGTTTTTAGTGAACTGCAATTGAGAAACATACCATACATGGTGTTGACCGCGGCGGTGGTAATATTATCCGTTTTGACCTTGATGTTGCCTAATCCATCAACCTCTGTCAGCTGAGTACAATCTTGAAATAAGTACCCAAGAGTTTGGGTGGCGGTTACGCCGGGTTCAATGACAACTTTTTTGATTGAAGCGCGTTGATTGTACCATGGCCAATTCGACCACCAGTTGGTTCCCGTGTTACCTTCGTTCAGATTATGGTTGCCGCCAATAGTCAACGTTCCGTCAGCTGAAATATTCCACCAACTGTTATCATCGCTGCTGTCATCGCTGTTTGCGTTCGCTGCCCTGATTGTTGCCGGCGTTGGTGTAGTGGCAATTATTTTCGAAATGGTGTCGGCGATTGACGGTGTCTGGGTGGATTGCGTGGGCAATACGCCCTGATCCAGTAACGGCGGAGTGCTGCTACTGATACTGCTGCTGGCAGACACGATCGGCGCATTGGCTACAAGAATTAAAAAAAAGACAAAGATACCCCAAATCAATGTCTGTATGTTTGTTAAAAGCTTCATTATCCCAGACTCCCTTGCCCAGTTCCCCCGTGGATATCGCTAGGCCAAATATGTCTAGTGTTTCAATTACACTAGTTATTTACTGATATATCACGATTTGGTATACCTATAGTAGGCACCATCAATCGGTTTAACTGTTTCTGCTACGCTAATTACATAACAAAAGCTTCACACAGTTAGCGTACAACACCAGCAGATTGCTTTCAACCAGTATGCGAAAATGACGTACACGTCATTCCTCTTTAAATAACAAATAGCCTACGTTAATACAGCGTGTATAATCGAAGCAATGCGTATGTATCAATCTTTAAAAATCCCACAAGTAAAGTAAAACCGTCAATTCCAAATTTGGAATTGGCGGTTTTACTGGAGCACAATAAATAACATAATGTCACAGGCATACAATTTGCTTGTTGACAATATTCTTTGCAGTTAATACCTCCGTCCTAGTGGCCAAGGTATTGGCCTCGTCGGTCACCGCTAGCGGTCGGTCTGGCCGCCTTTAGCCAGCGACTGCAATTAGGATAAGCCGTTAGCCAAAGTAAAGGTAATCGTAGCGTGGTACTTGCCGATCTGTGGGACACTCCCCACCGGGAAGTCCAGCTCAAAAGGATTGGTGTCCCAACTTTTAGGATAGGTCGTATCGGTACTGGTACTGGTGTTTTGCCAAATCGTAATTGGCGTTGACATTGGTTGCAGTACCCCATTGCCCGCGTTGAAGCGCCAGGGATTGGGCGACACCTTGACACTAGGATCGTCATCACTGACAAAGTCGGACCCGGTGGCATCCACGTGCCACTGCATCTGGGCGCGGTCTGCCCGAGTATCCGTCACAGTTAATGCGAACGGCTGCAGATTATGCAAGTCCAACGCACCGAATATCGGCTGGAAATGTTTACCGTAATCGAAACTGCCCGTCATGGATAACCCGATCGTCCCGGCGCCGGTCTGCTGCCAAACATAAGTCTGGACCGTCGTCGGGCGCGTGCCGTCATTGTACAATTTCATCAGATCAGTTGGCGTGTATGTGTCACCTGCCGGCGATAGCAAAGTCCCAAGTGAGCCCAGCTCCTGCCACGCGGTGTCCGTGGCCTGGATCGTGTACGAATGGGCCTGGCCAGCCGCATCGGTACTGCTGATCACAGTGCCGGCGACTGGTCCGCCTAAACCAAGATTATCGGTCGTAGTCTTGAAATTGGGCCCCAGTTTCAATTGCCAAAGGTGCGTTGTCCCGGTAAACATCCCAGTTTCGGTGGTGACCTGCCGAGTATCCAGAGTACTTAAATCCAAACTGGTCAATGCGGCACACCCATTGAACATATCACTGGTATCAGTCGCTTTACTGGCATCCAAATCAGGCAAATTGGCAATGTCAGTGACATTGCTCAGTCCTTTAAACAACCCGCTGATCGATCCTTCGGCGCTTAAACCAGTAGCCGCCAGATTAATGTGCTTCACACCGGTGGCATCCGCTTGGCTGGACCAGGGCCAGCTATTGTTGGTCGAATACTTATCATTGGTGAGATTCAGCGCATGGGGCTGCGTCCCAATATTCAAGGTGTCGCCAGTGATGTTCCACCAGCGCTGGGGCTGCCAAACATAGGTCCACACAGCTTTACCCGTGGCCGGATTAACTGTTCCCGCTCTGGGCTGGCTTAACAGGTACATTAAGGTGCCAGGAGTAACCGAATTACCCGATGCACTGAACTGAGGTCCATTGGCCTCTAGCGGATTAGCGGCTGTCCCGAGTTCCTGCCAGCCGGCGCCTGCGGTATATGGATCCGGGCTGTTCTGAGCGATTGCCCCAGCACTATGCGGCGGCAGATTGCCATTATTTCCTTGACCTAACTGGGCCTTATCGCCGACTGATACTTTCCATAAACTCGTACAATTGGCAAACATATCACCCACATCATGGTTGCTGAGGGTCCGGACATCAAAGTTGCTCAGATCGGCTGTCAGAAGCTTGCTGTCATTCTTGAAAAAGCCGCTGATTCTGGTGACGGCACTCGTATTAAAGCTGCTAACGTTTGCCTGGACTAATGAGGTGCATCCGTTCATCATATCGTACATATTAGTGACTTTGCTGGTATCGAAGTTGTGCATATCAAGTTGCGTCACAGCAGAACAGTTGAGGAACATCTGACTCATGTCAGTGACTTGACTGGTGTTGAACTGACTCACGTCCAGAACAGACACAGTATTGCACCCGTTAAACATAGCAGCCATAGTGGTGACTTTGCTGGTGTTGAACTGACTCACATCTAGGACGGGTACTTGATTGCAACCGGCAAACATATTGGACATATTAGTGACGTTCCTGGTATCAAACTGACTGACGTCCAATGCTGTTAAACTGTTGCAGGACCCAAACATGGAGTTCATTGACGTAACCTGACCCGTATCAAATTTGCTCGGGGTAAGGCTCAGGGTTTTGAGTTTGCTATCTCCGTTACACAGCCAATACATGTTCGTGACTTTGCTAGTGTTGAAGCTAGTCAGATCAAGTGCGCTTAGATTAGAATCAAAAGAAAACATATACTGCATATTAGTGACGTTGCTCGTATTAAAGTTTCTAAGATCCAGATTGGGTAAACTATTACATACGTAAAACATGAATTGCATATCAGTTACTTTACTGGTATCAAAGCTTGTCACATTGAGCTTGGACAATTTACTACAGCCATTGAACATAAAAGCCATACTGGTTACATTATGCGTATCGAAACTGCTTAAATCAAGCTGAACAAGTGAATTACAGCTATTAAACATTTGCTCCATATTAATGACTTGACTCGTGTTAAAAGTGCTCAAATCAAGGGACGGAAGCGAGCTGCAACCGAGAAACATACAAAACATGTTGGTCACCCGACTCGTCACAAACTCTTTTCCGAACGTCAGCTGCTTCAACGCTGAACAATACCTAAACATTTCATCTGTGTTCGTCACCTGATGAGCATCGAATGTACTAAGGTCCAAACTGGTTAACTTACTGCAGCTATCGAACATATGAAACATGTTGGTCACATGACTCGTATTGAATGAACCCAGATCCAGACTGGTTAATGCACCACATCCAGAAAACAGTACCCCATATAAGTCACACTGCTGGTATCGAAGTTGCTGACGTTTAAGTTGGTTAAAGCGCTGCAACCATCAAACATATTTCCCATATAAGTCGCACTGCTGGTATCGAGCTTGGTGAGGTTTAAGTTGGTTAAAGCGCTGCAACCCGAAAACATGGAATCCATGCTCGTCACTGAGCTAGTATCCAATCCATCTAAATTAATCGTGGTTAATGACTTGCAGTTTTGAAACATCATCGCCAATGTATTAACAGCAGGATGCCCGGGTGTGGTAACGGTATTAACTTTAATGTTACTTAATCCCTCGACGTCGGTCAGGTTAGTGCACCCGGCAAACAAGAACCCCAGTGTCTGTTCTGCCGACACCCCGGGTTCAATCACTGCTTTTTTGATTGTACTGGCTTGGTCAGTCCATGGCCAAGTCTGCCATTGCCCACCTTGTGTATCGGTAAAGCTCAGTGTGTGGCCGCTGTGAATGGTGAGCGTCCCGTCTGTTGAAATATCCCACCAATTAGTAGTGGAAGCGTTTTCCGGGGGGGCAATCTTAGTGGTTACTTGCGCTGCTGTGGTTGTAATTAACGACGAGATGGTATTTGTAATTGACGGCGTCTTGGTCGATTGTACGGGTAATAAGCCCTGACTTAACGCCGGAGCGCCACCACTGCTGAGACTGCTGGCGGCAGTTGCGGTCGGTGCATTCAAAAGAAATAAAAAAAAGACAAGGATACCCCATATCGACGTCTTAATAAGTGTCGTAAATTTCATTATCCCCAACCCCCTACTCGGCCTGCCAATGGACGTTGCCGAGCATCATATGTCAAACACGTCAATATCCGTGCTTGTTTCGCTGATATATCACAGCTTTGGTATATGTATAACTGTTTCCGCGTACTATCTTGACTGTTTCTGTCAGGAAATTGTATAACAGGAACTTCACACAATTAGCGTACAACACTCGCCGGCTGCTTTCAACTGTTCAGCAGAAATGACGTGCACGTCATTTTGCTTTGAATAACAGCAAATCTATGTCGGCAATGCACTGACCACTTGAAATAAGAATGTACCATCCGGCTGAAGATCCCACAAATATAGCAAGGCCGCAAATCCATATGTGGGATTTGCGGCCTTGCTAAAGTCTGATAAATAACGAAGAATAACGGGAGTGCGATTTACTTGTTGACAATATTCTTTGTGACTAATACCGGCGCTTTATTGGCTCAGTCGCTGCTTCCCTGTGGCACAATATGGCGCTAAAGGACACTCAGTACACCGCGGGTTTCGGGCCATGCAGTATTGCCGGCCGAAAAGAATCAGCGTGTGGTGCCCTTGTACCCACTCTGTTTCAGGCAAGGCCGTTGTCCAGCGCCGCTCGATGTCGCGTACGCTGGCCTTATCTGACACCGCAGGCAGCCGCTTGGAGATCCGGGTAACGTGGGTGTCCACGGCAAAGCTGGGTACTCCGAAGGCATCGCCCAAGGCCACGTTGGCGGTCTTGCGCCCGACCCCGGGCAGACTTTCCAACTCTGGATGGGTGTGCGGAACGGTACTGTCGAAATTTGTCACCAACTGCTGAGCGGTTTCCTGAATGTGTTTAGCCTTCGTGTGAAACAGGCCGATCGTATGAATGAACTGCTCAATATCAGCAGGTTTGGCGGCGGCCAGGGCGGCTGGTGTCGGATAGGCCGCGAACAATGCCGGCGTTACCTTATTGACCGCCGCGTCGGTGGTTTGGGCACTCAAGATCACCGCAATCAATAATTGGTATGGCGATTCAGCGTGCAGCGCACCCAGGGCATTGGGAATCAGTTTGAATAGTTCGTGCATGCCCCAGCGCAAACGATCATCTGACCATAACTCTGTCATTTGGCTTGTTCCTTTCTAAAACCGGTTCCGGTTGGCTCGTTCCCGCTCCACATCCGCTTTGGTGCGAATGTTGCGCTTCTCCCAGTTCAACAGGATCCGGTCCATGTATTTCAGCGAATAGGCTTGATTGAGCACCGCTTCCCGCAGCGCCAGAGAAACCAGCTCGGGGGCGTAATGATCCTGATCCAGCCAGGCGCTGATGGTTTCCTGTTCGATCGGCGATAACGGCCGGCCAAACTCCACTTCGATTTCGTCAAATAACCGCTGGCGGGTGAGCGGGGTCTGTGCCGGCGCACCGGCGTCCTCCGGCACGGCCCCCGCGACCGGCTGGGCGAGCTTTTCCTGCAAGCGGGCATAGAGCGGCGTCAAATCGTACCAGTCTACCCGCTTACGCGCGGCATTTTCCTGTGACCGCAAATCAATGAAGCCCGCATCCAGCATCTCGTGGAGCGCAGTATAGATCGCATCTTCTGCCAGCCCCGTCCGCTGCGCGATCTCCGCCACCGGCGGAAACTGTTCCCCATGGGCCGCAAAACTCAGCATTTGCAAATACACGATCAGCTGCCGATTCGACATCCCGACCGCCCGATAATGCTGCAATACCAGATCAGAAACCGTAATCAACGGCGCTTGCACCAAATCTTGCCAAAAATCCACGATAGATTATCCTTTCTAAGAGTGAGAATGGGTTACCGGTTTTCTGTCTGTGTGATACATGTCTTAGTCTCCAACGTACCGAGTGCCAAGTGCGTAGCAGGCGTAGGCAAAATGGGCTCAGTGGTGGAAACCACACGGCGGCTCTGCCGCCGATGTGGTTAGGCGACTTGGAGACCGCGCAGCGGGCTCCAAGCGCCGTCACCACTAGCTACGCCTTCGGCTTCGCACTAGCTGTGCGTCGCCAGCCCATTTTGCCGAAGCCTGCGAAGCACTTGGCACGGCAGGCAAAGAGCACGCTCCCAGCGCGAGAAAAAAGGCCGGCCGCAACGACCAACCCTTTCTCAACACCCTGATTACGGCTTCAACCGGTTGATCATCCGCGGGAACGGAATTGCCTCCCGCAAGTGGTCCAAATGACAGATCCAAGTAATCGCCCGTTCCAAGCCCAAACCAAATCCGCTGTGCGGCACACTGCCGAACTTGCGCAGATCCAAGTACCATTCATACTCATCCACGCTCAGCCCTGCTTTGATGATGCTCTGCTTCAGCGTCTCATAATCGGTCTCCCGTTCACTGCCGCCGATGATCTCGCCATAGCCTTCCGGCGCCAGCAAGTCGGCACAGATATAAACATCATCCCGCGTCGGGTGGCTCTTCATGTAGAAGGGCTTGATGCTCTTGGGATAGTTCAACACAAAGACCGGTTGCTCGAATTGATCGGACAGGTAGGTCTCTTCCGGCGAACCGAAGTCATCCCCCCATTGCGTTTTGAAGCCGCCCGCTTGCAGCATTTCAATCGCCTTATCGTAGGTGATCCGCGGGTACGGTGTCTTCGTGTAGCGTTCCAGAATCTTCGGATCCCGGTCCAGGAGCTTCAAGTCGTACTGACATTTGTCCAGCACCCCTTGCACGAGGAAAGCAATGTAGCGTTCCTGAATGGCCAGGCTTTCTTCCTGATGCATAAAAGCCATTTCTGGTTCGATCATCCAGAATTCAGTCAGATGGCGGCGGGTCTTGGATTTTTCAGCCCGGAACGTCGGGCCAAAGGAGAAGACCTTATCGTAAGCCATTGCCCCGGCTTCCATATACAGCTGGCCGGACTGGGACAGATAGGCATCATTATCGAAATAATCGATGTGGAACAGTTCCGTCGTGCCTTCCGGTGCGGCATCAGTGATTTCCGGCGGGTCCATCTTGATGAAGCCCTCTTTATTGAAGAATTCATAGGTGGCCCGGATCATTTCGTTCCGGATATGCATGATGGCAAACGGCCGGCGGGAGCGCAGCCACAGATGGCGGTGATCCAGCAGGAATTCGATTCCGTGTTCCTTAGGGGTGATCGGATAGCCTTCCGATTCGCCGACCATTTCGATGTTGCTGATCTCGATTTCGTAGCCGAAGTGGGATCGCTTGTCTTCGTGGATTTCACCGGTGACCCAGAAGCTGGCCTCCTGGTGCATTTCCTTGGCCAAGTTCCAGACTTCTTCGGACACGGCGTTCTTCACGACGACGCCTTGGAAAAAGGCGGTGCCATCCCGGAGCTGCAGGAAAGAAATCTTCCCGCTGGAACGTTTATCGGTCAGCCATGCGCCGATGCGGACGGTTTCGCCGACGTGGTCCGGCGAATCGATAATACTGATGTGTTCTGGTTCAGACATTTGGTAACCTCCCAAAAATAATTAACAATAAATTCATGATGCCTTGACCGTCTCCCCGGTCTTGAAGTTCAGCAGGACATACCGATAACTGCCGTTTCGTTGGCGCAATGTGACCTCCCAGGCGGGGGTCCCTTTGTAGAGCCCCAGAGCGACCTTGGTGGCCGGCGCTTGGTTATTAGCCGCCCGGGCCTGGGCTGTGGCCGCACTGGCACTCAGCCCGCCGCTGGCGGCGAGGGTGCGGGTCTTGCCGGACTTGGCGTTGATGATCACAAACACCCGCCGGCCGGACTTTTGTTTGCCGCCAATGGTGTAGTCCGTTTCATTGCGGTTGAATAAGTAAAACACTTGCGGCTCAGTGACCCCGGCCACCCGCTCAGCGACGGCCCGAGCCTGATTTTCAGCATTGCGCCGGGGCGCGGTGGCGACGAAATAGATACTGAGAATGGTGGCGACGATGATCAGCATCGTGCCCCAATAGGCCCATTTTTGCCAACTGGAACGCACGGGAATCCCCCTTCTTTAAATTGCATCTGGCGTCCATTATAACAATTATTGCCCGGGCGTGGGGCGCGGAATTACGTCTTTACCTTTTTTACGGGAATGCCGGCGAGAAAGTCCGCGGTGGCTTGGGCAATTTCGGCACTGGGCAGCTGCACCTTAGGCACTGTCCGGGGTAAATCGTGGAGCATCTGGTGCCCCCAGGATTCGGCCATGATGCGCCGGTCCAAGATGATCAGCACCCCATGGTCTTGGCGGGAGCGAAACAGCCGGCCAAAGGCTTGGGTGAGCCGCTGGGTGGCTCGGGGCAAGGCGTCCTGATAGAACGGGTTGCCCCCCTGGGCCGTGATGAAATTAGCCCGCAACTGAGTCAGCGGCCGGGTCGGCGGCTCAAAGGGCAGCCGGGTAACGACCAAAATTTGGAGGGTGTCGTTAGGCAGATCAATGCCCTCCCAGAAGGTAGCGGCACCCAGCAAGATCGCGCCGTCGGCCAGTTTGAACCGTTTCATCACTTTTTCCACCGAACCGGTTACGCCCTGGGCCAGCAATTCCCGCTGACCGATCAGACTGAGTTCGGACATCTCATCGAAAACCTGTTGGATCAGACTCAGGGAATTGAATAGGACGAGGATGCGCTGATGGTTTGCCCGGCTCAATTGCTCGATCATGCCGGCCACATAATGGGCGTACTCGGCGGGCGGCGTCTCTTTGATGTCCGGTGCATCCGGGGTAATGAAGACCCGGCCCAGCCGTTTGTAGGCGAAGCCGTTAGGGAGCACCATCTTAATGGCGTCGGTGATGCCCAACGGTTGGCAAAACGGCTGCCAGTTGTCCATGACCCGCAGCGTGGCGCCAACGTAAATAAACGGCGCAAAACGACGGGTGACGGCCGCCCATAACGGCCGGATATCGACTTGTGCCCAATGGAGCGAGACAGAGCGCAGATCGCCGTAATTACGCATTTGGATCACAAACCCGGCACTGGGATGGCTGGCCATCTGGATCCGGCTAAGCTGATCCAGGTCATCGGTTAAGGGCCGCAGGTCTTCTGCCGCGGCGCTGATGGTGGCCGTCATGGCGGTGACCCGTTGGGACCAGTGTTCCGCCTGATTGGTGATATAACGCTGCAGCTGGGTCAGCGCCGTGAAGAGTTGGAGCAGCGTATCGTCGATCTGCGTCAGATACCGGGTCAGTGTCTGCCAGGCCACCGCATCCGGCTGCCAGAGCCGCTGAATCGGCTGATTGCGTTCACTGCGCACGATATTGCCCTGAATGACCTGGGCATATAGAAAATCCTGGAGTTCATTGAAGCGGCTGGTGAGCAAGTCAACAGCGTTGCCCACGGAGACGACCTGATAGCGGAATAATTCGCCGTTACTCCACTGTTCCTGGCGAATCACGCCATCGATCGCCCCTTTGATCTGGTGCAGCGACCGCAGCATGCGGGGCAAATTACCCTTGGCCATCAAGGCGTCTACGGCGCTGTCGGCGACGTGCTGGGCTTCATCGACCACCACTAACGCATTGCGCGCAAAGGGCGTTTCATCGTAGTGCCGGGTGAAGTAGGCATGATTGGTGATCAGCACCTGGGCCGCATCCTGGCGGGCGTGGGCCCGGCGCAGAAAGTCGACCCTGACCCAGGGGGAATCGGCCGGGCTTTCTTGACCGCTGACGATGGCGGTGAACAGTGGTGAGCGATAGGTCGTCAGCTGCAGTTCCTGCAAATCGCCAGTGGTGGTTTGGGTCAGCCAGACGAGGATTTTCATCATCAACAGCTGCTCGCCGGTATTCAAATCTCGCCGACCCAGCAGTCCGTAGTATTGGCCAAGGTCAATATAATGGGTATCCGACTTGACGATCTCGACCCGCAACTGGGTGTGCATGATGGCGGCAATCGCCGGGAGGGTCTGCTGCGCCAGCTGATCCTGGAGGGCCAGCGTGGAAGTGGTGACGATGATCTGCTGCTGACTGTCCTGCTGGTGGATCAGCAGCGGCAGCAAATAACCCAGCGACTTGCCGCTGCCGGTCGCGGCCTCAATGAGCAGCGGCGTCTGGCCGTGCTGAGCATGACGATAGACGGCATCCATCATTTTGACCTGCCGGGCCCGGACGGTAAAGCGCGGTTTGAGCAGCTGGGTCATGGCCGCTTTGCCGCTGGGATACGCGACATGGGTCGGGGCCGCCGGCGCAGCTTCCTGCTCGCGGCGCAGTGCCAACCCATTGGTAATCGTGTAACCAGCCGCGTGCGCCGCCGTATCACCGGCCTTCGCCATCAGGGCCAAATAATCCCCGGTTTGCCGCAGCAGCCCCTGGCCCATCGCCGCCAAGCGCTGGCGAGTCACTGCCGGCAGGGCCCGCAGCCGTTCATCCAGCAGCAAAAACAGGTGGGCCGTGGCGATGGCGTCACTGTCGGCCTGGTGGGGATCGTCGTGCTCAATGCTTAACAGCTTAGTCAGATCGGACAATTTATAACTCGGGGCAAAAGGCAGCAGGATTTGGGCGAGCTGCACTGTATCCAATGCTTTTTCACCAATGGGCGGCAAGTCCAGACCGGCAAATTCCGCGTTGATAAAGGGCAAATCAAAATTGACGTTGTGGGCCACAAAGACAGCCCCGTCCAGCAAGCCATGGAGCGTCGGACCGATCTCTTGGAAATCTGGCGCACTGGCCAGTTCTTTGTCGCGAATCCCGGTCAGATTCCGAATCGCCGGCAGCAAGGCCTGATGGGGATTGATATTTTGGGCGATCGTATCCACGATCTTCCCGTTTTTCACCAGCGCACAGCCGAATTGGATGATCCGGTCCCCGCTGGCGTAATCTGTGCCCGTGGTTTCCAGATCCACCACGGCATAGAGTTGGCCTTGCCGCATGGGTCATTCTTCCTTTCTTACCGGTACCGGGATCAATTGCTGCAAGGCAACTGAATACAGGTACTGGGCAGTTACAGGCTGGTGCAGGATCGACCCCAGGGCCGCTCCGTAGTACTGCAGCTGCAACCGATATTGATCTTGCAAATACCCCACTGGATCCTGCCGGCCTTGGACGTGATCCGTCTTGTAGTCGAACAGGATGACCTGGTCAGGCAATGCGATATACCCGTCTATAATACCATGGATCAGAATGTTGGCATCGGCTGGGAAAGCCTGAGCCGGGCCGGCCGCTTGGAAGACCTCGCTGGGCGGCAGCAAGAGCGCAAACGGCATCTCCCGGTGAACCGCCTGGGGATGAGCGAGGAGCAGCGCGCCTAGTTCCGTCGCGTAGAAAGCGGCCACCCCGGCGGCGCTGATTTGTTTCGCCGCCCGCGGGTCGATTTGCTTGGCCGTGGTGAGGTCGGCGATCAATTGGCTGACGGCGGCAACGGTCACTTGGCCTTGACTGAGGTCCAGTTCTTGGAACACCAAGTGGGTGGCCGTCCCCACCGCTGTGGCTAAGGGCGCCTCCTGATCGGTGAGAAAGGCCGGCGGCGTGAACTCGTCGTCTTTCACGTACCGGAAGGCTGGCGACTGGGTATAACCGCTGGCTTCGGTGGTGGTCAAGCGGGTGTCAGTGAGCACCGGGTCGTCTTGGGCCCGCTTGATTTCCGTGACCGTCTGGAATGCCGCCGTGCGGGTGGCCTGAGCAAAGCGGTAGGGCTGCTGCCAGCGAGCAGCTTGCTGCTGCAATTCTGGGTAATCTTCCGGCCGCACGATGAGTTGCTGCGGGGCCGCCTGCACCCGTTGGCCAGCCGCTTGGGGGGCAGCGAGCGCAACGGTGATCGCCGGGGTGCCCAACTGCGGATCAGGGGTAATGGCTCCGTCAGCAGCCAAGGTGTCATTGACCGCGGGCAGCCGCAGCAAAGCAGGCATCATCAGATCGAGAAAGCTGGCCGCGCCGGTTCTCTTGGTCGTGGACAGCAGCGTCGTTTCCGGCTGTACCGCCGCGCCCCATTTCTTCACCAGCGCTGCCGGGTCCTCTTTGATTGACCCCACCACGTACAGGGCCTGACGCGCCCGGGTCAGGGCAACGTAAAGTTTGCGCAATTCTTCGGATTGGCCGACTCCGTGGATCATTTGCTTGGCGTAGTAATGCTGCGGGGTGGTATAGGCAATATGGGCCGCAAAGTCGTTGACCTTCAGCCCTACCCCGCCCTGGTTCAGAGCAATGGCTGGGGCCCGTTCATCCATCCGGTTGAAATTGTGCTGCGCATTGAGCAGAAACACTACGGGATATTCCAAGCCCTTGCTGCCGTGGATGGTCATCACGGTGACGGCATTATCGTCACTGCTGGTAACTGGGGAAATAGCCAGATCCTGGTCGTTTTCCTGCACTTGGTGAATGAATCGAATGAAGTTGAAAATTCCTTTGAAGCCGTTATTTTCGTAATCATTGGCGCGTTCATACAGCGCGTGCAGATTGGCTTGACGCTGTTTCCCTGAGGGCATTCCCCCGGCATAATCAAGGAAGCCGGTATCAGCGTAGATCTGCCAAATCAAATCGGCAATGCGCACCTGCTTGCTCAGGGTGCGGTACCGGTCCAGTTGGGCCGCGAGGGCCGTCATCTGGTCGTGAAGCGGTGTGGTCAGCGCCTGATCGGCGACATAGGCCTGCCACGCGGCATAATACGGCCCTTGGGGGTGGTGGATACGGATTCGGGCCAGTTCATTACTGGTCAGCCCCACAATGGGCGAGCGCAGTAAACCGACCAGCGGGATATCCTGCCGAGGATTATCAATGAGGCTCAGATAATTGAGCATCACGGTGATTTCCGTGGTTTGGAAGTATTCCTTGGCATCGCTCATGACGACGGGCACACCGCGATCACTGAGGGTGTCCAAAATATCCAGATTGTCCCCTCGGGTGGGCACGATCAAAGCAATATCGGCATAACGCAGCGGTCGGGTACCCTGGGTGGTCTTATCGAACACCGGTGTGCCAGCGGCAATGAGGGCGTTGATCTTGTCCCCCACCACCGCGGCCTGGGCAGTGATACCGGTAAGCGGAATTGCGTCTGGATCATCGTCGGTGACGGGCTGATCGGTGACCAGCAGGACCTGTGTGGTCTGGGCCGCCGCGGCTGGATAATACGTCGCGCCGTATTGCAGCCGGGCATTGGCGTCGTACGCGACGTCGCCCACCGCCGGGTCCATCAATTGCTGGAAGAGGTAGTTGACCATGTTATCCACGGCTTCGGTGGAGCGGAAGTTCTCTGCCAGCACGATTCGTTCACTGTCATTGGTATCATCGCCGTAGGCCGTGTATTTATGGGCAAACAGCGACGGGTCCGCTTGGCGGAAGCCATAAATCGATTGCTTGATGTCGCCGACCATGAACATATTGCCCGGGTCGGGGGCGGCAATGGTGGTTAAAATGGCTTCCTGCAGCGGGTTGGTATCCTGGTATTCGTCCACCATGATCTCGGTGTATTTTTCGGTATAAAACAGTTTGGGCTGGATATCGGTTTGGGTGGTGGTCTGGAGAATCTGCAGCGCCGCCAATTCAATATCCGCAAATTCAGCGATCCCCCGCCGCTTTTTGGTTTTGGTTAATTCTTCACCGAAGGCCAGCAGCACGTCGGTCAGCTTCCGGGCCATCGCCTGCGCCTGACCCATGATCGGCAGCCAATCGGCAGCACTCAAGAGGAATGGCCCGGCTTGCAGTTCCGCAATCGCCTTCTTCAAATCATCCCGGGCCGCACTGACTTGATCTTTGAGTGCCAGACTCGATTCCTCCGCGGTTTTTTTTGAAATCGCGGGGAACCGGGCACCGATGGCGTCACTGGCCGCTTGCAGGGCATGGCGCATGGCGTCCCAATCGCCATGCTGCAGGACGGTTAATTGGGCGGTTAACGGTGTGATTTGCTTAGCCCCATAGGTACGCAGTTTGGCCAGATCTGGTATATCGGCAATGGCCGCTAATTGTTGACGGTAAGCGGTCAGCAAATCGCTGTAGAGCTGCGTCACGTGGGCGCGCAAATTATCCGGCTGGTCTTCGGCCAGCAGTAATGACTGGTTGAAGCCGGCGGTGGTCAGCGGAAAATCATAAAGCCGGGCTAAGCGGTGGATCCAGCCGGCGGGGTCCGGGCTGGCCATGGCTTTGGTGTACAACCGCATGACCAAGTCGGTGAGGCCGTCGTCTGAGCGGCCGGTGGTAAAGTTTCCCACTAAGCGCAGAAAGTCTGCGTCCCCGGCGTCGTAATAGCGGTCCCGCACCCGTTCCCAAACTTGCTGCCACAGCAGCAGCCGTTCATTATCGTCCCCCAGGGTGCGCACAGCCGGGTCAAAATCGATCACGTAATAAAAGCGGCGCACGACCCGGGCACAAAAGGCATCCAAGGTGGCGATATCCGCGGACCCCAAGACCGCCAGCTGATGCCGGAGATGCTTGCGCTGCGCAGCATAAGCGTCGTTGCCCACCGCTTTGGTCAGTGCTGCTCGAATCCGATCGCGCATTTCGGCCGCCGCGGCCTGGGTAAAGGTGACGATCAGCAAATGGTCAATATCTCCGCCCCGCAAAAGTTTTTGAATCACCCGTTCCACCAACACGGTGGTCTTTCCTGACCCAGCGCTGGCCGAGACAAGAATGTTGTGGCCGGCGTGGTCGATCGCTGCCCGCTGGCTGGCTGTGAACTGTGTCTTACTCATGATCCCGCTCCTTTCTTAACAACTCGCTCATCCGTTGCAGCGCATCTTGTTTATCCTGCGTAATAATTTCCCGATACTTATTTTCCGGCAGCATATGGTCGAAGTACATAATATTGGTATAGGGAGAAAAACGCAGCACAGATTCACCGTTGGGGAATCGTGCGGGCTGCAGATCGATTTTTCCGCCTAAAATATTTTTGGCGGCCGCCTGGATCATCGCCGCATTGTAGGCCAGAATCGTGGCCAGCTGATCGGCACTTAATGCGTTGCTGTTGGTATAGCCATTCTTCTTGGTCACCCGGCTGCCGGCCAGGACTACGTTGCGGTCCGGACTGGTGTCTGCCTTTTCTAGGAATGTATCATCAGCCAGGACGATTCCTTTGAATTGGTTCTGCTTCAGCATTTGCTGAGTGAATAGCGCCGGATCGCTGTCCTGCCACTTCAAGGCATCCTTCATCGGCAGCAGCGGTTCGTTAATATGCAGATAGAAGCCGCCGGCCACGGTGGCGGTACTGGGCAGCGCTAAATTCGGGACCTGACCCAGGGCATTGAGCAGTGCTTGGAGGTAGGTTTGCAGTTGCAATGAAAGACCGGTCAAGGCTTGGCCGTAGTCGAATTGATGCTCGGAGGATTTATAATCAACCACGGTCAAGAAATCTTCGCCGTTGGGGCCGCGGAATCCGTCAATGCGGTCGATCTTGCCCCGAATCCGCACCGATTGATCAGCCCCTAAAGGATAGGTCAGCGCTGGCAAACTGTCCGGCTGCCCGACTTGACCGAATTGGACTTCGGTCGCTAAGGGCCGCAGAGCCGACCGGGCAGCCTGCTGCTGCAGCAGCCAGGCCATATACGTCAAGGTGCGTTCCAGCAGCTGGCGCAGGAACTTCATGCGCCCGGAGCCGTTCAAGATAGCGAAGAGCGGCTCATGCACTGCTTTGCCGGCAATGTCATCCACAATGCTGTGCAGCTCCTGCTGACTCAAATCCGTGATGTCCTGGGCTTGGGTTTGGAGCCGCTTGACCAGATGGTCCAGGACCCAATGATAGTAGCTGCCGGTTTCGGCGGGGGTCAGGTCATAGGTCGGCCGCTCCGTCACGCCAAGGCCGTAATGGAGAAAATACTCGTACGGGTTTTGATAATACTGTTCCAGCCGGGATACAGACACGTTCAGCCGTTTGCCGTAAAGATCCCGAACGATCGCCGGATCCAGCTGGCCGACGGTGTTTTGGTAATGCAGAGCGGATAAAATAAACTGGTAGTGCTGTTGAACGGCTGGTGTCCCCTGCCGGCGCAGATGCTGGGCGACGACTTGCCAATAAGGGTCGCTCTGCTTTTCCCGCAGCCCCTTCACGGTCCAGCTGCCAGCCAGCGCCGGCGTTGCCAGCCAGGCGGTGATTTGCGGCTGGGCAGCTGAGGCGGCTAAGGCAGTCCCAGAGAAATCAACGGTGCGCGGCGTTAAGCCGAGATAGTTTTGAATGCGTGCAAAATAAGGCGATATCCGCTGACTGGTCTCCGATTGCAGCTGCGGATACGTTAGATACAGCCGGTCGGTGGCGCTGAAGAACGATTTGTAGGCCATATATTCCGCCGCGGCCAATACATCGTCGGTTCCGCGGGATAACGTCGGATAAACTGCTCCGCTATCCGGCTGAGCAGCAATCAAGGCCTGCTGGCCGGCGATGATGGCCGCGCGGTCACTGTCGTTCAGCAGCGTGGTGGATTCTACCGGGGCCGGCAGCGCATTCGCTGTGCCGCCGATAACGAAGGTGATTTTCGCCGGCGCCGGCACAGTGATCCCAGTATCGGCAATCTGGACCGTGTCCAGCACCGCGGGGATCTGGGCATAACTGGCGGCCGTGAAGCCGGCAGTAAAAATGGCCACAAAGGTATCCGGGACAAAGGGCTCGCTGCCCAAGATTTCCACGTATTCATCCAGCAACCGGGTGAATTGGGCAAACGCCTGCCGCGGCCGGCTGGCGCCCACCGGATCCCCTGCCGCCAACGTGGTGTTGCGGAAGAACGCGAGTTGGGTGATCAGGCCGTGGGCAGTCAGAAATTGATACAACGCGGTCATCGCGTGCTGACCGTCTGGCGCTTCTTTCAGGGCCGCAATAAATGGCAGCAATTCTTGCCGCAAGAAGACATGGATCGGTTCACCAGCGGATAATTGGGTCTGCACATCAGCGGCGTCATCCTCGTCCGTCGGCGTATGGGTCAGCTCTTGCCAGGGCGCCTCGGCACTGAACTGCGAGCCGCGCAAGCCATGGGCCAGACAATAGTTTTCGGCCGCGTCTACTTGGTCCCGGAACACCCGTAAATACGCTGGCGTGGTTTGCCCCGCCGCGTTTTCATGCTGGGCCTCAGCGGCCAAAGCCGCGGGCAGAAGCAGTTCGGTCCGCAATAGGCTGAATAGATTGGCATAGGTCACATTATCGTTGAGCAGCTCCCCCAGCGCACTGATTAGCTGGACCAGCGGATGATTGGTCATCGCCAATGCCCGGTCGTAGAAATACGGTACAGCCGCTTGGTGGAAAGTCGGCGCAATGATGGTTTCGTATTTCTCCAAGTCTGGTGTCAAGATCCGGATATCGCCGTACCGGTAATCGCCACTGGCCACGAGGCGATGGATCTCCGCCGCGACCGCGGTGAGTTCGTCTTGCCGGTTGGCGGCCTGCCATAGCCGGACCGCAGCGGTGGCTGTTGGCGGCGTTGGCGCCGTTTGTCCCCGAGCATTGCTGATCCAGTAATGGGCCAGCGTGACCAAGGCGGGTTGATGGGCGCTGGGCGTGCGGGTATACCGCACTTGAGCAGGGATTCCCGTCACGCTTTGGGTCAAATGCTGCACCTGATGGCGCAGCTGGGTACTCGGCGTGAAAAATGGCGTGCTCCCCGGTCCGGCGGGCATTTCTTCCGTGTCGCCGTCATATTGATCCCCCACCAGGGCAATCGTGGTGTGCTGGCATTGCGGAATCAATGTGCCGAGCAACGCCAAGGTTTGCCCGTCTAGATGGTCAAACCCATTGATATACAGTTGCGTATTGGCCAGCCATTCCGGGTGCGCGGCGAATTGAGTCATGGCGTACTGGGTCATCTCGTCAGACGTGACAAAATAGCGCCCCAGCTCCTCTTGGTAGGCGCGCAAAATAATCGTTAAGTCGTGCATCTTCGCTTGAAATTCCTGGCTGCCGCCGCTGCCGGTCAATGAGTCGAGAATGGTCGCATCGATCCCGGCATCAGCTAGCTCGCCCAACTGGACGCGCAGCTGTTCCAGAAAGCCCGGATTGCGCGTTTCGCCCCGGAAAAGCTGCAGATCATCGCCGCATTGCAGCAAGACTTTGGTCAAAATCATCGTCTGCGCTGTATCGGTGGCCGTCAGCCGAGAGAACTGCGGATCCGTCTGCAAAAAATACCAGATCAGCCGATTCACGGTCAGTACTTGAATGTTTTGAAAGGCGTGAACGTGCTCCCCATTGAAGGGCGGTTCCCGGCTCAAGGCCTGATAAGTGACCCGCTCCATTTCATAGGCGATATGATTGGGCACGAGATAAAAAATTTGGCCCGCCTGGCCGGTGGCCGCCCAATCTGCGGCATGGCGGGCCATATCGGTCACCAGCTCATGCTGGCTGTCTTGGGTCGCCGTCCCTAGCAGCAGTGTGACCCGCGGGGAATTCGTTGGTTTCTGCATCGTGCGTGCACCTCCGAGTGTTTTCTCTTCTATATTTTCGCACAGCCCAGAGGCGGGGGCAAATATATGTTTGTGCATGTTCAGTTGCGTTCCCTGGATATCCATAGCACAATAGGAAGGACGATTTTTCGATAGATGAATGAGGTGTTTCTATGCATACGGGAATTGGCACCAGCCATGCCAAAATTATTTTGATCGGTGATCATTCCGTGGTTTACGGCGAGCCGGCGATTTGTTTGCCTTTGAAGGCGGTCCCCTGCCGGATTACGGTGGCCGCTCAGCCCACTGGCGAACCGGATTGGCTGACCACGTCCTTTTTCACTGGACCGCTGCCCTCGGCCCCAAGCAATTTACATGGGCCCTTGGCGCTTTGGCGGACGCTGGCCGAGCATTTGCGGATTGCCGAGCCGCTGCGGGTAACGATCGACTCCCAGGTGCCGACCGCCCGGGGCATGGGCTCCAGTGCCGCCACCGCGGTTGCTTTAGTGCGGGCCTTCTTTGATTATGCCCAGCAACCACTGACGGACGCGGATTTGCAAAAGTGGGCCGCCGTTTCGGAGGATATTATCCACGGCACCCCCAGCGGTATCGATGCCGCTACGGTGGCCAGTGCTGTTCCTATCTGGTTTATCAAAGACCAGCCGGTGATTGCTTTGCCCGACCCGCTGCGCGGCGTCCTGGTGATTGCAGATTCCGGCAAGCTGGGTGAAACCGGCCCAGCGGTGGCAGCAGTGAGAAAATTGCGCCAAACGCGGCCCAGCCAGACCAACGCAGCAATCGCTGAGTTAGGCCAGATTGCCGCCCAAGGCCGGGCGGCAATTCACCAAAACAACCTGGCCGCGCTGGGCCGGCTGCTGGATCGGGACCAAGCCTTACTGCAGGGCTTGACGGTCAGCGACCCGCTCTTGGACCAACTGATTGCTGCTGCCCGCCAGGCCGGCGCCTTGGGCGCTAAGCTCACCGGCGGCGGTCGGGGCGGCTGTCTCATTGCCCTGTGCTCGGATTTGCCCCACGCTGACCACGTCGCCGCTGCTTTGCAGCAGGCGGGGGCGCCGGCGACCTGGATCGATCCGCTGGATTCGGAGGTGCAGTCATGACCGCACCGCAATGGGCCCGCGCCCATACCAATATTGCCTTGATTAAATACTGGGGCAAAAAAGACGCGCAGCTGATGCTGCCGGCTAACGACTCGCTCTCGTTAACGCTGGCTGATTTTTATACGGACACTCTGGTGCGCTTTACGGACAGTATCGCCACCGATCAATTCGCACTGGACCAGCAGCCCATCACCGGCCAGCCGCTGGCAAAAGTGACCCGCGTGTTGGATCAGGTACGGCAATTAGCCGGCATCACTGCCCCGGCCGTGGTGACCAGCCGCAATCATGTGCCCACCGCCGCCGGGTTGGCCAGTTCTGCTTCCGGGATGGCAGCACTGGCCGCCGCCGCGGCTCAGGCTGCTGGGTTGACCCTGGATCATCCGGCATTGAGCCGGCTGGCCCGCCTCGGGTCCGGTTCAGCGACCCGCTCCATTGACGGGGGCTTCGTCCGCTGGTTTGCCGGGCATAACGATGCGACGTCTTACGCCGCACCGGTACCGGCGGCCCCGGCCCTGCTGGCCGATATCCGGGTCGTGGCCGTTGTGTTTTCTGATCAGCCCAAAGCAATCGGCAGTACCGCCGGCATGGCCCGCACCGCCGCGACATCGAGTTATTTTCCGGCATGGACTCAGCGGGCGGCGGCGGATCTGCACCGGCTGCTGCCCGCGCTGACCGCGGGCGATTTCGCCCAAGTTGGTCAAATCGCGGAGGGTAACGCCTTGGCGATGCATGCGGCAACTTGGGCGGCGGATCCGCCCTTCACCTATTTTCTGCCCGCTACACTGGCGTTGGTCCAGGGGATTCAAGTCTGGCGGCAAAGCCAGGGAGTGCCAGTCTATGCCACCGTGGATGCCGGGCCGAATGTGAAGCTCTTGACCCGCGCGCCCCACGTCGCGGCGGTGCAGCACTGGCTGGCGGCTCACTTTCCCACTGCCCAGGTCGTCGTGACCCAGGCCGGGCCGGGAATCAGTTATTATCCTGCGGGCAAGGAGGTCGATGCGTAATGCCGACGAATAAACATCCCTATCCGAATAACCCCTATTCCCGCCGTAAGGATGAACACATGGCGCTGGCCACACGCTATACAGGGACGGGCAACGAGCTGGATCAAATCCATTTTGTCCATCAAAGTCTGCCGACGGTGGCCGCTGATCAGGTCGATTTGAGCACGTCCTTTCTCGGTCAGCACTTCCCCACCCCGCTGTACATCAACGCCATGACCGGCGGCTCAGCCCGGGCAAAAGTGGTCAACGGCCAGTTGGCCACGATTGCCGCCCGACTGCACCTGCCCATGGCGGTGGGGTCGTTATCGGCGGCGCTGAAAGTCCCGGCGCTGGCGGAGACCTTCACGATTGCTCGGGAAAACAATCCGGACGGTTTTCTCATGGCTAATATTGGCGCGGATAAGACCGTTGCCGATGCTGAGCAAGCCATTGCGCTCATCGGCGCCGACGCGCTGCAGATCCATCTGAACACGGTGCAGGAAACGATCATGCCTGAGGGTCAGGTGGTGCCGAATTGGCGCGCCCATATCCAAGCCATCGCGGCGGCGGTTTCTGTCCCCATTGTGGTCAAGGAAGTCGGTTTTGGTATGAGCCGAGATACGTTAACCGCATTGCCCAGAATCGGTATCACCACGGCGGATATCAGCGGCCGCGGCGGGACCAATTTTGCCGAGATTGAAAATGCCCGCCGCCCCGGTCGCGATTTCGCCTATTTAGCCAATTGGGGGTTAACCACTGCCCAGAGTTTGCTGGAAAGCCAAGACTTCCCCGGGACGGTGTTGGCGTCTGGCGGTATCTCGGATCCCTTACAGGTATTAACGGCCCTGCGCTTAGGCGCCAGCGGGGTCGGTGTGGCCGGCTGGCTGCTGCGGAGGCTGCTGGACCAAGGGCCGGAAGCAGCGGAGGAACAGCTGCGGACTTGGCTCGCCCAGCTTCCGCAACTGATGGCTTTAGTCAACGCGGCCAATTTATCAGCATTAAAAAAGCAGCCCATCTGGTATGATGAGCCGCTGCTCAGTTACGCCCAGCAGCGTCGCTTATCGCTGCCTTAAATTCGCAACCCTTTCGGATAGAAATTTTTCACCGTGCCGTTCACAAAATGACCGACGGCGAAACCGACGCCATGGGTGGTCAATACGCCCCACTGCCGGCCCGGCGTTTCTGTCGGTACGGTTTCGCCGTGACGATAGCGGGCCGCGGCGGCGTCAGTCAAAGCTTCCTGATAGCGCCAGGCACTCGCCGGCAAGGCCATTGCCAATGCGTGGTTGGGTACCAGCCGGTCGCGTTTCACATCGGCGATGATCAAGCCCGGTCGAAGAATGGTCAGCCCCGCTGCCCGATCTGGGAAGGCTGGGGGCAGGGCCACGATCTGCTGACCGAACATCGCCACGCCGGCAGGCACGGCGGCCACCATGGTGGCCCGCCAAAACGTGGTAAATAAGTCGTTTTCCGCTCGGGTCAGCGGTCGGATCCCGGTGGCCGCGGTCCGGCGTTTCTTATGCGCAGCCGTCACGACTGGTGCTGCCGCGGGGTTATGGTAATGGAGATGGGCCACAAAATGCCCTTCGCCGCGGACCAGTTGCGGAAACAGCCGTGCGCAGCCCTGCAAACTGGGATTGCCGTCGGCCCAATCCGGCCGGCCGCCAGTCATCCCGCCCACCAGCGGGATCGGCACCACACTGAGTCCAGGATAGGTGGCGAGCAGCCAAGCAATGATCTCTTCGTCTTCTTCCGGACTGAACGTACACGTGGAATAAACCAATTCAGCATCATCCGCCAGCATGGGGATGGTGTTTTTTAATATATCCTGCTGCCGGGCCGCACATTCAGCGGGGTAGTCCGGATGCCAATAACCCATGGCCGCCGGGTCTTTACGGAACATCCCTTCCCCAGAACAAGGGGCGTCGAGGAGGATCCGGTCGAAGAAATGGGGAAAGGCCGCCATCAATTTTGCCGGCGGCGCACTGGTCACCACGGTGTGGGCGGCGCCCCAGCGTTCCACATTTTCACTCAGAATCTTGGCCCGGCTGCGGTCGATATCGTTGCTGACGAGCAAGCCGGTATCCTGCATCTGCCCAATCAGGTCGGTGGTTTTTCCCCCTGGGGCAGCGGCCAGGTCCAAGACCCGTTCGCCGGGCTTGGCTTGAAGCTGCGGGGCCACCGCCATGGCGCTGGGTTCCTGGGAATAGACGGCGCCTGTCCAAAAGGCGCGGTCGCTGCCGCCTACACTGCCGTAATAGCCCAGCGGATTCCACGGTACTTGATCCGTTGCCGCTGGCGTCGGCAAATCACTGCCGTGCAACGGGTTTAGGCGGAAGCCTTTCTCCGCCGGCTGGTCAAAGCTGGCTAAAAAGGCGTCTGCTTCCGGTCCCAGCAAGCGGCGGTATTTCTCTGCAAAACCGGCCGGTAGGTTACTCATTATCTTCTGCCTCTTCTTCATCATCTTCTTCTACTTCAGTCAACACATGGCGCTGTTTGGTACGCATGATGCCCGCAACGACCAGTACGGCTTGGAGCAGGCCGTACAGAGCGACGGTCAAAAATATTTGCTGATAACTCAGTAAATACAGCAGCGACGAGCCCAGAAAATAGCCGCCGCCGATCCCCACCAGCGCATACAGGAAATATTGGCGAATGTAGCCGTATTGCAGGTGGCGGTAAAGCAGATGATCCAATCGGCTGCCGTTCAATTGCTGGCGCTGCAGCTGGATATAATACCGCGCCAGCAAGAGTACGAGCAGCAGCGCACTGGCGAGAATCAAGATGGTCCAGACCAGCGGATTAACGTCACCCTGGGCGGTCGAGACCAGGGCATACTTCGCTTTCGTCAACCGGGTCGCGGCAAACAGTTTTTTCGCGGTTTTCTGCTTCGTCGTGGCCAAAGTACCGTCGATGTAGATCGTGTAGTGGCGCAGGGCTTTCTTTAACGCCGATTGGGCGGTGGACAGCGAGATGAAAACATGGTCATTGATGTCCGCCTTCTGGGCGGCCCCCACGGTGCCCACGACGCTTAAGTACTGATGGCCATTATAATAATATTTCTGGGTCGCCGGTTGATACAAGCGCTGGGTCACGGTATCGCCCACCACCACGAAAGGCACAGGCGCGGTGAAGTCTGAATCGGTCAGCATGCGGCCGGAACTGATGGGCAGCTGGGTATAGTCCCCGGCCCCATAAACGTAGGTGACGTTTTTGCGCAGCGGGTCAGCAATCTGGACTTGATAATTGGTCAGGCCGCTCTGACTTAACTTCGTCAGCAAGGTCGGCACTGTCTCCCGGCTTTTTGTGTGCACGCGCAGCGACGCGGCGGACAGTCCGTTGCGGTTCAGCCGATCCTGATAAGTTTGCTGGTCGCCGATGCTGAACGCCCAGACGATCAGAAAGAACGCCAAGAAATTGCCCAGCAGGAGCACGAGTTTCTGTTTGATCTTCAAGACCTCATTTCGTTAACTGATTAAAAAAGCCCGTTCGTTGATTAAATCAAATTGATGCAGCTGGCGGTTGAGCGCCCGCGTCAATGGGGTAGTGTGCAGGTGGGCGTGATCCCAAAATTCCTGGGAATCAGTGACCCCGCGAAATTCGCCGATGACCAGCAGATCGCCGGCAAACTGAGCGGCCCGTAATTGCTGCAGTACAGCCCAGTCCACCGGCACCCCGTCCGGGCTCCAGGCCCACACATAAGCGTCCGTCTGGGCCAGCGTCGCCGCCACGGCTTGGGTAGCCGGCAGGTCCTGAATCGGATACCAGGGATCTTGCCCGGTGCCGTTCGCCGCTACCCAGGAGCGGTCGTCAGTGGCGGTCATCGTCACGCCCCGCTGGGCCAAACCCGCCGACAGCATACCGTTGCCTGCCATGAGTTCCACGACCCGCCGCCCCTGCCAAGCGGCCGCCAGAGTGTCCGCAAAGGGCGCAGTAAGCATCGCCCAAACGCCGAACTGGCGCTGGATCACGTGGCGAAATTCATTAAACAACCGGTCCAGAGTGCGGATCGCCCCGGTCTCATTAGGAAAAGCAACGAGTAATGCCGCAATTTCGCCTGCGCTTAAAGTCAAATCGGGCAATCCCTGAGGCGGCAGCTGCCGCTGGGCGAGGGCCGCCGCAAATTGCTGCATGCGCTGGCAGCGCCCGCGCAAGCCGGGTGCGGCCGCGCTAAAGCGATCCACCAGGGCCGCCAGCCGGTACCAATACGTTTCTCCAATCATCATGTCCTCCATTATAAGCGAAGCAACCGCCCGCGCAAAGTCGCCAGCTAAAGGCAAGTGCGTTAAACTGGTAGAGTAAGCGTTATAAGGAAGAAAGAAGGATCTACATGTCAATCGAATGGAAGCAGGAAAACACCGTCACCCATGATGGTGCGAATCCAGAAAAAGCCGTCGCCACGCAGTCCATCGTCCCTGGTTCAATTTTGCTGCCGGCCATGGCCGCGGACATCAGTTGGGCGGATTTCGTTAAGACCTGCCAAGCGGCCTGGTTCCCAGGGACGGGCGACTTGATCGCTCCCCCGCCCCTGCGCGTTGGGACCACAGTGGGGGAAATCCCAGTATGGGAATTATTTAATGGGGACACCTTGAACGGAGCAGATTTCAGTACCCTTTGGTATCCAACCACAGAGGGCCCCTGGTTCACTGAAGGCACTGATTGGTGGGAAGCTGCCGCAATTCTGAATGTTGCCCAGCGGTTAAAGACGCCGGCGGCAGTACGGACTCTGCGGACGGGGGACGCTTTGGCCCAGCGCTTACTGGCCATCCAGCAAGACGCCCAGCACCAAGTTTGGGCACCGGGGGCGGACGTGGATGCCACTGGAATCGCCGACCCCGCCAGCGACTCGCTGACGGCCCTGGGTATTTATACCCTGCTGGCCTATATCTGGCAGGCTCAGGGCCGCCCCAATGCTTTGACCTTTGTCACCACGAAGGGCAGCCCGGCCTTGTCCCAAGCCCTTGAATGGGGCCGTATCAATGGTTATCCGTGGCATACACAGTTAGCCGATCCGCGGATCGATCCGGCGGTCGTTGAACAGTGGATCCGCCACGTACAAGTGACCCAGAACTATACCCTAGGGGCCGATGCGGCGCTTTCGCTGGCAACGGCCGAAAAAATGGCGCAGGCCGTCGTGCTGGCGAATTTCCAACCGTATCTGACGGCCGATGTGCTGCTGTCCGCCGTGACAAATCGGGAACATCCCCACGATGCCCTGACGGCGAGTCAGATTCTCAGCACCATCATCGCCCTGCCGCTGCCTAAAGTATTTCGTAAATTACGCCGGACTCAACCGTTAACATTGCCGGCTTTAGACGCAGACCAATGGCAGCAATGGCGGGCCGCGGCCCAGGCCGACGCATAATTCCCTCGCCAAGACGGGCTGAATGCGTTAGAATGATAAAGACTTTACGAAAATAGGATGTGGACAGGTTGAAGGATTCGAAGCAGACAGAGCATCAGGAAGAGGAAGAAAGTTTTGGCCACTGGCTGGTGCAAACGATTGGTCTGACTGTAGTATTCGTTGGTATTGTGGTGCTGCTTTTCACCTTTGTATTAGCCAACGATCAAGTATCCGGACCGTCCATGCAGCCCACCTTTGAGTCGAATGACCGAATCATTGCGCTGCGGCACGACAAGATCGATCGGGGCGACATCGTGATTTTGAAGGCACCGGATGAACCGGGGGCGTTATACATCAAACGGGTCATCGGGATGCCGGGTGATACGCTGCAATCAAAGAATGATGTGATGTACATCAATGGCAAGAAATACGCTCAGCCTTTCTTGAAGGAATATGAGTCGGAGCTGCCCAGCGGGACGTTGTATACGGAAGATTTCACGCTGCAATCTCTGGGTATGGGCAGCAAGGTCCCGAAGGACAGTTACTTCGTCATGGGGGATCACCGGAATGTGTCGAAAGACAGTCGACGGATCGGGTATATTAAAAAATCCGCGATCGTCGGGGTCGTCAAGTTACGGTACTGGCCGTTGAACCAGATGAAGGTATTTTAAATACGAATAGCGACAACAAAGCGGCCCATCGTGATGATGAGCCGCTTTTAATGTGAATTTGGAAAAAAAGGTCCTCTTTGATACGCCGTGCCAAGTGCTCCGCAAGCTGCGGCAAAATGGGCTGGAACGCTGTGACGGCGCTTTGAGATCGCGCAGCGGGCTCAAAGTCGCCTAACAACATCGGCGGCAAAGCCGCCGTGTTGTTTCCACAGCTGAGCCCATTTTGCCTCCGCTTGCTACGCACTTGGCACTCAGTCCGGTTGGAAACACAAAATCTGTAAAAACCTGTAAATTAGAACTGATCGATAACTGTCGGTGTCAGCTTCTTGATCAATGTAACCGCCAATTCCTTCGCCGCTGCGAAGTCGTCATAGGCGATGTAGCAATACGCTGTGTGGGCGAAGCGGACTGGGACGCTGATCACGATGGTGGCTGCGCCACCGTAGAGGTTGATCACGGCGCCGTCGTTGCCGCCGCCGGAACGAACGGAGCGCTGGTATTTAATGTGGTTTTCTTTAGCGGTATCGATGGCCAGCTGCTGGAAGCGGGGGTTGGCGATGATCGATGAGTCGAAATCCCGCAGCATCGGACCGCGGTGGAGGCCGGATTGGATCATATAATCCGGCATGACCGTGTCATCGGCCGGTGCGCCTTCAAAGACGATGGCCAGATCCGGCTTGATCTTGCGGACCATGACGGTCGCGCCGCGTTCGCCGACTTCTTCTTGACTGGAAAGCGACCCAACAACATCAACCGCCAAGTCCTGGTCAGCCAATTCCTTAATCGTTTCCAGCAGAAGCGCGGTGCCGATCCGATTATCGAAGGCCTTACCTAATAAGACGTCAGATTGGGGAATATATTCGCAGTTGACCGCCGGTACAGCCGGTGCACCGACATCAATGCCGAATTTTTCCCGGACTTCAGCGGCACTGGTGGCGCCGACATCAATGGTCAAGGCGCTTACCGGCGGTAAAGTCTGGCGCTCTGCCGCAGTCATGAAGTGCGGCGGCGTGCTGGTAATGATCCCAGGCAGCCAATCGCCGGCGTTATTGCGAATGCGGACTTTGTGCGCCGGCAGAGTGACGGCCGCCTGGCCCCCGACAGTGACGAAGCGCATCGTACCGTTGGGCTTGATGGCTTGGATCATATACCCCACTTCATCGCTGTGGGCATCCAATTGCAATTGGGGCTTGATCTGCGTATTGCCGTTGCGGGCAATGCGCAAATTGCGCATATGGTCTTCAGTGACCTGGGCAAAGGGATCGATATAGTCCTTGGCAATTTGGACGACATCGTCTTCAAAACCGGAGACACCATTGGCGTTGCTGAGATCGCGAATCAGCGCGATGGATTCTTCTTTACTCACTGGGTAACATCCTGCTTTCTGTCGACCCCGGGATCGTCGTCAACGACGATGGGCTCGTTAAAATTTTTATTGTAATAATCAATCGTGATCACTTTGTATTTACCATTTGGAAACTTGGCAACGATTTCGCCGGGATCCACCTTGAGCATCCGCCCGTGGTCGAAGACGACCAGATGGGTGGAGTCATAATCTGCCTTCGTGCCCAAGTCCGGACCGAAGAACTGTTCAATCGTCTTCTGGTCCATTCCCTGGCGATACGGTAAGAAATGGGACATCTTCGCGGTGGAAAAAGCGGCAAATTCTCCTTGCGGAAACGCGGCTAAAGTGTTATCTGCCATGGCCAACACTCCTCTCATACAACAGTATAGCAGGCGTTGAAAACTTTGACGAATCGCGGTCAATTCGCTATGCTTAAATTATGAAATGTTGAGGAGGGCCCACAAACATGGCGTTATCAAAATTTGCAGAACAAATCATCCGTTTCCAGAAAACGCATGATATGACAGACGGGGAAATGGCGTTTTCCAGCCACTTTTCCGTTGAAAAGATCCACGAGTTCAAGTCCGGTGAAGCAACGCCCACAGCGGATGAAGAAAAGAAATTACGGGAATTCATGAACAGCAACTAATTGCTCCCCTCACGCCCGCCTGTCCCTTATGGACACGGTTGGACGCAGCGAAAAAGAAGGATCACAACGCCAAGAGCGTTGCGGTCCTTCTTTTTTTGTCCTAGAAATTAAAGATTCTTATCCATATTGAACGTCAGCTTGGACAAATTGATGCCGTCCATGATCAAATCGCTCATCAGGTCCTTGGCCTTGTCCCGGTAATCGGCCACGATCTTGTAGTTCTGGCGGGTCAAGAATTCGGTCAGATCGGCCGGATCTTTGATGTCCGCGGCTTGGGCGTCGATTTCGACGATCAGCTCGCGCTTGTGGCGGCGGCCCTCTTTCAAGTAATCCCGGTCCTTTTGGACGAACTTGCTGTATTCACTCTCCACCAGGAAGGACAACGACTTGTAGAGCCAATAAGCGCTCTCGTAGTCGTGGGTCATCGGGGTGTGGGACCAGCTGGGATTGGTATCGTTGGCGTTGGTGTAAAACGGCACGTACGGCGCGAACGTCGGATAGCCTTCGCAAATGTGCATGATCGCGCTGTACGCTTCCGGCACGTCGTTGCGCAGCTGCAAAATGTGGGAATTCTGGGTACGGTTCAAGCCCACTGGCCGGTAACGCAGGCGGTCGGCTTCACTGCCGTGACCAAACGGATCAAACGGGGTCTCATTATAATGGGAACCCAGCAGATATTCGATATCGTCGGTGGAGATTTTCTTCGCCGGCTTCAGAATAAAGGGCAGTTCCCCACTTTCGGGATCCTGTTCCAATTCCGGATTCAACCGGCTCTCGATGTACCATACCCGCGGGGTGTTATAATGACGATCTTTTTCGTCGAAGGTCCCGAAGATGTGGCGGAAATTCCAACGGTTGAAATCTGGATTCAGGTGGTACTTTTCAACAAAGTCCTGAATCCCGTCGGACCACATGAAGTCGTCGGTCTTGCTGAAGTCCACATCTTGGATCGCGACTTCGTTGGCAGCGACAGCGTAGCAGTCATCGGGAATGCGCTGCGCGACCCAGTGGTGGCCGGTGACGATTTCCATGTACCAGACTTCATCGTGGTCGGAGAACAGTACGGAGTTGCCGGCAGCGGAGCCGAACTTGGCAATCAGCTGGCCGAGGTACTTAACCCCGTGACGGGCAGAGTCGATGTACGGCAGGACCATAGTCTGCATGCAGTCTTCGTCCAACCCGTCCTTCGTGTTCAACGGATCGTAGGCCAAGCTGCGTTCGTTGCCATAGGTACTCTCAGTACAGCTCATGGCAACGTTCTTCTCATTGATGCCGCTTTCGTCGTAGTAGCCCTTATGCTTGTAGTCAACATTGGGTACGGCGTTGTAGCGGTAACTGTCAGCGGGCAGTTCGGCTTGGAAGTCGTTGAGCCAGGACTTCAAGACGCGGCCTGGCTGGTCATGGACAGCCGGTTCCATGTAGAACCGTTGCGGGGTCAGGGGCAAGAAAGTATCGTCGTTGCGGGCAATCATCGTTGACCCGTCGAGGGAGGCTTTTTTACCCACGAGGATGGAGGTACATGCTTTCAGATTTTTCAAAATGGGCACCCTTTTCTATCTATTTGATAACAATTACACGATACAGGCGGGAGAAAGGGTTGTCAATGTTGGGTCAACTGAGCGCAAAAAAGAAGTTGAGACGACAGGTCTGAAAGTACCCTTGTCTCAACTTCTGGTTAGTGCAAAGAATTATCGATTCACAGACAGCGCCTGGCCGTTGTATTCGGCGTTAAACTTGCTCATTGTGGACCAGTAGATGGCGCCCTGGTCGTAGCCGTTGTTGTAGCCGAGTTCCTTGGTGCCGCCTTGACCGGCTGTTTTGCTGCTGTTGCTGTACAGCGGGTCGTGGACGAGGAATTGGCCATCCTTGTAACCTAAGATCACCTTGCAGTGGTTGCGGTTGGTGTCGGCCTTGAGGTTTTGGTAGGAAGACCAGCCGTAATACAAAACGGGGTGGCCGGTGAGGACCAGCTGTTTGATGGTTTCGGTGGATGCGCCGGAAACGTTGACGACTTTCTTATCCCAATTGTGGGCATAGTCGGTCAGCGCATTGGGTCCGATGACCCAGCCGAAGCCTGCGCCGGTGTATACATTCCCCTTCTGGCCGCCGGGATTGCCAGGATACATGGGCAGATGATCTTGGGCGTATGTCAGGAAGCTCTTGTCGATCGTGACGCCGTCGTAACCCAGCAGCATGCTCATGGCGGTGGCTGCACAGCCCCACGGCGCGAAGACAGGATTATATTGGCTGACGTACGGAACATCCAAGGTCAAGGCATCGCCGGTGGCCCGGCCGACGACCGCGTAGTCAGCTTGAATCCACTGATTGCCGCCAAGGTTGTAATAGGTTCTGCCGTTGGCCGTGGTCTTTTTATGTACAGCCCAGCGCGTGCCGTTGGTCAGCGGCGCGTGGTTGGCGACAGAAAATGTACCGTTGCTGTTCTGCTGCCATACGGCGATCCCGTAGCCTTTTGCATAGGAAATAACCGCAAAAGTACCATTGGGCAGGGTGCTGTCATCGGTTGCGCTGCTGTCTGCCGCATTCACGATGTATTGGGATTCGACCCATTGGTTGCCGCCCAGATTAGTGTAACCGCGGCCATTGATGGTGATGGTCCCCGAGACTTTCCACGTGGTCCCGTGCTGCAAATAACGGCCAGTGTTGGTCACCGTGCTGCCGTTAATCTGGAACAACCGGACGCCGTAACCCGGCACGTAATTGATTCGGCCAACGAAGGATGCCGGCGTCATTGCCGGGGTATCCGCGGCATCGGCCACATACATGCTGTTGACCCACTGGTTGCCGCCGACGTTGGTGTAGCTCGTCCCATTCAGATCAATGGTACCGAAGATCTGCCACTGGGTGTTGTTGGCCAAACTATGGCCGGCGGGATTCATGCTGCTGTTGCTCAGGGCCATCACCGGCGCGCCCTCTGTGCCCGCGTTGTGAATGGTAGCGACGCCGTTTTTCGGCACGACCTGTTGACTGGTCGGCGCGTCGGCTGCGTTAACCGCCGCGATGGGTGTCAGGACACTGGTACTTAAGCAAAGACTGAGTGCCAAGGCAGCAACAGTCGTGATTTTTTTCATTGTCATATGTTCTTTTCCTCCCCAGGAAATACGCAAGATACATTTATCATACCGCTTTGGGTCGTGGGAAGAAATAAGAATGTTGGAATATTTGTAAAAAGCGTATACTAACCGTAAAAGGAGTGGTTTACATATGGTATGGTTATGGGTTCACTTAATTGCTTGGATCGTCTTAGCGGTGGTGGTGGCCATCGGCTTATTGCGCCGGTCAGCTAACGTGACAACCTGGGCCATGACTGCCCGGGTGCTTTATTTGATTTCAATTATCAGCGGCATCGTTCTGCTGCTGCGGGTCTGGCAATATAATCCTGTGGGCAGCGTGATCAAAGTGCTGCTGGCGCTGGGCTTTATCGCGTTTATCGAAATTGCTTTTGCGCGGAAGCAGCAGCACAAACTGAACAACACGCTGCTGTGGGTCGTCTTCGGCTGCTGCTTGGTTGTTGGGATATTTGGTTTGTGGCTGGCCCAAGGGCGGCCGTTCGTCGGTTAACAATGGGATACTAAAAAGGCCGCTGACATGGCAGAACATGTCGGCAGCCTCATTTGTTATTGCCAGATGCTGGTCACTGCGCTGGCGCGGCGTGGGCAGCACTGTGCAGCCGCATGCCCGCGACGCCTAAGATGACGGTCATGGCCAAGGAAAACAGACCAAAAACGATCAGCACATTGGTACTGCTGTGGACCAGCCCTTCAATGGCGGACATCACGTACGGCGCACAGAAGCCGCCGACGTTGCAGCCGACCAGCAGGATCGAGGTCGCCAATGTTGCTGAACCGGCTTCCACGACTTCAGTGCCGCGGTTGAAGGCGTAGGAACCCAGCAGTGTCGGGCCGATACCGACGACGAGCACCGTGCCGATCCCGGTCAGCCACAAGTTGCTGGAATACGCGGCCAGCAGATTGCCTAAGGCCATGCAGGCGGCGCCGATCATGAAGACGTATTGGTGGATTGCCTTGTGCAGCATACCGAAGCTGAAGCCAACCAGCATGCCCATCAGGGTCGTCACACTCAGCCAAGTGCTGACGCCGGTGGCGGTACCGTAGCCGGCATCCACGACAATGGTCGGAATACGCACATTGAAGCCAGCCTGAATACAGATAAAGGCTAACATCGTTAAGGCCAAACCAACGACTTTCAGATTAATATGCTGCTGAACTTTGTGACCGGTCTGATCGGTACTTTCCATCGATTTGACCTGCGGTACGAAGAACCAGAATAGGATCAAAATCGGGAAGGCAATCAAGTACACCAGATAAGACAGGTGCCAATTGATCGTCAGCAGCCACCCGGCAACAAAGGTCATCGCTGCGTTCCCAATGGATTGAAACGCGCTTTGAAAACCAATGGACTGGGCCTTTTTCTCCCCGCTAAAGAACACAGAGAGCAAGGACACGGCCAGGGAGTTGAACACCCCGAAACCGGCGCCCAGCAAGATCCGGGAAACTAAGATTGTTGGATAATTGGTGGTGAATGCCGGGACGATCCCAGCGACCCCCACCAGCAGCAGACCTAACGCCACCGTGTTCTTCGCTCCGAGTTTGCGGGCGATCCAGCTGCTGAGCAGGACCATCACCGTGACAGAGAACGTCGGCACCGTGGCCAACGATTCCAATGAGGCCAGGGATTGTCCGGGCATTGCCTTTTGCATTGCCGGCAAGGTGGCCGAAATGGCATACGCACTCGTCAAAACCAGCGAAATGGACAGGAGTGCGGATTGGAGCAATAGTCCATTCTTTTTCGGTTGTGTTTGTGCAGCCATAAGTGTCTCTTCTTTCTTAATTAATCAATTTTCTGATAAGCAGGCAGCGTGCTCAAATCAACAGGCACATCTTTTTCGCCGCCGCCAGTGACGACATCGTGAGTATCATGAATGGATTGCCACTTGCCGGCGGGGAAGTAAATCGTCTTGTGGGCGGCCCCCTTCTCCAGCACTGGCGCTACCAACAGCTTAGCCCCCAGCATGAACTGGGTCTTGGCAAAGGCCAACGGTGTTTCAGGATACTCATAAGCCATCGGCCGGGTGATCGGTTCCCCGGTCTTGGCGGCGTTTTGCGCCAACGCAATAATATAATCGGCATAGTCGTGGTGCAACTTGGCGGCTTGGATGCAGAGATCCAAGTGTTCCTTGTCCAGCACCCGCCATGGAGCAACGGAGAACTGCATCATGGCCATTAAGGCGGCACATTGGGCTGAACGAACGATCAATTCTTGGTCCAGATGCCCCTTCTTACCCAAGAAACTGGTGTATTCACCCCCGCCAATCATGTCGGGACAGTTATAGTAATACCCCAGCAGCCCCTGGGTGAGCGTATCCGGGATCAATTCCGATAATCCGTTGACGCCCCACTCAAAGGACTTGTCTTGCAAGCGGTTGACCAGCGGCGCGCCTTGGTTCTTGAAGTTGACCCGGTATTCGTTATACGGGAATTCCAGGCCGAATTCGCCCCAGAGCTGGGTCTGCTCGGTCTTGCTCAGTTGCATGACGGACCGGTCGTCATCGTCGTAGAATTTGGCATCGCCGGCATCGAACTTGAAGCCGTCGACCCCGGTCTCGGTCTGTAATTTGGTCAGGGCATGTTTGTACCAGGCATACGTCTTAGGATTCGATAGATCCAGCAGTGCACCGTAGCCGTTCCACCATTCGCGGATGACCGGGGTCCCATCAGCCTTTTCAATCAGCATGTGCTGATCCCGTAAGTCGTGGTATTCCGGCGTGTCTGGCGTCACGAACGGGCAAGTCCAGACCATGACTTTGAAGCCCATGTCGTGGAGCTCTTGGACCATGCCCTTGGCATCCGGGAACTTGCGGATGGAAAATTCCCAACGGCCGTAATATTCCGCCCAGAGGTCGTCGATCATAATGATGCCCGGGGCAAAACCGTGATCCACAATACCGTGGGCGTACTTCAGCACATCGGCTTGGTTTTGCTTGTACATCAATTCAATCCAGTCGTTCCATTGGGCCAGCTTGAAGAACTCAGCCGGCGGCATTTTACCTAGGGTAAAGGTCTGCCGGGCCAAGGTCTGCTGCGCGTCCTTTAAATTATGGCCGGATTCATCAAGATAGAGCGTTGAGCGCCCGGCGATTTCCAGATCATTGCCCTTGACCTGAAGATTAAATGGCTGCGCGCTCCAAAGCGCGCGGCCTGCCGTAGAAATGAATGCTGGCGCCACTTGGTTCGGCGTATTCAGGTGAATCATGTCTAACTGGTAGTCGCTCCCCTGGGTGAACGGATAAACCGGTCCATCCATGACGCACCCGCCATACCAATATTCACCTTGATGAATTGGAATTGTTAAATGCTGCTGCAACGTACTGTGCAATTGTTGAACGGTTGCCATTGCGTATTCCTCCTCTGCCTTAACTGCGGTATTCGTACCGCTTTCACTCTCTATGGTAGCAGTGCCGCGGGTGATTGAAAATGGTCGCAATTTGGGGAAATTTGTACTATGGTTGGATTACTGACATATCACGAAAGGATAACCGATGCAGCAAGAAACTTTGATTCGGATGACTGGTCTTCATGACCAGGATCTTGATTTGTTATTCACCGGTCGGGCGCTTTGTTACCCGGACCACAGGTACGGACCCGGCGCGCGGCCCCATTTTCTATTGCATTTTATCGAAAAAGGCCGCGGACAGTTGACCATCCGCGGCCGTACATTTTATCTTCATGCTGGCCAGGCATTTTTGGTGCGGCCGGATGAATTAGTCACTTACCAAGCCGACCATCACGATCCCTGGACTTACGATTGGCTGGCGTTTACGGGGTCTTTTGGTGCCAAAATTGTCCAAGAGCTGGGATTTCGTTTCCCGTTTCCGGTGATGACGATTCCCGCACCAGCGATGCACCAAATTTTGAAACGGCTTCAGACCCTGCGGACGACTTACCGCCCGACGACGGTCCAAAATCTGCGCGGCTTGAGCACGGTACTGACCATATTCGCTCTGTTGGCGCAAGTGCACCACCCTGGCCAACCCGCAGAGTATGATCCGGGAGTAACCGGTTTTTCATCCACTGCTTGGGCGCATGTGACCAAGGCCGTTGCCCTGATCGAACGCAATTACGCCGAGCGGCTGAGTGCTGCCGCCCTCGCCCGCCAGCTGAACGTCAATCGATCGTATCTCTCGACGATTTTCAAACAGTTCACTGGGTTGACCATCACCGATTACATCACGACGTTCCGTATTTCCCGCAGTGAGGAAATCCTATTTACGACTGACTGGCCGATTGCCGAAGTGGCCCGGGTCAGCGGCTTCCGCACGACAGCTTATTTTTCTCGGGTATTCAAGGCCCAGACGGGGTTCGCCCCGTCGGTCTACCGGCAAAGCCGGTTAAGTCAGCCAACCAGCCACATTGGGACTTAATTGGCGGCACTGAGTTGGCGCCGGTACTCGGCAGCAAACGTCAAGCCGAGGCTGCCCGCGATCACCAGCAGATAGACGGCGGATTCGGCCAGGGAGAAGCGGTTGAAGCTGATCATACCCGGGATGCCATTGAGATAAAGGAACCAGAACATGGCCAGGAGCATGGTGAACAGGCGGCCATTGTTCAATAGACTGGCCAAGCCTTGGGCGAAGACGGCATTGGCCAGGGCGAACAGCAGGAGCTGCGGTACGGCGGCGCCGGCGTGGACCAGGAACGGCAGCATTAACAGCACCGCCGTCGCCGCCCCAACAATCAGTTCGGCGACCTTTTGCCGCTGGGGTGCGTGGGGCATGGTGGGCAGCCAGGCGGTCCAGCGTTTCGGCGCCGTGCCCAGATCACTGAGCCAAGGCAGGCTGAAGAGCCATAAAATCGGCAGACCGGCTTGCTGGCGGGCAGTTTCCGGCATGACCCAGATCACCAGCCAGCCGGCGAGCAAGGCCCAGCGATAGAGCCGCGAGCGATCCTGCCACTGACAGCGGGCTTCGCCGCGGAGCACCGCCAGCCAAGAAAAATGTGTCTCGGACACTGGCGAATACGGCACTGGCGCGGTTTTTGGCGTAGTGGCTGCGGTCGGCTCTGGGCGCACTTTGCGCCAACGGCGCGCCCGATGCATCAAGAGGGCCGCAACACCAGCAATCGCCAGCGCGACCATAATTTCGCCCAACATCATCAGCAGCATGCCGCGGGTCCAGTGCACGCCCGTCATGATCAACGTATGGGTTCCCTGCGTGCCGCCATAGTTGCTCAGCAGCTGCATACTGGTGATCGGACGGCCGGTCGCTTGGATGCTGGATTGATCGATCACGTCTTGGACGTAATTATTACCGCTCAGATTCAATAGGAGACTCCAAAAATTGGTGGGGTCGGTCAATTGCAGAGCAAAGACATAAAACAAGCCGAACATATAGATCGCAATCAACCCATTGTGCCGTTTGGCGGTGACACTTTCGCCCAGCAGCGCCAATGCAGCCAGCAGAATAATGCTGGGAATCAGCACCAAAAACGGTGAGATGAACGTGGCGGCGGGAATGCCCTGCCCCGGAAAACGCAAAACCATCATCGCGCCGGTCGCCAAGATCGTGAGCAGCAGCATCGTGAGCAGGATCAGGCAATTCGCTCCAAAATGGGCAAAACCATAGCGCAAGCGAGCAAACCGAGTGGTTTCAACCCACGGCCACAGCCCCTGCTCCCGATCCGTTTGCAGGGCATTAGCGACTACCCCAAAACCAAAGAGCGGCAGGAAAGTACCAAAGATCGAGGCGGCACACACCGGCAGCCAAGTTGGATTATCAGCTTGCCGATAGATCTTGGGCGCCAAGACCATTACTTTCATGGCGGTGTCAGAGCGCGGCGTGGCTAACACGGCCAGGACAACGACAACGCCCATCAACAGCCAGAATGACGACCGCCGGGCCCGTTCTTTAAAGGAAGTGACCATCATCGTCAACATGGTCTCACCGCCCTTCTAGTGCGCTCAGCGTGGCGTCTTCCAGGGTCGGCGTCACGGTGACGGCGGTCTTGGTCGGGGCGCTGGGCGCCACCAAGCGGATATGGATCCCGTCGGCGGCTTGGCGCATTTCGCTCACTGCTTGACTGGCCTGGGGATGTTCGCCTTGGGGCAGGACATACTCCCAGACATGGCCGGTTGCGGCTTTGATCAGCTGCGGCGCGGAGCCTTGGAACAGCAGCTGGCCGGCTTTAAGCAGCAGCAGGCGGCTAGCCACGGCTTCAATATCGGAAACGATATGCGTTGACAGCAGAACGATGCGGCTTTCGGCCAGTTCACTTAGTAAATTGCGCATCATGATCCGTTCGATGGGGTCCAGTCCTGCCGACGGTTCATCAACGATGATTACCTGGGGGTCGCCCAGTAAAGCCGCAGCCAGGCCGACCCGCTGTTGCATCCCGCCGGAAAAATCACCTAACCAGCGGCCGGCAGCATCCGCCAGATGCATCCGCACTAGCAAGGATTTGATCTGGTCGTTGGCCTGCACGCGAGGCAAACCCTTAATCGCCGCGATATAGCGCAGATATTCCACTGCACTGAGCTGGGGAATGATGGGCACTTGCTGGGGCATATAGACCAGCACCCGTTTCATCGCCCGGGGGTGTTTACGAATATCCACTCCGTCCAAGCGGACGCTCCCGCTGGTGGGATGCTGCAAGGTCGCGAGAATTTTCATCAGCGTCGATTTACCAGCGCCGTTGGGGCCGATCAAACCGACTAACTGGCCGCTGGTCAGGGTACAGCTGACGTCATTCAGGGCCAGCTTATTTTTGAATTGCATGGTGACGTGATCAATCGTTAATTCCATGATAGTTACCTGCTTTCCATTTTTTAGCGCGCCGTGACCCGGTTGTCGCCGCTTTGCGTGATCAATTCAATCCGGTTGGCGGCGGACCAATTGTGCGTGACGATTTGCTTCTCGGTGGTCCGGGTAAATAGCGTATTCTCACCATAGCGGGTCTGCAGGCGGTACCCTTGGGCGGTATCGGTGCCGATCACGCGATTTTCACCAGATGCATTGCGCACGCGGGTCGTACCGAGGAGCTTACTGTTGCGCAGGATGAAATCATCGCTGCTGAGTTGGAACCGACCGTCGCGAATTGTTCCCTGCGTGACGGTAATGGTCCCGTCTTGGGCGGTGACTTGCGGTTGGTGCAGCTGAGTTTTGGTCAGCCGAATATCGCCGGACACTGTCCGAATCTCGGTCTGGTCCGCCTGGGCGCTGCTAACAGTGATATCGCCGCTGGCAGATGCCAATCGCAAGCGGCCAGTTTGCGGGACGGTATACCGTAATGCCCCATCCTCGGTGCGGATCTTAGCGGTTTGTATCTTTTTATTTTTTGGTACGGTGATGGTGATTCGCGGTGTGGGGGTATGTCCCAACAGCATGCCCAGATCTGCCCCGCCGGTTTGGGCTAGCGTGAGCACGCCAGCGCGTACCCGGCTGGTGATACCCGTTCCCGTCAGCATTGTGACTTTAACTTGGTAGTGCGAACCGCTTTTAACGACAACATCCAGATCATCAGTTTTGGCAGTGATCGTGGTGAATGGTGCCAAATTGGTCGTTTTAGTCGTCACTCGGGACACCATTGGCCGCCCAGATACGATAGCCACTGGTTGAAACCCGTGGTTTAAGCCGCCAATGGCCAATAATGCTAAACCAATAAACAGCATGCCGGTGCCTATTTGCAAAAGCCTTTTCCACATCACTAAATCGCCTCCTGACGTTGTCTGCGCACCTTACGATACAGCCAGCGGAAGAACGCCGCCCAGACGCTGGCCAGGCCTTGGGCCGCCCATTTCAATACCGGGATCAAGATGACTCCGGCCCCGCCGGCGGCCAGCCCCAAACCGAGATAAGAAATACCGATCATCGGATCGCTGAACACTAACCAAATACCGCTCCACAGGGCAAACCCGCTGACAAACAGACCAGTCAGGCAGAGTCCGGCCAGGACGATGAGCAAAGCGGCGGACAGGGCGCTGACGATGAGCAGCAGCGCGATCATCAGGGCAAAAATCATGATCGCGACGGGAATCGACATCGGTGCCGAAAGAATGGCGAGGACGATCGTCCAAATTTGCCGGGCGTTAGCCCGAGGAGATACTTTTTCACCATCCGCTGACGTGGCGGCACTGCTTTTAATGGAATAGTCGGCTAAAATCTTGAGCGCCAGCTGCCGGGGACTGCCCAGTTCAGCTGTCACAGCTGCACCATCGGAAAACTGTGCATCCGCGACATAATCTTGAAAATACTCGATGGCTTCCGTCCGCTCATCCGCTGTCAATGGGGCCAGCAGCCGGGTCAATTCGGCGAAATAGTCTGCAATGGTCATTGGGCACCCTCCTTTGGCTCCAATTTAGTTAAGAAATAATCAATTTGCGCTTTATGTGTCCGCCAATTTTTTTCTGTATCCCGCAGGATTTGGGCACCCAAAGGGGTTAGCTGGTAATACCGCCGGTTCCGACCGCCAAACGGCTTATCATAGGTGCTCAGCGCTCCTTGGGCCTTCAAACGGCGCAGGACGGGATAAAGCGTGGACGGCGAGATATCAATCGTCTCTTGAATCTGCTGGGTCAAGGCATAGCCGTAAGTATCGGCCTGCTGTACCACGGCGAGAACGATACCGTCCAGTAATTCCGCACTGATCTGCATCCCCATCGGCGAGTCCTCCTTTTTCTTACTGTTGACTTGACTATATTATACGACACACAGTATTAAGTGCAAGACAATATTGCAGACTATAAACACGAAGGCCCAGTAAAGCACCTGTTGTCCTTGACCCGTCACGGTTCGTAGGCCAAAATGGGGAGTAACAAGAATGGAGTGACCCGCATGGCATTAATCGACCATATGAAAAAAGAGCTGGGCGCACTGAAGCCCAGTGATATTTTGGCTTTCAACCACGATATCAGCCAAATTCCCGATATCATTAAATTGACTCTGGGCGAACCGGACTTCAATACCCCAGACCACGTCAAATTGGCAGCCATTGGCGCCATTCAACAAAATGACAGCCACTACACCGCCTCTGCCGGCCTGCCCGGTTTGCGCCAAGCAGCGAGTGATTTTCTCTACAATAAATATCACACCCGCTACGACCCGGCGACCCAGCTGCAAATTACTGCTGGCGTCACCGAGGGCGTGTTTGCGACGTTAACGTCGATCTTGAATCCTGGGGACAGCGTGATCATCCCGACTCCGATTTTCCCGCTGTACATCCCCATCACGATGCTCAACGGCGGCGAACCGGTTTTCGTCAATACCGCCGAAGACGGCTTTATTCTGCATCCAGAAAAGTTAGCCGCCGCCATTGACGCCCATGCGGACAGCGTCAAGGCCATCGTGCTCAACTTCCCGACTAATCCCACTGGCGTGACATACAGTCGCGAAGACTTGGAGAAAATTGCTGACGTCGTGCGGGGCAAAGATATCTTTGTGATCAGCGACGAAATCTATTCTGAACTGACTTATTCCGGCCAGCACGTGTCCATGGGCGAGATCCTGCCTGAGCAAACCATTGTCCTCAACGGGGTTTCCAAGTCCCACGCGATGACCGGCTGGCGGATTGGTTTGATTGCCGGTCCCGCGGACATCATGGCCCAAATCGGTAAGGTCCACCAGTTCATGATCACGTCGGCGACCACCAACGCGCAAGTGGCCGCAGAGGAGGCCTTCAAGAATGGCCAAGACGACGCGGAACCGATGCGCCAAGCCTATATTGAACGGCGGGATTACCTCGTGCCGGCGTTGGAGAAAATGGGCTTCTCCGTCGCCAAACCGGACGGCGCATTCTATGTCTTCGCGAAACTGCCCAAGCAGTTCGGCACCAGCAGCTGGGACTTTGCCCGGGCGCTGGCGCATGAGGCCAAAGTGGCGGTGATTCCTGGGGCTACTTTTGGTCCCGGCGGTGAAGGTTATGTGCGGATTTCTTACGCCACCAGCCTCGACTTGATCAAAGAAGCCGTGAAGCGGATGGCGGCCTTCGTGGCGGCACACCAGTAAACGTAACCTGTACTGAGAGGGATTAGATCAATAAAAAAACTGGAACGGAAGTCGAATGGCTTCAGTTCCAGTTTTTTTAATAGCGCCAGTCTAACGGGTTAAACGACTCACGACAACATGTTGCGCCGCTTCTTTAAACGCTCCCTGCGAATAGGTATTCTTGACCGTCACGACATATTTGTCGCCATTGTGCAGGGCGCCGTTTTTAACCCGCTTGCCCGCCTTTGTCGTCAAACTTTCGATTATCCGGATACTTTTGATTTCTCGGTTTACTCTGGATAAGGCGTCGCGTTGCGCCTTGGTGAGTGATTTAGTTGGCCGATAGTTTGCGATTTTTAATCCGCCGCGAATGACTGACCCGCTGTGGTTGATCACGTCGGTCAACACGGTTTTTGCTAAGCCTTGCTTCTTCGCCGATAATTCAGCAATGTTGCGATACAGACGCTGCTCGTCAATGCCGGCAGTGCCATGGCCATTCTGGCCGGCGATTGTGGTCAGCACCCCGCTAAAAACGGTGGCACTGATATTGGCCGAAGATGTGTCTGGATTGCCCGGTTGGCAGGCGGTTGCGACTAATCCAGAGAACACTACCGCCGCCACTGTCAGCAGCAATTTTTTCATTTTCATGTTGCCACCCCCGCATACTGCTTACTCAACTCCACGCAAAGGCTGCTTCTCACAAAGAGTGTATCATGAAAACGAATTCTTTCGATGTGAAATGACTCGAGGACTATTTGATCTTCGCCCCGACAAAATTATAGTAATTCGTCGGTCCATAGGTCATCCCAGAAATCTTCTTGTTCACCAGATGGGCCTCCACCGTCTGATACAACGGAATCATCCCCTGTTCCTGAGTCAACAGCTTCTGCGCTTGGAGCAAGACCTGCCACCGCTTCGCCGGTTGGGTTGCATACGTGGTCTTGCTTTCTTTGATCAGTTTGTCGTATTGCGCATTGCTCCATTTCCCCTGGTTATACGTGTTGTCGCTGGTCATACAATCCAAAAAAGTGATGGGATCCGGGAAATCTGCGATCCAGCCGCTTAGATCCATACCGAAATCGCCGGAAAATTCCCGGTCCTGCTTGGTCTTGGCGGGCACTGCGCTGACGTTGACATGCATCCCGGGCAGCGCTGTTTCCAGCGCATTTTGGATATACTCGGCCGTCTTTTTGTCACTGGTGCCGTCTCCCACCAGTAATGTGGTGGTAATACTCTTTTTGCCGGTTTCGGCTAACCCGTCAGTCCACAATTTCTTCGCCAACGCTGTATCGTGGGTCGAGTACTGTTTTGTGGTGGCCGCAGCTTCTTGATTGAAGTCCTTGCCGGTAGTCGGGTCCTTGGCCAAACCGATTGGTGTAAAGCCGGTGGCGGCAACTGAACCGTTTTGCAGGACTTTCTTAATAAATTCGTCTCGGTCCAGGGCATGGGAAATGGCTTGGCGGATCTTGGTGTTCTTGAAGGCCGGTTCGGTCTTTTCGTTCAGTTGGAGATACGTGGTCGCGGTCTGTTTCAGCCCTTTGTAATCCGGCATTGCCTTTGCCTGGGCGGCTTGATCGCCGGAAATAATGGCGTCATCCAGTTTGCCGGATTGGAAGAGATTCATCGCCGTGGATGCATCCTTGATCGCCGTTACATTGATCTGTTTGATGTGCACTTTTTTAGCGTTCCAGTAAGTTGGATTCTTAACTTCCTGCCAGCTGGTACTGGAGCCGTTCCAGTTCTTCAGAATGTAGGGGCCGTTGCTGACCAGAGTGCTGGCTTTTGTCCCATACTGTTTGCCATATTTGGCGATTACTTTCGCGTTTTCTGGATAGAAGAAGAAACTGGCCAGCATGGTATTGAAATACGGAATCGGATGGTCCAATGTCACTTGAAAAGTGTGCTGATCCAGGGCCTTCACACCCAGCGTCGCCGGCTTTTTCTTGCCGGCCATAATGGCATCCGCGTTCTTGATTCCCGTGTACAAATAAGTGTATTGAGACTTCGTTTTCGGATCGATCGTTCGCCGCCAGCCGTAAACGAAGTCCTGGGCGGTCACTGGATCACCGTTGCTCCACTTTGCGGAACGCAGTTTGAAGGTATAAACGGTGCCCTGATGCGTCGGCTTGACAATACTTTTGGCCAGGCCCGGTTGCAGATCCGTCCCGCCGTAGCGATACAATCCCTCCATCGTATCCGTAATCGCCTGGGCCGAAATCCCATCCACTGCCTTGGATGGATCCATACTCGTGATATTGTCCTTTTCCATCCGGGACCACGTTGCCCCGGCGGCATTGGTGTTATCGGCTTTGGCATTCTGGCACCCAGCCAAGAGCAGCGCACTCCCCGCCGCACTCAGGACAACCCATTTCTTCAAACTCATCATAACTAACCTCCGCGTTAAATGTTAATATATGCACTTTAACGCAGATGTTGCGGTTTAACAATTTATAAACGGAGTAATATACATAAAATAATGAATAATATTTAAATGGCCAACACTAACGCGTGCTCCGATTGACGGCCAACCTAAACGAGCTTCTGACCGTCGGCCTACGCTCTCTACAAAAAAGGCACCGCATTTTTGCGATGCCTTTGGTATTCAAGAATTACTGACTAATCCCCAAAGCGATTCGGGCGTAACGGCTCATGAGTTCCGGAGTCCATTGCGGATACCAAACTAATTGCACGTCCACGTCCTTCACTTCCGGCACCTTCTTCTCCACCGTGTCCACGATTGCGTCGTAGAGCATGTCCGACAACGGACAGCCCATGGTCGTCAGGGTCATCTGAATTTCGCAGTTGTTGTCGTCGTCCACGTCCACGTGGTAGATCAATCCCAGATTGACGATATCGATCCCCAATTCCGGATCGATGACGTCCTCCAGTGCAGTGAGGATTCGGTCGTCTAATGCTTCCGTTTCCTTGTTCGGTTTCTCTTCTGCCATCGTGCATCCCTCCGTTCTTAACTATTGTCAGTATAGCCGCTTCGGCCGGATTTGCCTAGTATTGTGTACGACCAATCACAAAGCGGTAAATTGCACCGGGTGCTGCCCGTCAAGCAGCGGCAGTAACGGTAAGAAAGGTGCCGGGATCGTCCCCAAATAATTGCTGGTGGGTGAAAACGGCAGGTCTGTTTTGGCAATATCAATTTCGCCGTGGTATCGGCCTGCCAGATCGTTCTCAATCGTGACGGTCCCCGCTGGCCGATCTAACACTGGGCCAACCGGGGTCGCCTGGCGCGGCGTTTGGATCCGGACCATTCCCGGACTCACTTCCCGCCGAACCTTCAGCGGGTCGCTGGGCAGCTGGGTCGTCCCCGCCACCGGCAAGGTGATCACGCCGTCTTGGCTGAACCGTTGGATCCATGCCAGGCTTTGAGCGGTTAACTGGCTGTCCCCCACATAGATCCACTCGACGCCATAACGCAGGGCCATTTCTAAGTATGCCGCGTAAGAGTTGAAGCCCCGCTGATGTTCCAATGTGGGTACCCCAGCATAGACCGGATACCGCTTCAAACCATCGCCGGGGATGAAGGCCAGCAATGGAATTTCCCACTCTTGGAACAGCTTGTTCTTTTCCGCAAAATATGCCGCTGTCAGCCCTGTGTCCGGTTTTGGATAGAAATTATGGGCGACAACCAGCTTGCGCAAATCTACCCCCTCAACTTGCAAGGCGTTGAGAAAATCAACTTGCACGGTGGAGGCGTTGAGCACGACTGTGAAGTGCTTTTGCAATTTGCGGATCAAGGCCGGGTCATCAAAGCCGTAATCCAGCCGCAAGGAATGGAAACCCTGAGCATAAATGCCATTGAAATCATTGTCAGCCAGCCCCAGCTTTTTGAACGTGGCCGGGGAAATATCCACGATGACGTTGAGGTCCAGGGCATGGACGGCCTGCTGCAACGTGCGCAGTCCCTGGGTGAATTCCGTCGGGGTGTCTTCAGGGATTTGCAGCGAGGTGAATACCTCACGGACCCCCGCGGCCGCCGCCTGCTTTAAATAATCAGGATCAATATCTTTCGGATACGCAGAAATACCAAGCATTAAGGTCTTCCTTTCTCATTCAAGTCAATGCCGGCGAGGTTGGACCCGGTGCAGCGTCTCAAACGAGGTTTGAATGCGCTGGACGTGGTCTTTGTAGCGCCGCTGGAAATACCGGTAATACACTAAATCAATGGCGTAGAGCTGGGCCATTAAACTGGTGGTGGCGGCGGTGCGCATTTGTCCGGTAATCGACGTGGGCTGTGTGACCAGCACGATGTCTGCCATTTTCGCCAGCGTACTCTTGGGGGCTTTAGTCAAGACGATCGTGGTCAGCCCTGCCGGCACACTTTTAGCAATCGTCACCACGTTGGGATTTTCCCCACTGTTGGAAATCAGCACAACGACGCCCGGCGCCGGTTGGTTCACGAGATGGGCGATCACTTCATCAATATCCCGCCCCAGAAAAGGGGCCAGGCCCAGCCGGGAAAATTTCTGCACAAAGTCTGTCGCTGCCAACAGCGATGCCCCAATTCCGTAAACACTCATGCTTTGACTAGCGGCCAATTGGGCGACAGCCGCGTCCACTTGGTCATTGGCCAGCGATTGGTTGGTATCCGTGAGCGTCTGGCGAATCCGTAATGACAGCTTATCCTTCATCATAGCCAGATCCTCATGGGGCGTGATCTCTTGCAGCAGCAACGGATCGGTGTGCTGTTCGGCGGATAATTGAATTTTAAAATCAGCATATCCTGCGGTCCCCATCCGCCGGGCAAAACGGACCACGGTGGCCGGACTGGCCCCGGCCGCTTGGGCCAGGGCCTTGGTGTTCATTTGCAATACCTTTTCTGGATGGGCCAGCACATACTTCCCCACTGCACGTTCGGCCCCGCTGAAATCGGGCAGCCGTTCTTGGATCGCCAGCAACATATTCGCCGCCATCCGCCATTCCCCCCTTAGGTTGATACCTCTATTATGCCAGGGGATGCAACCGTTCTCAATCCTTTTGAAACAATTATTGAAAATTTCTGAAACCAAATTTCATAAGCCGATAACGTGACAACGGTCTCACGGACTGGTAAAATGTTTAGCTAAATATACCAAAAAGAAAGCGGTGGTTGATGTTGTCAAGAAAATTGATTGCGCTAGACCTGGATGGAACTACCCTGAACGAAGCGTCCCAGATTAGTGAGCGCACGCGGCAAGTGCTGCAAGCGGCGGATGCGGCCGGCCATATCGTGACCATTGCCACCGGCCGGCCTAACGCCGTGAGTGTCCAATATTACGATGCGTTGGGTCTCAGTACCCCGATGATCAACTTCAATGGTGCCTTGGTCCATATTCCCCATCAGCACTGGGCGGGCGAATACGAGCGGCGCCTGCCCCAACAGGCGGTGGGAGAAATTCTCGCCATGCGCGACCGGTATCACATCGGATTGGTCGCGGCTGAAGGCAAGAACATGATGCTGGTGGATACGGATGATCCCTCCTTGCTGGACAGTATGCCGATCTCGGTGGCCGAAAGCCGGCCATTGTCGGCGGCTTCCCTGCCGGCTGCACCCACCTCATTGATGGTCGTCATTCCCACGCAGGCGGGGGTTGATATGGCCGCCGAGATCATGGCCGATTTTCCCAGTGTGAACGTCAATACCTGGGGCGGGCCGGAGAATCGGGATCTCAGCGTACTGGAAATTATCCATGCTGGTGTGGAAAAGACCACAGGCATCAACTATTTAGCAGAACGGTACCACATTCCCCATGAAGATATCATGGCCTTTGGCGATCAGTTTAATGACCTGGACATGCTGCGCCATGCCGGCTGGGGTGTCGCCATGGCGAATGGCACCGATGCGGTCAAAGCCGTGGCCAACGATGTGACCCCATTGACCAATGAGGAAGACGGCATGGCGAATTATTTAGCCGACTACCTGCACCTGCATGTGGATGCTTTGCTGGCTCAAAAAAATGCCTAACCCAGGAATTACTGCCCGGGCTGGGCATTTTCTTTCAGTGCCAGTTACTGGTCTTCGTCTTTCATCACGCCGCCGACGGAATAACGATTATTCGCCATTTCGTTCAGGACGATGTGGACATGTTCAGCCGGTGCGCCGGTGTTCTTCACGATGGCGGCGGTCACGTCTTTGACCAGTTGATGCAGCTGGTCTTCTGACCGGCCAGCAAGCAGGTCGATATGCACTAAGGGCATGGTCTCTCCTTCTTTCTTTGGGATGGGACAATTATAATGGCGCGTATACGTCAAGCACAAGGAGTGATTGAATATAATGACAACAAAAGAAAATCAATTATGGCGAGCCTGCACCAGTATTCTGGTGGGTAAAAATGCCAGCGCCGACGGGTCCGTAATCATCGGCCGCAACGAAGACAGCAAACCGGCCTGGCCCAAGCATTTTCGGCAAATGGCGGCGCCCATGCCCTACACCTTCACGTCCAAGGATACCGGCTTCACCATCAAATTAACCGAACCCGGGGTCCGCTACACGGCAACGCCGGAATGGACAGCGGAATACGGCGTCTTTGCCGAAGATGGGATCAACGGTTACGGAGTCGCCATGAGTGCGACCGAAAGTGCCTATGCCAATCCCCGGGTGCTGGCGTATGACCCGCTGAACCCCAAGGGTATTGGTGAGGAAGCCATGATCACCGTGGTTCTGCCCTACATTCATTCCGCCCGGGAAGGTGTCACGCGCCTGGGCCAAATCGTCAGCCAATACGGTACCAGTGAAAGCAACGGGATTCTCTTCGCTGATCAGCAGGAAGCTTGGTATTTGGAAACCGGCTCTGGTCATCATTGGGTCGCCCAGCGCATTCCCGACGATGCGTATGCGGTGGTCGCTAATGAACTCAGTATTGAAGCCATTGACTTTGCCGATACGGATAACTTCATTGTGTCTGATGGCATCGCTCAATTTGCCGCTGACCATCACTTGTGGCGTGAAAACACCCCCTTCATCTTCCGGGACATTTTCGGCACCAATAATGCGGCTGATGCCGTTTATAACTGGCCCCGGGTCGTTGCCGGCCAGCAATTGCTGACACCAAGTGCTGGCGCCCAATTCGGTCAAACCAATTTGCCTTTCCTGCGCCGACCGGATCGGCCAATCCAAATCGACGATGCGATGCGCGTCCTGGCCAACCACTACGAGCAGACGCCTTATGACCCGGCCACAAAGAGTTCGGATGCCCACAAGTACCGGCCCATCAGCCTGGCCAACACCCAAGAGTCGCATCTGCTGCAGTTGCGGCCCAACGTAGACAACAGCATTGCCGGAATTCATTGGTTGGCGATGGGTGTCGCTGCTGAAAGTATCTATGTCCCCTTCTATGCTGGCATTACCGACACACCGGCCGACTATCAAAAGGGCGCCCTGCCCTACAGTGCTGATTCAGCGTACTGGCGCTACAAGCTGCTGGGCATCCTCGCCGACCGCGATTTTGGCCGCCATAAGAAAGCTCTTGGCGACTTGCAGGACGCACTGCTGGCCAAGCACCTTGGGCTGATTGCCGCGACGGATCAACAGCTTGCAGAAGCTGCCGACGTCCGGGCTCTGGTGACGACAGCAAGCAATGAAGCTGCCCAGATTGCCCGGGAGGCAACGGATCAATTGATTGCCGAGCTGATTACTGAGGCGACCAAGGTATCGCCGCTGCGGTTTCAAGTTGATCCGAATTTGTAAAAAAATAGGACCAGGCTGAGTGATTGGCCTGGTATTTTTGTGCACAAAAATGATCTTGCACTGATTAGTGTGCGAATTGGCAGCCTCCCCTAAACGGGTTCCGGCCGACAGCGGCTAGGGCATAAGGACCAGGATGCATAAAACCTAAGTGCGGGTTTTCTGCATCCTGGTCCTTATGCTCTAGCCGCTAACCGTCGGCCTGCGCCCTCTCACAAAAAACGAGGCCTCAACCTGCTCGGTCAAGTCCTCGATCAATAGTGCATGACACTGAATGCCCGCATTAGCTTACTTATGTCCTTGGTTTCCAGATTCTGGATCCACCGGCATATCCGCCCGCGCAGTCGCTTCCAGCTCGGTTTGCAACCGGCGCAGTTCAGCGACTTGGGACTCGATGGAACCCAGCATCTGCATTTGAATTTTCGCAATTTGCATTTGATTGGGTGTATCTTCTTGAATAATGTGATCGATCTTGGAGTGAAGCATCCGAATTTCTTCTTCTGACTTCAGATTCACATGGTAATCGTTGCGTGATTCCATGCGGTCATATTCACCGGACCGATTCTGGCTCATCATGATCAATGGTGCTTGAATCGCGGCCACCATACTCAAGAACAGGTTGAGCAGGATGAACGGAAACGAATCAAAATGGACACCGAACAGATGCAATCCGTTCACAAGAATCCACACGACCATGATGGACACGAAGGTGATGATAAACGGCCAACTGCCCCCGAAGTGCGCAACAGCATCCGCAACACGCTGACCAAATGTAAGCGAGTTTTCCAATTGCTCACGGACATCCACCACATTGTAAGTATCCCGTTGCATAACCCGGGTCAACTTCTTATTCAGCTTGTGGTTTTGATCATAGTCCTTCGCAATCATCTGATCCATTTTCAGTAACCGATAATGGACCAAATGCTCACTACAAATAAAGTCTTGGTTTGTCGCCTTTGGGAAGTCCCGACGAATCAACGCCCTGAGAGGACCTTCCAAGTCTCCTAGGAACACACCGTCTGCTAAGTCAAAAGGTTTTTGATCTACCAGACAGCGAACGGCACGTTCAACTTTTTGTTCAGTCAAACAAACAACTCCTCAGTTGAACATAAGGTGGGCTAATGCGTATCTAGACTGGCTCTTTGAGCCCTGCCTACTTGCAGGGTCATCGCCACTCGCTGATGATTTGTGTGACTCAGACATTTAACCCACCTGCCTTTCCTAAGATCCTTAGTTAACAACTTACCGCCATTTATACTAGGCCCTGCTCGCAGGATTGTCAACGCATGGGGGCTGGCGTTGGGTTACAAAAGTGCGACGATTTTGTGACGAAACCGCCACCAAACGGTCTTCCGCTGTGCTATAGTAGCGAAAGAGACGATTAATGCAAAGGAGTTTTTCCCATGCCGCTTTACGATCAGCACATGCATACCCAGTATTCTTTTGATTCTGAGGCCCAGTTGAGGGACTATTTGGCGCAAACTGCGGGGCCGGTCATTACGACGGAACACTTAGAATTCGCCAATCCGGACGACGACGGCCGGGATGATATCCCGGACTATGCGGCCATGCGGGCAACGCAGCAGAAACTAAGCCGGAAATTCCCCAACCGCTTGTTACTCGGCATCGAGGCGGGATATTACGCGCCCGCCGTCAATCAGTTGCGGGCGTATTTGGCTGCCCACCCCTTCGATCTGACCTTGCTGAGTTTTCACCATGACGGCCAGCATGATTTTCAGGACGCGTATTTTCAAACGATTCCTTTACACGCCCACGTACTCACGTATTACCAGCGGATGCTGGCCGGGCTGCAGGATTTCCACGACGCCGATGTATTCGCCCACTTTGACTATGGGCTGCGGATCGTGGATGTAACGCCGGCGCAACTGACAGCCTGGGCGAAGCCAGTGCTGGATCAGATCTTTGCGCTGATCCTGCAAAACGGTCTGGCCTTTGAAGTGAACACCAAATCAATGTTCAAATGGCACAATGCGGCTCTCTATGATCTGGTCATTCCCTGGTATCAGGCCGCCGGGGGCCGGTTATTCACAATCGGCAGCGATGCCCATGAAAAAGAAAGCTACCGCAACCATTTTGCGGAGGCGGTGGCATTGCTGCAGGACCACCATGTGGACCAGATCGCGACGTATACTCAGCATCAGCCGACCATGGTTGCCATTTAAGAGAGAAATAGAGCCTCCCAATTGGAAGCTCTATTTATTTGCCAAAAACCGCCATTTTCTCCCCGTTATTATCGTCCACTCGGTGCAGATCGCGGAAGCCATGCTGAAAATAGAATCGTTCGGCCTCCGTATTCTCACGTTCGTAACTCAAAACAATTGTATCGACAGGCCAGTTGGTCATAATAAAGGCCTTCAACAGTTCTAAAAACGTTCCGCCCCACCCGTGATGCTGATACTGTGCATCAAGCATGAGCCGATCCAGCCAAATGTATCGCTCCTCAGTATTGAGCGCGCCAATCATGGCGAAGCCGACGACGGTGTCAGCCACCATCAATGCATAGGGGTGCCAATCGAAGCGTTTATCAAATCCAGCTTCCGCTAAGGATTGCGCGTTGGTCTCAATAAACTGAGTTTGTTCCGGGGCGACTTTCAATTTGAGGACCGGCCACAGATTATGGCCGTCTACGGGGGTGATTCGAAATTGGGGCTGCTCAGTCATTCGCCGCGCCCTCCTCAACTAACAAGTGTTGAAGCTCATTGACCAAATCGGCAACTTGTCGACCGGTTGTCGGCAGAATGCGGTTGGCACTGGTTTCATACCATGGCTGACGGTCCTGCAATAGGTCCGGCCAATCTTTTTTGAATAGCGGCCGGTCGGTCGTGCCGGCTAGGCGGCGATTAATTTCTGCCGGGGTCACGGTGAGCAACACGACGGGAATGTCTAATGCGGCCAGCAAGGCCCGATTAGCGGCTTGGGTAATGATTCCGCCGCCGGTGGCAATGATGCCCGGGGTATGGGTCAAAGCGGTTTCCAGGGCAGCATGTTCCCGTTGGCGGAAACCAGTCTCCCCTTCTTGGGCAAAAATCGTATTGATTGAGCGGTGGGCGGCGGTCACAACCAAGTCATCGGTGTCATACACCGGCCATCCGGTGGCCGCCCCCAGCGCTTGACTGAGCGTTGTTTTTCCCGCGCCCATGAAGCCGATCAGAACCAGCTGCTGCATCATCTCGAGGTCACCAGCTTCGTCAGGTCATAGGTCAATTCAGGATAGGAGACGGCGACAACAGGCGGCACGGTGGTTGGCACCGGTGCGCCTGCCACCAGAGCAGCGGCAATTTGCAGCATCGCCATCCGGTGATCCGCCGGCAAATCCGGCCATTGGTCGGGTGCGTGCAGGACCACCGGACCCGGGACGACCCAACTGTCCCCCTGACGGTCAATGGTCGCGCCGCATGAGCGCAAAATGCTTTCGGTGGCCGCCCGCCGGTCTGATTCTTTCACGGCCAATTCGTCAATATGATGGATCACCGTGCGGCCCGCTGCTTGGGTCGCGGCCAGGGCCAATAAAGGCAATTCATCAATGGCCCGGGCACTTTCTGCCGCATCAACGGTGGTGCTGGTCAGCTTGGCACTGTTGACCTGCAATGTCCCCATTGGTTCAGCCGCAGCGGCTTGGGGAAAATCAACCACTTGAAAGTCGCCATTCATGCGCGCCAAAATATCGAGCAGCGTCGTTCGAGTGGGATTCAGGGAGAGCCCGGGCAATTGCAGTTGACTATCTGACAGCAGTGTCGCCAAGACGATCCAGAACGCCGCCGTGGAGAAATCACTGGCCAGATCAATCTGCAATGGCTGCAAGGGGGCCTGCAACGGTTTGATGTGTACCGTGAGGCCTGTCCGTGAAATGTCGGCGCCTGCCTTTTGCAGCAGCCGTTCCGTGTGATCCCGGGTATGCACCGGGCCCGTAACGGTGGTATCGCCGGTGGCCTGAAGACCGGCGAATAGGATACCGGATTTTACCTGGGCACTGGCAACTGTTAATTGGATATCGGCTCCGTGCAAGGTCCGCACGGGATGAATGCGAATAGGCAAATGTCCCTCAGTGGTGGCCATTTGGGCCCCCATCAAGCGCAACGGGTCGGTGATCCGGGCCATGGGCCGCTGGCTCAAGGAAGCGTCCCCCGTGAGCAGCAGCGGCGCTGGCGGGCAGGCCAACAACCCGAGCATCAGCCGGGTCGTTGTCCCCGAATTGTTCATCGCTAGGGCATTGGCTGGAGTCTGCCAGTGAAAGCCCCCTAACCCGTGGACAGTAATGTGCTGGCCGCTGCGTTCACTGGTTACCCCCAGTGCCGCCAGTACATCAATGGTCGTTTCCACATCGCCGCCATCCGGCAGGTGGTCAATGGTCGTATCGCCCTGGGCGATGGCGCCGATCATCAGCGCCCGGTGGGCAATACTTTTATCCCCCGGCAGCCGCAGTGATCCTTGTATTGTATGATCCATTAGTCATTCCTCCGATCCTGCATACGCTGGGCAAACTGCTGATAACTAGAGCGCAAATCGGCCAATGTGGCACTGCTGAATTGCGCGGTGATTTCTTGGGCTAACGTCAGCTGAACCAACGCCTGGGCGACCAAACTCGCCGCCGGCACGGCCGTTACATCCGCCCGTTCATTAACGGCTTGGGCGGTTTCATGGGTCGCAATATCCACTGTCGGCAAGCCCCGCGGCTGGGTGGGAATCGGCTTCATCGTGGCGTGAATCAGCAGCGGCTGGCCGTTGGTCATACCGCCTTCAAAGCCGCCGAGATGATTGGATGCCCGCGTGTAGCCGCCTTGCGGGGTCCAGGTGATATCATCCTGGGCGGCATTGCCGGCCATCTCGCCTAAGGCTGGGCCGTCGCCGAAACTCACCGCCTTGATGGCGGGGATGCTGACGATCGCTCCGGCCAAGCGGCCATCCAGCCGTTCCCGCCAATTCTGCATTGATCCAATACCGGGGATCAATCCGGCCACTTGGACCGTGATCTGCCCGCCAATCGTATGGTGGGCTGCTTTAGCCGCGTCCACAGCCCCATGGAACGCCGCCACTTGGCTGGTATCCGGCAGCCGCATATCGTTGCTCTCCACAACCGCGCGCAGTGTTGCCATGTTTGTTGGCCATTCCGTATCTGCGAGAGTCTGGCCGCCTAATCCAGTGACGTAACCGATCGCGTGAATTCCCAGCTGAGCCAGCAATTGTCCGGCAATACTGCCCAACGCCACGATCATCGCTGTGCTGCGGGCACTGGCACGTTCTAAGATATTGCGCAGATCCTGTTGATCATACTTCAGACCGCCTACTAAATCGGCATGCCCCGGCCGCGGTCGGGTCACGACCCGCAACTGATCGGGATTGTCAGCAGTTGCGCCCATGATTTTTTGCCAATGGGCATAGTCCCGGTTTTTGATGAGCAGTGCTAAGGGGCTGCCGGTGGTTCTCCCAGCACGCATCCCGGCGGTGATTGTGACGGTATCCTGTTCAATTTTCATCCGTCCGCCCCGGCCGTAGCCGTTTTGGCGTAGGGCTAATTGCTGATTGATGGCAGAAATATTCAGCGCGACATTGGCCGGCATGCCGGTAAGAATACCGGTGAGCATTGGTCCGTGGGATTCCCCGGCTGTTAAATACTGCAAAGACGATGTTCCCTTCTACGTTCAGTGATTAAGCATGTCTTCAGTTTATCACGGCGCGAGGGTCACGGGTAATTGACCCGACAAGGGTTGGCCGGTGAACCAGTGGCTGAGCAGGACCGCGATTTCAATCGGAGCGGGTTCGTAGAGCGCGTAATATCCGGCTAACCGGGGCATATGCACTTGGTCGTAAGGATTGCGTACGCTGATGCCAATCGTTTTTCGGCAGGCAGCGGCCGGCAGTTGTTTTGCCCAGCGGACCATATCGTTATTGCTATTTTGAATGTTTTGGGTGAGGAGAAAAACGGCATCGGCGGCATTGGCGGCGGCTAAAATTTTCTCTGTGTCCCCTGGTACCAGCTGATACTCGTCAACTTTGGGGAAAACTGCCCGGAATGTGCCGCGCAGATTCGGCCGCTGGGTGAAATCGACCACTTTTGATTCAGTAATTTGGTTGGTGACCAGGACGATATGCTGAGCGGTGCGGAGCGTTGACACTACTGCTGGTGCTGCTTCCTGCCCAACGGTGACCGCCTGACGGTACACGTCATGGATGGCCTCCCCGTGCCGCTGGCGCAATGTGGTCAAGGAAATGGCTGGCGGCTCACCAATAGTTTGGATCATAGTTGCGATGCGGTCTGCACTGGCGTCCAAGGACAGCTCGGCTTGGTGCGCAGCCAGATACTCCAGCGTCGCCGTCTGCAAGGCCGCTGTATGACTGATCATGACCAGGTCTGCCCCGGCGTGCAAGGCCTGGTAAGCGGCTGCGGGGGGGGCCATGACGGATTGGACGCCCTGCATTTCTAAATCATCAGTGACGATTACGCCGCGATATCCGAGCTGCCGCCGCAGCACATCTTGAATCACGATTGGCGACAGGCTGGCCGGTAATCGGTCATTCCCTAATTGGGGCAGCAGAATATGGGCCAGCATGATGCTGGCCGACTTCTTGCTGGCCGCTCGGAACGGCACCAGCTCCGTGGCCAGCAATTCAGCCAAGGACTTATCGACGACGGGCAAGCCAAGATGGGAATCGACACTTGTATCCCCATGCCCTGGGAAATGTTTCAAAGTCGCCAGCACCCCCGCCGATTGGATGCCCCGGACCGCTTGTTGGACATAGGCGGCGACTCGGTGGGGGTCGGCGCCGAAAGAGCGGACCCCGATCACCGGATTGGCCGGGTTGGTATTCACATCCGCATCCGGGGCCAGATTCCAGTTGACCCCCAGGGCCCGTAATTCTAACGCGGATGCGCGATACATCCGATAAGCATTGGCCGGTTCACCGGTGGCCGCAATGGTCATCGCACCGGGAAACAGGCTGGCATCCCGGTTGATACGACGAATCACACCATTTTCTTGGTCCAGCGCAATGAGCAATGGTTGGGTATAGCCAGCCGCTTGCGCAATGAGCTGCAATTCAGTGGTCAACGCTTGGAATTGCGCGGCGTCCTTGAAATTTCGGGCAAACAGTACCACGCCAGCAATATGCCACTCTTGAATGAGCTGCCGGGTGTGGTCGTCCACTGTTAGTCCAGGCAAACCGGCCAGCACATGGCGGCCAATTTTTTTCTTTTCCATCACGATATTTCCTCCTCGTATAGTTAATTTACAGACAAGTTCGTGGATAGTTTTCTTGTTTGGATGTTGCGTGATACTCTCTAGTAGTTCATTGGATTTGGGTCCAACTGGTATAGGCTTTTTCCTCCTGTAGCTAAACTACATTGTTGAGACTGCCGCCCAGATGAATCGAACAAGTGCAAACCACAAGCTGCGGGGTCTGGTTCCGATGTTGGCGACTCGCGTTTCGCCAAGCAGCTCATTGAAGCCGGACATGACCGCTCATAGTTGCGAGGATGTGTTGTAGGTTCATAACTAGGGAGCATCGCGCAGCACCCA
>NZ_AUEH01000017.1 GCF_000425885.1 Schleiferilactobacillus harbinensis DSM 16991
CGCTCCCGCCGCTGAGCGTGCAGATAAGCTGCCGTATCAGCAAAGTAAATCAACGCTACCTTATGCCCGGGAATTCGCTGTAGAACGGAGCCACGAGTGATCTCACGCGAAATAGTACTACGAGAGCGGTTGAGTTCGCGGGCAATCCGTGCTTGGGAGAATCCCTGATTGAGCAGAGTTTCAATGCGAACGCGATCAAAATTTGATAGTTGTTGGTAAGCCTTAGAGATGGTACGCTTGATGTTAGTCATGATGTGCCTTTCTTATGTGCTTGGTTGCTTATAAGAATAGGTCATCATGGCCTTTTTGGTCTATTTAATTATGTGTTGCACTTAGATTGTAAACGCGGGAAAACCATCAGGGCCGCAAAGATCTGAATGTTCTGTTTGGTCAAATGCTGATATGCCCACCCAAGGCCGGCTTCCAGCAAAATCAGTCCGACCACGACGACAATCGTGGCATAGAGGATAGTCTGCTGTTCCGTAATGCGATAGACAACCATCCAGGCCAGCAGCGAAATGCCAGTGATAATCTCCAGCACATTTTCTAAAGACTGCTGCAGCTGGGCAAAAAACGCCCGCACGCCGCCGGAATAGCGGAAGGAGGACTCGCTCTTGTTCATCGTGCTGAAGTATTCCTTAGATTCCAGTGTCGCAAAGTCCACCTGCTCCCAGGCTTCATGGATCCGTATCTTTAATACTTCGTTGGCCCGGGCAGCACTGACCAGCATGGTCTGACGGATAAATAGGGCAGCTAACCCGACCACGATCACTAACAGATAGGTCACCACGGCGGTGCGGATCGCCGTATTAAAGCGGCGGGCCACCATCGCGTTCAACAGCTGCGTGTTGCCAATGATCAGCACGTATGGATTCATGGCGTTGAGCAAACTCGTGGCGAGCATCAAGTAGACGAGCTTCTTGTCCAGACTATTCATCAGGTGCAGCGTGCTGCCCAATTCGCGAACTGCTGCGTTAATTTTCTTCATTTTGATCACCCGCCGCGTACAGCGTCTTTTGAGCTTCCCACAATTGCCGATAATACGTACAGCTGGCCAGCAGCTCGGCATGGGAACCCAGACCGATGATCCGGCCATCCTTCATCACCATGATTTGACTTTGCACCGTCAAGGAACCCAGCCGGTGCGAAATGAAAATGACCATCTTGTCCTTGAGCTTCGCACTGGCCAAGGCGTAGAACTGCTTTTCAGCCAGCGGGTCCAGGGCTGCCGTGGGCTCATCCAGAATATTCAAGTCGGCGTCTTTGTACAATACCCGGGCAAAGAGCAGCTCTTCCTTCTGCCCGCCTGACAAAGAAATACCATCGGGATCTAGTTCATTGCCAATCATCGTGCGCACACCATGGGATAAATGCTGAACAAAATCGAGCATACCCACTTCCTGCAGCATGCGATCCACCCGGTCGCAATCAATTTTTTCAGGTACCACCAAGGCAATATTCTCAGCAATCGTAAAATGCAGCAGGATATCATCCTGAAATTCCACCGCGATCCGGTCCCGCAGCGATGCGGTCGACCAGGCGGTGCGCGGTTGGCCGTTAATGGTGATGGTCCCGGCAGTCGGCGGATACAGACCGCAGATCAGTTTGATCAGCGTCGTCTTGCCGGCACCATTCTCTCCCACAATGGCGAGGGACTGGCCAGCAGCCAGCGCCAACGATACATGATGCAGCAGAGTGGCCGAGCCCACCGCAAAGGAGACATCCTGCAAGCGCACGGACTGGATCTGGTCAATTGCCGGCAAGTTCGGAGTTGGTTCAAGGGGCTGGGCATACCCCAAGAAAGCCCGGAAACTCGCCGCGTACGACAGATTACGGCCCACTTCAGACAATGCCTGACGAATGGTCGTGAACCGGGCATTCAGCACCTGCATGGCAGTGATGAAGACGATGATGTTTTCAATACTGACCGTCTGGGATTGGATCAGAAACAACAGCGTGCCGAGAATACCCAGAGCATTCACCGCGACCTGCAAGCCGCCGACCAGCGTGGTGACCCGGGTATAGCGCTGCTGCCAGGCAACAATGCCGTCAGCCAATACTGTGAAGTGCTGGTGCAGCAGCGGAAATAGGTTGAACAGCCGAATATCTTTCCCACTGCTGCGTTTCATTAACATCCGGGTGAAATAGCTCTGGTAACTGGCGATCTGGTTTTCTTCCTGTTTATGCTTGGCAAACCAGGCATTAGCGATCCGCTGCAACGCGTATTCCACCAAGTTGATTGCCGCCACAATCAGGATCAGCCAGGGGTTAAAGTAGCCTAACACCAAAGCGACAATGATCACCTGAATACTTGTACGGACGGCCTGCAGGGTATTGTCCACAACGGCCCCGATTCCATCGTTGCCGCCGTTATAAATTGCTTCATAGGCTTGATCGATAACAGCTTTGCCTTGGACCGAATCAATATCCGCTTGGCGCCAATTAAAGATCAAACCCGAGAATACCGGAATATAGTCGAAGCGAAAATCAAACGTGAACTGGGTCAACCCGTCTTGCAGATGGGTATCGAGGATATTGAGCCCGTAGCCGACCAGCGCAATCGCCAGAATAACCAGTACCGTACTCAGCCCTGGCAGGATAGGCTGTTGAATCAAATGCACCACGAGGGCCGGGAAAGACACCACGAACCCGGCGTAGGCCGCTCCGACAATACAATCGATTAGAAATAATAGTATTTTAGCCGCCCGCCGCTGTTTGCCAAACAGCCGCATAATATAAGTCCAATCCCCATAACTGTGCATTGCCAACATCCCCACTCACTGGCCTTTGATTCAGCCGTGCCATTAGAACTTCCAAATTAATATATAATTTAACTGCATTATACCCCCCATTTTTCATCAGCAATGATTTTCACTCATTATTTGGGCCAAAAAAAACGCACCGCCATCAGCCAATTGCCTAACAGCAGTGCGTGGTCCGGACCTCACTCGCGACTATTTCACCAAGCGCGACCAGATAACGACTTTATCTTCCTTCAATGATGCCGGCACATCGATGATCCGCTGGTTGCTGGACCCGCGGAACTGCAGTGTTAAATCTTTCTCCGCTTCCAAGAAGCGGCCGTCCACCAGAATGTCCAGCATACTGAGCAATTTCAGTTTGTCATCAGATTCCTGCTGCAACTCATCCCACGTATACCCGGTCCAAGACCAAATATCCTTAGTGTGGCCGAACCGGGCCCGAATCGCCCGGCACAGCTTCAAGCAGACCTGGGTATTCAGGAACGGTTCGCCGCCCAGCAGGGTCAAGCCCTGCACGTAGGAATGGGACAAATCGTCGAGGATCTTGTCCTGAACGGCATCCGTATAGGGCTGACCGTAATGGAAGTTTTGCGCGACGGCATTGTAGCAGCCGGGACAGGCAAACTTGCAGCCGGATACATACAAGCTGCATCGGACACCTTCCCCGTCCACCATCACGAAGGGCTTGTAACTGGCGTAATAGCCCAAGGATAAGTCCTTGGCCAGCCATTCCTGCGGTTTGGGATTCTTCGGCAACCGCGCGATCCTGCGTTTGCTCTCTTGTGCCATGTGCTTTTGAATTTCTGTGCGATCCATCAAACACCCGGCTTTCTAATAACGCGCATTGGCGATTTGATCGTTGCTGAAGCTCATGTGCTTCACCCGGTGGATGATTTCTTCCTGCCGGCCGTGAACCATTGGCCGCTTGTTGGGATTGCCCAAGTAGCCGCAAAGCCGCTTGACCACATCGCAGGTTTCCGGATCATGGTTGCCGCATTCCGGGCATTCGTAACCCTTGGCGGTCGCCTTGAATTCACCCTTGAAACCGCACTTGAAGCATTGGTCAATGGGCGTGTTGGTCCCCAAATAACCGATCTTGTCATAGGCATAATCCCACACGGCTTCCAGCGCCTTGGGGTTCTGCTTCAAATTCGGGTATTCGCAGTAGTGGATGAAGCCGCCGGCACTGTACTGGGGATAGTCCTTTTCAAAATCCAGCTTCTCAAACGGCGTAACTTTCTTCCGCACATCGTAATGGAAGGAGTTGGTATAGTATTCCTTATCCGTGATGTCCTTGACGATGCCGAACTTCTTTCGGTCGTCCCGGCAGAACGTATCAGTCAGGGATTCACTGGGCGTGCCGTAAACGGAGAAGTGATAGCCGTATTCTTTTTCCCAAGCTTTGCAGTGGTCGGCCATGGACTTGACAATGCTGACCGAAAAGGCCTTGGCCTCAGGATCGTGTTCCCAATTGGGACCATAGAACACCGTGCCGACTTCATACAAGCCGATGTAGCCCAAAGAAACAGTAGCCCGGCTGTTGCGGAACAGGGAGTCGACAGTATCCGTGGACGCTAAGCGGTGCCCAAACGCGCCGTACTTGTACAGGATCGGGGCACTCTCCGGGGTCGCTTCTTTCGTCCGCTGGACCTTGTAGACCAAGCCTTGTTTGCAGATGTTCATCCGTTCTTCGAAGATCTCCCAAAACTTCTTTTGATTGCCCTTGGATTCCATGGCGATGCGGGGCAGGTTTACGGTGAGCACCCCCAGGTTCATCCGGCCGGCATTCACTTCTTCACCGGTCTTGGGATCTGTCCAGCCTTGCAGGAAGGAGCGGCAGCCCATGGGTGCCTTGAAGGAACCGGTCAGTTTCTTGATCATGTCGTAGGACAACACATCCGGGTACATCCGCTTGGTGGCACACTCAATGGCCAGCTGCTTGATGTCGTAGTTGGGATCGTCGGGGTGCAGATTCAAGCCCTTCTTTAGGGTGAAGACCAGCTTCGGGAAAATGGCCGTGCGTTTTTCTTTGCCCAGACCCAAGATCCGGATCTTCAAAATATCCTTCTGGATCTCCCGTTCGATCCAACTGGTGCCCAGGCCAAACCCAACCGTCACAAACGGCGTCTGGCCCTGGGTTGAATACAGGGTGTTGACCTGATATTCCAAGGTTTGCAAGGCATCATAGATGTCCTTGCGGGTCCGTTCCTTAGCGAAGGCCTCTACCTTGGCCGGATCGTCGGTGAGCTCGCGGGCTTCTTTCAAATGCTTCTGGTAGTTCTTCTCCGCAAACGGCGCCAGCACTTCGTCGGTCCGGTCGCTGGAACAGCCGCCGTATTGGGATGAAGCGACATTGGCGATGATCTGGGTCATTTGGGTGACCGCCACTCCGATACTGTGCGCCGGTTCCACTTCGGCGTTGCCGATGGCGAAGCCGTGGGTCAGCATATATTTGAAATCAATCAAACAGCAGTTGGTTTCAGCCATGTAGGGCGTGTAATCCAAATCGTGCCAGTGGATGTCACCGCGGACGTGGGCATTGGCCACCGCCTTGGGCAGCATCTTCAGACCGATCGCCTTGGCGACGGCCCCAGCGGTCAGATCCCGCTGGGTCGAAAAAACCCGGCTGTCCTTGTTGGCGTTCTCGTTAACGACGGTCTTGTCTTTGCTTAACAGCCGGTCGATCTGGAAATTGACGTCCCGCCGCTGCTTGCGCTTCAGGTCTTGTTGCAGGCGGTACTGGGTGTAGCTTTCTGCCCAATCGTACTTGCCGTCATTGATCAAGGATTGCTCCACGATGTTTTGAATCTCAGAGATTTCGACGTCAGCCGTATAGCGGTCCTGAATTTTTGCCGTCACATCATTGGTGATGTCATCGATGGCATTCGTATCCGCTGGGGACAACTTCCCCACGCTTTGGGCGGCCTTCGTAATCACCGTTTGAATTTTACTCGCGTCAAAATTGACGATGCGGCCGTCGCGCTTCTTAATTTTGGTCGTAACCGTGTGTACCTCTAACATCGTGGCTCACTCCTTCTTGCAATCCACCACATGTCTGGCCGACCGTACCAGCGATCCGTTCCCAGCCACATCATGTAGTGGTTATGAATTATGATACCACGATATATAGGGGGAATGCACTGAAAACACAAATGAAAATTACGTACTGAACAGGCTGAAAGCGGTCCAGTATAATCAGTGCAAGGTCTCGCGGGGCTTGATAAATTCTTCGGTATTCTTCTAGTTAAAACGAATTGTATACATCCAGATTGTGCAGTGCTGAATTGCTGCCAACACCATTGCATGTGGGTCGCTGCAAGCATATTGCTTGTTGCGCCGCGGATTTCCGGCTAAACTGACCCCAAAAAGGAGTGACCATTAATGAAAGCATTCGGTTTTACCCAAGGCGGCGGACCCACTGCCTTGCAGGAATTCGATATTGCCGCTCCGCACCCGGCCAATGATCAGGTTTTGATTGACGTTGCCGCCATCGGCCTAAATAATCGGGAGCGCCTTTCCCGGGAACAGGGCAGCTTAGGCGGTCCGACGATTCCCGGCCGGGACGCAGCCGGCATTGTGACCGCCGTCGGCAGCAATCATGCAACCTTTCAAATCGGCGACCGGGTCGTGGCCCATGTCCAGCAAAGCTATGCCGCCCAAGTCACCGCATCGGTACGCAGCACGGCCAAACTGCCCGCACAGCTCAGTTTCACCACCGCGGCTGCACTAGTGACGCCCGGAGTCACGGCCTTACCGCATTGTCTATACCTTTGGCCGCATTCGAGCCGGTGAAACAGTGATTGTCAAAGGGGCTTCCGGCGGCGTGGGGTCTCTAGTCGTCCAGCTGGCTAACCAGGTCGGGGCGACCGTCATCGGCGTAGCCAGTGCTCGGAATCAACTGCTGGTGGAAAAATTGGGCGTGGATCGCTTTGTCGCTTACGATCAAGCGGACATCAGCACCGCCCTTGCCGCCACCGCCGACATTGTCGTCAATGTGGCGATGAATGGCGCCGGCGGCGACCAGGACGTGGCCATGGTCAAACCCGGCGGCCGCATCATTTCAGTCAGCCATCGCTCCCCGCGGTTGCCCGCCGGCATGACCTTCCAGCATACTTATCCCGGGGATGACACCGACAGTGCGGCCCTGCCCCAGCTGGTCCAAGAAGCCGCGGCAGGTCAGCTGACGGTGCCGATTGATCACGTGTTTCCTTTCACTCTGGCGGGATTTGTGGCCGCCCATGAAGCATTAGACAGCCAGCACACCGGCCGGATCGTCGTCGCCAAAGAACTGCCCACGTTATAATAAGTTAAAAAGGGGGAATTGCTGTGGATCAAGTTTTTATTTTTATCTTGATGCTGGCTGCCGTGGTTGTGGCCAACGTCTTAGCGAAACACCTGCCCAAGATCCCGCTGCCCTTCTGGCTCATCGGCTTGGGCATGGGATTAGCCATTTTCCCTTTCTTCCGCAACTTTACTCTGGACCCTTCGGTGTTCTCCTTTGCCATCATCGCGCCGCTGCTGTTTAACGAAGGGCAGAATGCCTCCCGATTATGGATTGGCCGCACGCTGGGTAATATTTTCTCCCTGGCGGTGGGCCTGGTGCTGATCACCGTCTTGGTGCTCGGCTTCGGTCTGAGTACAGTCACCTTCATTCCCTTGGCGTTAGCCTTCGCGCTGATTGCCATCGTTACCCCCACCGACGCATCGGCAGTCAATGCCATCAGTCAGACCAACCCGTTGAGTGAGGGGCAGCTGCTGATTTTGGAAAACGAGTCGCTGTTCAATGACGCCGCCGGCATCGTGGCCTTTGACCTGGCTCTGGCGGCGTTTATCTCCGGTCAATTTTCGCCCCTGCAAGCCACCGGCCAATTCCTGTACGTGGCCATTGGCGGCATTCTCTTCGGGGCAATCGTCGGCACCTTGATCGTCAGCCTGCGCACCCAGCTGATCAAGTGGGGCGATGACGATCCGATCATCATGACCACCTTGCAATTACTCACCCCGCTGCTGATCTATTTCTTTGCCGAGGAATTGGGCTTCTCCGGTATCCTGGCCGTGGTCGCCGCCGGCATCGCCCATGGGGTGGAACGGGACCAGCTGCGCTTGACCAGCGCTCGGATGCAGATCGTCTCCACCAACGTCTGGGAAATGGTCAGCGGGATCCTGTCCGGCTTGGTTTTTGTTTTATTGGGCGTGACCTTGCCCACCGTGATCAGCGACGCCTGGTACGGAAATACCTTCCTGCTGTTGAACATCATTGGCCTGGGCATCTACCTGAGCAAACTGGTCCTGCGGATTCTGTGGAGCCGCTATCTCGTCCATGTGCCCCGCACCAAGCACCGCTGGCGCGATGCTTTGATCATCGGCTTTGGCGGCGCCAACGGGACCATCACGCTGTCCTTGGCCTTTTCCATGCCTCGCGGCGTCACCCTGCGCAATGAATTGATCTTCATGGCCGCCGTGGTGATCATCATCAGTCTGGTCGTCCCGCCGCTTGTCTTCCCCCTGCTCGTGAAAAAACAGCCCGTCGCCAACAAACAGCATGTGTGGGTTCGGCGGATGCTGGCCGAGGGTATCAAGGCCATGCGGGAAGAGACGGAACGCCCCGCTGAAGCCCAGATCGTGCTGGACAGTCTCGCCCAGGAACGGATCCTGGATGACGCGCCGAATCGCCGGGTCCAGCAGACAATTTTCCAGGACACCATTGATACGGAGAAAAAAACCATTGAGGCCCTGCGCCAGGCCAAGACGATTACGGACGATGAAGCTCATTACTACAACAACTTCATCGACTTGAACGACTTCACCGCCGACCAGCGGATCTGGAAGAATCTGCTCCTGCGCACCCGTTTCACGTTGCACATGGGCCATATTTATCGCGATCTGCGCTCGGTGCAGGATGCCTTTTTGACCAGCCCCATCAACCTGGAACCGATCTTCTGGAAGAAGCAGTTTACCGCCCACAATGAAGACATTCTGCCGATTGAAAAAGCCGGCTATGACGCCGTGATGAAACGATTGGGGACCCTGGAAGACAAAGACAACCGCGCGGAAGTAAACACCATCCGCCGCTTCTACCGGGACCGTCACCGCCGGGTTCAAGTCGACGCCGTGGACGGCGACATCATTTATCAAATGTTTTTGAAAGCATTCCACGCCGAGTACGAGTTGATCCAAGACGCGTTGGCGAAGAATGAAATCACTTCCGAACTGGCCGAACGCTTGCAGCAGCGGATCACCTTCGACGAAATTACTTACCTGCAAAACCGCAGCGCCTTCCAAATTTAAGTTGCAGCACCATGGTCAAGGTGGTACAACTGTTTTATGGATATCAAACAATCAGCAGCCACCAGCACAGAAGAATTTAAGCGCCGGATCTTCTTTGCCCTGTCTGAACCAGGACGCTACACGATCGTGCGCATGCTTTACCGCGTCGGCCACGAAATGGGCTGCGGCGAACTGAATCAGCATATCGAGATCGATAAGTCGACCATGTCCTACCACCTGCGCACCCTGCGGGAGATCGGCCTGGTCACGACCCGCACCCAGGGTCGGGAGAAGTTCGTCCAGCTCAATACGGACCGAATCGATGCGGTATTACCGGGCTTACTGGCGAGTCTATAACAGCGAAACGTGCCGCCTGCGGGCAGTGCACGTTTTTCTTTTGGTTGATTGTTTGAAACATTTCTAACTATAAAACAGTTAGGCGGCTTTGCTGATGCGACTGAAAAGACTTTCACTCCTCTTTTTCTTGATTACGTTTATTATCGGGACGGATACGTTCCTGGTTTCGCCCTTATTGCCGACGCTGACCCAGTATTACGGGATTCCTGAGCACCTGTCCGGTTTTATTGTCAGTGCCTACGCGCTGGGCTATACCCTTTCGGAAATTGTTGTCGGCCCCATTTCAGACCGGCATGACCGGCGTCGCATTCTGCTCATCGGCTTGCTGATCTTCGCCGGCGCCACCGCTCTGGGCGGCTTGGCCAATACATACCCCATGATGCTGGCCGTCCGTTTCTTAGCCGGTCTGGCCGCCGCCTGCGCCGGTCCGCAAATCTGGGCCGCCATCCCGCTGCTATTCCCCAAGGATCAGGTCGTCAAAATGATGGGCTATGTCTCTGCTGGGTTAGCTGTGGCGCAAATTGTCGGTGTGCCGCTGGGCAGCTTTTTGGCTGCTGTCTCTTGGCGGTTCCCGTTCTTCTTTGTCGGCACAATTGCCCTGCTGTTGACCCTGCTCAGCGCCCGCTATCTGCCCAGCTTGAGCAGTGCGGATGACCATGAGTCAACCGCGGTGTACCGCCAAGTCTGGCACAATCGGCCGGTGGTCAAGCTGCTCTTTGCCTATTTCCTGTTCCAGATGGCCAATTTCTGCGGCTTCGCGTTCATTGGCACCTGGTTTGCCAAAAGCTACGGCTTATCCGTTTCCCTGATCGGCAGTTTGATGCTGGTCATCGGGATCGGCCAATTCATCGGCAGCCTGTTAAGCAGCCGCTTCGTGCGCTGGCTGACGCTGCCCCGGGCATTCGCCCTGGAATTTCTGCTCTTCATCATTGGCTACATCATCTTGCCAGTGGCGCCCGCGGCCTGGGTGGCGGCATTGATTCTGGCGTTCATCTACTTGATCGGCGGGGCCATATTCCCGCTGTTCATGTCCACCTTGCAGGCCCAAGCCGGTGAAACCCGGGGCACGATCGCGGCCTTGGCGAATGCCGCGATGTACTTGGGCGAGGCCATCAGCGGCGGGATCGGCGGCTTTCTTATTGCCAACTTTACCGGTTTCTACGGCGTCGCCTGGTTCACCGCCGCCGGGGTCATCGTGGCCGCCCTGCTTTATGCGGCTCAAGGCTACTTTCGGCCAGCGCATGATATCAATCATTAATTGTGATGCTTTTCTCTACCAATCAGATTGAAAATGCGGTATGCTCTCCCTAAACAATACCCGCATAAATAAATTGAATACTTGGGTATGGAAAACGAGGAAACAATTTTGATCGAACCAAAACAACATCGTCTGCCCTGGCGCCAGCGTCTCTCTTTCCGCCGGGATTTGGGTAATCGATTAAACGTGCTGCGCGCTGGCGTGATGGGCGCCAATGACGGTATTATTTCCACCGCCGGCATCGTCATGGGGGTCGCTGGGGCGAATATGTCCGCCACCGCCTTGATGCTGGCCGGCGTTTCCGCCATGATCTCCGGCGCTCTCTCCATGGGCGGCGGCGAGTACATGTCCGTTTCTGCCCAGCGGGACCTCCAGGATTCGATTTGCCAGAAGGAACAGGACCAGTTGAAAAACGACAAAGACGCCAGTTTCCAAGGCATGTATCAGCATTATTTGGCTAAGGGATACGCCGCTGAAAACGCGGCGGCCATGGCCCACAGCATCGTGAATAACGAAGACATTGCTACCATTCTGGCTGAGAAATTCCAGATCAAACTGAATAAACTGCTCAATCCTTGGCTGGCCGCCGGGGCGGACTTCTTTGCCTTTATCCTGGGTGCCCTGCTGCCGCTATTATGTATCACGCTGATCCCCAATCCTTACAAAGTCAGCGTGACGATGGCCGCTGTGGTGGTCTGCCTCTTTGGGACAGGCTACACCAGCGCCCGCTTGAGCCGGGTGCCGGCGCGGAAGGGTGCCTTGCGGAACATGATCGTGGGATTGTTGACGATGGTGATCGGATTTGCGATTGGGTCGTTGATTGGGTAAACACTGCACTGCAAGACTGCGTGTACGTCAAAAATGGTCAAGCGGATGATGGGATTCTTTCATCTGCTTGACCATTTATATACGGCCTACTGTTTCTGGCGCTTTTTATTAGCAATAAATCCTGCTGCAATAGCGATGACAATACAAACAATCAGTACATACCGCATAGTCTCACACCCTTTTTATCAGTATACCTGAGTGTCTTGATCATTACTATACAGGCTGATAATAGTCCGGCCGAATAGACCGTGCTTGGCACCCTAACACCCTGCCAGCGTTTTCTGTTCCCGGGTCTGGGGGGTGGACTGTTTTTCTACCCGATCAATATGCTAAAGTAAGGAAAATAAGAAAAAGAAAGCAGGTGACTCCGTGGCGAATGTTTATATCCACCCCACTGCACCCGAAATTCAGCAGTTAGTAACCAGTCTTGGTGGGCCCGCCCAATCCGCCATGGATCTGATGGCCGCGGCGCTGGACTGGTTTGACACCGAGCAGATTCAGTACAGCCGGCTCAATGCGCCCTTTGCGCCACTCCAGCGCAGCGATCTCGATGTCGTGCACTGGCATAGTGGCACCTGCGGCGACTTCAGCAATCTGCTGGTCAGCCTGTTGGTGGCGGCCGGGCACCCGGCGGCCTATGCGACGGTGCAAAAGGACTGTTACGGCGATTGGCAGGATCACATTTGTGCAGCCACCCAGATGGCCGGCCGGTGGGTATTGATCGACCCCACTGATCCATACCGGAAATTTCACGGCCTCGATTGCCCGCATCAAACTTATAAATTGCTAACGCCAGCAGAAATGACGGCCAAGTTCCGTCAGGACGAAACCACCTGGACAGCTCAAGCCGCTGAGTGGGATGATCCGTGCATGGCGGGCGTGCTTTATGCCCCGTGGCTGCACAACCAAACAGTCATGGAAACCGAAGACAGCGTGGGGTCCATTTTTCTTCTGCTGTCTTTGCCCGCTGTGCATCACTGGCGGCTGGACGCCTACTATCAATGCTATACGGCGGTCCGCGGGTTCTCGCTGATCCGCCGGGTGATCACCCCGGCGAGCAGTGTGTATCAGTTTTCTGAACACAGTCCCGCCCATATCTGGGATGAAAAACAATGGTCGCTGCCTACTCCGGTCCGAAACTTGCCGAAGAAACTCGTCTTTGCCAGTGAACAGCTGGATGAAGTATTGATTGAAAACAAAAAAGATTTAGAAAGCGTTGTCCACCGTGCCGCTCAATAATTCGCCGGTGATTCATATGTGCTGTCACTAATGCGTCCGCGTTAGGAGCGCGCTATACTTGCCTTGGAACCGGGATCGAGGTGAATCCTTGTGAAGCGGAGACAGGAACAAGTGAAGCGCGCAACCTCTACCGAAGTTACGCCGGCACCAAAGCATGATGAGCTGGAAAAGGTCATCACGGCGATGTTCGTCAATGCAATCGACAACAATTGGGTCTAAGGTTCACTACGCGCGTCAGCCGTGAACAGAGCGTCAAGACATATTCGTAGTGACTCTGCGGGAGTCACGATCGTGATCATCTGCGTCTGGTCGGCGCGCGTGCAAAAAAGGCACAAGTTCTCTTGTTGAGAGGACTTGTGCCTTTTTCTCGGGAGTTACCTGTCGACCGGGAGATAGCCGGGAGATAGTGGCAGATAGCTCCGCTATTCTGCCGCATGGTCCAAAAACTCCTGCATCTGCCGCTGTTCCGCCGTGGTGGGTAAGGCCGTACCCTTGGTAAACGCCGCCAGGCGATCTGCGGCAATACCGCTGGCGGCTGCCAAATCGGCCGCTGATAATTGCCGAGCCTCTGCCAGCCGTTGGAACTGGGCATAGACAATCAGCGCATCCAGGTCATCATCCGTAATGATTGCACTGTCATAGTGCTTGTATTCCAAAAAATCACGCAAAGAATCCTTGGATAACAGCGCGCCTAACCCCGTGGCGAAGGCTCGCACCTGCCGCATCAGCCAATCTTTATCTTCAGTATTCATTTTTCTTTAAACTCCTTTGCATGCTGGTGGAAGAAATCATAATACGCCCGCACCTCAGGCAGTTCCGTCCACTTTTTTCTCCGCCACCGGCGTCGTATCCATGTCATAGATCTTCGCCTCCGGGAGCGCCAGCAGGAACGGCGAGTGGGTGGCGATGATGAACTGGCAGCCGAAGAACCGAGCTGAATCGGTGATGAATTTGACCAGCTCCAGCTGTTTCTCCGGGGACAGCGAATTCTCCGGTTCATCCAGCAAGTACAGCGCGTTCTCCTTGATCCGATCGGTGAAATAGGCCATGGCGCTCTCGCCGTTGGACCCCTCCTTCAAGTTGCGCATCAGGTGGTCGCGGATGTAGCGCGACTGGGTCTTGCTGCGGGTCTCCAGGATGGACTTCAATTGGTCGTAATCTTCGGGGCCGTTGAACTGGAAGCGGGCGTGTTTAGTCGCTAAATACTCATCCTCCAGGCGGTTCCGCTGGCGGTCGATCCCCTGATTGGCCTGGCGAATCGTGAGCATGTAATCAAACACATCATCACTGGTAATGATTGCACTCTTCTTCGGTACCGTGCCCACTGTGGTGGCGTCGGTTCGATCCAAATAATTTTCAAAGAAATTGGTCCGGTTGTAAGGAGCTTCCCGGTGCAGTCCCAGTTTTTCCGCAATAATATTCAGCACGGTCGTCTTCCCCGACCCATTGCCGCCATTCAGAATGGTGATCGGGGCACAATTGATTTGGGTCAAGCCCTTATCCGGCAAGACCTGGAAGGGATAATACGTGTTATAGGTTTTCTTTTTCAAATCAATAAAGAACCGCCACTCCGCGTCTTCATCGGGAAAGAAAAATTGGGCTAAGTAAATCATCGCCGCCACCGCCTTTCGCATTGGTCTCATTGTATCATTTCTGTTGATAAAAGCAGAAAGTACCGGTACACAGGTTTCTACCAATTGGGTATTTTCGTGGGCAATTGCGTGTGGTACAATTCTAACTGTGAATCGAATCACATGGCCTTTGAGAGGAGTATTGCTATTTTGAAAATTATCGTGATCGGTGCCACCCACGCAGGCACCTTCGCTACCCAACAAATTCTCACCGAACATCCCGACTACGCCGTGACCGTCTATGAACGCAACGACAATCTGTCTTTCCTTTCCTGCGGGATCGCCCTGTGGGTCGGCAACAATGTGTCTGACCCGAACAAAATGTTTTACTCCAGTCCAGACGCCTTGGCCCAGCTGGGCGCGACCATGCGCATGGAACATAACATCACCGCCATTGACCCCGACGCTAAAACGATTGCCGCCACGAACCTGGTGACCGGCGAGCAAGTAACCGACCACTACGACAAGTTGGTCTTTACTCCCGGTTCTGCCCCGGTGATTCCGCCGATTCCCGGCATTCAAAGCGAGCGCGTCTTCCTCTGCAAGAACTGGACGGACGCCAAGAAACTCCATGACAACGCCCAGTCGATCAATTCGGTCGTCGTCATCGGCGCCGGATATATCGGGGCGGAGCTGGCGGAGCAGTATGCTTTGAGCGGGAAAAAGGTCACCCTGGTAGATGCCTTCGATCGGGTCCTGGCGAAGAATTTCGACCGGGACATCACCAATCGGATCGAAGCCTTGTACACGAAACACGGCACAGCATTAGCCCTGGGGCAAAAGGTCACCAGTTTCACCACTGCTGCCGACCAGATCACGGTCACCACCGATCAGGCCGCCTACACCGCCGATATTGCCGTGCTGGCTGTCGGCTTCCGGCCCCGCACTGAACTGCTGCAAAACCAGGTCGACATGTTGGCCAACGGCGCGGTGATCACTGATGCCTACATGCAATCCAGCCGACCGGAAATCTTCGCGGCGGGCGACTCCGCCGCCGTGCACTACAACCCCACTGGGCAGGACGACTACATTCCGTTGGCGACGAATGCGGTGCGTCAAGGAATCCTCATCGGCAAGAACATTGCTGCACCCACTGAACGATACTTAGGGACTCAGGCGTCCAGTGCCGTGGCCCTCTTCGATATGACGCTCGCCGCCTCCGGCCTGACCGCCGCGGGTGCGGCTGCCCGAGGAATCACTGTGGACAGCGTCACGATCGAGCAGAACTATCGGCCTGAATTCATGCTGACGACCACCCCGGTGGCGGCTTCTTTGACTTGGGACCCGACCACCCACCAAGTCCTGGGCGGCGCCTTCTACAGTGCCCACGACGTCTCCATGTCGGCCAACATGATTTCCATGGCGATTCAAACCAAGATGACCATTGAGACCCTGGCCATGGTCGACACCTTCTTCCAGCCCAACTTTGATCAACCGATCAACTGGGTCAACGCTGTGGCCATGGCGGCGGTGGAAAAAGCCAAACAAGCCGAACCGGCGATTTAGCCTCCAAAAAACGAAAGTCCAACAATTGCGGACTTTCGTTTTTCTCTGGCATCGTTTGCTGTTCTTAATCGAAAAAACGCCAATATTTGCATTTGTCACGCGAAATTGATCAGCGTAAATGCAAATATTGGCGTTTTTGCGTTTAGTACCTGGGTATTTAATACTCAAAAAGGCAAAATGCCGATTTTAGACATTTTAACCCCGCACTTCTTAATCAGCCAACGGACCTTCTCCCAAATAAGCACTCAGCATCCAAATAATCTTATCCATGTCCGCCTTGTACCCATTCAACATATCCTGAGTCGGGAAGTCCTTCTCATCATCAGTAATCTCGATGCCTTTCTGGAACTGATCCCGCAAGTATTCGATCTGCTTGCGCAGGCGATCCATGAGGTCCGACAGGCTGTACTGATTCCAGCCGATCTTTTCATCCGGCAACCCGGTGTGGTCAATAAATTCGTGGGTCGTCGCATAGGGTGTCCCGCCCAAGGCAATCAGCCGTTCGGCAATCTCATCCAGCATGGTCGCCATCTGGTCCTTGTACTCGTCCATCAGCGGGTGCAGGCGGAAGAAATTCCGGCCGCGCATGTACCAGTGGATCTGCTGAATGTTCGTCTGCAGCTGCATCAAATCGGCCACCAACTGGTTCAGTTGGGCTTGGGTCTTGGGGAATTGTGTCTTGCTCATCAATCGCGCCTCCATAACTTATATTGATTACCAAGTACATCTCCAGCATAGCAAATCCAACTGGTTCAGGGAAAACAATATGCCCCGCTTTTTTAGCTACATTGTTTGACAAGGTACCGCCAGCTTTGTATACTTTGCTTTACAAGGTACTGGAAAGGCGGCGACGTGATGGCTGGTGAACGTATTCCCTCCCAAATGCTCAAAGGGATTCTCGAAGGCGCGATCCTATTGATCATCAGACAAGGCGAAATTTACGGCTACGCCCTCCACGAGAAATTAAGTACGCTGGGATTCGGTGACATACCTGAAGGGACCATTTATCCTTTGCTGCTGAAAATGCAGCGCAATAAACAAATCATTGGCGTCCGGCATCCTTCCACCACGGGACCGGATCGCAAATACTATCACCTGTCAGCCACCGGCGAGCGAGACGCAGCACTATTTGCCCAGCAATGGATGCAGCTTGCTGCTGCGATGGACCAACTGACCCAAGGAGGCGCACTATAATGAAGACAAAGATCGAAAAAGAGAACGACGCCCGTATGACCCGGCTTAAAGGCCTGAACCATCTTTACATCGAAGAGCTGGTTGGGTATCTGCGCAACCAGCCGCAAAAAGATTATCTGGCGTTAGAAGAGACGATTGCGGACGTGATTGATAATGCGGCTGACGCTCAGACCCATGGCCGCTCGGCACGTCAGTATTTCGGTGCGGACGCCCAGGCTGCCGCCAAGGCAATTGCAGAAACCATTCCAGCGGCCAGTCTTAGTGAAAAGCTGGTATTCTTTATTCCTTTGTTCAGTATGTTGATGAGCTACACGATTTATCCGGCGATATTACAACCGACCATCCAGTTTGATTGGGGCAGTCTGGTGGGAAGCTGGATGTTTATTATCATGGCTTTCTTGCCGTGGATCGTCTCATTTGACCAGCATCGAATCATCTTGTTTCTCCTGTTGTTCCTATCTTTACCGCTTGCTTCAGTAGGCTACGCCTTGGTTACGCACCAACCACCTTCCCATTTAGCTATTTTGTTGTCCACTTGGCCGGTGGCTGCCGCTCTGCTTGTGCTCATGCCGCTGTTATTCCTCTTGATGGCGTGGTTAATGCGTCCGCTTCGAATTGTGCCGCTTTCGTGGTGTGTCTTGAGCAGCGCCGCATCCATTTTTGGCTTTCTGCTGCACTACTGTCCCGTTTTTCGTGAACCCATCCTGTATTGGGGCATTAACAGCATTCTGATTATCGCAGTGCTGGCACTGTTTATCTGGCAGCTCAACCGCACCCCGTTGTACCGCCAGCAGATTTCGCAATTACAACCGCCGCAATAACCAATAAGCGTTGTATCGGCCAATTACTCGGCGGATGCAACGCTTATTTTGAATTCTTTTATTTGATGCTCTTTCGCGAATGATTCGCCGCCCAATTAGAACCAACGCCGTGGATAATCCAATAAAGTGCCAAGGCAATAATGGCGATACCATCGACACGATCATAGATCAATCCTGAAAGCATCATCCGACTGTACAAATCAGCCAGCCAAAGCAGAATCAGCACAGACATCATGATGTGGTCCACTAATGGCCACTGCCCATCATGACGCCACGCCGTCAGCCAGGTCCAAAGCAGTACAATCACGGTGAGCGGGACCATCATCGTAGCGAACCACGGCATGACTGTCTGCACCCACCCGTGTAAGAGCACCCCTAATATGATCAGCAACTCGATGAATGGCAGCACTACCTCTGCATTGGTTACTTTGCGTCCGACCATCATCAAAATCCCCGCCTTTCTGGCCAGCCTAATGAATTCGCTTTCCAACGGTGCAGTATACCAAAACTCTGATGCACTCCCCTTATACTTTGCTTAGCTAAGCTAAAATTCTTGTATCTTCCTCCCCCGATGCCGACAATAAACTCGAAGTCAACGAAAGAAGTGATCATCGATGGCAACATTTGCCGCATTTTCAAATACTGATATTCTGCAGGATCTGCGCAGTCGAGTCAGTGCTGGCGCCGTCGTCACGGATCCGGCCGAGCTGAAGAAGTATTCTTACAGTGAGAACATGACCGGTGAGGGCGCGGGATTAGCCTTGGCCATTGTCGAAGCCCAAAATACAGCGGATATCCAAGGCGCTTTGGCGACGGCGCGCAAGTACCATATTCCGATCGTACCGCAATCTGCCCATACCAGTACCGTCATCGGGGCGGATGGGATTCCCGGCAGTATTATCCTTTCTACAATCACGATGAACCACATTCTGGAAATTAGTAAGGCCGATTCTCTGGCTGTGGTCGAACCCGGCGTGATCAACGGCGACCTGGATCAGGCAGCGCGCAAACAAGGGATGTTCTACGCCCCGACCCTGGGTCAAAACTGATTTCAAGTATCGGCGGCAACGTTTCGACCAACGCTGGCGGTATGAGCACCGTACGCTATGGCGCCACTAAGGACAATATTCTTGGTCTCAAAGTTGTTTTGGCCGACGGGCGGGAAATCAAAGTCGGCGGGCGAACCTTAAAGCAGGCTTTTGGCTATGATCTCACGCAACTCTTTATCGGCTCTGAGGGTACGCTGGGGATTGTCGTGGAAATTACGGTGAAACTGTTGCCCATTCCGCTGGGAACGCCGCTGATGGGTATGGCGTTCTTCCCGACGATGACCCAACTGGCCGAAGCTGTCGCGGCGATTCGGATTTCCGGCATCGGTCCCACGATGTTAGAAGCCCTAGACGGCAACACGGTCGCGGCGCTGGATACGTATCGGCACACCCATTACGCCGACAACAACGAATCCATGCTGATTTTCCGCATCGACAGCAGTACGGCTGAAACCGAAGCACTGCTGGAGAAGATGCTGACGACGCACCAGGGCACGCACATCAGTGTAACGACGGATCCGCAGGCTCAGGCTGATCTGCAGCAAATGCGGCGGGATATGCTGCCGGCCGTTTTTGCCGGGCAGAACCACATCATGGAAGATATGGCCCTGCCGTTGTCGCAACTGGCGCCGATGATGGATTACATTGCTGAATTAGGTGCCCAGCTCGGGCTGAAGATCTATACCGCCGGCCACGCTGGTGACGGCAACGTACACCCCACGCTGGTTTGGCCAGCGGATGAAAAAGACGTGCCGCCAAAAATCGTCGAGGCACTGCAAGCCATGTTCCACAAGACGCTTGCGCTAGGCGGGACGATTTCCGGCGAACACGCCGTCGGAATGATCAAGAATCAATGGAACAATGCTGAATTGGGACCAGATGTGGACTATTTACAACATCAGATCAAGGCACTGTTCGACCCGATGAATATTTTGAATCCAAAACGCAAGATCAATTGAACTGCAGACCCCCAAGCACCGGCTGTTTCACGTGAAACGGCTGGTGCTTTTTTGTCCGTGACATTTGTCATGTGCAAGTCATGACAGTCCTTACTACTGGCCCCGCCGGTTTTCTTATATTCTAAGTACATCAAGAAGAGCAAAACAAACGGAGGTTATCGATCATGAAAAAGTACATTAACAACGAAGCGGCTGACAAGCAGCCAGCGAATCCGTGGCACAACTCGAATTTCCGGATGCTGCACGCAGCTGTCTGGGGTATTTTCATCCCAGTTCTGTTTATCCTCAAGTACACCCTGCATTTATTCTAAGGAGGTCTGTCATGCCAAACCCTATTATTAGCCTGAACCACGTGGCCTTTGCCTACAATAAACAACCTGTCCTGCGGGACATTAACTTGACCATTCAACCCGGTGAGATCATTGGCCTGGTCGGCCCCAACGGCGCGGGTAAAACCACCCTGCTGAACCTGATCCAGGGCATCCTGCCCTACGCCGCCGGGATCACCGTGTTCGGCGGGCAGCCGGGCAACCCGACCGCCAAAGCGGCCACCGGCTCCATGCTGCAGGGCAACCTGAAGCTGCCCCGGGTGCATGTTGCCGAGCTGATCAGTTTGATTGGCGACCAATACACCCACCCGCTGCCCACCAGCGAGGTCCTGGCCCTGACGAACCTCACCGCCCAAGCTAACCAAAACGTCGCTACCCTCTCTGGCGGTCAACTGCGCCGGGTGACCTTCGCCTGTGCCATTGTCCACCAGCCGCAGCTGCTCTTCCTGGATGAACCCACTGTGGGCATGGACGCCCAGGCCCGCCAGGAATTCTGGGACCTGATCAGCCGCATGCGGGCGCGGCACGTCACGATCATCATCACCAGCCATTATTTAGAAGAGATCCAGCACGTGGCCGACCGCATCGCCATCCTGCGTCAGGGCCGCTTCGCTTATGTCGGCCGCTGGGACCAGCTTCAAGCGGCCCACAACGGCGGCCAGATCAGCTTCACCACACCGCTGCCCCCGGCCACCTTTTCCCACCTGCCTGGTGTCACCCAGGTGGCCGCGACGGCCGATCACCTCACCTTGCCCAGTCAAGACACCGATCTCACGGTGCAGGCCCTGGTGCCTTTCTTCCCCGATCTGCACCACTTCACGGCCACCCGCCAATCTCTGGAAACCATCTACCTCGATTTAGTGAAAGAAGACGACAAAAATGAAGAAGTTTCTCAACCAACTGCAGTTTGATGCCAAGCGGCTGTTCCTGCGCAACCCGCAATACACGTTCTTTGCCATCGCCATGCCCATCGGTTTCTATATTCTCTTCACCAAAGTGATGAGTTTTGGTACCGCCAGTGAGATGACGGCCTTTGCCCGCAGCTACATGGGCAGCATGATCGTCTACAGTGTCGTCATCGGTGCCTTGTTCAGTTTGGCGGCGCTGATGCAGCATGATCGGCAGGTGGGCCTGGTGCAGACTCTGCAGCTAACTCCCAGCGGAACAACCTATTACTACGCCTCGCTAATCACCCTGATGGGCCTGCTCAACGCCCTGTCGGCGCTAGCGATTATGCTCGTGGCGGTCTTCGTGAACCAGGTGACCCTGTCCTTGACCACGGGGCTGGGCGTGCTGGTGATTGCAGTCCTGGGCAGCATCCCGCTGATGATCCTCGGTGTGCTGTACTCCCGCGTCCAATCCGTCGAACTGCTGAATGTCTTGAGCAACCTGACTTCATTCCCCCTGGCCATCATCAGTGGCCTCTGGTGGCCCCTGAACCTCCTGCCGACTTGGGCCCAGGCCATCGGCAAAGTGACCCCGACTTATCTCACGAATCACCTCTTGACCCGCTTTTTGGCCGGTCAAAGCCTGCCCGCTCATGATATGATGGGCATAGCCGGCTGGGCCGGGGGCATGATCATCCTGCTCTTTGTCCTGGCTACCTGGCAGAAAAAGGCAAAGGTCGTGATCCAGCATGGCAGCAAAGAAAGCCAGGCATCCGTACAATAGCCACATGGGCCGCGTGATCGGCTATGTATGGCTGCTCTATTTTCCCTATTCAATTCTTGATTATCTGCCCCCCAAGCAGCCCAGCGATTACCTTTGGCTGGCTGTGGCGGGGGTGTTCCTGGTCAATTATATTCTGGTCATGGAACGACCGAACACCTGGCGCGTCACGATTCCCCTGGAAGTCTTGGCCTGCTGTTTGTTTGCCATCTTTGCCCAGGGCTTCTATTTGCTGATCTTCCCCGGCTGGCAGGTGGCCTCGATTCTGAGCAATTATCCCAAGCGCCTCTTTGCCGCTTTTCTCGTCGCTTACTACGGCTCCTTGATCATTGGTATCGCTGTACTGTATTGGCAGCACACCACCATTAACTGGAGTAGCTGGAGTGGCGGCGCTATCTGGGCCTTCATCTTTCCCGCTGTCTCGCCTATCTTTTCCTATTCCTTCTCCAAATCCATCACCCGCTCGATCCGGCTGGCCCAGTCCAATAGCCGCCTGGAAGCGGTGGTGCGCCGGGGGGAACGGGAACGAATTGCCCGAGACCTGCACGACAACCTCGGCCAGTCCTTCTCCATGATCACGGTGAAAGCCCAATTGGCCCAAAAACTGTTGGCCAAGCAGCCGGACAAAGTGGCCGGCGAACTCCAGGACATTGCCGCGACCAGCCGCCAGAACCTGCAGCTGGTACGCAACATCGTCAACGACCTGCGTCAAGAGAGTCTGGCCGACGTGCTCCTTGCCCAGGAAAAGAACCTGCGGGAAACTCGCATTGCCCTGTACACCGAGGGGGAGCAAGCCGCCGATGCCTGGCCGACCAAATGTCAGGTCACCCTGGCTGCCGTTTTGCAGGAGGCGATCACCAACGTGATTCGCCACAGCCATGCCCGTCAAGTGACGGTAACGTTCACGGTCACCCCGGACCAATACCGGATGGCCGTGCAGGACAACGGGATTGGCAAAGATTACCACCGCACCAACTCCCATGGCGTCAGCGGCATGATCGAACGGGTGGAACAGGAACAGGGCAGCTTGACCATCGTCGCCAATCACATCGGCACCCTGGTCACGGCCACATTGCCAAGAAAGGAGTCGCACAGCGCATGATCAGTTTGTATTTAGCTGAAGACCAAAGCCTGCTGGCTTCTGCGCTGGCCCAACTATTAGATTTGGAAGATGACCTCCACGTACTGGGCACCGCCGCCGACGGCCAGCAGGCCTGGCTGGACATTTCCCGGGAAATACCGGACATTGCCATCCTGGATATTGAAATGCCCAAAGCCACTGGGCTGGACGTGGCCGATTGGATCCACCAGGCGGGTATCAAAACGAAGGTCATTATCCTCACGACTTTCGCCCAGCAAGCCTACTTCGAACGGGCGGTCAAGGCCCAGGTCAACGGCTACTTGCTGAAAGATTTGCCCAGTGATGATTTGGTCGCGGATATCCGCAAGATCCATGCCGGCGCCACGATTTATTCCCCTGAATTGGTGCAGAACATGGTCACCGCCAGCAAGAATCCCCTGACTGAGCGAGAAATGGATGTACTCCGCGCCGCGGCCGACGGTGCCAGCACTAAAGAAATCGCCGCGGTTCTCTTTTTGTCAGAAGGAACCGTCCGCAATTATCTTTCCGCTATTTTCAGCAAACTCGCCGTCCACAACCGGATGGAAGCGGTCCATTTGGCCCAACAAAATAAATGGCTCTAGACCAACCTTGACGACCCTGCCTATAATGGGAGTTATACACTCTGATTGAAAGCAGGATTTTTTTGTGAAAAGACTACGAGGATTACGCGATTTACAAGGGTGGCAGCGGAACTTGGCTGTCCTTTGGCTGGGGACGTTCATTGCCGGCATGGGCTTCAGCGAGATCTCCCCATTTCTGTCCCTCTATGTGTCAGAAATGGGCGACTTCACCAAGAGCGAGCTGTCCATGTATTCCGGGGTAACGTTCGCTGCCACCTTCCTGGTCGTGGCCCTCGTGTCGCCGCTGTGGGGCCGGCTGGCCGACCGGCGCGGGCGCAAGCTGATGCTGCTGCGCTCCAGTCTCGGCATGGCGTTCATCATTGGCGCCACCGGCTTTGTCCACAATATTTGGGCCTTGATCGGCCTGCGGGCGCTGCAGGGCCTCGTGTCCGGGTATATTCCCAACGCCAGTGCCCTGATTGCAACCGAAACGCCGAAGGAACACAGCGGGGCGGCCATCGGTATTTTGACCACCGGGATGGTGTCTGGGAACTTGATTGGGCCCGTTTTGGGCGGCTTTCTTGCCCAGGTCTTCTCCATCCGGCTGACCTTCGTCATCACCGGATTCCTGCTGCTCATCGTGTTCTTCTTAAGTCTGACTCTGGTCCACGAGCACTATCAGCCGAGTCCGGCATTATTGAACAAACAGAAGCGGCCATCCCTGTTGAGTCAGGTCAAAAACCCCAAAGCGATCATGACCCTGCTGATTTCGACCATGATCATTCAGGTCGGCAACATGTCGGTCTATCCGATCATCAGCCTGTACGTCAAAGAACTGATGCATAACGTCGGGCCCATCGCTCTGGTGGCGGGTCTGATCGCCGCGCTGCCTGGTATTTCCAACTTAATTGCCGCCCCCCGATTGGGCCGGCTGGGGGACCGGTACGGCAGTGGTAAGATTTTAATTTTCGGCTACATATTTGCCGTGCTCATGTATATTCCCCAGGGTATCGTCGGCAGTGTCTGGGCCTTAGCCTTCTTCCGGTTGATGATCGGTGTTTCCGATGGCGCCCTGTTTCCCACTGTCCAGACCTTGCTGTCCAAGGGCACACCCCAGGATTATACTGGGACAGTGTTCAGCTGGAACCAGTCTTTTCAGGCACTGGGCAGTGTCATTGGGTCACTGATGGGCGGCTTCGTCACCAGTTTGTTCGACTATAACGGGTGTTTTCTCTTCACTGCCGGCTGTCTCGCCTTGAACTTCATTCTGGTCATTCTTTTTATTCCCGAATTGCGCTTAAAGAACTTGCGCCGCGCCCAGTAATTAGCGTATTATCAAGCAATCATCTGGTATCGCGAAAGGAGCTTTATATTTATGGATCGTCCCTTGAAGACTGTCCCCAACCTCACTTCCCAACTGCGCCAAGACATTGTGGAATCACCGAAAGTCATTCGCAACGCGTCTGGCATTCGCTTGTTTGGCCAGCGCATCAAAAGTATCGTCTACACCACTGATGTGGCCGTGATTGCCAACTGTGACGCCGATGCCGTGTTAGCCGTCTATCCTTGGACGCCGAACACCCGCATCCTCGATGCCATCAGCCGGGTATCTAACGTGCCCATTCTCGCCGGTATCGGCGGCGGCCTGACGAAGGGCCTGCGTTCTGCGACCGTCGGCCGATTTGCGGAAGAAAACGGCGCCCAGGCTGTCGTCATGAACGCTCCGGCCACCATGACGACCATTGCCAGCGTGGAGCGGATCGTGGACGTCCCGATCATTTACACCGTGGTCAACCGCAATACCGATCTGATTTCCCGGGTCCATGCCGGCGTTGATGCCTTCAATGTCGCCGGCGGCAAAGACACCGCCGACTTGGTCCGCTGGGTACGGGAGACGCTGAAAGACACGGATCCCAACTTCCCGATCATTGCCTCCGGCGGCCGCACCGATGAACAGATCAGTGCCACGATCGCCGCTGGTGCCAACGCCATTACCTTCACGGCGTACGGCATCTCTGAGCAGACTTTCCATGAAAAAATGGAGCACTATCGCGACGAACATCAAGAAAATGAGTAATGAAAAGCGCTTGGCCGGGGAAATGGCCAAGCGCTTTTCTACTACCAAAAATTATTCAAACATTTTCTTTGATGCCCGCAACAAGGTCGGGATATCCTTGTCGTAGCGCGGGGTCTTCACTAAGTGGGACATTGGAATGCCCGCAAAGTGATAGGCCGCAATTTCGCCGGAACGGACAGCGCTTTGTTCCGTGAAGACCATCTGGAACGGCTGCTCCGCGAACTCGCCGGTGAAGGCCAGATTCGTGGAGTGGGCCGGAATCACCAGCGGCCGATCGCTCTTGGCCCGGTTATTAAACAACGCGGACGCATAGGGCATGTGTACTGGAATATTGTTGATGATGCTGGCCAGGATCTCGTCTTCCTTGTCCTTGATGTTCCCCGGACCCGGATCGACCTTGGCCAATTGGCCAATCAATTCCTGGGCCATTTCTTTACCGGTCATTTCGATATACGGCTTATCGATAAACTCGCCGTGCCGGCGGGGATACAGGAAGTAGCCCCAAATGACTGTTTCATTCGGCTTCTGCGTCGTGAAGTGGGGTTGATGGTGGACCACGATGGACATGTTCACGTCTTTTTGACCCAGATTGGTGATCGGCGTCGTGGACAAGAAGGAGTTCAGGGCATTCCCCGGCTGCTGAGTGGTGATCCGGGAGATTTCTTCCAGCAGCAGATGATTCTTTGTGGTCAAAGTGAAGCTGGTCCATTCACTGGCGTTGCGATCCGCAAAGAATTTGTCAGGATTGCCTACGTTGTAGAAACGTTCGGCAACTTTCTTCCACAGGGACGCGGCGGCACCGTAGTCCATGTTTTCACCCGCCGGGGTATCGTAATCCCCCATCGTCGTGGAATCGGTGATCGAGCCATTGGTGAACAGCACAGCAGTATCGTCGGGCACATCAACGTGTTCTTCGTCTCCGGTCTCGGTATTCGTCATGTGGATGCCAGTGACTGTGATCTCATCCTGCATCGGCGTGTCTTGGAAATCAAAGTCTGTGACCCGGCGGTTCAGCACAATATGACAACCCTGGTCCTGCAAATACTTGACCAGCGGCAGCATAATGCTTTCGTACTGGTTGTACCGGGTCCGATTGACACCAACCAAGTGCTCGATCTGAGTAAACTCATAGATCATCATGTGCATATAGCGGCGCAGTTCTTGGGCGGCGCTTTGGACGCGGAAGGCAAAAGTAGTTTCCCACATGTACCAGAAATTCGTCTGGAACATATGCGGATCATCGGCGAAGTAGTCGGCGATTGATACATTGTCCAGCTTTTCTTCCTCAGAATCCGGCATCATCACCAGCTTCGTCAGGAGCATCCGGTCCTTGTTATCCAAACCCAGGTGGCCACCGTTGATGATGCCTTTGCCGCCCTCCAGCAAGCGAGCCTTATCGAAAGTCCGGTGTTTGGCGTCAAAATCGCGGGTATCTTCTGCCGCCGTCATGCCCTCTTCGGTGACACTGGGAATGCGGTCCAGCAAGTCCATCAAATCAACATACGTCCGGTAGTTGAGCATCCGGCCGCCCCGGGCCACGTAACCCTTGGTATTTTCCAACGGATGGTTCTTGTTCCAATATTCATCCGCCTGGGTCGTGGCACTGGAGCCGTCGTTACTCCCGTGATCGTCCAGGGAATAGAACGTGATATTATCCCCAGACCAATGCGCCTCTTGAATTAAATAAACCGCTGCCGCCATGTTGGCCAAACCGGCACCGATCATGATTGCTTTTTGTTTGCGAGCCATTATGCTGCCTCCTTATTAATCTTGTTTCGGTTCAAACGGGGCATAAGCGGCCGCGTCATCCGTGAATAATTCTGATTTTCTCGCTAAATACGCCGTAGCCGCGATCAACGCCGATGCGACGAGCAATTTGCATACTGTACCTTTTTTCATGAGTAACGACTCCTTTCGCAGAGACCAATTCGTTTCAACAGTTATAGTCTATGCCGGCAGTTGCGCAAAAAAAATAGACAACCTTGGGCAGTTGCCCAAATTGTCTATTTCTTAACTATTGTGCCTGGCTATTCTTGATGGCGTTGGCCACGCTGCCGTCCAGCATGATCTCCGCCCGGCGAATCAGATCCGCCGGTGCTTCCTGCAAATCATTGCGCAGCCATTGCACCACTTGCATCACCAGCGCCCAGCCGTAGAAATTCACGATACTCTGTTCCAGCATCGCCGGCGCCTGGGGGTCCACATCCTCTACCACCCCGCGGACCATGCTGCTGGCCGCAGAGTACAGGAAGTTCTCCAATAGATCGCGGCCCACGGAACGGAAGGTCTGCAAACAGAACTGCTGATTCGCGGCAATATAATCCAGAATCATCCGATACGCCGTCTGCCAGCGATCTACTTTGAGGTACCCGGACAGCTGGGTGACCACTTCCTGCTCATAGATCCATTCCAATAGATCGTAAATGTCAGTGAAGTGGTAGTAAAACGTGTTCCGGGTAACTTTGGCCTGCTGGGTGAGCAGGCCAATCGTGATCCGGTCCACCGGCATGGTTTCCATGTCTTTTTTTAACGCTTCGGCTAAGCGCCATTGGGTATCATCCTTGGCGATGACGCACCATCTCATTTCTATTGAGTCTTTGGGTCTATCATACCAGGTTCTGCTGCCCCTGTTATGAGACCAGCCCGTCATCCGCAGCACTGGCCGGCTTTTTATGCAATTGACGATACTGGCCAGGGGTGACGCCCAATAGTTTCTTGAACTTCCGGGTGAAATTGGCCACATCGTAATAACCATTCGCCGTCACGATATCTTTAATGGGTATATCAGTCGTTTCCAAAGCGGTTTGAATCCGTTCCATCCGAATATCTTGAACGTAGGTCGTGAAGGTCATCCCGGTAATTTCCTTGATATGCCGGCTCGCATAAGGCACCGATAAGTTGAAATGATCGGCGACATCGACCAGTGACAAAGTAGGATCACTAGCGTGGGCGGCGATATACGTCTGCAACTCGGCGCCATTATCTTTAACCACCGGTGCAGGCGCAGCGGCGGTCAACGCATGCCCCGTTTGGCGCAATAGAGCGTAGAGCACGCTGAAGGATGGTGCAGCTAAGAGCTGCTGGACTAGTGCTGTATTGACTTGACGATTCTTATGATAATCTGCTTTCAGAATTTGACTGATCAGATTAGCCATGGGTAAATCGAAGCGGGCTGTAGGCGACCAGTTTTGGCTGGCTTGATTAAACAAAGCGACAAAGGCCTCCTGGGCCATCACGCTGTTTCCCTGGGCTAAAGCGTTGGTCAGTTTCAACTCATTGGCCGCATCAAATAACTGCAGTGCTCCTTGATCTTGATAGAAGCTCACAGTTTCCCCGGGCCGAGGCCGATTCGTCATCTGGGCCGTCACTGCCTCAATATAGGCGTCGTGCAGGGCAGTCGGCGTGGTGACCGAACGGCCCGCAAACATCGGAGCACTGCCTAACTGAGCTTGCACGGCCCCCAACACCGCGGCTGGCGGTGTTTGCCCATCGTCATTGACCAGTACAATGAGTTGCGCCTGATCGCTAGGGTGAATGAAATACACGGTCTGGGCGGCTGCCACCACTGGATCGCCCAACACCTTTTCTGCCAAAGCCGGTGTATCCGGCAGAATGCCAACTAGGAAGCGCGGGTGGAAGAAGTGTACCTGCGCCAAATTCAGCAGCCGCTGCACGGTCTGTTCGTCGGCCAACCGGCCGTTGACCAGCATCGCCAATACTTGATTGCGAACAAAGGGCAGCCGTACTTGTTCCTGGGCGGCCAAGGTCCGTTGGTCAGTGATTACCGCTCGCATAGCGGCCGCCAGCCGCGGCAAATCCACCGGCTGAGCAGCTGTTCCCGGAACAATCGCCGCCAACAAGCAGCGCAGCAAATAGCCAGGCATATTGAACCAGCAAAGACAATAATGGCGGCCACGGTGATGGTTTAGTGGTTACCGAAACCACGTTAAACAGCCGGCCTTGGCCGGCTTGCCGCGTAACCGTCAAGCGATTCTCCTTTGTCAGTGCCTGCCACACTGACCAACGCGTGCTTTGGGGCAGCGATTTCCCTGCCACTACCGGTTTAGCGGTAATTCGTCCCTGCCCGACAACCAAGGCCAAGGTTTGGTTCGCTGACGGTGCTGCTGCTTGCAGCTGCTCTCGTACCGCCGTGGTATTCAAAACATAGAACGCTGTTCCTCGGGAGTGGGCGCCCGGGGCCGCGGTGATTGGCACCGCCAACGTCAACTGTCCCCGCTCCGGATTTGCCGTGGGTGTATACAGCAATTGGGGCCGCAGCGTGTGCAGCAGATTCTGCTCGGCCTTCACCCCCGCCCGGCCGGCCAGTATTCCATATTTGTACATCGTTGGAGCGACATCGTACGTGCCATCAGCTGCAAAGAAAACATCTGGCTGACTCGTCAAGTACACAAAAATCTTGTTGATCAGCGGACTGCTCAAATCATACCGGGCCAACGCTGCGGTCACACTGCGCACCGCAGAATACTCCTGATTCGTGGGGGCCAGGGCGTGGTCCAGCGCCATTTGATTCGTGGTCACCAGCATATGGTTCACCGCATCATCGATTTCAGTGGTCATGGCCCTTAGTGTACGTTCCTGCTGGGCAGTCTGTTCTGTCCTCTGATCCTGCCACTCCCGATTCAACCAATTGGCGGTCAGCACAAAGACGGGCAGGATAAAAATCAGCAAAAACGACACTAGATACGTCCACAACAATCTTTGCGGCCGCCAGTGCGCCAGCGGACTAAGCCGCATAATGGAGCACCGCTTCCACATGCAGACACGACTGATACGAGAACCACACGGTAGGCGCCAGATACAGCGGCACCAGGGCAATCAGGCTCAGGGCGGGAAAAATCACCAGCAATACCGTGGCCAGCACTGAACCCACAATAATTGCTAAGGTATTCGTGAACCGGGCCACCGAGATAATCAGAGCTTGGCGGAAGTACTGCCAGAAGCGTAAATTGTAACGGCCATAAATGGTCAGCACATACAGCCAATAGGACAGCACTATGATCAGCAACACAATCAATCCATATTGCAGCGGGCCGAGCGCAAGAAAGCGGCATTAACCGCCAAATCAATCACCAACACGACAACGGCCAGCACACCCAGATAACCGATTCCATTCACTTCCCAGAAGGACTGGCGATAGAACTGGCGAAACTCCTGATATAATGCTGGCCATGTATCCCGGGGGTCCCCAAATAACGCCCCGACATCTGCTGGCTTGGCTGCCAGGCGGCGCAAGATCACCTTAGTACACGTTGCTAATGCTGGAAAGAGACCCAGCACTAAACCACCGCGCAGCGTAAACAGAATAAACAACACTTGCAGCTTTGTTCCGAGCAGCAGTGTTTGTCCCACCCTCACCGATAACCGGATAATACCCCGTGGTTCATTCATCATGGCCACTCCTTTCGGGAGGTAATGGTTCTGTTAAGTTGTCAAAAGATAGGTGGAAAAAGCATTAAACCCCGCTGATCTTGCTGACTGACGCTATCTCATTGTACAAGCCGTGGCCAATGCTGGCCGCCGTCACATCCCCGACAGGCAGTTGCGGTTCGGCCAATTCAGCCAACTCATCGATGCTGCCTTTAATCCATTACTGCAACCGCCATTGCACCGAATCCACCCGACTGAGCAGTCCACCATAGCGAATATCCAAGACCTCCCAGCCAAACGGACTGTATAGGGCAAACCAACACGTCCGATGGGCATCGCGCAGCGCCGTAAGGGCCGTCCGCAACTCGTTCAGGCCGGCGACAGCAACTCCCATTGCTGCTCGATCCTTAGCGTCATAGGCCTGACGAATAGCGGCAATACTTTGCAGTTTCCGCACCAAAGCAGTGGCTAAGAACGAGTAGAAAACAAAGATGTCCTGTCCAGCTTGATCCGGCTGGCCTTTGATTACGATCTTCTGCAATTGGGCAGCCAGCTGTTGGTAATGGCCTAGTAAATCTACATGGGCGGTGTTCGCCGCAAATACTGGACTGAGCAGATCCTCATAGAGCACGATCTTGCTGGGATTTGTCGCCGCCGGATTGTGCGGGGTCAATTCAGGCAATTGATCGAACTGATCCAGGACCAGATAGTCAGCGGCTTTCTTCCCTTGATATCGCGCAAACGCAGTGGCCAATATCCCAGGACGGACAACTTGGTGATAGACCTGCTCAGCAAAGTTTTGAATGCCCAGGGCAGCGGCAGTAAAAGGTGTTTCGCCGCCATCATCGCCCCACATCGTGGCATAAACTGTCTTCAGGCCCATAACCTTCGCTGCCACCATGCCAGCATCCATCGTCGCCATTGTCTTGCCGTAATTCGGGGCGATACCGTTCCACGTCCACACACCTGTCGCCAAGCTCACCGGGCGGCCGAGCTCTTGATGTTTCGCAATCAGCTGCTCGTAGAGTGTCTCATCATCGCGGTAATAGTCCCAATACATCAACTCCACGTCGGGAATAGCCGCTTTCAAAGCCTCCGGGAAACGCGTCTGCGGATTATCATAACCATACCCTGCAGCTTCAAACCACATGTCACTCCACATGATTGGATGCAGACCCAATTCGGCCGTAATTGCTGTGACTTGCTTGACATGCTTCAGCATAATCTCTGTCCGATCAACTAACCCGTGCCGATCTTGATAGACGCCCCGTCCCAATTCATGGGCTTCATCCATCCCGATATGGATCTTCTTTGTCCGAAACGGCGCACTCGCCGCCTGAATAATTGTCCGCAAAAACGCGTAGGTCTTCGGTTCATCCACCAGCAAGATTCCCGGCGTATCGCGAATATCATTCATGAATGGCCACTTCATCGGATTGAGCAAATGAGCTAACGTCTGGATACACGGAATAACTTCGATTCCCAGTGCATCACCAAAATCATCCACGGCTCGCAGTTCGTCCTGGGTCAGGCGGCCGCGCTGGTAGCCCCAATAGGGATACTCGGGTACAGCATAAACATCTTCCATATAAAGCAGGGCAGAGTTCAAACCCACTCGAGCACTTTCTGCCAGCATGTCCTCCAAACCGGCCACCGTCAGCGCTGCATTGCGGGACATATCCAGCATCAGCCCGGCGGTTTCAAAACGGGGCGTTTCGGTGATGGCCAATGGTTCATCCTGCTGCAGGGCGTGGACCAAGGCCGTCAACCCCCGGAAGAACGCTGCCCGCGTGGGATAACCGATGTGGGCGGTACCCTCTTCTACCGTCACTTGCAACGGGCCGTTCGGGGTACTGGCGATACTAACCGTGGTCCCTGTATCGCCAATGGTAAATCCCAGGCGAGGGGCCATAATCGCTACCCCAGCCCGTAAATCTGTGGGTAAATCTGTGAAATGCAATTGCATCATGTTTATCCTCCGCTCCATTTGTTATCCGCTTTCAATACTAGTGTACTAGACATTCGGCAGCAATACTTGTCATTCTGCCGTCATTTTAATGGGCCCGAACGGCATTGAAGACAACCAACTGGGCGATATACCAACGCCCTTGATGCCGTTCGAACGATACATTGGCTTCCAATACTTGGGCTTGGCCATTGCGCTGATCAGTTTGTAATTCATCGATTTTAGCCGCGATTCTACTACCAGCTTGTTTTTGGACCCGAAACTGCCGTAATTTCACTTTGGTCTGACGCTTTGTCAACGCTTTGGTCACCGCGGCCCGCGTCTTAGCCCGTTGGCTGGGGACGATCGTGGCTAAATAGCCGGCGACATCCCCTTGATTGACAGCCGTCAAGTTTTTCTTTAATACCGTTTGCACCGCCTGTCCTTCAGTCGTCACCGGGGTTCGATCCACGGCGTAAAACCAGTACCCGCCAACAGCCAAAACAATGAATAGACCAACGATGATAATCCCCGCAAAGCGGCGCATGGCATTTTCTTCCCTTCGTAATCATTATATCTGTGATCGCTTACAACCGCAGTATAACGGAATGCCCGGCCAAATGACAAGCAAAGGTTAAGAACCACATAGTGACAAGAAGTACATATTATAAGCGCTTCATGCCAGCCCGTATGATGAGCTTGCAATCGAGGAGGTGAAAAAATGACGAACACTCACCGCGGCGATATCGAAACCGTCGCAACGGGTGCGTGGACCCCGGCCGATTTCGCTGCACTGCCCCTGAACGACTATACAGCGTTGCAAAAACGCTGGTCCTGGTTCCAGGATCAAAAAATCGGGGTGCTGTTGCACTGGGGGCTGTATAGTCAGGCCGGCATTGTCGAGTCCTGGCAACTATCCGACGCTGATGGTTGGGCCCGCCGGCCCAAAGCTTGGCGGCCGAACATGACCCAATTGAAGCATGACTATTGGCAATTGGCAGATCATTTTGCGCCTACCCGTTACGACCCGACTCACTGGGCGCGCTTGTTTCGCCAAGCCGGTCTACGCTACGCCATCTTCACCACGAAACACCACGACGGTTATACCCTCTACACCACCAACGCGAGCGACTACCATACCACAACCGATCTATTTGCGCCCTTTGCCCAAGCAATGCGTGCCGCCGGCATCGGTGTTGGCGCCTACTATTCAAAGGCCGACTGGCACCAGCCGGATTATTGGCGGCCAAACGGTCAGCCTAAACACCGGGGAGCGGATTATGCGCCGTCGAACAATCCGGCTCGGTGGCAGCGCTACGTTGATTTCGTCCACCAGCAGCTGACAGAAATTGCCACCCAGTACGGACCGTTGCGCATGCTGTGGCTGGACGCTGGTTGGGTCGGCAACGCCCGCGAGCCGCTGAACTTTGATCGCCTGCTGCCGGCGCTGCAACATCAACAGCCGGAAATGCTCCTGGTAAACCGTACCATGGGCGGGCGCTGCGAAGAATACGTGACACCGGAACGGCAGGTACCGACTCTCACGCAGCGGCCAACCTTGCCCTGGGAAAGCAATTTACCATTGGCCAACAACTGGGGGTACGCGCCTTACGATCACTACAAGCCCTTCGGCCAACTGTTGAGTGATGTCTTGCAGGTCATTACACTGGGCGGCAATATCGTACTCGGCGTGGGGCCCAAAGCAGACGGCACCCTGCCGGCCCCCGCGGTCCAGCGGCTTAAACAATTAGGCGGCTGGCTAGCGCTGAATGGTGCTGGCATCTATGGTACCCGGCCGGTCTGCCCGGTTGTCATGCAAGCGGCACAGCAGCGGCACCTGGCTATCACCCAAGACGACCACGCCTACTATATTTTCTTCAAGCGGCGCGTACCCGATCGTCAGCTCGATTTGAAATCGCTCCATCTGCCGCTGTCAATCACACAGGTCACCCGCCTGGGCCTCACCGCTGCGCCATTACCGCTCGCCAACCAGATCATTCAACTGCCTGGGACACTGCGCCAAAGCCGCTGTCCTGGGTTGCGGCTCACCAAATTAGAAAGGAGTTGACAGTCATGGCGGCTTCCGCCCAAAGCATTGTCAAACCCAGTAACACCAAGAAACGGCGCCACGCATTGTTCGACCTGAAACGGATCAAGAAGAACTGGCGGCTGTATGTCCTCATTCTGCCCACCTTCCTCTGTTTCCTGATCTTCAGTTATATCCCAATGTATGGGGTGCTTATCGCCTTCAAAGATTACGTTCCAGTCTTAGGCATCTGGAACTCCCCTTGGGTCGGCTTCAAGTACTTTAACCAATTCTTCCAGTCTTACTACTTTTGGGATTTGATTCGCAATACGCTGGGTATCCAGATTTACGGGTTGATTGTTGGTTTCCCGCTGCCCATCATTTTGGCCCTAGCCTTGAACGAAATGAAAGATGGCTTCTGGAAGAAATTCAGCCAAACCATCACCTATGCACCAAACTTCATTTCCGTCGTGGTCATGGGCGGGATGATCATCGCCTTCTTGGACCCGTCCACCGGGATTATCAACCACGCGATTCAAGCCCTTGGGTTTCAACCCTTGGCCTTCATGAGCGATCCCAAGTGGTTCAAAACCGTTTATGTCTTATCCGGTGTTTGGCAAGGGACTGGGTGTGGGTCCGTCATTTACCTGGCTGCCTTGGCCGGGGTAGACCCTGCGCTGCATGAAGCGGCCATCGTCGATGGGGCCAGCCGAGTTCAGCGAATCTGGCACATCAACCTGCCCGCCATCGTTCCCACCATGGTCATTCTGCTTATCTTGAACGTCGGCAGTCTGTTCTCCATGGGCTACGAGAAGATTCTGCTGTTGCAGAATCCGCTGAACCTATCCTCTTCCAACGTCATCGCCACCTTTGTCTACAAGCAAGGGCTGTTGGACGGCCAATACAGTTATGCAGCCGCGGTGGGCTTGTTCAACTCCGCCATCAACGCCATTCTTTTGATCGTCGTGAACAAGATTTCCCGGCGCGTGTCGGACAATAGTCTGTGGTAGAAAGGAGCACTCTCGATGCATGCCAATCACTTGATTAAAGACACCCGGGGCGACAAAGTCTTCAAGTTTTTCCTCTTCATCTTCATTGTCCTGGCTGTCCTGCTCGTACTTTATCCCCTCATCTATATCGTCAGCGCCTCCGTCTCCGACCTGCAGTCAGTCAATTCTGGCGCCATGTGGCTGCTGCCCCATGGATTCACGCTGGAGGGGTACAAAGTCATCTTGAACTACGGCGACATCTGGCGCGGTTACGGCATGACCATTTTCTATACGGTCTCCGGTACACTCGTCAGTCTGGCCCTGACTATCCCCTGTGCGTACGCCATTTCCCGCCCAGACTTCTCTGGCAAGAAATGGTTCACCAACTTCATGCTCGTCACCATGTTTGTCGGCGGCGGCCTGATCCCGTCCTACTTGCTCATCCGCGCCCTTGGCTGGGTGAATACCGTGTGGGCAATCATTATCCCCGGTGCCGCCAGCATCTACAACATCATCGTAACCCGCAGCTTCTTCCAAAGTTCCATTCCCTGGGAGATGCAGGAAGCGGCCATCGTTGATGGCGCTACTGACTTCCAGCTGTTCTTCAAGATCGTTCTGCCGCTATCCGCCCCGATCATCGCCGTGATGGCCCTATTCTATGGGGTCGGCCAATGGAACAGTTACTTCAGTGCTCTGGTTTACCTGCAAAACAAGAACCTCTACCCTTTACAGATGGTCCTACGCCAAATCTTAGTCCTGCAAGACTTGCAGCAAGGAGCAGCCACCGGTGCCACCGTCACCCAATCTGCTGCTCAGGCCGCGTTCAGTAAAGAACAGCTTGTGGCCGTCATCAAGTACGGTGTCATGATCGTTTCGTCCCTGCCCGTCATCCTCGTCTACCCCTTCCTTCAGCGCTTCTTCGTAAAAGGCGTCCTGATTGGTTCCCTGAAGGGTTAATTCAGAAAGGAGTTCCACCATGCAAATTCGCCGCTTCCTCGCCACTGTCGGCCTCAGTGCTTTAGCAGTGCTCGCTCTCGCCGGCTGTAACAGTTCAACGAATTCCAACTCCGCTCAAAAAAGTGATGTCAAAGTCAACACCACTGGTTTTCCCATCGTTGACAAACCGCTGACCATGACCTTGATGGCTCCCAGCACAGGCGTTGTCAACTGGAACGACATGGTCGTGCTGAACGACTACGCGAAGAAAACCAATATCAAATTTAAATACACTACCCCGCCCAGTTCCGATTTCGCTACAAAGTTGAACCTGGCCTTCGCCTCCCAAGATTTACCGGACATTATTTACGGCGCCGGCAGTGCCCTCACGCCGGCCAACGAAGTGTCCTATGGCGAACACGGGCAGCTGCTGCCGCTGGAGAAATTGATTCCCAAATACGCGCCGAATCTGGACAAATTAATGAAAAAGGATCCTAGTATCCGCCAATCCATCACCACTCCAGATGGCCACATCTATGCGCTGCCGCTGATTTCCCGGGGGGCTACGTCATCCTGGTATATCGGACAATTGTGGTATAACGGCGCCTGGTTGAAGAAACTCGGCGTCAAGACCCTGCCGAAGACTGCCGATGAATTCTACGACTTGTTGAAACGGTTCAAGAATGAAGATCCCAAAGGCAACGGCAAAGCTGACGAGATCCCTTTGAGCGACGTCAAGCTGACTAGTTCCCGCTACTGGCTGATGTCCATCTTCGGCCTTCTCAGTAACACGGTCCAAAATAACGGCGACAAGGTCGTTTACACGCCGACAACTAAGAACTACAAGGAATACCTGACCTTCATGCATAAGTTATTTGCTGAAGGTCTGCTGGACAAAGACACCTTCGCCCAATCCGACGACCAAAAGAAATCTAAGGGCCAATCCAACCGGCTCGGTGTCTTCAGCGATTACTTCTCCTACTTCACTACCGGCCGGACCCCAGAACAAGCAATTGCTGATCCCATGTGGCAGCCGCTGACCAGCGACGTTTCGCCCAAGGCCGTCGTGCCGGGTAATCCCCGCTTAAATCGGGGCGACTTCGCCATTACGAAGAATAATCCTTCACCGGCGGCCTCCTTGCGCTGGGTGGACTACTTCTACAGCGACAAGGGTGCTGTCTATCTGAATCAAGGGCCGGAAGGCTACATCTGGAAGAGCGCCAAGAATGATAAGGGTCAAGACGTCCGCGTTTTTGCCAAGGGTGTGACCCCGGAAAACATTGAAGATAAACGGAGCAAGCTCACCCCCGATTATGGTTTGACCATCCCGGCGCTGGCCTCTGACCGCGATCAATACAGCATTCGCAAAGATCCCAACGCTCCGGCCATTGACGATTTCACCAAGTTCATTCGGACCGAAACAAAAGAAAAGATCGATCCCTATGCCCGTGTACCCTATCCGCTGGTTTACCTGACTAAGCAGGAACAAGATTCCATCAGTTCCATCAGCACGGACTTGCAGACCCTTGTGGAAGAATCCGAAGCCAAATTCATCACCGGTGTGACGCCATTGTCCGATTGGGATAAATACGTGAAAACAATCAAGGGCATGAACGTGGACCAATACGTGAAAGTCTACCAAGCGGCTTACGATCGCTGGAAGAAATAGTTTACACTGCAGCATATTAATCGCAACGGGCCAGACCTTCACCGGTTTGACCCGTTGTTAACATGAAAAAGGAGTAAATAAAACACCATGACACCCAACACCCCCTTCCCCGCCAATTTCCTCTGGGGCAACTCCGTCTCCACCATGCAAACCGAAGGCGCCTGGGACGCCGACGGCAAAGGCCGCTCGGTCTACGATATTCGCCCCGCCACCGACCACAGCAGCGACTGGCAAGTGGCAATCGATGACTATCACCGGTACCCCGAAGATATCGCCCTGATGAAAGACTTGGGCATGACCTGCTACCGGTTTTCCATCTCCTGGAGCCGCGTTCAGCCGAACGGTACCGGGGCTTTCAACGAAGCCGGTATCGCCTTCTATGAACGGCTGATCGATGACTTGCTTGCTGCCGGCATCACGCCTATGATCTGTCTTTACCATTTCGATATGCCCTTGGCTTTGGCGGAAAAGTACAATGGCTTCATCAGCCGGGAAGTCGTCGTTTACGCCCGGGAAATGCTGCGCCGCTTTGCCGATCGGGTGCCCTACTGGCTGACTTTCAACGAACAGAATCTGTATGGCCTGACCGACAGCTTCATTATTTCCGGTTACCTGCACGGCGACAAGACGCTTCATGATCTTTACCAGATCCAGCACAACGTCGCTCTGGCCCATGCGCTGGTGACCCAAATTGTCCACGCTGATTTTCCCCAAGCCAAAATTGGGGCGATGATCGCCCACCAGCAGATCTACCCGGCCACCCCCCATCCCCAGGATGTCTGGATCACCCAGCAATATCACACGTTCGTGAACGACAACGTCATTCGACTGGACACCCAAGGGACCTATATCCCCCAGGTTGCCCACTACATGCGCACCCATGGCATGGGCGATATTCTCAAAGAGTGTGAGCTGGCGGAATTAGCCGGTGCCCGCAGCGATTTTGCGGCCATGAGTTATTACTGGAGCAGCACCTTTGACCACACCAAACTGCCAGCCAACACCGCACCCAACTGGTACAACCAGTATGCCGTGAAGAAAAATCCGTACCTGGATGCCAACACCTGGGGCTGGCAGATCGATCCCACCGGATTCCGCAGCGCCCTCAACGCCCTGTACCAGCAAACCGGCCTGCCCATCTTCCCCATCGAAAACGGCATCGCCGCGAAGGAAAGCTGGAACGGCACCGACGCCATTGACGACGGCTACCGCATTCTCTACCATCGCGCCCATCTCCATGCCCTGCAAGTCGCGATCACGGAAGACGGGGTGCCGGTGATCGGCTATCTCGGCTGGGGCTGGATCGACATTCCCAGTTCCCAAGGGGATATGGAAAAGCGTTACGGCGTCGTCTACGTCAACCGCGGCAATCACGACCTGCGCGATATGGCCCGGGTGCCCAAACGCAGTTACGCCTGGCTGAAGCAGGTGATTCAAAGCAACGGCCGCCAGCTTTAACCGGAATGCTGGTATACTGAAAGTTAATTTCGGTTAGGAGGACTGGTTGGTTTGAATTATACGATTTCTCAAGACACGGCATTCCCCACTGTCACCCTGCATCTGAGTAAGGGCGAACAAGTACAGATCGAACGGGGCAGCATGATTGCCCACAACGGTCAGGTGCAATTGGAAGGCCATATGAACAGCAATGGGAAGAAAGGTCTGGGCGGTATGCTCAGTGCCTTGGGCCGCAGTGTCACCAGCGGTGAAAGCTTCTTCATTACCACAGCGACCGGCACTACCGACAACGGCGAGTTGCTGATTGCCCCAGCGAACCCCGGCGCTATTCGGGAACTGAAGACCGACGGCAGCCAGCAATGGCGCCTGAATACCAGCGCGTATCTGGCCAGCGACGCCGGGACCGGTTACCAAATGGTGCGGCAAAAGCTGGGCACCGCTGTCTTCGGCGGTACCGGCGGCTTTTTCGTCATGGAAACCCAAGGTGCCGGCACGTTCCTCGTCTCCGGCTACGCGGACATCATTGAAGTCAATCTCGATAATAATGAGTACGTTGTCGATAACAGCAACGTCGTTGCCTGGAGCCAAAGTCTGAACTACAACATCGAAGTCGCCAGCGGCACCTTCGGCTTCAAGACCGGCGAAGGCCTGGTCAACCACTTCCAAGGCACCGGCAAGATCTTGATCCAGACTCGCAGCATTGAAGGTCTGGCCAACCTGCTCATGCCCTATCTACCCGATAACAGCAGCAATAACTAATTCGTATCCCCATAGCGCCGCCCTGAATTTCAGAGCGGCGCTCTTTTTCTCCGTCAAATTTAGGCAAGGCTAACAAAAGACTTGTATCCCCCTTAATTGTCCTGTAGAATGCAGTTAGGGAGTGTTAGTCTGCCCTAAAAACGGAGGAAGTTTCTATGCTCGAAATCAAAAACCTCACCGTTGCGTATAACGACATACCAGTGTTTGCTGATGTTGCCGTTTCATTTAACAGGGGCAAAATCACTGGCATTATTGGACCCAATGGTGCGGGTAAATCAACCCTGATCAAGGCCATCCTTGGCCTGGTCAAAAGTCAAAGCGGCACCGCCGACTATAATGGCGAACCGCTCAAACATTTTCAGAAACAGATTGCTTACGTGGAACAGCGTAAAGATTTAGATTTGACCTTCCCCGTGGACGTCTTCACCCTCGTGCAAACCGGCACGTATGGCCATCTCGGCCTATTCCGAAATCCCGGGAAGAAGGAAAAACAGGCCAGCCAGGCGGCGCTGGTGCAAGTCGGGTTAGAGGACTTCGCCACCCGCCAAATCGGCAACTTGTCCGGCGGTCAATTGCAGCGGGTGTTTGTCGCCCGGGCAATTGTCCAACAGGCCGATATCATTATTTTGGACGAACCTTTTGTTGGTATTGATCTGCAAAGCGAAACAGCGATCATGAAAATCTTGAAGCAGTGGCGGGACGCGGGTAAAACCATTATCGTCGTCCATCACGACCTGAATAAGGTATCCCGCTATTTCGATGATTTGGTCGTGATGAATCACGGCATTATCGATTACGGCCCCGTGCAGCAGGTATATAATGCCCGCAACATTGAACGGGCCTTCAGTGCTGATCTTTCCTCCGTATTATTTACAGAAAAGGAAGTGGCGCGATAATGTCTTCAATTATTGATTTCTTCACAGCGCTCAGCCGCTATGATTTCTTACAAAGCGCACTGATCACGGCCATTATGGTCGGGATGATGTCCGGCATTATCGGCAGTTTCATCATCCTGCGCGGCATGTCCTTGATGGGTGATGCCATTTCCCACGCGGTGCTGCCCGGGGTAGCCGTGGCCTACATGCTGGGTATCAACATCCTGCTGGGGGCCTCAGTATTCGGCATCCTGGCCGCCCTGCTGATCGGTTTTGTGGCTTCCCACAGTAAAATCAAAACCGACACCTCCATCGGGGTGGTGTTCAGTGCTTTCTACGCGCTGGGCTTCATCCTGATCTCCATGGCCGAAAGTTCGACGAACCTGCACCACATCTTGTTTGGTAACATCCTCGCCGTCAGCGACTCCGATATTATGACCACCGCGGTGGTGCTCGGCATCGTCCTGCTGTTCGTCGTTTCTTTCTACAAGGAACTGCTGATCACGTCGTTTGATGCGACCTATGCCCAGACTTACGGTCTGAACGTCCAGGCGCTGCACTACGGCCTGATGCTCGTACTGACCCTGGTGACGGTCTCCGCCTTGCAAACCGTGGGAATCATTCTGGTCGTCGCCATGCTCATCACGCCCGCGGCCACGGCGTACCTATGGACAGATAAATTGTCCACCATGCTCGTACTCTCCGCCGCGGTGGGTGTCGTATCGTCCATTGCGGGGCTGTACTTCAGCTACACGCTGAATTGGGCTTCGGGTCCGGCCATCGTGCTCGTTGCCGCAGTGCTGTTCAGCATCTCGTTTGTCTTCTCGCCAAAGCAGGGCTTCATCAAGTTCCCCGCCCAAGCGCGCAATAAGCCGAACGCCCGCGGCCAGCAATTGCTGAAAGTGCACACAACGGCTAAAGCAAAGGAGTTGCAATAATGAAAAGAATTATTGCGACATTCATTGCCGTAGTCATGATGATCGGCGGTGTCTTCCTCTTTTTGAATAATCGCGGTGCAAGCCAAGCGGACGCGCAAAGTCCCTCGGGCAAGCTGCGGATCGTGACCACGAACTCCATTCTGGAAGACATGGTGCACAATATCGGCCAAGACCACATTGAGCTCTACAGCATTGTCCAGCGCGGTACCGATCCCCATGAGTATGAACCCCGCCCCACCGATGTCTCCCAAGCAACCGAAGCCGACATTATTTTCCATAATGGCTTGAATTTAGAAACCGGGGGCAGCGGCTGGTTCTCGAAGTTAGTCAGTACCGCCCATAAGGAATTTGATCAGGAGGTCTTTGCGGCCAGTGCCGGCGTCACTCCCCAACATTTGACGACCAACGTTAATGAAGAAGACCCCCACGCCTGGCTGGATCTGGCCAACGGCATCAAGTACGTCCAGACCATGACCAAGGTAATGAAGGAAAAAGATCCGAAAAACGCCACCTACTATCAGTTGAATGCTGATAAATATATTACCCAGTTGCAAAAGCTGCACAACACAGCCCAATCACAGTTCCTGGATATTCCAGAAAAACAGCGGCTGCTCGTTACCTCCGAGGGGGCCTTCAAATATTTTGCCAAGGCCTACCACGTTACCCCGGCCTATATCTGGGAAATCAACACCGAAGCCCAGGGGACTCCGGAACAAATGAAATCGGTGCTCGCCAAGATCGACAATTCTGACGTGCAAAGTCTGTTCGTGGAAACTTCCGTCTCCCCCAAATCCATGAATAAAGTCGCCAAGGAAACCGGTTTGAAAATCTATTCCAAAATTTTCACCGACTCCCTAGCGAAAGAAGGCACTACCGGGGACACGTATTACAGCATGATGAAATGGAACTTGGATAAGATCCATGCGGGCTTAACAAGCCAAACCGACTAAATTGGGCAAAATAAAATCCTTGCTGGCCGACTACGGTAGTCGCCAACAAGGATTTTTTGGTTGTGCACTTTACTTTTTTACCGGTTAATTGACCGCGCCATGCGCTGAATCGCATGCCGTTCGCCGCGAATTGCCCGGCTTAAGGCATAAATGTTCTCGAACGGCGATTGAATGCCCCAAGCGGCATCGCCCATATGCTGAATATCGACGCCGTTGATCTTATTCCGGACAGCGACTTCTTCGATATAGTGGGCACCGGACCCTTCTTGGCTGGTCCCGATCGTGCTCATTACCAGCGCATCCTGGGCATGGGCCAGTTTCACCACGGCCCGCACTTCTTCGTCAGTTAGGCCCGGGACAGTCCCAACGGCCGGCACCAGGATCACATCCGCGCCAGCGTCCAGGAAGTCTTTGACCGCGTCCAGACTGACGACAGGCTCATTGACCCCTGCGCCATGCATCTTACCGGCAATGATCAGGCCAGAGAAGACTTCCTTGGCCACTTTCACATTGGCCGCGATCTGGGCATTGGTCACGCCCGTACCGGGATTGCCGGTCAAGCAAACGAAATTGAAGCCTAGTTTTTCGACTTCCGTCAGCGTTTTACGACTGGACATCCGGCCCTCCGGAATCTCCAACCGGGTCTCGGACATGTCGGCGTTGACATCCACGGGTTCCAGATTGACCCCGATGGGTCGGCCGACCAGGTGCTGCAGGCGCTTGATGCTTTGACCGTCGTGGTGAACCTTGGCCCCTTCGTTGGGATACAGGCCGAAGATAACAGGATTCAGCACATCCAAGCCGTTCAGCAGGATCAGATCGGCGCCAAAGGCCGCGGCTACTTCGGAGGTGGTGATACCATCACCGACTTCATGACCGACGACATTCTCGCTGAGCACGACCCGGCCTTCACTGGCCTTGATGCTTTGCTTCAGCTCGGCGGCTTTCATTCCTAAGATTTCACTGGTATCGGCACTAATTAATCGGGTAACCATTAATTTCTCGCTCCTTTAATTGTTGGCGGCCGCCTTTTTGGCGTCGTCGCCCTTTTCTTCAACGATCTGCTGCTTGTTTAAGTTCAGCAGGAACGGCAGGTAAATCAAGACATCAATGACGATATTGACCGCCTGCAGTACACTGCCCATGACGGAACTGGTAACCAGGAAGCCGGAGATGATCGGCGGCATGGTCCAAGTGGCCAAAGAACCAGTCGTCAGCGGTACCCAGCCGGCTTTCATCGCACCCCAAGTCGTTAAGGCATTCACCATCGGGGCCAAGATAAAGGGAATGATCAATGTGGTATTCAAAACCACTGGCAGACCGAACATGGTCGGCTCATTGATATTGAAAATGCCTGGCGTGATCGTCAGCGGCGCCAGCACTTCCATCTGGCGGCTGGACCGCTTCATGAAGACTAAGATCCCAATGGCGAGTACCAAGCCTAAGGTGGCACCGCCGCCGCCCATGTAAACGAAGTTATCCATGAACGGTTGGGTAATAATGTGCGCCCCGTGGGCCAGATCCAAATGGTGCGCTTCAGTCAGCTTGCTGTTGGCCCCTGCATTGATCAGCCAAATCGGGGAGAAGATGGTATTGATGACGTTGCCGCCATGGATCCCCACGAACCAGAAGATACTGTTTAAGGCGATGGCCACCAGCGTCCCGCCGATCGTATCACCCAACAGGCTCAGCGGCTTGGAGAAGATGTGCAGGAACACATCATGGATGCTGCCCCAGCCGGCGAAGGCAAAGATCGCGTAAATCACACCCCAGAAGGTGACGATCACAGCGCCTGGGATCAGGGCACTGAAACTATCAGAAATTGCCGGCGGCACGGCATCAGGCATCTTGATCCGAATGCCTTTATTAATAAACCACTGGAAGACCCAACCACTGACCAGGCCAATGATGATGGCGATGAACAGGCCTTTGCTGCCTAAATAGTCATAGGGCATTCCTTCTGCCGGGGCTTTGCCGCCGGTGAAGATGCTGGGCGTTACGACGAAGAACGACGCCACGGCGATGATCCCGGCGGACTTGCCGTCGGTGTGATACTGCTTGGCGTAACTATCGGCAATCCCGAAGGCCCCAATGACCCCTAACAGACCAAAAGACCCATTGGTGATCTTGGCAAAGACCTGAGCGATGGAGACGCTGTTGATCTTCGTGTTAGCCAACCAGTCCGTGAACTGATGAACTGGGAAACTATTCAGAATCATGAAGAAGGAACCAACAATGATCAGCGGCATCGCGACGGCAATCCCGTCCCGAATGGCGACTAACCATTTATACCCGCCCAATTTAATGGCGATGGGCATCAAATGCTTCTCGATAAAGCCGTTCAGGCCACGGCTTGAGCTATCCTTATCATCCATAAAACAACCAGCTTTCTTTCCATTTTGGCATCTCGCCCCAAATAAAGAAGCGCAAATAATATCAGCAGGTACACGAGATACCTTTATTCAATAAATTTTACACGTGCCTGTACAATAAGTATAGCTCACTTCCACAGCAATGTAAGCGTTTGATAGTTTAATATAATTGGTTCTATGACAACAAAGGTACCGCTTCCTAACAGGGCGGCTTCTGCCAGAAAATATTTTTATTGGTCTAGTCCAATAATCAGTTCACCATTCAAATCTTTCCTTCCATTTCACCCTCATTATCCAGTAACGTTATCTTTCACACTTTCATTGGACTCCGGTATGTTCTATTTTCAGCAACCAAAATAGGCGTAATTGAAAAACAGCTTAGGCCGGCCTAAAATAATACTTCCCTAATCCAAATTTCGATGTATAATGTAAACGAAACTGAAAATAGAGAGGTGTGATTGTTCTTGAATGAAAACAATCCGAACCATCGGCATAAGCTGATCGAGTATGCCAACGGTCCTTCGTTGGAAGAAATCAACGGAACCGTCAAAGTCCCGAAGGGCAAAGGCTTCTGGCGTACCTTGTTCGCCTATTCCGGCCCTGGCGCGCTAGTGGCCGTTGGCTATATGGACCCCGGGAACTGGTCAACGTCGATCACTGGTGGTCAGAATTTCCAATATCTATTGATGTCGGTCATTCTGATGTCGAGTTTAATTGCGATGCTGCTCCAATACATGGCCGCTAAACTCGGCATAGTCACCCGGATGGACTTGGCCCAGGCAATTCGGGCCCGCACGAGTAAAACCTTGGGCATTATTCTTTGGATCATGACCGAATTAGCCATCATGGCCACTGATATCGCGGAAGTCATCGGGGCGGCGATTGCCCTGTATCTGTTGTTCCATATTCCGCTAGTCATCGCCGTATTCATCACCGTATTCGATGTCTTGCTTTTATTGCTTTTGACCAGAATCGGCTTCCGGAAAATCGAAGCCATCGTTGTCTGTTTGATTCTTGTCATCCTATTTATCTTTGTTTACCAAGTGGCATTATCCGATCCGAACTGGGGCGCTGTGATCCAAGGGTTTGTCCCGAACGCTAAGACCTTTGCCACCTCCCCGCAGATTGGCGGCGAAACCCCCTTGTCCGGTGCCTTAGGGATCATCGGGGCGACAGTTATGCCGCATAACTTATACTTACACAGTGCCATTTCTCAGACCCGGAAAATTGATCACAACGATCCGGATGATGTGGCCGCCGCTGTTCGTTTCACCGCTTGGGATTCCAACATCCAATTAACCGCCGCGTTCTTCGTTAACGCCTTGCTGTTGATTATGGGGGTTGCCGTCTTCAAGACTGGGGCCGTCAAGGATCCGTCCTTCTTCGGTTTGTTCCATGCCCTGTCTGATACCTCCAAGCTGAGCAATCCGCTGCTGATCAGCGTTGCCAAGTCTGGGGTACTCTCCATCCTATTCGCCGTTGCCCTGTTGGCCTCCGGCCAGAACTCCACGATCACCGGGACCTTAACTGGGCAGGTCATCATGGAAGGCTTCATCCACATGCGGATGCCGTTATGGGCTCGTCGGCTGGTCACCCGGTTGATCTCCGTTGTCCCGGTATTGATCACCGTCGGCATGACGACTGGCGAAACCGAAATACAACAGCACGTCGCGCTGAATAACCTAATGAACAATTCGCAGGTATTTCTAGCCTTCGCTCTGCCCTTCTCCATGCTGCCGCTGTTAATGATGACCGGCAGTCGGGTCGAAATGGGCAAGCGTTTCAAGAACAGCGTCATCCTGCAAATCCTCGGTTGGATCTCAGTTATTGGTCTGACCTTCTTGAACATGTACGGCTTGCCTGATTCCATCACTGATTTCTTCGGCGACAATCCGGCAGCGGCTCAAGTGCAAACAGCACATCTGATTGCCTACATATTGATTGCAATTGTACTGGCCTTGCTGGTCTGGACAATTATCGATCTGTATCGGGGCAATCAACGGTATGCCGCCGCCTTGGCAGAAAAGGCCGCAGAAGCTAAAGCCAAGGAAGACGCATCAGCGAAGGGAGTGTCCGCTAATGGATCAGCAAACTAAAATCATCAAGCACATCTTGGTCGGCGTGGACGATTCACCGGATGCCCTCACTGCCTTTCAATATGCCCTGCACCGTGCTAAGCAGGAAGACACGGAGCTGACCATTGTATCGATTCTGGAAAGCCACGAAATGAATGTGTTCCAGGCCCTGGATAAAGATTATGTCCACGGCCAACGGGCAGAACTGGAAGAGCATATCAAGAAGTACCAGCAGCTGGCCAAAGAAGCGGGGATCAAAACCGTTAACGCGGTCATTGCCGAGGGTGATCCCGGCGACACCATCGTTAACCAGGTGATTCCCGCCGTGAAGCCGGACCTGCTGATCGTGGGTGCCCGCTCCAAGCAAGGCATTGCCAAACACTTTGGCAGTCAGGCCGCCTATATGGCGAAATACGCACCGATCTCGGTACTGGTCGTGCGCTAAATAAGCAGTACCAACCTCCTTTAAGATTATTTATCTTGTGAAAACGCCGCTGGCCCAAGGGTCAACGGCGTTTTTGCTGTCCTCAAATGACTATTATATCTATGGTCAAAATAGATTGTTTACAATCTTTTATCAGAAACCCCGTCATGTCTTTAAACACCCTTGCTATCCTGAAGTTACTGACAGTGTGTCAGAAAATAGGAAAGTTGGTGCAATCAGTGAAATTCGGGAAGAAGTTGGCCTTCGCCGCCAGTGCGGCGGGGATCGCGTTAGCGTTAGCCGCCTGCAGCAATCCGGTCACCGGCGCAAATGGAACCACGAACGGCAGTGACAAAACCATTTCTGTTGTTTTTTTGCCCAGCGATTCAGCAAAAGAAGCCGACGCCGCGCGCCAGGCGTTGACCAAGGAGATCCGCCAGGCCACCGGCAAGAAGGTCGTTGTGCAAACCACTACAGATTACAACGTCGCGATCCAGGCCATCGCCTCCGGCAAGAGCCAAATTGCCCTGCTCGGCCCTGTCGGTTATATCCAAGCCCATCAGCAAAACAAGAACGTCGTCCCCATGGTCACATACTCCGGCAAGTCCGGCACATTAAAGGATGCCTTTTATCATAGCTATCTGATGGTGCCCAAGGACAAAGCGGCGGGGTATCAAGACAGCGGCACCTATTCCTTAAAAAACATTAAAGGGCAACGGATCTCTTATGTGTCTAACACCTCCACCTCTGGCTTTGCGATTCCCGCCGGCGCGATCCAAAAAGAGTTCAAGCTCAAGAGCACCGATGCCCTCGCCCAAAGCGGCCAATTCTTCCAAAAAGTCCTTTACGGCGGTTCCCATCAAGGTTCCGCGGTCAATCTGTTCAAAGGAGACGCCGACGTGGCAGCCTTTGACGACATGGACCTGCTGAGTTACGGCAAGTTCACCAACAACTCCGCCGCTGGTGCCACCTTCACAGTCAATACCGACGCGCCGGCCCCCTTTGACGCTGTGCGCGGCAAGGAATCCGTGGCTATTGCCGCGTATCAAGTGCAAAACGAACCGCTGGCCGTGAACAAGAGCGGCATTTCTGCCAGTGATATTAAAAAGATCACCACGGCCTTGACCAGCAGTCGGGTGGCCAACGATCCGCTGTTCTTTGCCCCGGCAGAGGCCAAGACCCACAGTCTGCTGCCCAAGGACGGCGACACCAAGTTCATCAAGATCAGCGACGATTGGTACAAACCGACCCACGACATTCTCTGCGAATAGAGGAGGCGCCAACATGCTGCAAGTACGGCACCTATCGAAAATCTACACAGGCAAACAGCCCTCTTTAGACGATGTTTCCTTCACCGCTCAGCCCGGTGCCGTGACGGCCATCATCGGTCCTTCCGGTGCCGGCAAGACCACCCTGCTGCGCAGTCTGAACCAGCTGATCACCGACGATGCCGGTGAAATTCTGCTGGAGAATATTGATCTGCGCCAGCTCAAGCGCCGGGACCTGATGAAACAGCGGACCAAGATCGGTATGATTTTTCAAAACTATAATTTGATCGAACCGCTCACCGCCCTGGAGAATGTGCTCCACGGCAGTCTGGCCCGCAAATCCACCCTGGCTGGGGTGCTTTCCCTTTATTCCCGCCAAGAAAAGGGGGAAGCGATGGCCCTGCTGGCCGATGTGGGCTTGCAAGAATTCGCCTACCATTATGCCGGCGACCTGAGCGGCGGCCAAAAACAGCGGGTGGGTATCGCCCGGGCGTTGATGCAGCATCCGACCATGATGCTGTGCGACGAGCCGATTGCCTCCCTGGATCCCCGCTCCACGGTCATCGTCATGGATATTCTGCGCCGCCTCGCCGATGCCCAGGACATGACAATCCTGATCAATCTGCACCAAGTGGATATTGCCAAGGACTACGCCGACCACATTATCGGCTTGAATAGCGGCCGCGTCGTCTTTGACGGCCCCGTGGCTGAGGCGACTGCGGCCGCGATGGCGGCGATTTATGCCGCTCCGGCCCAGGCTGCTGCCGCAGCGGGGTGAGCCGATGACGATGACCAGTTTTTTCCGTAAAAAGCGGCTGCATCTGACGCTGCTCATCAGCTTGCTCCTAGCGGCTTACGCCGCGGCCGCGCTGATCCTCAATTTCAATTCCCTGTCATTTTTGTATCTGCACTTAGGGATCGACTGGCTGGCGGTCAATTTCATCCCCAATAGCCAATCGCTGCAGTATTGGGGCAATATCCTGGAAGCCCTGGTCCGCACGCTGCTCGTCGCGGTGGCGTCCACCAGTGTCGCCGGGGTCTTCGCTCTGGGCCTCGCGCTGCTCGGGGCGCAACCCACCGGCCCGAATGCCGCTCTGCGCTGGCTGATCCGCGGCTTCGCCTCCGTACTGCGCAATATTCCCATCGTCGGCTGGGCGCTGTTGCTGTTGTTTTCGTTCAAACAAAATGACTTCACCGGCTTCCTTGCCCTGTTCTTCCTCAGTCTGGGCTTCCTCACCCGGGCGTTCATGGAAACCATCGAAGCCATCGATGTGGAGAAAATCCAGGCGCTGCAGGTCACCGGGGCCAATTACTGGCAGGTCGTCGCCCAGGCTGTACTGCCGGAGATCCTGACGCCGGTATTGTCGTGGCTGCTGTATATGATTGAAAACAACATCCGCGACGCGACCCTGGTCGGTCTGCTCACGGGGACGGGCATCGGCTTCGTCTTTGATCTGTACTACAAGAGCCTGCGGTACGGTCCCGCCGGACTGGTCGTCTTGGCGATCATTATGCTGGTAATTGCCGTGGAAACAGTCTCCAGCCTGATTGAAAGGAGGATCGGAATGATTGCTGATTAACGGATCAAATGTAAGCATCGATAATCAAGGGCCATCAAGATCCTGAGCGTTTTTATCACATAGTACAGCTTTTCTGGATGAATCTTGATTCAACTTAGCTGAGCACGGAAAGAGACAAACGTACATTCGATTCGGTATCCTTGAAATATAAGGAGGTGAATCGAATGCCAATCAAAACACACAAGATACGGATCTATCCCAACGACGAAATGGTTACTGTTATTACTGAGCTGATGGATTACAACCGCTTTTGCTGGAACAAAGGCTTGGCCGCATGGAATGACATGTATGACGCGTCGTTAGCCGTGGCGGACAAGAAACTGCGGCCTAGCGAGTACAAAGTCCGCGACGAGCTGGTGAAAAACAAAACCGACTGGCAGCATCAGTTTTCAGCACGGGTGCTCCAAACTGCTGTCCATCGGCTGCATCAAGCCTGGCAGAATTTCTTCAATCCCGCTATGCCGGACGCTCACAAGCCTAAATTCCATCATAAGCGGGATCCTAAACAAAGCTTTACGACGGACCGGGCGGTCATTACCGGCAAGTACCTGACCTTGGACCGGCCGCATGCGGCCAGCCATCGTTTCAGCGCCATCAAAATGGCGGAAACTTTACGTTTTACTGGCGAGATCAAAACCGTGACGATAACCAAGCGCGGAAAAAAGTTCTACGCCAGTGTCAACGCATTGATTGAAGACACTCCACGACCGGCTTTTTATGACTGCTGGGACATCGTCGGCATTGATGTGAACGTGGGCCATATCCGCTGGAACGGCGGGGACGTCAACACCTTCACACCACGCATGGCAGCGTTGCATCAACGGATCAAGTATTACCAAAAATGCCTGAACCGGAAACGGCGGAGAAATCCGGGCGACTACCGGTCCAAGACCTATCAGCGGATTAAAGCGAAGATGAACCGCACTTACGAGCAGGTGCACGCGTTGCAGGATGATCTGATCCACAAGTTCAGCCACAAAATCATCAAGAATTATCCCGTTCCTTGTTTAGAGGATCTGGATGTCCACGCGATGATGATGGACGGGAAGAAAGTCAAAGGTCTTCAGCGCGGGCTCTTTCGCCGTTTACGCACGGCAATCGAGTACAAGGCGGCTTGGCATCATCGCGATTTGGTGATTGCCAATCGTTTCTTCCCGTCAACGCAGCGCTGTTCAAACTGCGGCTATATCAAGAAAGAAGAAAGCTATGGCGGCAAGATGACGCTTCAAGGTGACAGCATTTACCACCAGCATGACGTGTATCGCTGTTACGAGTGCGGTCTTGTCATTGACCGAGACGATAACGCTGTTCAAAATTTGATTCAATATGCGGCGGGGCTTACGCCGGAATGGGAAACCGTTCAGAGATGATTTCTAGTCGGCACTGTTATGCGCCATACTCGTCTGATCCCAATCAGACGGGGGTGCCGGCAATTACGGAATTGACTAAACACACTGTACTCTTAATGGTCTAAATCTAAAGTGCCACCATAGATCAGATGTGTATACATTTGAGTACGTTTTAGAAAGCAGGATTACTGCATGATTTCAAATTCCGAGAAACCCGTCATTCTGGCCGCGGCCCCGCCGCCACGGCCGGTGAGTCTACACCGCTGGCGCGACAAACGCCGGCGCTGGGTCTATGGCACCCTGTTGGGTCTGACCGCGATCACCGCTTACGCCCTGCCGGCCATCATGCCCCAGGGCTTGAACCTGGCCCGGGCCAGCAGTGACTTGGTGCGCAACATCCAGATTATGTTTTTCCAGCCCGCCGCCAATAACGCCAGTGCCGCCAGTCTCTTATTTGCCTTAGTGCAAAGTATTGCCTTGGCCTTCTTGACGACTTTGATCGGCGCCATCTTTGCCTTTCTGCTCGCCTTAATGGCCGCCCGCAACTTGGCGCCTCGCTGGCTGATCCGCACCGTGCAAAGCGCGATGGCCTTGATCCGGGCGATCCCCACGATCCTCTGGGTCCTGATCTACAGTACCGTGCTCGGTTTGGGCGCTAACGCCGCCGTGATCGGGCTGACCTTCCACAGTGTCGCTTATCTGGTCAAAGTTTACGCCGACAGTATTGACGAATTACCCGCCGATACTCTGGGTGCGCTGCGGGCCATGGGCGTCCGCTTCTGGCCCTTAGTGACCCAAGCCATCCTGCCCACGATTCGGCCCAGTCTGCTCAGCTGGACGTTTATCCGTTTTGAGATCAACTTCGCCAACGCCGTCGCGGTGGGCGCCGCCGCCGGAGCTGGCGGGATCGGCTACCAGCTCTTCATGGCCAGCGGCTTCTACTTCGATTTTCATGAGGTCGGCCTGATCGTGTATCTGATCCTCGCCTTCACGATTCCCTTGGAAAGCGTGTCCTACCGCCTCCGCACCGCCTATCTCAACCGCACTGCCCATTAATCATTATTTAGAAAAGGGGAATTGCACCATGATTCAAGCCATTGTATTGGATTGGGCCGGGACGACTGTCGATTACGGCAGCCTGGCCCCGATCATTGCCTTTCAAAAGGCCTTCAGTCACTTCGGTATCACCATCACCACGGACGAGATTCGGCAGGATCTGGGGCTGGATAAACGCACTCATGTGGAGAAAATGTTCGCCGACCCGGCGATTCAAGCCCAGTGGCAGGCCAACAATCCCGGTGAGTCATTAGCTGCCGGGATCGACCAGGTCTACGCCCGCTTCCAAGTCAAAATTGATGACGTGCTGGTGGAATATGCCGCGCTGAAGCCGGGAGTCAAAGACCTCGCTAACTTCATGCAGGCCCAGCACATTAAGCTGGCGACCACCACCGGTTACACCCAAGCGATGCTGGACCGCATTCTGCCAGTGGCCGCCGCCCAGGGGTACGCGCCTAAGGTCAACTTGACCGCAGAACAGACCAACGGCATCGGCCGGCCCGCTCCGGACATGCTGCTGGCGGCCTTGGCTCAGCTCCAAGTGACTGACCCGCGCGCTGTGCTCAAAGTCGGCGACACGATCACCGATATCCTCGAAGGCAAAGCCGCCCACGCCATCAGCGTCGGCGTAGTGATTGGCGGCAATCTCATCGGCTTGCCGGAAATCGCCTTTGATGCCCTGCCAACGGGTGAAAAAGACCGCCGCGTCAGTCACGCCCGCCAGGCCCTGTACGCGGCCGGGGCCGACTACGTCATTGATACCCTGGCCGATTTGCCGGCACTGATCACCGCCCTCAACACCCTAGTCCCCTATCAGGCCCAGCCGGCGCCGCTGCTGCTCACACCCGGCCCGCTGACGACCAGCCCGGCCGTAAAGCGGACCATGCTCATCGATCACGGTACGTGGGATGACGAGTACAAAGCGCTAACCGAAACCGTCCGCCAGGAACTGCTGAGCGTCGCTCAGGCCCCCGCTGCAGACTACACCACCATCCTAATGCAGGGCAGCGGTACGTTCGCCGTGGAAGCCGCGCTCGGCACCGCCGTACCCCACAAGACGGGGTGCTGCTGATCGCGATGAACGGCGCTTACGGCCGGAGAATGGGCCAAATTGCTGACTACTACAATATCGTCCACGTGGACCTGGAATTTGCCGAAGATGAACCGGTCACGCTCGAAAAAGTCCTGACTGTTCTGGATGACCATCCCGAAGTGACCCACTTCGCCACTGTCCACTGCGAAACCACCACCGGTATCCTCAATCCCATCGATGCCATTATTCCGGCAGTCCATGCCCGGGGTGTTGTGACCATTGTGGACGCCATGTCCAGCTTCGGCGGCGTGCCCATCGACACCGCCGCCCTCGGCCTGGATTATCTGATCAGCAGCAGCAACAAGTGCATCCAAGGCGTGCCCGGCTTCGGCTTCATTATTGCCAACCGTACCGCTCTGGCTAGGACTGAAGGCAATGCCCGCTCGCTGTCTTTGGATCTTTATGATCAAAACCAAAGCTTCAACCAGCAGCACGGCAAATGGCGCTTCACCTCGCCCACCCACGTACTCTATGCTTTCCATCAAGCCCTGCAAGAACTCGCCGCAGAAGGCGGCGTACCGGCCCGGTTTGCCCGCTACACCCGCAGCGAACACCAGCTGCGCCAAGGTATGCTCGCCCTCGGCTACGCCCCCGTTATCGCGGAAGCCGACCAATCCCCGATCATCACATCGTTCAAATACCCCAGCGCCGCCTTCGACTTCCACGCGTTCTACGCGTACTTAAAAGACCGCGGCTTCATCATCTACCCCGGAAAAGTCTCGACCATCGACAGCTTCCGCATCGGAAATATCGGCGAAGTCTACACCGGCGACATCCAGCAACTGTTGCGCTGGATCAAAACGTACAGCACGGTGCGGGTGCAGTCTGGCAGAAAAATAGACTGAGCCAATCGCTCAGTCTAGTGTCCTTAGTGCCAAATGCGGAGCACTTGGCACGGCAATCAAAGACAGTTTCTTACTTCGTCGTCTTCACCTTCGGAAACGGCCGGTACCGCCGCAACAGCCAGCCCATCAGGCCTGAATACAGGAACGTAAACGCCAAGCCCCACACCAGCGCTGCCCAGCCGAACACCACCGTGCTCCCCAGCAGCACCACCACATTGATCACCCGCAGCATGAGCGTCACATTCAGCTGCGGGTTTTTGTGTGCCGCAATCAGCGCAAACACGTCCAACCCAGCCGTCGACGCATTACTCGCAATACAGCAATAATATCCCGCGCCAATGAACAAGCTTGCCAACAGAACATCCAGCCAGGGCCAGTGGGCCAAATTCAGCGGCAACCAGGTCCACAGGGCAAAGAAGCCCATGTAGGCAAAACTGCTGACAATAGACCGAATGAAGTTCGTGCGGCCTAAGAAAATCAACGCAAAGACGAGACAGCCGACCGTGATCATGTTCGTCCAAGTCACGACACTCAAGGGTGTCAGCCGCGCCAGCACCATACTCAGGGAAGTCACTCCGCCGCTGATAATATTGCTGGGCACCATGAATTTGGCATAGCCAAAGGCAATCAGCAAGTTGCCCAGCAAGATCAGCAGCAGCGGCGCCCCCTCCCGTTTGATCGTCGCCCCGCTCATCGGGCCATCACCGTAACCGTCACAGGGAAGTGGTCCGAGGCATACTGGCCTGTGGGCGCCAGCGTGGTATCCACGGCATACGACTGCACCTGGACCCGGTCATTGACGAAGAAATAGTCCAGCCGGGTCGCCGTTTGTCCCGGTAAAAATGTGGGCGGTTCACTGTCCTGCCACGTCCCCGGAGTTGGTTCCGGCCGCTGAGCAGCCGTCAAGGCCGCATCCTGCAAAGTCGCCGTCATCGTCCGGTAAGCCTCATCCGTGGGGTCATATTGAAATCCCCGGTCACGATAAACGGATAATCGGCCCGTTCCTGGGCGAACGCGGCCAGGATCTGCTGCACACCAAAGTTTCGGGCTGCCACGGACACATGGTCCAGGTGGACCGTCACCAGATAAAAAATCGTATCATCCGTTTTATCCCGCAGCTTAGCCCACTGGAACATGCGATACGTCCAAGCCCCAGGATAAATGGACGGTTTGTCCGGCGTTTTGGATACCCAGGCATGACCCTCCGCCAACGCGTCGAACTTGGTTTTCTTAATAAAAATCGCCGCCGCTTCGCCTTGATCCACTGTGTTCTCCCGCGGCACACCAAAACCGCGGTACGCCGTCAGCGTCCGCAGATCTGCTAACTGGTGGGGTTCCGCCTCTTCCACGGTAAAAATGTCCGGGTCCAGCCGCTGCAAATTGGCCAATACATACGGCTTGCGTGCCGCCCACTGCCAGGGGTGATCGTCGTCTGTATCCAACCGAATATTATACGTTGTAATTGAAACCATGACCTCTGCACCCTCTCTCTATCTCTCTCAACCATTGTACCTGAAGAAGATATTTTCCGGGAGGGGCCGATACACTAATTTCCAATAAAGAAAATGGGTTTCTTGAATACCGGACCCTAGACACGGTACAATAGGGTAACAAAAGTTTCCATATAAGAAAGCGAGCCAATCGATATGCCTGAAACCACTGAAAAACTCTACGGCACCGTCCTGATTAAAGCAAAAGAAATCATGGACTTCACGCTGGCCGCAGACGAAGCACCCACCCTAATGACCATCAGCCGCGGCACCGGACTGACCAAACCGACGGCCTTGAAGATCCTCACTACCCTCTGCGCCCTGGGTTTCATGCACCGGGATGACGAAAGCCGCCGCTACTACCTGGGCACCCAGTTCATCCCCTACGCCACCAAAGCAATGAGCAGCTTCAATATCCGCGATGTCGCCTTCCCCGCTCTGGAAGCCTTGCGCCAAACCACCGGCGAAACGATCAATCTGGGCGTCTTGGAAAGCAACCAGGTGATGCTGATCGAGAAGTTGGAAAGCCCCAACTCCATTAAATTGAAATCCACCATCGGCGGCCGCATGCACTTGTATTCCTCCGCCATGGGCAAAGCAATCCTGGCCACCTTCACTCCCGACCAGCTGGCCGCCTACCTGCACCGCACCACTTTGCAGCCGGTGACCCCGCACACGCTCATCACCCCCACCGCCTTGAAACACAACATTCAAGAAATCAAAGACCGCGGCGTGGCTATCGATAACGAAGAAAACGAACTGGAAGTCTTCTGCGTCGGCGCCACGATCTACCGCCACGACCGCCTATTCGGCGCCTTCAGCGTCTCTGCCCCCAAATACCGCGTCCCCGAAGCCGCCCGAGCCGAACTGATCGACCAAGTGCGGGCGACTCAGGAAGCAATTACTGCTGAAATATAAAGAAATGACCCCGCAGACGGCTTGAAGTGCAATAGAAAAGTTAGACAATTTAGATTTTGAATTAAGCAATCATGGTTTGTTCCCGGTACTCAACTGGGGTCAAGCCATTTTTGTTTCTCGAAATTCTGACATTGTTAAACCAATCCACGTAACCGTTCACCAGCTTGCGCAGATCTGAGAGCGTGTTGATCTGATACCGATTCAAGCACTCACGTTTTAGGAGGTTGAAGAAGCTTTCGATGGGCGCATTATCGTGACAGTTACCTTTACGAGACATGCTCTGTGTAATGTTCATAGCCTTGAGACGTTGCTGGTAGTCCACCATTTGATATTGCCACCCTTGATCAGAGTGAAGAGTTGGTTTGATGCCTTCTTTAAGGTGATGCTCTAATTCATCAAGTGACGCT
>NZ_AUEH01000018.1 GCF_000425885.1 Schleiferilactobacillus harbinensis DSM 16991
CTGCCAAAATCAGTAACTAATTCGCCCCTAATTGGGGAACAACACGAGAACGACCTTTTAATATTTGAGCTGTCCACTTGACGGGGCACCGCCCCCCTCCCCCCGTGATGGCTTTTTTATTATCCTCCTTTTATATTAACCGAGCGGTATACTAGACATAGAGGCGACGAGCATGAGTACAGAAGCTGAACAAAATGAAGCATTCATCGAGTGGTTGAAAAGCGGCACAGGGGATTTTCCAGAGGCCGTGCCGTTGTTGGGCTTGGCCAAGCAGGAACAGGGTGTCGCCAAGGATTTACAACTGGGGGCGGCGCAAGTGGTCCTGGCGGCCGCTGGGACGTCTTTTGAGCGGTATGCCGTGGCGTATTATTATCCCCACCAGCAGCTTTTAGTGTTGAAGCAGGGCGTGCCGACGGCGGCCTCCTTGGCTGGCGTGACAATTACGTCGCTGGTGGCCCAAGTGGTGAGCTGCTATGCATCAGAAGTGGATCAGGCTTGGAATGACGATACGGTTAGGGCCACGGACATTTACGTCGACCATATCGGGGTGGATCCGCAGGCCAACAGGTTGGTGGATCGGACCGGTCAATTTGCCGCCCTGGCGCGCCAACAATGGGAATACTGGTTGATTCACGGTAAAGTAAAGCCGTTCACGCCCACGTCCAAGAACGAAGCGGTGGCCCGGGCATTCCAGCCCTTTGCGGAACGTCTGGCCAGTCAGCCAACTTGGATCGCGGAACTGGGCAATGGTTTAACCAAGGTCGTGCCGGCGGAGGAATTGAAGGATATTTTCCAACAAATCAGTACCGCCGCCAAGCGGAATAAAGCCATTGCGATGGTGCAGGATCGGTTGCAGCAAATGGCCTTGCCCAGCGATATTTTGAATACCGCTGCCCGGACGCTGATCAAGTTGGCGACGGATGGCCGAACTGATCCCAAGGCCAAGCTGACTTTTGTGTTCGGTAAAGACAAAGATGACGGTACATTGCAGTTGCCGTTAAGTCACATCGTTACCGAACCGTCCACTGAAGTGCCGACACCGGCTCTGTTTCACGGGGAACAATTTGTCCCACTGATCGAGAGCCCCAACGATTACGATGATGCCTATATGAAATATCAGTCGCTGATTGAGGACTTGAGCGATACTGTCTTCAGCGAGGACAGCATTCGCTGGGTACCGAAAGTCGACACCAACCACGACTATCTGTACTTCCCGTTTGTGCGGGCGATCAAAGCGGACACACAGATCTTGTATACGCGGCCGGATGGCGTGCTGGATGCTTGGCGGCAGATGTTGGCCAAGCAAAACTAAGCAACTAAAATATTGGCGGCACTACTGAAGTTTTGGTGGTGCCGTTATTTGCATTACAAGCGTATTGCACCCCGCTGTTGGGCCAAGCCTGTTATGATGAAGTACAAAACGAATTATAGAAAGAGGTCGTTACATGAGTTTATCACCCAACGAAAAAGAAGCCACTAAGGAGGAGTTTCGCGCCAACATCAAGCTAGCCGGTCTGACGCGCCCGGCCATCGCCGCCGATCTCGGTATTTCCGCGGCCAAGTTGGAACGTATCCTCAATTTACATCAGCGTTCCTTGGAAGATGCGTGGATCTTGCGTAATTACCTGCTGACTAAAATAGAAGAGGCTGGCGGTCAGCCGGTCCCGTTCACAGCGCTAAAGGGTGATCCCGAAGACCATTGGTTCTTGGACGCGGCGACCATTCACCACGGTAAAATGACGCCGGGAGATGAATAATCTTTGAGTCTGGCGGAACCGGAGAATTATCTTGTTATGGTGCATGATCGGAATGAATTTCGCGCCTGGCTGCTGGCTAATCATGCGCTGGCCCAGGAGTGCTGGGCGAATGTGAAACGCGGTATCCCCAAGGACGATAATACGTTTTGGTACGTGGACGCGGTCGAAGAAGCCATGTGTTTTGGCTGGATCGACAGCACGTATAAGCGGCTGAGACCAGATCAACCCGCGGTGCAGCGGTTTGTACCACGGCAGCCCGGCAGCAATTGGTCGGAGCTGAATAAGGCCCGATGTCGGCGGATGATCCGTCTAGGCCGGATGACAGCATTCGGGCGGGCAGTATTGCCCGATATGGACCGGTCCCATTTCAAAATAGATCGCCGCATCAAGCGGGCATTAAGGCGGCGTCCCGGCGCGTGGGACTTTTTCTGCCAGTGTCCGCCGCTGTATCAGCGGGTACGCGTGGATACGATTCAGATTAAAGCCAACCAGCCCAAACTGTTCCACGCCCGGCTGCGCAAATTTGCCGATGCCTGTCAGAATCATCAATTGATTGGTCAGTGGAATGATGGCGGCCGGTTGCGAGACGACGACTGAGGTCGTCGTTTTTTTGATACCCGAGTGGTCTGTAGTATACTCGACTAATATTTTGGAACGAGGGTGACGGCGACATGAGTGAAGATATTAAGATACGCCGGTTAACGGCGGCAGACGATGACCAAATGGCGGCCATCGTGCGCAATTCTTTGAGTACCGTAGGCTTGGCGATTCCCGGCACGGCTTATTTTGATCCTGAATTGGCCCATTTGAGCCGGTATTACTCGGCTGACGAGCGGCGGACTTATTTTGTCGCGGTCCAGGGGCAGCGGGTGTTGGGCGGCGCGGGTATTGCCCAGTACAGCGACACACCGCAGATCGCCGAGCTGCAAAAAGTCTACGTGGATGAGATCGCGCGCGGGCACGGCTTGAGCAAGCAGCTGGTGGCGGCAGCGCTGGCCTTTGCCCAACAGGCCAACTATGACTGTGTCTACCTGGAGACACACCATACCCTGACAGCCGCAATGCATGTATACCGGGAATTCGGGTTCAACCCCTTGCTGCAGCCGCTGGGTGCGGCGGTGCATAATGCCATGGATTCGTTTTGGCTAAAATGCTTTAAGTGAGCTGATCCAACCAGATCCGTTGCTGGCGATTCCAATCCTGGGCGGATGCAGTGAGGAAACGAACATTGGTAAACCAAAACACAGCGAGCTGGTGCTTAAAAGACAAAAAGACGTCGGCTTGATAACCTAGAATCAGCCCGCTGTGCCAAAACCACGGACCATGACGGAACCAGCCCATGCCGTAGAAGTTGTGCTGAATGGTGAAGAGCGTTTGCCAGGCCGCGGCCGGCAGCAGGCTTTCCGATCGTTGTAGGATGGTTTGCAGCCAGCGTGCGTAGTCGGCCGCCGAGGTGACGATGCCGCTGTCGCCGGCAGTGTGGTGTCCTTTGCCGATGAACAGCAGTTCATCATCCCAAGGCAGATAGCTGGCGGCCTGGGCGTGTTGGGTGCCTAATTGCGTGGCGGTCAATCCCAGCGGCTGCCAAACAGTGTCGGTCAGAATTTGCCCCAATGGTTTCTGCAACACCTTGGTTAGAATAAGCCCTAACAGATAGTAATTGGTATTGGAATAAGCCCCTTGGCTGCCTGGGGTAAAGGCCAAGAAGTGATCATCCAGCAAGACCAATAAGTCAGCTAACGACAAATCAGCACCCAACCGGCGCACACTTTGCGGATCAGAAGCCGCAGCGCGTGCACCAGTCGGGTGCTGTTTTTGAAGCAAAGTCGGATAATCCGGAATGCCGCTGGCCATGGTTAATAAATCGGCGATCGTGACGGCGGCTGCTTGGGGATAGTCGGGCAGAAACTGGGCGACGCGGTCGGTGAGGTGCAGGCGGCCAGCGGTCACTTGGTGCATGACCGCGATGGCTAAAAATTGTTTCGATAAGGAGCCGATGCCCGTCACGGTCCGGCTGGTGAACGGCGCGTTTTTCTCAATATTGGCCAGGCCGGCCGCATAGGCGTACAACACCTGCCTGGGCGTCACGACCTGCATCGCCCCATTGAAGCTGGCGTGCTGGTTCAAGCGGGTCACTGCGGCTAGATAGTCCGCTAGCATCATGACCGCTTTTCTGCCTCGTCATCCTCTAACCGGACCGTCATGGTCAGGTCGTCCCGGTGCGACAGCCGGCGCAGCGTGCCAAGAAGCAGCAGGATCCAAGAAAAGGCCAAATCGAAAGCGACGAGCTGGAAGGCAGTCAGGGAGAAGTAGCCAACGTACTTGAAGAGCACGAAGTCGATGAAGAGCAGGAGGACGATGACGTCCGAAATAATCTGGAACTGGCGGGAGCCCTTGGGCAGCAGCCAGCGGATGAGGATGACCGTCAAGCCCAGGACGGTGACCAGACCCCAGGCGGCAATATCGTGGAGCAGGTGGAGCAGACCCTCGCCATTATTGGCAAAGGCGCCGACCCCGAACAGGGAGAAGGCCATGATCGTCAGCAGAACCCGCAGAATGTTCAAGCCCAGATTGTGCTGGTACTTGCGCTGCAGCCAGACGAAGAGGTAATCGATCAAGCCGACCATGAGCAAGGCCGAGACCATCAAGGTCAGATTGAATTGCCAACTGTAATTGGCGTGTTTCGTGCCCAGAAAGCTCAGGTTTGTTTCCCACCAATGATTGTCGCTGTTGGTCACCATGGAAGCGAGAACGCCGCTGACAATGACGGTGATCAGCAGGCGCACCATCATTTCTGAATTGATATGCAGCGCCGCGTAGATCATGAAGTAGTTGATCGTCATGGTGAACAACAGAAAGAGCGCGCTGGCGGTGTAGGGGTCGAAGGCGGCGCCCTTGAAGAGAATGCCCATGAACCAGAAAATCGCCAGCAGGGCCAAGGCCAGGATGATCGTGAAGGACAGCAGGATCACTGGAAAATTACGCCAGTACAGACCCTTCAAGGCCCGATTGCGGTCCTGCTGATGGTTGCGGATGTAGAACGTGGCGAAGGAAATGACGCCGCTAACCACGCCCAGAATGATTACCGCCGCGCTGATGGACAGCCGGCCGGTTAAGGGAATCAAGTTTTCTTGACGGATCAAGAAGAAGCTCAGGAAAATAATGGTGGCAATCAATGCAGGCAGGACAAACCACCGAATTTTGATATCTGTTTTCTCTGGATTCTCAGTGCCGCTTTCGATGACGACGTTGTTGTCGGTAATGTGGATCTTGACGTCGTCCCCCGATTTCAGCGCCAACTCGTCGACGATTTGATGTGGAATAGTGACTTTGAGATTATTCTTTTCTGATTCTGCCATAGCGGTTCCCCCAATCTCTTTACTTACATTATAAGGCATTCAAGGCTGCAACAAGGGAAAGAGGGCCGCGGTTGATCAGATTATTTTGTTGACCGGCTGGCCAGCTTTGCTTGATACGGTTGCTTGCGATCAAACAGCAAGCAGATAAAACTTGCTAAGGCGAGGAATACCAAGGCTTGCCGATAGGGCATCATGAAGGCATTCGTGATGTTGTTCTTGGCCGTTGTCTTGATTTGGCTGACGGCGGCGGTCATCTGTTGATTTTCCTTGTTAATGGCCTGTTTGACATTCTTGGTCACCTGAGCATGGATTTTATCCTTCACTGTTGCCGGAAGAATAGTCCCGGTTGCCTGCATTTTGGTGATTTCCTTTTCATAGGTGGTGCGAATCAGCGTGTCTTCTTGCTGCGCCGAGATAAATTTCTTTTTTGTCGAGCCGGTTGAACCACCCTCGGCGGCCATTTGCGTTTGTACCTGCTGCTTCATTGTTTGTTTAGCAGCACTATTGATGGTCAACGTATTGATGATGCGGTCCGCTTGATCGATGGTGGCCGTCTTGGCGTTCGTTAAGTTGACCGTCAACGCAGAGACAAAGATGGCGACGGCTAGGACAGAACCAATTTGCCGAAATAGGCCCAAAACACTTTGCGAGGCCGTCAGTAATTCCCCCGTGAAGTCCGAAGCACCCAAGACAACGATGGGTCCAGCCACGATGCCGAAACCAATCCCAATTAGCAGACAAGCCCAAACAACTTGCTGATAGATGTTAGGATCCATGATATAGAGCACCCCATAGCCGGCCAACATACTGATAAAGCCGGTAAAGATCACTAAACGCGGGCCAAGCTTTTTGATCAGAAAACCGCTCAGGGGCGAAAATAAGAAAATCATCGCGGAAGTGGGCGTAATCATCAAGGCAGCTTGCAGTTCACTGTGGTTTTGGACCTTCGTGAAAAATGTCGGCAGAATCACCATCACGGCGACGAGGAAAATACCGGTAATGATCACGGCCAGAGCCGCCCCGGTAAATTGCCGATCCCTGAATAGACGTAGAGGAATCATTGGCGATTTGACGTGCCGCTCAACGATGACAAAGAGAATCAAGGCGCTCAGGCTGGTAATCGATAGACCAATGATCCGCGGACTAGCCCAGCCCCAGGCATTACCGTTGATCAAAGCGAGAGTCAACGTGAACAGCATGATCATCGACAGTACCATACCGGCATAATCAATCTGGGCCGCAATCCGCTGCTCGTCTTTGAAATTCAGGTAACGTAAGCAAAGCAAGCCAACGAGAATACCTAATGGGAGGTTGATCATGAATACCCAGCGCCAGCCAAGATATTGCGTGATAATGCCGCCAATTGTCGGCCCCATGGCGGCGGCTAGACCTTGCATGATACCCAGCGTAGCGACGACTCCCGTCCGTTTTTGCAAACTGGTACTGGTAATCCCGATGGTCATGCCGGCGGGGAAGATGATGGCCGCCCCCCAACTTTGGATGCCGCGGCCAGTGACTAGAAATGGCACATTCATTGCCGCCCCGGATAATGCCGAGCCAATCAGGAAAAGCAATAAGCCAACTAAGAAAACCTTGTGCCGGCCAAAAATATCGGCGCCCCGGCCCAACGGAATAGTGAAGACAGCGAAGGTGATCGTATAAATATTCAGCGCCCAAGACAAATCTGAGAGATTCACGTTCAGCCCGCTTTGAATAGCAGGCAGTGCAATGTTCATGACAGTAGTATCCAGGACACAGAGAAAGATACTGATGGCCATTGCGAGTACGATGAGTTTTTGTTGCAGTATTTTCATGCAAACACATCCTCCTTAACAAATTGTTTTTCAGAATTCGTTAGGAAGCTTAACAGGTGTAATATGATGGGTGAATCTATGAGTTACATAAAGGCGGGAACTTGTAAACTATGTCGCCACAAGAATTGAGTCGAAAAAAGCTGTTGGCTATTTTTCAAGCATTGATTCGATTGCTTGAAGATCATCGGATGAGCGATATTTCGGTGGCTGTATTGTGCCGCGAGGCAGGCGTCTCACGGACTTATTATTATCATCATTTTCAATCGTACGCAGATATTATTTATCAAGAAAACATCATGAGTGTTGTGCAGTATATGCGGCAGTTGCCAGATCAGGGGATTATCACCACGACAACCATGTTTACCCGCTATTTTGAACTCGCTGCTCAATCGCGCGATACCCAATTGACCCTGGTGAAAGTTGGTCTGGAGAGCAGTCTGATTCACTCGTTTGAATCAGCTTTTGAGTATTTGGTAAAGAATGATTTGGTCGTTAAGGCCCACCCGTCGCGTATCGGCAAGAAATACTGGACAGAGTTTTTAGCGGGTGCTGTGGTCAATATGGCAGTACGCTGGCTGCAAACCGGCATGGGTGAAACACCAGCGCAGATGGGCCGGTTTGTCAGCAACTTTGTGGGCCTGACAGAATAAAACGCCCAATCTGCTGCGGGGGAGTTAGCTGGCAACTGAGCCGGTTCAAACTAAATCAGACAAAAAGGGCCGCACCCTAGGATGCGGCCCACGTCTGGTCAACTGATTACAATTGGGCGAATTTCAGCAATGTCCGGACCATCTGGCACGTAAAACCATACTCGTTGTCATACCAGGCTACGGTTTTCACCAGTTGCTGGTCGCCAGCGGTGACGACGCTGGTTTGGGTAGGGTCGAAGATGGATCCGTACGTCGTATTGATGACGTCGCTGGAAACAATACCGTCAGCGTTCCAGCCAAAACTGGGATTGTCCTGAGTATAGGGTTGGATGGCGGCGTTGACCTGATTGGCGGTTAATCCTTTTTGGTTCAGGATCGTCACCAGCTCGGTCAGCGAACCGTCTGTGACGGGGACACGCTGGGCGTGGCCTTGGAGTTTGCCATTCAGCTGGGGCAGCACCAAGCCGATCGCTTTGGCCGCGCCGGAGGAATGGGGGATGGTGTTCACCGCGGCCGAGCGGGCGGCGCGCAGGTTGCCGCCGCGGACGGGGCCGTCCAGCAGCATTTGGGTGGACCTGTAGGCGTGGACGGTGGTCATGGTGCCAGCGGCAACACCGAATTCTTTATCCAGGACTGCGGCCATCGGTGCCAGGCAGTTAGTCGTGCAGGAGCCGGCGGAGACAATTGTGTCGGCGGCGGTCAGAATCTGGTCATTCACGTTGAACACGATGGTTTTGACATCGTTCCCAGCGGGGGCCGAGATCAGCACTCGCTTGACGCCGGCTTGCAGGTGGGCCTGGGCTTTCGTCCGGGAGGTGTAAAAGCCGGTACATTCCAAAACAAAGTCAACGCCGTCATTTTTTACCCAGGGCAGCTGGCTGGCGTCTGGTTCGGCATACACCGTAAGGGCTTGGCCATTGACGATAATCGCGTGCTCGGTGGCACTGACGGTGGCTGCCAGTGTACCGTGGGTCGAATCATACTTTAACAAATGGGCGAGCATCGTCGGTGAGGTGAGATCGTTGATCGCCACCACCTGGATATCGTTTGTGTCCTGTAACGCTAAGATGCGGCGAAATGCGAGGCGGCCGATCCGGCCAAACCCATTAATACCAATTTTTACTGTCATAATAAAATAACCTCCTAGGCATGCTATACTGATTTCAACCAACAGCTTGAGTATGCAGGTGTTTGCCGGCCGGAGGAAGAGCTGGTTTATCCTAGGGTAACGAGTCCCTGGTTCGGGTCAGGAGTGAGTGCAACGAACGAGAAGGTATTAGGCCATTTTTTGAAATATAAGCGGCTGAGTGCGGATCCCAGTGTATTCGGCATTACTCGCGGACCGCACCGGCGGGTAACGGGGCTGCGCCGGGAAGAAGTGGCCGAGCGGGCCCATGTCAGTACTGATTGGTACGCGCGCATCGAGCAGGGCCGATTGGGGGCCAATCCGTCTCCGGAAGTGTTGGCCGCCCTGTGTCGGGTGCTGCAATTGAGCCCCGCCGAAACGCGTTACGTGTTTAATTTGGTGGGCCAGCGTCCTCTGGAGCGGCCAGTCAGCGGTGTCAGTGCGGCGCTGCGGGACCTCATGCTGGCCCAGCTGCCGCGGCCGGCGTATCTCATGGATCGGCAGCTGACGATCGTGGCGTGGAATCCGGCTTTTGCGGCAGTATATGGTAATTTGACCGGCCAGAGCGCGCTGCAGCGCAACGCTGTCTGGCGGATATTTCATGATCCGTTCTTACAGACCGCCGTTGATGATTGGCGGGAAGTCGCCCATTTACAAACTGCCCGGTTTCGCCAGATTTACAGCAGTGATGCCGATTCCGCCTTTCTGTATCGGGTATTTACGACCATCAAAAACAACCCCGTCTTCCAGGAAGCGTGGGACCGCTTGGCGGTGGCTGAACCGGATGAAATGCGCTTTTTGTTAACATTTTCAGAGAATAGTGATTTATACTTAGTCGAAACAACTTTGCAGACCCCAACGGGTGAGTATTATCTGGCAGTACAGAATGCCGGCGACACCCCGACTTTGATGACATTAACTCAATTAGGAGAAAACATATGACTGTAACGATTCGCCCGCTCCAGCAAACCGATATCCAGCTGCTCTGGCAAATTGCTTACGGGGCTGGCCATGAAGAATGGCAGAACTGGAACGGGCCTTATTTTCATGACGCGCCCATGACCGAGGATGAAATGCACGCTTGGGCGCATGATCCGTTTAAGAATGGGATCTTTCTGGATGACCGTCTGGTAGGAGCTGTTTTTGCGTATTATTCAGACGGTATTCTGGAACGTTGGCTGGAAGTGGGTATTGTGGTTTACGTTAACGACATCTGGGGGCAAGGCGTGGGCACAACGGCGCTGCGCCTGTGGCTGGACCGGGTCTTTGGTATGGTGGATTTGCCTCATGTGGGTTTGACGACGTGGTCGGGGAACATTCGGATGATGCGAGTGGCGGAGAAAATCGGCATGCGCGAAGAAGCGCGCATCCGGCAAGTACGGTATTGGCAAAATCAGTATTGGGACTCGATGAAGTATGGCATCTTACGCGGCGAATGGGAGGAAACGCGTTATGCACAAGGAATGGACAATTAGTCAAATTACTCAAAAAACAGCCCAGATGATTGCCGATGAGTGGCATTATCCGGGCCAATATGCGTTCTACGACATGACAGCCGATCCGGAAGATTATGCAGAATTGGTTAGCCCAGAGAAACGGGGCGATCTGTATTGGCAAGTGACCGATACTGATGGCGCCGTGATCGGCTTCTTTGTGGTAGAACGGGTCAATGCGACGACTTGTGAAATTGGGCTGGGGTTGCGGCCGGATCTCACTGGGCATGGGTTGGGCCAAGCATTTGGGACCTGTGTTTTAGACTTTGTCGGCCAGCACTTTGCTTATCGCCAGGTCAATCTGGCCGTGGCGGTGTTCAACAAGCGGGCGATCCGGCTGTATCATCGTTTGGGCTTCCATGAAGACGGGACTTACATGCAGGCAACCAATGGCGGGCACTATGAATTTATCAAAATGCACCGGGAGCTGCATCCGGAGCACCTGAGCAAGCCCGAGCCGCTCCAACATGGGGATCACGTGGCCTTGGTTAGCTTGTCCAGCGGTATTTTAGGCGAGCAGGCGGCCAAGCATCAACGCACGTTGGCCGAAAAGCGGCTCCACGCCGCCGGTCTTGTGCCGGAATACATGCCCCACGCCCGGCGCGGATTAGATTACTTGGCGACCCATCCAGAGGCCCGGGCGGAAGACTTGAAACTGGCTTTCTGGAATGCACAGATCAAAGGGATTTTCTGTGCCATTGGCGGTGACGACACCTATCGGCTGCTGCCGTATTTGATGACGGATCACTCGTTTGTTTGTGCGGTCCAGGATACGCCAAAAATCTTTTCCGGCTTTTCAGATATCACCATCAATCACTTAATGTTCTATCGGTTAGGGATGCAGAGCTTCTATGGGCCCAATATTTTGAACGATTGGGCAGAACTCGATAAGCAGCTATTGCCGTATACAGCGGAGACCCTGAACCATTATTTCACTAATCCGGCGCGGACGGTGATTCCGTCCAGCCCGGTGTGGTACGAAGAAAGAAAGAAAGGATTTTTCTGTGCGCGCGGTGGACACGCCCCGGGTGAGTCATCCAGAGACTCACGGTTACGAAGTGCTGCGCGGTACTGGCCAGGTCTACGGCCGGCTGCTGGGCGGTTGTTTGGACAGCTTGTACGATATACTGACGACGAACCGGTATCCCGATGAAGCTCGGGCGGCGGCCGCCTATCAGATTTTCCCGGCAGCCGACGAATGGCAGGGTAAGATTTTGTTCATTGAGACCAGTGAAGACCGGCCGAGTCCGGCACTATATCGGCGGATGCTGGACAAACTAGATGAGCAGGGGGTACTGGCGGCGGTCAACGGGATCATTGTCGGGAAACCGCAGGATGAGCAGTATTATGCGGACTACCAGGATATTTTGACTAAGGTCACGGCGTCGTACGAGACGCCAATTCTCTACAACGTGAATTTTGGCCACGCCTATCCCCGGACAATATTGCCGTATGGGGCATTGGCCAAGATCGACCTGGACGAACCAGGACTGACGATTGAAGAGCCGTACTTTAGCGGGCCGATTGATCAACCAGCGGCTAGTTTAGCCTGATCCGTTGGGCGATAGTTGCTAAATCTTCAGTCGCACCGGGCAGGGCGGGCCACGCATTGATCCCGTCGCCTGTTCGGCGCGGCAGAATATGGATGTGAAAGTGAGGAACGGACTGGCCAGCGTTGGTCCCGCTGGCGTTGAGTAAATTGACGCCGGCATAACCGCAGGCTTGAACCAGATGGGCTGAAATTTGGCGGGTGAGCTGCATGACCGCGGCCAAAGTCGCATCATCGCAGTCTAAAATACTTTGGATATGCTGGCGCGGGACTACCAGAATGTGACCATCCATATCGCGGGCCGTCGCTAAAAACGCGATGGCCTGTTTATTTTCGGCAATGCGGTAACTCGGCAATACCCCAGCAATAATTTGGCAGAAAATGCAATTTGTCATCCAATCTCCCCCTGAAAGTTTTGCTTGTATTGTAGCACTACGCATTTGCCAGTCTCTGGCAATCAGCAAATGCAAAATAAAACAGCCGCCCGGTTTTCTGTTTCAGAAAGCCGGGCGGCTGTTTCGTCATTACTGCCTAGTTTTGCGCCCGAGACTTGTACGCCCCGTTCGTTGTATTGATCGTTAACACTTCACCGGTTTGAATGAAGTCCGGTACCTGGACGACCAACCCGGTTTCCATGGTCGCCGGCTTGCCGCCGCTGGCGGCTGTGGCGCCCTTGATACTCGGCGTGGTCTCGGTGACTTTCAGATCCACCGTGGTCGGCAGATCCAGGCTGATCAGTTCGCCTTCGAAGAATTCCAGCTGGACCTGCATGTTGGGTACCAGGTACTTGACCTCTTCCGAAATATGGGAAAGGGGCAGCTCATACTGATCGTAAGTGTCCGTATCCATGAAGTAGGCTGTATCGTCTTGGCTGTACAGATATTGGGCGTTCTTATGGTCCATTTCGGCCAATTCAACTTTTTCAGTGGGCCGCATCGTTGTTTGGACGATGGAACCGCTCCGGACATCGTTCAGCTTCATCTGCATCACCGTGTTGCCCTTGCCAGGCTTGTGGTGATTGGTTTCCAATACTTTAATCAATTTGCCGTCTTTTTGGAACACATTCCCGGCTTTTAATTCAATTGCATCTGTCATTGTCTCGGTCTCCTTTGAATTTGTTCAGTAATCAGCGATCACTATCGCAGGGCGGGGCTAACGACAGGGCAAATCCACGATGGATCATTATGCATTGCCACCCGTCACTTGCAGAATAAAATACATTATCAAACCTAACTGTACCATGGATTTCCATTTTCGACAAAAGCGCTATCTTGACGCTCTGTGCGTCAGGTTAACCGAAAATAACTGACAGTCCCCGACTTTGGCCCGGCCTGCGGCTAGACGAATTCAGGACTGAATAGTTAGTTAGGGAAAATTAGTACTGAAATCTATTTTCGAATCGGATAGGCCAAAGACTGTCGATACCAGGCATCGATAGTCTACTAAGGGCTAATTCATATCAGCATTCCAACAAACAAAGAGGCTGATAAACTTGATGAAACCGTTTATTAAATGGAAATTTCCGCGTTTGTTAGCTGATTAAAACTGGCCTTTTCGCATCCTAAAAAGTGTACATTATGGGCATACTTATGTTGAAATATCTCGAAGGTGGGCTTATCATAAATTGTATGCCAATGACCGAAACTTAAGTTTAGTGCGCTTAGTTGAGTGGATAAATGGAATAAAAGCTAAGTCTGGCGAAACGAGTCAGATTGTGTCGGCGAGAGAGTGGGGGCCGTTGGCTTTTTCAATGAATCAACCAGCAGGCCGGGCTGACAGTATCGGCAGGCATCTTAGTTGACAATAGGGCGGTACACCGAGGGGGAATAGTAATGGAACACACTAATGAAGTGTACAAAGATATTGATCCACCCAGCGTTTGGTTGAGCGCACTTGTTCTGGCAGTATTCATGATTTTCGCCGCATTGGTCGTACATAGTGGTACTTGCTTAGCGGATGCAACTGAGACCAATTATTCACCAGTGCGCTCGAATCAATTTTTTTCTGAAAGCAAAGTTGATGCTAACCGCAGCAGCGCACTCTTGAAATATCGGGCGCTGCCGATCCAAAACTTGGCGGATGCGAGCGGCCGCTATGCTGATGCAATGACCGATTATGATGATGTGGGCACATATAACACCATTCAAGCCATAAAAGCCGCGGATAATAATGTGCCGACAATTGTGAAAACTGCTGATCAGTTGATTGCCGCGCTCACGAATAAGAATGTCCATTACATTCAACTGGGTGCGAATATTTTAATGAGCGGCAGTGCAGTTTCTGGGTATCAATCGCGGAGTATGCTTTCGGCCACGAGCGGTAATGTTCCCGCCCGTAATTTTGTGATTGACGGTAATCAGGGGCAATATACGTTAGAGGGGAATTATTGGGGAAACGAGGGCCCGGAAATATATCTGAATAACACGTTTCAGGGCACTGTGGCATTCAACAATATTCAACTTTGCGGCACCAGTTACTGGGGACCATTAACTTTGCGGGATCAGAATGGGACTGCGGCGCAAAATACTAAACTCATTTATCGCAACATTGATTATCAAGGATCGCAGTTAACCGCGTCGTATTACGCTAATGTGACTTTTACGGGATACAATACGGTATACTGCCAGAAGAGCTACACTGGACTGGACAGCAGCAACAATTATAGCCGCACCAAAGCAGTCACTGGGTATGCCTATCAAGAAAATATTGAGGTATCGAGTGTTACTTTTGCTAAAAATACTGTATACATCGGATCAAGTGATGGCTCGGGTTGTATTTCTCTTGGTAAATGGATTAACTACAATGGGGCGGCCCTGATTGATCAAAACGCGCAGGTCACTTTATCTAACGCTGGCAATCGCGGGTTCACGGCGTGGACGCAGGGTTTACTGGTTGTTAATGGGACGCTGACGGTATCGCCGTATGCCACTTTAAATGTTAATTTAAACAACAACACGATTTCTGGCACACCATACAATGGTATTACTGTAGATAATTACAACTCAGTCAAGAGCAACTTTGTAATCGCCGATCATGCCGCCGTTAATATTAATTCAGATGGGCCGTATAACTCGTATCAGTCGGGCGGCTCGATTGGTACTGCCAATATTGGCGGTCCATTAAGTATTGGCACCTCGTCCACGGTGAGTGTGGGCCAATTTGCCCAGCTCAACGTATCTGCAATTCACTGTAATACGCCTAATCCAGTGATTGATGGGGCCAATGGATCTAATTTTCTTTTATCCCAATACGCGCGTTTTTCTTTAACGCACACGAGTAATGGCACTGCTGCCAGTAATAAGACTAACGGCTTGCTGTATATGGGGTCGGGGTCAAACTTTCAATTCTCCCGGGCTTTTTCTGTCAATGTCGAGGATGACACTACCGCTGCGACTTATGCGGCCAATGGCGGCACTTCACCGGCGCTGGTATATAGTCCGTCCGGCACGCTGAATGTGGACACGCAGAATGTTTATACGTGGAATAAGGGCAACACGAATTGGGGCACAGACAGCAGCTGTTGGAATAATTTAGCCAACTACGATGCGCTGTACCAGAGTATGTTTAAGATGTCATCGGTCTATGCTTCTTCTGGCTGGCGAAGTTCTACTGGCAGTTCAACGGATCAGGGATCGCAAACGGCTTTTTCGGCCTTCAACACGGACAAGCTGCAGCGGGTACAATACACTTATGTAGCCAGTGTCAATATCAATTTGAATGCTTTAACGGATAAATCAACGACAGTGACGGGGACGGTCACTACCTTGGACGGACTCACCGGCGCTGAGAAACCCCTTGCTGGTGCCTACGTACGGGTGAGCGGGCATGTGAATAATAAAAATAGTAATGCCATTTGGACCAACGGCACGACGCCGACCTATACTGCGGCGCAAGTTAATGCAGATCAACCAATTGCGCCAGCGACGATCGTCTCACCAGTTGCGAATAACCCGTCACTGGGCACCCAGTATACGGCCAATTTCAATGCGGTTTCAGGAGCTGATGGCCGATTTACGATCAACACTGCCGGCAATGCGCCCTTAATGGCAAGCAATCCCAGCGATACCGCTAATGCCAGCCCAACAACGAATGGCCGGATTCAGGCCTATGCGTTCAAAAACGGTAATGATAGCAGCACCAACACGCCCGTCACCGATGCCACACCGCCGGTAGTCACGCCGTATGGCAGCAGTGAGGCGCGTTCTGCAGTGGCGGCCGCCAGTGCGCCGCTGAGTGCCGCTAGTTTTATTAAAACGGCAACGGATTTCGTCAGTGCAACGGGCTCCAATATTTGGAATAAGGCGATTACTTATCAGTATGACAACAGTAAAAATGCGGCTGATCTGTGGTCCGCTGCCGGCACTAACAAACCGGTATATATTATTGCTGCGGATGATCAGGGTAATACGACCGAGGTACTCAGTTATGTCAATATCTATCAGACGACAAATGCCATTCTTGTTGGCAAACCAACAGTCGTCATGAAACAACTCTCTACGGTGCCCGCGAATTGGCGGCAGTGGTCAATTGATACCAATCAAGTGACGGCTTTTAAGATTTTGGCGAATGGCACGATCACCCAGATTCCGACCAGTCTTATTCAGTCAACTGCCTCGAATGCAATCAACCAGCTGGGACAGCATCAAATACAGTACAGTCTGCCTGCCAGTTATGGGGCACAAGCAGTAACCGGGATGGTAACTTTTAAGTCCGATACGCTATCCTTGAAGGTTGATGCCAACCCCCTTGATTTTGGCAAGCATGCGTTCAATATTGTTGGTGCACTTTTCCAACCGGTGAACAGTACTTACGCAGTACAAGTTGATGACGATCGAGTGCAGACAAGCCAACCGTGGTCCTTATCAGTTTCAGCGACCCCCTTTGTCAGTCAATCGACGGCTGTCCAAGTCTCCACCGAGCAGCTGAACCTGGGACTAATGGATCAAGCAAACTATTTCAACAGCATTATGGGTACGCCATTTACGGTGGCCAATGACCAGACAGGGTCGCAGACTTTCGACTTTATCAATGGTCCGCTGGACTTTTGCTTGAATAACGCGACTGGTTCCAGCGGCTTGAACGGTCACTATACGGCGACAATGACGTGGGTCTTAACGGACGGATTATAGGGCACTGAGTGCGCACAGCGACGGCTAAACAAAACAGGCATCGCAACCGTGAAATACGATTGCGATGCCTGTTTGTGCTGCTGGTTTATTTGGCTGTCACTGCATTGGGTACATGCCCAGTCGTTAAGGCTGTATTGAAGTTCTCGTAGCTGACAGAAATCATGCCTTCCAGCGCCGGTTCAGTCAGTGAGCCCATGTGCGGGGTGAACAGCACCTTAGGATATAGGCTGGCCAAGTCGCGCAGAACGGGCAATGGCAAAGTGTCGTTGCCAGCCAGTTTTTTACCGAAGATTTGGCCTTCCGCCAACAGGACATCACTGGCGAACCCGTCTAAGCGGTCGTCTTTCAACGCGGCCAAGACCGCATCATAGTCGACCAGTTCACCCCGGGCAGTGTTGACCAGTACCGCGTGGGGTTGCATTTTGCTGATTAGCTCGGCGTTGATCATTTTGTCGTTTTGACCAGGGAAGTAGGGCACGTGCAGAGAAATGATGTCGGACTTCGTGACCAATTCGTCCAGACTGACGAAATCAACGACCGCCTTAGCCGCATCGGATTGGTAGACGTCATAACCCAAGACGGTCGCGCCCATGCCTTTCCACAGTTGGGCTTCGGTCACGCCAATATGGCCGGTGCCGATGATGCCAATCGTGGAACTATGGGCTTCTTTACTGAAGTAGGTGGGAGTCACACGATAGTCGCCCTGGGCGGTGTTCGCCGTGGCATAGGCTGTATGGCGGAACAGCATCATCCCCAGAGTCAGGGCCAGTTCGGCTACGGAATAGGCGGAATACCCAGGGACACGGGCAACTTTCATATCGTAGCCGGCCGCGGCCTTGAGATCGATATGATCATAGCCGATGGTCCGGGTGAACACATAGGCAATACCATACTCGTGCATCTTGGCCAAGTTCTGGGCATCCGCCACACAGTTGCCCCGCAGAAGCACCGCGTCGCACCCCTCAATTTCGCCGACATTGTCGTGAGTCAGTAAGGCCGGGATCAGTTTCAAGTCGTAATTGTACTTGTTTAATTTATTGAAGAAAGGCACCTCATAATCGTGTACCCCGAAACAAGCAATCTTAAAAGCCATAGTCGAACTTCCTTTCGTGAACTAGTATTTAAATGGGCTCTGCCGACCAGAAGCTAAGGGATAAGCCAAGATGAGCGCAAAACCTAAAATCGGGTTTTGGCCCGTCTTGGCTTATCCTTACGCTTCTAACTGGTTGGCGACGTCCTCTCTAATTAACCGCCGAACATACCGGCCGCTTTGATCAATTGCAGCACAACGATCCAGAGCGGAATGGCGATGACGGCGCTGAAGGTGGAAATGAAGCTGGCGTTGCTGGTCATCAATGCCCCATGGTCGAAGCCGATAGCATACGCCGCGGCCACTGCTGCCGTGGGAGTGGCCATCATGACGATAATTGTGGCCAAGGCCACGTTGTCCACCGGTAAAATGTGAGTTGCGGTGAGCAGGAACAACAGTACCAGGTTGATCAGCGGTACGATAACGACCTTATTCCAGGAGTAGTACCAGCTGGTCTTGTCGGTCGCTGCTTCCTTGAAGGAAACGGATCCCAGAGTGACCCCGATGGCCAACCAGGCCAGAGGAGAGGCCAAGGCCGCCAAATAAGATAGCGGTTTAAACAGCCAGACGGCGGTTTGGTCAATTCGGTAAAAGGCCACGGTAACCATTTTGCCAGTCGCATCTGCTGCTGGGACAGTGACTTGCGGCGCAGCCGTTTGGAAGAGCCACAGGAATAGGCCTAGGAAGGTGGCGATGACGATGGGGTTCAGCAGCATCGTCTTGATGTTCTTGGCCTCTAGTTTCAGACCGGAGAGCTTGATGTAGGCATAGGAATAAAGGAAAATCCGATAGCCGATGTTGAAGATGGAGCTGTACATCACACCCTTGGCGCCCCAGACAGCCCCGACGATGGGAATACCGAAGAAGGTCGTGGAACCGAACGTGGTCAGAACGGCCAGTACGGATTTCTTATCCTTATCGGACTTAAAATACATGAACGGTGTGACCAGAATCAAGATGACATAGATGATGATGCCCCAAATCAGTACGTTGATCCCCTGCCGCAGGGTATCGGGATCAATGGGCTGCATGAATGAGTTGAAAGCCAGAGCGGGCAGAGCCACGGTGAGTACGACTTTCGAGAGGGTTTTGCCTAGGGAATCAGAAAAGATACCCCGCCGGCGTAAGAAGAAGCCCAACAGAATGATGAAAATCGTCGACGTCACGGCGCTGACAACGTTCATATTCGTCAGTGTATCGGTGAGCGCTTTGAGCATTGTGGTGTCCTCCATAATGTAATTATTTCACTTACTGAGTTCTATTGTACCATGCTCTGTTATCCACTTCACAGACTTAAATGCAAAATTTTTTTTGGCAGAAAAAGATCCCGTCATACCGGGCAGAAGCTAATAACAACGGGTGTTATGGTAAAAAAGTTTGCCGAAAAAGTTTGAACTTCGAACTAATTTGCTGTAGACTCGTTTCAATCAGTTATTACCGTCGCGGATGTCGTGACGGTTAAGTTTTGGCCAGATAGTTTGAACATCAAACTATTTATGTGTTAACCCATTGGGCCGACCAGCGAAAGGAAGAGAACAGTGCACGTACTTGATGCTGCGGAGATCATGCAATTGATCCCCAACCGTTATCCGATCCTGTATATGGATTACGTGGATGAATTGACTCCAGGCGAATCCATTGTGGCCACAAAGAATGTGACCATCAACGAGAACTTTTTCCAAGGCCATTTCCCGGGTAATCCGGTGATGCCCGGGGTACTGCAAATCGAGTCCCTGGCCCAAGCGGCATCGATTCTGATCCTCAAGACCCCGCGCTTCCAAGGCAAGACCGCCTATCTGGGCGCAATCCATCAGGCTAAGTTCCGCCAAGTAGTGCGGCCGGGCGACGTGCTCAAGCTGCATGTGACGATGCTGAAGCAGAAGGATAATATGGGTAAGGTGCAGTGTACCGCCATGGTTGGCGAGAACAAAGCCTGCGAAGCTGAACTGACCTTTATCGTAGAGGAGGCGCAGGCCAAAATATAAGAAATAGGGGATATCGATGATCGACGAGAAGAAGACGTCTGAAGCAGCGCGCAAGCAAGACCAGAACTATATCAACAATGCCTTAGTGGATGTGTATGACAACATCATGCGATTTGAGGAGCAGCAAATTCGGGGCAGCCGTTTCCGGGATATCAATGCCCGGGAGCTGCATATCGTGCACGCCATTGGCTTGCATGACCACAAGACCACCAGTCAGGTGGCCCGGGAATTTCGGATGAGCAAGGGCACGCTCACAGCGCATCTGAACAATTTGGAGCGCAAGGGTTACATTGAGCGGCACCGTAATCCGGATGATCGGCGGGTGATCAATCTTGGCCTGACCAGCAAGGGCCGGCTGCTTTACCGGGTGCATGATGCGTTCCATCGGCGCCTGGTCAACAGCTTCTTGGCTGGGATGGACGATGATGACCGGCAGCTGATCAAACAAGCTTTGATGAATCTAGAAGAATTCTTAGATGAGGCACAGAAGAAATGACTCCAACCCCAAGCAGTTTTACCATTCTGGCTAGTGCCGGACAGGTTCCGGCAAAGGTTGTCACCAATGATGACCTGGCCGCCCGGATGGATACGTCCGATGAGTGGATTCGCCAGCGGACGGGCATTCATACCCGGCATATTGCGGGTGATGATGAGTCCACCAGCACCCTGTGTACCACAGTGGCGCAGCAGCTTTTGCATCAGGCCGGCATTGGCGCCGACCAGCTCAGTTACATTGTTGTGGCGACAATGTCGCCGGATTATGCGACCCCGGCCACCGCGGCCCAGGTCCAAGGGGCCATTGGCGCGGCCAACGCCGTAGCCTTCGATATTTCAGCCGCGTGTTCCGGTTTTGTTTACGGACTGCATCTAATGCAGCGTCTGCTGGCCGGGCCAGACGTACATTACGGTCTGGTGCTGGGCGGGGAAACGTTGAGTCGGTTGGTCGATTGGACTGACCGCAGCACCGCCGTGCTTTTCGGCGACGGGGCCGGCGGCGTTCTGCTCAGTAATCAGGGCTCTGGCCAATATCTAGGCCGTGATCTGCGTACCCTGGGCGACCAGGGGGCGTATCTCACCGCCCGGGCGTTGCATGGTCAGGCACCGAGCGATGCCTTTCTGCACATGAACGGGCGCAAAATCTATACGTTCGCCGTGCGGGCAGTGCCCCGGTCCTTGCAGGCCGCTGTCGACCAGGCCGGGTTAAGCTTGGATCAGGTAGATCATTTTCTCCTGCACCAGGCCAACGCCCGGATCATCACTCAGGTGGCCAAAGAACTGGATCAGCCCCTGGACAAATTTCCGATGAATATTGCGGCAGTGGGCAACACGGCCGCCGCCAGCGAGCCCTTGCTGCTGGCCGAGACCATTTCCGGCGGCCAGATTCAGCGAGGCGAAGTCCTTGCCCTGTGCGGCTTTGGCGGCGGTTTGACTGTCGGGACCGTGGTATTGCGCTACTAAATTTCAACCAAATTAATGAAAGAGGTTTTTATATTATGACAAACGAAGACGTATTGGCAAAGATTACGAGTATTATTGCGGACCAATTGGATAAAGACGCCAGCATCATTACGCCAGCCACAAATTTTAAAGAAGACTTGGACGCCGACAGCTTGGACGTGTTCGAAGTAATCGACAAGATCGAAGACGCATTCGATATTGAAATCGACAGCGACGAGAGCATTGCTACGGTGGGCGACTTGGTTTCCTACGTGACCAAGCAGTTGGCGGCTTAAGTCATGACCCAACACTGGACAGCATTGTTCAGCGGCCAGGGCCAGCAATTTCCGGGGATGGGGCAGGATCTGTATGCCCAGGAACCGATGTATCGGGAGACCGTGCAGCTGGCTGAGGAAACGACTGGAATCCGGTTGACAGATCCGGCGGTCTGGGACGATCCGGCTCATATTCCGGTGGCCATTGTCACGTTGAGTCTGGGGCTGTTCCGGGTGCTGCGGCAGGATATGCCGCTGCCCCAGGGTGCGCTGGGCTTGAGCCTGGGCGAATATAGTGCCTTGGCGGCTAGCGGGATGCTGCCGCTGGCGGCAACCTTCCCGCTGGTGCGGGATCGTGCCGAGTATATGAATGCGGCAGGGGGGGCGAACCCCGGTGTCATGGCCGCTGTGTTACGCAGTAACGCTACCATGGTAGATGAAGCGTGCCAGCAGGCGTTCAGAGTTGGTCCGGTTTATCCGGCGAACTACAATACCCCTGGCCAGACCGTGATCGGCGGAGCTCCCGCTGGCGTGGCCGAGGCCACCCGGCTGCTCAAGGCTCAGGGCATCAAGCGAATCGTACCGTTGAAGATTACAGTGGCCTCCCATACCCCATTCATGGCTCCGGCCAGCGATCAATTGGCTCGGCGACTGACAGATGTGACCTTCCAGGCTGGCCAGTTCCCGGTTTGGAGCAACACCACGGTGACCCCTTTCGCCGTGGATACCGTGCCGGAGGTACTGACCCAGCAGTTGGTTTCGCCGACCCAGTTTGGGGCCGATCTGCAAGCCAGCCAAGCCGCTGGGCAGACTCCTGTGGTTGAAATCGGCCCGGGAACCGCGCTAACCAAATTTGCCAGCAAGACCGTGCCGGGTATTGTCGCATGGCACGTGGATAGCGTTGATACGCTGAATGCATTACGCAAGAATTGGAGTGAGCTGAATGGCTGAAGAACAACCCGTGGCCTTAGTCACCGGCGCCCGCACCGGCATTGGCCGGGCCATCGCTGAACGGTTGCAACAAGACGGTTACCGCGTCGCCCTCAACGTCCACCGGGCGCTGACTGATGACGAACAGGCTGAGCTGGGCCAAACTTTCCAACCACTGACGGTGGTCGTGGGCGATGTCGCTGACGAAACCGCCGCCGAGGCGATGGTCAGTCAAGTCCAAGACCAATTCGGCCGCTTGGATCTGCTGGTGAACAATGCCGGATTGAACCGGGATACGTTGCTCACCCGGATGAAAGCAGCCGACTTTGAGCAAGTCGTCCATACCAACCTGACTGGCGCCTTTCTCATGACGAAATATGCCTTAAAACTAATGCAAAAGCAGCGCGCCGGCAATATTGTCAACATTAGCTCCATCGCCGGCCTGCGCGGTAACATCGGTCAGGCAAATTACGCCGCCAGCAAAGCGGGTATCATCGGCCTGACTAAGACCGCCGCCCGCGAAGGCGCCCTGCGCGGCGTACGCTGCAACGCCGTTGCTCCCGGCATGATCCACACCGCCATGACCGCGGCTATGAGCGAAAAACGTCAAGAAGAGTTTGCCAGCCAAATCCCCCTAAAACGCTTCGGCGACCCCACCGAAATCGCCGATGCGGTCGCCTTCTTGGCCGGTAATGCCTATATCACCGGGCAAGTACTGACCGTGGACGGCGGGCTAACGATTTAAAACGGTGAGTTGAGAAGAATATTGCAGTTTTGGCGTGTCTAGTGCCAATGCGGAGCAATCGGAGGCTGAGGGGGCTCAGCCATGGAAACAACACGGCGGCTCTGCCGCCGATGTTGTTAGGCGACTTTGAGACCGCGCAGCGGGCTCAAAGCGCCGTCATGGCGTTCCAGCCCCCTCAGCCGGAGATTGCGCAGCACTTGGCACGGCGTACCAGAGCACCATCTTCCAGTGAAAGAAAGGACCAGTGAAAATCTGATGCAACGTGTCGTTGTTACCGGGATGGGGGCTGTCACCCCCGTGGGGAATGATGTCCCTACGTTCTTAGATCATCTCATGGCAGGCCAGATCGGCATTGCCCCGATTACGAAATTCGATGCCAGCGAAACTGGGATCACTATGGCTGGCGAAGTCAAAGACTTCGACGCCACCAAACGGGTGGACCGTAAAACCGCCAAGCGCAACGATCTCTTTTCTGTCTATGCCCTGTACAGTGCCCATGAAGCGATGGCAATGGCTGGGTTGGCCGCGGACAGCGTTGATCCGGAACAGCTCGGTGTCATCTGGGGCTCCGGCATTGGCGGGTTGACTACCATTCAAGATCAAGTGATCAAGATGCACGACAAGGGTCCGCGGCGGGTATCACCGCTGTTTGTGCCCAATTCCATCATTAACATGGCCGCCGGCAATCTGGGGATTGAATTCGATGCCCAAAATACGAGCCAGGCCATCGTGACGGCCTGTGCGTCGGCGACCAACGCCATCGGCAATGCCTACGAGTATCTCAAAGCCGGCAAAGCGGACGTGATCATCACCGGTGGATCGGAAGCGTCTGTGAACGAGATCGGTATCGCCGGCTTCGCGTCACTGACGGCCCTGTCCCGGGCGACAGAAGCGGACCAGGCTTCCTTACCCTTTGATGCCAAGCGCAACGGGTTCGTGCTGGGCGAAGGCGCGGCCGCGCTGGTTTTGGAGACTCTGGATCATGCCCAAGCCCGCGGCGCCAAGATCCTGGCGGAAGTAGTCGGCTACGGGACAACGTCCGATGCGTATCATATGACCGCGCCGGATCCCACCGGGAAGGGCGCCCAGCGGGCCATGGCTCAGGCCATCGCCGAAGCGGGGATTACCCCGGCTGACGTGGATTACGTCAATGCCCATGGCACCGCGACTCAAGCCAACGATAGTGCAGAAGCGCAGGCGATCAACCGGGTCTTTGGCGCAGACAGCAATGTTTTGGTCTCCAGCACCAAGGGCATGACTGGCCACCTGTTGGGCGCAGCCGGGGCTATTGAGGCCGTCGCCTGTGTTGGTGCGATTCAGCGCCAGCAATTGCCAATGAACATCGGCGTCCATGAGCAGGATCCCGAATGCCCGGTGACACTGGTCGACGAGACAAATAATCACCGCCCGGTCCACTACACCATCAGCAACTCTTTCGGTTTTGGCGGCCATAACGCCGTCATCGCCTTCAAGGAAGCGAGTGAGTAGTTTGGAAGAGAAGGATATTGAACGCTTATTGGAGAAATTCGATGCGTCCAGCCTGCAAGAGTTTGAAATGACCCAGGGTGATCTGCACTTGGCCTTTTCGAAGCGCGCTCAAGCGGCCACTGTGGTCCAGGAAAGTGTACCAGTGGTCAGCGATGCCGCACCGGCTCCTGCAGCCCCGGCCAGTACGAGTACCAGCACATCGGCTCAACCGGCGGCCGTGCCCGCGCCCCAGCCGGACGCGGGCACCCCGGTCCCGGCGCCCCTGGTGGGGGTGGCTTACTTTGCGGCCGCTCCGGATAAGCCGCCATTCAAGCAAATCGGCGATCATGTTGATAAGGGCGAAACAATTTTTGTCATCGAAGCGATGAAAATGATCAACGAAGTGCCCAGTCCGGTCAGCGGAACGCTGGTCAAGCGGCTGATTGATGACGGCACAATGGTGGAGTACGACGAACCAGTCGTGACCATCAAGGAGGACGCGGCTGAATGATACCGAATGTGCAAGATGTGATTCCCCAGCGTTACCCATTTCAACTGATCGATACATTCACGGACGTGCAGCCCGGTCAGGCGGCCACCGCCCGAAAATTGATTACGATCAATGAGTGGTTCTTCGCCGGCCGCCCGGCAAACCACTTGACGATGCCCCGGCCGTTACTGATTGAGGCACTGGCCCAGACCGGCGTTGCCGCCGTGCTCTGTCTGCCGCAATTTGCCGGGGATGACGTTTTGTTCGGCGGTATTCGCGACGCCCAATTCAATGACAGCGTGCGGCCGGGAGATGTCCTGACTTTGCATGTTGTATTGGAAAAGATCAAAAAGCCCTTTGGCCTAGGTCATGGCCAGATTATTCGAGCTGGTGAAGTGGTTGTTGACGCCCAGTTGATTTTAGCGATTACAGGAAAGGAATGACCGGGATGTTTAAGAAGGTACTGGTGGCCAACCGCGGTGAGATTGCCGTACAGATCATTCGCGCCCTCCACGAATTGGGGGTGCAGGCCGTCGCCATCTATTCCAGTGCAGATAAGGATGCCTTATTTGTTCAGTTGGCAGATGAAGCCATCTGTATCGGCGGTCCGCAGCCCGCGGATTCCTATTTGAACATGTCCCAGATCCTCAGTGCTGCCAATCTCACTGGGTGCGAGGCCATCCACCCGGGGTACGGCTTTTTGTCAGAAAACGCAGAGTTTGCCCGGTTATGCGCTGAATGCCATATGACCTTCATTGGCCCGTCGCCCACGGTCATCGACCGGATGGGGGACAAGGCCAATGCCCGGGAAACGATGAAGACCAGCGGCGTACCGGTGATTCCCGGTTCCGAAGGGACGTTGGCCGATGTGGCGACCGCGGTCCAAGTGGCGCAGCATATCGGCTATCCGATTTTGTTGAAGGCAGCCGAGGGTGGTGGCGGTAAAGGTATCCGCACAGTGCAAAGTGCCGCTGAACTGCCGGCCGCCTTTCGTGAAACCCAGCGAGAAGCCCGCCTGAACTATGGCGATGATCGGCTTTATATTGAAAAGCTGATCACCCATGCCAAGCACATTGAGATGCAGGTAATGGCTGACACCCAGGGGCACGTGGTTTACTTACCAGAACGGGACTGCTCGCTCCAGCGCCACCACCAGAAAGTGATGGAAGAAAGTCCCTGCCGGGAAATCACGCCGGCGGAACGCGCTAAGCTGGGGGCCATCGTAGTCCGGGCCTGTCAAAAAATCGGCTATACCAACACCGGCACATTTGAATTCCTGATGGATGCCAGCCACCACTTCTATTTTCTGGAAATGAATACCCGCTTGCAGGTGGAACATACTGTGTCGGAAGAAGTCACCGGGTTGGAACTGATTAAAGCGATGGTTCGGGTGGCGGCTGGCGAGGCCTTGCCGTTCACCCAAGCGGACGCCGCCGTCAAAGGGTATGCTTTGGAGTGCCGCATCAACGCGGAAGACCCGCGTCACGGTTTTCGGCCGTCCCCGGGCACACTGCATAAGCTGTATCTGCCCACCGGTACACTAGGCGTGCGGATCGATACCGGCGTGACCACCGGCAGCGTGGTGCCGCCTTATTACGACGCAATGATTGCCAAACTGATCGTCCATGGCCAGGATCGGGCCACGGTGATCACCAAGATGCAGCGGGTGCTGGGGGAATGCCAGCTGATCGGCATTGCCAGCAACCGAGATTTCTTATTAGCCCTGCTGGCGACGCCGGAATTCCAGGCGGGCACCGGCACCACCGATTTCATTACGACGGCGTTCTTACCGCGTTGGGAGGAGACTGCGGATGTTACAGCCTAAGTTCACACCGCCCACCCCGGCGGAGTTGGCCAAGCGCCGGAGCGCAATTCCGGACCGGTTGACCCAACGCTGCCCGGTTTGCGGCAAGACGTTTTTCCGGTTTCAGGCGGGCCGCTTTATGATCTGTCCGAATTGCGGCTACGCCCTGCGGATCACGGCGCGGAAGCGGGCCAAATTACTGTTTGACCGCTTCGCAGAGACCCACAAAGACATCACGGTGCCGGACCGGTATACCGATCCGGCTTACCGGGAGAAAATTGCTCAGGCCAAGAAGAAAACCAAGCTCAAGGAAAGTGTCTTGACCGGTTGGGCGACGATCAGCGACCAGCATTTCGCGGCGGGCATCATGGATCCGTTCTTCATCATGGGCTCATTGGGCAGCGCCACGGGAGAGAAAATCACCCGGCTGTTTGAAGAAGCCACCGCAGCCAAAGCACCAGTGGTCCTCTTCACCACGTCCGGCGGAGCCCGGATGCAAGAGGGTATCATGTCCCTAATGCAAATGGCGAAAGTCTCAGCGGCGGTTGCGGCGCACAGTGCGGCGGGCTTGTTGTACATCACCGTGTTATGCGATCCCACTACCGGCGGAGTAACGGCGTCCTTTGCCATGCAAGGGGACATCATTCTGGCCGAGCCGCATGCCCTGGTCGGCTTTGCCGGCCGGCGGGTGATTGAGCAGACGATTCACGAATCCTTGCCCAATGACTTTCAGCGGGCGGAGACGGTATTACAGCATGGCTTCATCGACGCCATCGTCCCTCGGGATCAGCAAAAGGACGTGCTGGCGCGCTTGCTGCGCTGGCACCAGCCCCAGGAGGCAGCGGTATGACGACTAATCAGCAGCACGAGGCATATGCAGCAGTTCAAGCGGCCCGCTCGACGGCTAAAATTCAAATCCAGACCCTGATCGATGATCTCATCGCGGATTTCTTCCCCTTGCATGGCGATCGCGCCGGTGGGGACGATCCAGCTGTGATTGGCGGGATCGGTCAATTGGCTGATTTGCCGATCACAGTGGTTGGGATTCAGAAGGGCCGCACGACTCAGGAAAATATCGAACGCCACTTTGGCAGTGCTTTGCCAGAGGGCTACCGCAAATCACTGCGGCTGATGAAGGAAGCGGCCAAATTTCACCGGCCGGTCCTGGCCTTGATCAATACGCCAGGCGCCTTTCCCGACAAGCATTCGGAGGACTTCGGCCAAGGCGAGGCGATTGCCCGCTGTCTTTTAGAAGGCATGCAGCTGCCCACCCCGATTCTCAGCGTGATTGTTGGTGAGGCTGGCAGCGGCGGAGCGTTGGCCTTGGCCTGCGGCGATGATATTTGGATGTTTGAACACAGCACATACTCGATCCTTTCCCCGGAAGGGTACGCCAGCATCATGTGGAAGGACGCGACTCGGGCCCCCGAGGCCGCCGTGAAATTAGGCCTCACGCCTAAAGAACTTTTAGCAGAACACATTGTGGACCGGGTGATCACCGAAGTGACCAATGCCGCGCAGGCCAAGGATTTAGCGACTGCCCTGCATGCCCGGTTCACCGCCCTGATGGCTTTGCCCACCGCCGAATTACTGGCTCGGCGCCAAGCCCGTTATCGAAAATTCTAGAAAGTAGGCAAAAATTAATGGCAGGATTATTGACTGGTAAACAGATCGTCGTCATGGGGGTGGCTAACCCGCGCAGTATCGCCTGGGGCTGTACCCAAGCGATGCACGACCAAGGGGCGACTGTGATTTTGACATACCAAAATGACCGCATCAAAAAGAGTTTGGCCCGGTTTGTCCCTGATGACTACCCGCTGATCGAGTGCGACGTGGCCGATGATCAAAACATTGAAGCAGCCTTCCAAGAAATCGGCGAACGGTTCGGCAAAGTGGATGGCGTGCTGCACGCCATTGCCTATGCCGATCGAGAGACCTTGCAAAACGGTTTGGTGCACACGACTAAAGACGGCTATGATTTGGCCCAAAATGTCAGTGCGTATTCCTTTATTGCCGTGGCCCGCTATGCCCAGACGATCCTGAATGATCCGGCTGGTTTGGTGACATTGACCTACTTTGGTTCTGAACGGGCGATTCCCAATTACAACATGATGGGCGTGGCCAAAGCGGCGCTGGAAAGCAGCATGCGGTACTTAGCTGCCGAATTGGGCGAACAGCACATTCGGGTGAATGCTATTTCGGCGGGGGCCGTGAAGACGCTGGCCGTGACGGGGATCAAACATCATGGCGAACTGTTGAAGCTATCCCAGGAACGGACTGTGGACGGCGAGAGCGTGACGACGGCAGAAATCGGCAACGTAGCGGCATTCTTGATGTCCGATTTGGCCACCGGCGTGACCGGCGATGTGATCTATGTCGATAAGGGTGTGCATCTCAGCTGAGGATGTCCTTAGATTCGACCGCCATCGCGGCCTGGCAAGCCGGCCCCCGACTGCCGCTTACAGTATTCCGGAAAATACCGTCTACGAATGGGTATGCCAAGACGTACGCTGCCAGCCATGCCGTCACGACAGCGCAAGCATTTTTGGCTGAAGAACAAACGGCCGGGTACGGCAAACGCGGCCGCACTTTTTATTCACCGCCGGCTACTGGCGTATACCTGAGTTTGCTAGTGCCTGCTGCGACGGTGACGCCGCTGGCGCCAGGACTGCTTACCACCGGTACAGCAGTCGCTGTCGTCACGGTGTTGCAGTGCTTCTTTCCAGCGGCCTTGTTTCACGTGAAATGGGTGAACGACATTCTGGTGGATAATAAAAAATGCGGCGGTATTTTGGTGGAACAAACGCACCAGGCCGTCGTCATCGGGATTGGGTTGAACTTATTCACGCCGCAGTTTCCGGCGGCGATTCAGACCAAGGCGGGGGCGGTGACCGAGCAGCCCGTGGACCGCAACATTGTGATTGCGGGTCTGCTGGATGCCCTGCAGGCACTGTTACCGGATTATCACACGGGCATGTTCTTGCCCGCTTATCGGGCACTGGCCCCCATGTTGGGCCGACCTGTGACCGTCCAAGTTGGCGAAACTGTTCTCGCTGGCACCGCCACAGCAATCAATACTGCCGGGGCATTGGTGGTGACTGCTGCTGACGGTCAGCAGCATGTACTGACGGCTGGTGAAGTGACCAAGGTCACACTGCCGGCAAATGATTATAAGGGGTGACATTCCACGTGAAACATAAGGATATTGCTATTATCAGTCTGTTTATTGCATTATTGATCGCATTAGGCTTCATTCCGCCGTTACCGGTGGGATTTCTACCCGTGCCGATCGTCTTGCAGAATTTGGGCGTACTCTTGGCGGCGGCGCTGTTAGGCCCTAAGCGGGGCACGATCGTAGTCGCCCTGTTCTTCTTGCTCGTCTTGGTTGGATTGCCCGTGCTGTCCAGCCGCAGTGCTGGTATCGCCGTTTTCTATGGGCCCAGCGGCGGCTTCCTATGGGGGTGGCTGTTGGCACCAGCAATTTATGGTCTGGGCGACCGACTGTTGGGCACGCATCACGGGCTTTGGCAGCGGGGGATTCTGCTCTGGCTGAGTGGTGCCGTGCTGGTGGATGGCTTGGGTGCTCTGTGGCTCAGCATTGGCCTGCACATGCCGTTGACCAGTGCCTTGATGGCCAGTCTGATTTTCATTCCTGGCGACACACTCAAGACTGTGTTGGCCACTTTGGTAGCCGAACGCGTCCAGCACGCGTTACCGGTGCACGACTAAAACGGGTTTCGGCGGCCATTTCTGGTCGTCAAAACCCTCTGATAAAAAGAGAACTGCCGATTTTTCGGTCAGTTCTCTTTTTTTGCATTAGGCTAACGTTGTGGTTCTGCCTTCGCCGGTTAAAAAGCCGGATTGCATATATTCGGGATTCGGGTAGTGATAGAAGCCCTGGCCGCTTTCCATCCCCAGATACCCGCGGTTGATTCGGTCCTTGATCTTCGCCGCTACAGCGATGGATACGGGATCGGTTTGTTGGGAGAAGATTTCGTATGAGGTCCGCAGTCCAACAACATCGATGACCGCAAATGGCCCGCGGGGAGCACCGGTAGCCAGCATCCAAACGCGATCAATGGTGTGGGCATCGGCTACGTCGGTTCCCCAGAGTTTATACGCTGCGTTCAGGAAAGGCACCAGCAGCGAGTTCAAAATGTATCCCGGCTGTTCCTTGTGCAGAATCACCGGAATCATGCCGATTTCCCGGCTGAAATCGAAGAGGGCATTGACGACACCCATGTCGGTGCCCGGGTGGCCCATAATTTCCACGGTATTGCGCAGCCAGATGGTATTGGCAAAATGCAGGGCCAAGTATTTATCCGGCCGGCCGGTATCGGCCGCAAACGTGGAGGGCAGGAACGTGGAAGAGTTGGTCGCAATTAAGGCTTTTTCTGGCAATAACGGGGCGAGTTGCTGATAAAATGCCTTCTTGATTTTAGGCACTTCTGGAATCGATTCGATCACTAAGTCCACATCCGCCGCGGCGGCGGGCATGTCTTTCGTTAATTGGATCCGGCTCTCCGCCTGATCCGTCATTTCCGGGGTCGCCCGCAGGTCGAATTAGTAGGACGGAGATAATTTTTCGATCCGTTCCCGCGCCTGCATCAAGGCCTCATCACTGATGTCGTAGAGAATGACGTCTTTGCCGTGGAAGGCTGCCTGGTAGGCAATTTGGCTGCCCAGCGTCCCGCCGCCAGCCACCATGATTTTTTTAAGAGTCATGAAAACACCCACTTTCTAAATGATTAAAAGCGCTTACATAACTCTATTATAACTCTTGTGCAGTAATTGGCAATACAAGAAAGACGGTTATTTACGGCCGCTGAGCGGCGTAATTTCGGCCCACTTGATTTGCTTATCCCGCCAGTAATAGTCCCGGTCATGCTGGTTGATCGGGCGGTGTACTTGACACGGGTTGCCAAAGGCGATGACGTTAGCCGGGATATCGTGGGTGACCACACTGTCGGCCCCGATGACCGAGTTATCGCCGATCGTCACCCCAGGCAGGACGATGACCCCGGCCCCCAGCCAGCAGTTGGCCCCGATCTTGACCGGCATGTTGTACTGGTAGGCTTTTTCCCGCAATTCCGGCAGGATCGGGTGGCCCGCTGTGGCCAGGGTGACGTTGGGGCCGAGCATGGTGTGGCTGCCCACATCGATGCGGGTGTCGTCCACTAAAGTCAAATTGAAGTTGGCATAGACATCATGGCCAAAATGGGCGAAATAGCCGGCCCAATTGGCGTGCAGCGGCGGTTCAATGTAGCAATTATCGCCGATTTCCGCGAACATATCGTGGAGCAGGACCGCCCGCCGGGCCATCTCTGTCGGCCGGGTTTGGTTGAAGTCGTACAGTTTATCCAGTGCTTTGAATTGTTCTTGCATGATGGCGTCGCCGTTAGGCAGGTATAAATCGCCAGAGTGCATTTTTTCTTGTTCAGACATTTGGGTCATGGCAGGTCCGCCTTTCTTTGAATCCGGTATCATCAGTGTAGCACAAGTCGGTTTGTGACTATTCAATGACCAAAGTTTGAAACGTTAGTGACCTAGACCAGTTTTAAGCCCCGGTTAAGGTTGGCTGATTATGCTCGATCTATTCACTTAGTTAGACCTGGCGCCGATGTCGCGTTCGCTCCTGGCGAACGAGGGACGCACACTTTCAAGGAGATGGATCGCATGGATAATGTCACCACGATTACCACGCCAGAGACGGCCCGCCGCCATTGGCGGTTCCCAATGGCCCAATTGCTGCCCTGGCTGCTGCCGGTCACGTTCCTCGCCCTGTGGCAGCTCAGCGTCAGCAGCGGCCTGATCACCAGCAGTTTGGTCCCGTCGCCCTGGGCGGTTTTCCAAGACGGAGTAGACCTGTGGCAAGCGGGTACGTTGCCGACCAATATCAGTATCAGCTTGTACCGGGCCACGGTGGGCTTCGTCATTGGCGGCGGGCTCGGCTTCCTGCTCGGGCTGCTCAATGGCTTATCTAAGCGCAGCCGGGCACTGCTGGATACACCGCTGCAAATGCTGCGCAACATTCCTCATTTATCGCTGATTCCTGTCGTTATCATTCTGCTGGGCATTGGTGAAACGGCCAAGATTTCGCTAGTTGCTATCGGCGTTTTATTTCCGATTTACATTAATACTTATCACGGTATCGCCAACAGCGATTCGGAATTGCTGGAGATGGGCCGCAGTTACGGTCTATCGAAATGGCAGCTGTTTAGTAAGATTATTTTCCCCGGCGCCTTGCCGACCATCCTGATGGGAGTCCGCTACGGACTGGGGATCATGTGGACCACGCTGATTGTCGCTGAAACCATGTCTTCCAATTCCGGCATCGGCTATATGGCGACCAACGCGCAGGAATTCATGGATATGAAGACCGTCCTGCTCTGTATCGTACTCTATGCGCTGCTGGGCAAGCTGTCTGACCTGATTGCCAAGGGATTGGAGAGTACTTTTCTCGCTTGGCGGACGAAAGGGGTGACCATTAATGACTGAGCCATTAGTCACTTTACAGAATTTAGAGAAGCGCTACGGCCATCGCATGGCGATTCACGACGTAAGCCTGCAGCTGTACCCCGGCGAAGCGGTTGCTCTGGTCGGGATGAGCGGCGGCGGGAAGAGCACAATTATGCGCCTGATCGCCGGGTTAGAAAAGCCGACGGGCGGCCGCTTGACATACCAAGATCCGGCCCCCGTGATGCGGGTGATGTACCAAGATGATCGGCTGCTGCCGTGGCTCACGGTGCAGGACAATGTCGGTTTCGGCCAGCACGGACAATGGGTCACGGACCTATTGGCGGCGGTCGGGTTGAGTGAAGCCGCTGAGCAGTACCCCGCCCAACTCTCCGGCGGCCAGCGGCAGCGGCTCGCTTTAGCCCGGGCATTACTGGCCAAGCCGCAGCTGCTGCTATTGGATGAACCCCTGGGCGCCTTGGATGCTTTGACTCGGCGTAAAATGCAGGATCTGATCATGCGCATCTGTGCGGAGCGGCACCTATCATCGCTGCTCATTACCCATGATGTTCAAGAGGCAGCCCGGATGGCCGATTGGATCATTGTTGTCAAAGATGGTACGAACGTCTATCAAACCGCTGGCGCCAAAGGTCAAGAGGCAGCGACCGTGGCGAAAGTCGGCGAAGATGTGTTACGGGTGATTTTGGATGAGCAGGTGAGGGCATGACCGAGACGCCAGCACCAGCCAAAAAAGGCCACCGGCCCTACCTCCATGAAGTCGATCTGATGCGGGTGATCTTCATCGGCGGCGTCCTGCTCAATCATACGACCACCGCCTTTCAAACGAATATGAGCAGTACCAGCGGCCAACGTTTAGGGCTGCTGGCTACCCACCTGATGATCCACTTCACGCGCATGGGCTTCATGTTCATGACCGGTCTGGTCTTGGCGCTGGCCTATTTTTCAAAGGACATTCATTGGCCGGTGTTTTATCTGAAACGGTTTAAAACGGTCACTGTTCCGTACGTTTTATGGAATACCATCTTGCTGGTCGGGGCTACCGCTCTGGGTGTGGGTGCTTTTACTTGGGCGGCATTTGGCAGCACCTACCTGTCAGCCTTGCTTCATGGTGACCAATTCTATCTGTATTACCTCATGGTGACGATGCAGCTGTATCTGGCGTTTCCGCTGCTCCGTCTGTTATTCAAGAAAACGGCCCATCACGGGCGCATTCTCCTAATTAGTTTCGTGGCCCAATTGGCCATTGTCAGTTTTATTAAATATGGTTTACCCACCATTAACACCAGCAATTGGCTTTGGTGGTTCAAAGCTTATGGTGTAAATGTCGTTACCTATCAATTTTACTTTATCGCTGGTACCTATACGATGTTGCATTATCAGCAAATCGTTGACTTTATTGATCAGCATATCAGGGTCATTGCCAGTCTAACCGCTGCACTATCAATCGGCACGATTGGCTTGTACGCCTTCAACCGGCTGGTACTGGGCTTGAATCACACCGCGGCGGTATCACCGCACCAGCCATACATGGTTGTCTACGACGGCTTGATGATCATGACCGTGTTCTGGCTCGGTCGGCGGTACGCCCAGTGGCGGCAAACGACCCAGCACCGCGGATTGGATCAGCTGATTCAAAACGGCGCGAAGGTATCTTTCGGCATTTATCTCTGCCAAACCATCGCTGTCAGCTTGCTCAGCGGGATCCTCGGCCAGCTGCATTTAAGTGACACAGCACTGCTGCTTCTGCTGCCCCTGGGGTATGCTTTTGTTCTTGGTTTATCGTTTCTCATTGCCTGGTTCTGTTATCGCGTGCCACCGTTCGGCTGGCTGATTGGCCGGCCGCAACCTTGGCACGCTGGGAAGAAAGGAGTTCTTCACTATGAGCACACTCACCGATCGTCTGTCTCTGCAACTGATCAATAATCGTCAATATCCCATCGTGCGGGATGAAGGCCTGGCGGAATGGTTCACCGGCCGGGAATTAGAAGAGGACGTGGCCCGGTTAAAGGATGTCTTCACTGCCCATGACATCGGTCATGGTGATGTGGTTCTAGTCTGCCTGCCCAACAGTGCCGTGCACCTGGTGATCAACCAGGCGCTTTGGGAACTTGGGGCGGTGGTCCAGCCGATTTCGGCGACTACACCAGGGCCGCAGATCCTGACCATTCGCGCGGAATATCACTACCCGGCGTTCATCGCGGACCCGGATCATTTGGCGGTTTTACCAGCGGGATGGACCGATACTCCGGTAGCCTTGCATACCCAAGCACCGTTGTTTCTGTACACAAAAGCTGAATGGGCGACAGATAAAGCGGCTGTCAAGCCCCAGGTCGCCGGTGAAGACGACTTGGGCATGATCCTGCAAACCTCCGGAACCACCGGCAAACCTAAGCGGGTGGGGGTCACTCACCGCCAAATGCTGAACGCCGCTAATCACGACATTGCCAGCCATCAGTTGAGCGAAATGGATACCACTTTGATCGTGATGCCGATGTTTCACGTCAATGCCCAGTTGATTTCGGTCCTGTCCACCCGCCTGTCCGGCGGCAAAATCGTCATCGCCCCAAAGTTCAGTGCCCATTTATTCTGGCAGCAAGTCAGGGACAGTCACGTCACTTGGACGTCCGTAGTCCCGACGATCATCAGTATTTTGTTGTTGAATGCGGGCGCCAATGCCGCCTATTCCCCGGACTTGCGCCTGCGCTTTGTCCGCTGCTCCTCCTTTGCCTTGCCGGAAGACAAACTGCGCGCTTTCCAACGGCGCTACCATACCCAAGTGATCGAAGGCTATGGAATGACGGAATCAGTCAGTCAGTGCACCGTCAATCCGTTTAATGCGCCGAAGGTCGGCTCCGCCGGCAAGCCCTATGCCACTGACTTACGGATTTTACCAGTGGACCAGAAGCCGACCACGAAGCCCCGCGTACTCGGTGAAATCATCGTCCGCGGCGATCACGTAATCACGGACTATCTGGACCACAATCCAGATGCTTTCTGGAACGGCTGGTTTCGCACCGGTGATTTGGGCTATCTGGACGAAGATGGCTACCTTTACGTGCAAGGCCGGACCAAGGAGATCATCAGTCATGGGGGCGAAAAAGTGGCTCCGGCCGAGGTCGAAAATATCCTAAGTGAGTTGAATTTCGTTGCCCAAGTGGCTGTGATCGGGCTGCCGGACCCGCTGTATGGGGAAAATGTCACTGCCGTCGTAGTCAGCACCACACCTGGGCAGCATGAACAGGAACAGACCCAGACACTGGCCCATTTTGCCCATGCTCATTTGGCAAAATATGAGCGGCCCACCACGATCATCTTTCGTGACACGCTCCCCCGGAATGCCACCGGCAAAGTATTGCGGCCGCAATTAACGAAGGAGCTCAGCCGGAACGGGATCGCCCATGAAGCATAAACGAATCCGTCTCGCCCTCTTGCTGATTGGCCTGCTGGCTTGGTTGTCTGTCGCTTTCTATGGCTACCGGCAAGTTCACGCCGACAGCAGCAGTTCTTTAACCACTGTGACGATTGGCTACCAAAAGGGTGATCCAGTCGATATTTCCCGCCAACGCGGTGAATTGGTCAAGAAAATGAAAGCCAAGGGTTACAAAGTGGTCTTCAAGGAATTCCAAAACGGTGCAGCGCTGATGACGGCACTGAAAGCCGGCAGTATTGACTACGCCCGGGCTGGCGATACACCACCGGTCACCGCCCAGGCGACCGGCACTCAGATCGCCTATATTGCCGCTGGTGCTACCAAGGAATATGGTACGGGTATTCTGGTCGGCAAGAATTCTGGAATTACCACGCTGAGTCAACTGAAAGGCAAGAAAATTGCCTATACGTCTGGCACAGCAACACAAAGTTTGATCATTAAGGCCTTGAAGAAGGCCGGTTTAACCACTAGCGATGTCGCTCTGGTAGACATGAGCCAAAGTGCTGCGAGTGTGGCTTTCGCCAAGGGGCAGGTGGATGCCTGGGTCACTTGGGATCCTTATACCGCTACTGCCCAGGTGCAAAACAATGCCGTACTGCTGACGAACGGGACGGGCTTAACCAAGAATCGGGACTTCCTCATCTCGACCCAAACTTATGCCGCCAGTCATACTACCGTCAGCAAGTACCTGGTCAGTTGCCTTAGTGATGATATGACCTGGGCCCAAAACCACAAGAGTGCGCTGGTGACTATGCTTAGCAAAACCTTGGGCTTGTCCAAGACGATCGTTGAAAAAACCGTGAATCGCCGCACCTTCTCCATGCAGGCGTTAACGAATACCAGCAGTATCGTCCAGGAACAGCAAGCAATTGCGGATTTACTTTATACAGAAGGAGTGATCAAGACGAAAGTGACAGTCAAATCGGCGTTTCTGACTTGAGGGAGCAGAAACGTCGCGGGAGACCCAATCAGCACCTGATAAACCAACTGTTTGGGGTTGGTCTGTCAGGTGCTTTTCGTACGTGGTATGATAAGCTTTAATTTCTTTCTGAAAAAGGTGATGGCATGTTTTCATACGCAATCGATGACCACCTGGCGCTGACCCTGCCCCGGCCGGCGGCGGATGCGCAGGAAATATTTACGCTGATCGACGATAACCGGGCAGATCTGGCCCAGTGGCTGCGATTTGTCCCGCGGTTGAAAGTTGTCGCGGATGAACAGCGCATTTTAACTACCATGCTGCAAGCGTATGGTAACGGTGATGCGCTGACTACGATCATTCGACTGGATGGGCGTGCTGTAGGCATGATCGGCTATAACCATTTTTATGCATCCACGCATAGCGCGGATATTGGGTATTGGCTAGCTCCCGCAGCCCGGGGGCAGAATATCATGCACCGGGCCTTGGCAGCGATGCTGACCATTGGCTTTCAAGAGTATGATCTGCACAAGGCGGAAGTGGTGGTATTGAAAGAAAATGAACCCAGCAACCAGGTGGCGCTGCACGCCGGTTTTCACCTGGATGGTAGGCTGCGCGCAGCGGAGTATATTCGGGGAAAATACCGAGACGGTAATTTGTACTCGCTGCTTCAGCCGGAATGGTCCAGAAAGCAGGCCCAGTGATGACGAAGAATGCGGTGACAATACGGCCAGCCCGCATTGACGACGATTTCGCGGCGGTTCAGGCGCTTTACCTGCGCACCTGGCGGACGGCATATCGCGATCTTTTGCCAGCGGGCTTTTTGGGCCAACTATCGGTGACCAGCTGGCACCCGCAGCAGCGCTGGCAGCGGACTTTTCTCGCCATCACGGCGGGCGGCCAGATCGTTGGGGTATGCAGTTACGGACCGGGACGCCAGCCGGTACGCCAAGGGTGGGGCGAGATCTATTCGCTCTACGTTGATCCGGACTTTGAAGGTCAGGGCATCGGCGGACAATTATTTACGGCGGCGATTAAGCAGTTGCAAAGTGACTACACCAAGCTTTATTTGATTGTTTTAACGAATAATCAGACGGCCCGGACATTCTACGCGCACCATGGTTTCCATGCTGTGGGGGCAGCAGAAGATACAGATACACCATTTGGGACCATCCACGAAATTACGTATACGAAGGAATAGGGGACTTAGGATATGCGGACAATTTATCTCATTCGGCACGGGGAGCCGGATACAACCATTCATGACGATGTACGGCGGCCGCTAACACCGGCTGGTGAGCAGCAGGCCCTGGATTTGGTACCATTATTTCAAAACGTTACGCTGGATGCCGTCTATGCCAGTCCCTTCACCCGGGCTCGGACCACGGTGGCGCCGCTGGCATCGGCCCATGATCTGGCGGTTCAGCTGGACATGCGGCTGCAAGAACGCCAGCTGCCTGGTTGGCTGAAGGATTTCTCAGCGTATGCCAAGCAGCAATGGCAGGACTTGGATTATACGCAGCCCGGCGGCGAAAGTATTCATGCCGTTCAGCAGCGCTACCTCTCGTTTTTCAATGGCCTGCCGGAAGCGGGCACCTTCGCCATCGGCAGCCATGGGATGGCGATGAGCAGTATTGTGGAATATGTTAATGCGGGGCAGGGGGCGGCTTATTTTGACACGATTCAGGGCCATTACGGGGTTGTTCTGCAATTGATCATGGCTGCCGGCCAGCCGCCGCGAATCACCCCTTGGCCGACCCGGTAAGGCTGTGCTACATTGGATTGGTGAGCAACGAGAAGGCAGGTGAAACCATGGCAATTAAAGATGAACCCAACGGCGTCCTCTATACCTATCTCTACCCCCGCTCCTTTAGCGGGGTCGTCCAAGCCAACGCAGCCCGAGCCGAACTCCAGCGGCGTGCTTTGAACGGTGATGCCCAGGCTGATTTCTTCCTGCGGGCGCGGACCCCGGCCACTTTCTTAAGCGGTGATGACGGAACGGCGGCGGAAGCGGCGCCGGTACCGGCGGAAAAAGCCGCGGCCAAGGGCAAGAAGAAAGATAAAGCCAAGGACAAGGATAAGAAGAAAAAGGGCAAGAAGGACAAAAAGAAGAAAAAGAAGGACAAATAGAAAAATGCCGGGCACATCCTGAATTTTCAGGCGGTGTCTGGCATTTTTTAATTACTGGGTGTCCTTGCTGGCCGAAATGATCAGCATCATTGGCCGCCGCCACTCGTCTTCCATGTCCTCGTTATGGCGCAATGCTTCCGGCGGTTGCGGTTCGACCACGTTAGTTAAGCGGAAACCTTGATGGAGCAGAGTTTCCAGATAAGTGGTCAGCGTTCGGTGATATTTCTTAACCGTGTGGCCCAGAAAATCAGTTTCTCGGCTGGATTCATCGAAGTAGCGGTCCACCGGCCAGTAGAGCCGCTGACCCTGAGCGTCGGTGACCCAGTCTTCCTTACCCTGGGCGGTGAAAATTGGGTGCTCCACGGACATTACGAAGGTGCCTGGGGTCGCCAGCCGATCCCAGATTTTCGCGACCAGACCAGCGTAATCCTGAATATAATGGATGGCTAGCGAGCTGAGAATCACGTCATAGTGGTCCGGCAGCTGGTCAATTGCCGTCATGTCCATGACCTGGTACGTGATCCGGTCATCTTTGGTCATGTCCTTGGCCCGGTCGATCATTTTTTCTGAGGCATCAATGCCCAAGACCTGTTTAGCCCCATGTTCTGCGGCGTAGCGGCAGTGCCAACCATAACCGCAGCCGAGGTCCAGCACAGTCTTGCCGGTGAAATCCGGTAGGACGCTGCGCAGCGTCTGCCATTCGCCGGCCGCTTTCAATCCGCCTTCGGAGCGCGCCATGTGACTATAGGCGTCGAAAAAGTCTGGATTGTCATAAATCGTTGATTTTGCGATGATAATTTCCCTCCCGTGAAGCCGAATACATTGCCCCTATAGTTTACCATGTTAGGCCAGGCTTTGTTCTTGGACGAAGCGGGCATAGGTCGTGTTGCGGGTCAATAACTCAGCAGGCGTACCTTGACCGGTGATTCGGCCATTTTCTAAGACAATGACCTGGTCGGCATCACGGATGCTGGACAGCCGGTGAGCGGCGGCCAGAACGGTGTGGGTGGCGGCCAATTGGCGGATGAGGTCGCGAATGATGGCCTCAGAATCGGCATCCAAATTGGCAGTGATCTCGTCGAAAAGATAGATATCAGCCTTTTTCAGCAACGCCTGGGCGATCGTCAGCCGCTGCTTCTGCCCGCCGGACATATTGGTGCCGGCTTCGGCAATCTGACTGTCCAAGCCCGCGGGCAGCGAGGCGATGAAATCAGTCAGCTGAACGGCGGCCAGGGCCTGGTTGAGGTCGGCGTCACTGGCCTGCGGGGCCGCCAGTTGCAAGTAAGCCCGGTAAGTACCGCTGAGCACCTCGCTGGTTTGGGGGACATAGGCCAGGTGCTGCCGCCAAGCGGTGAGGGCAAAGCAGGCAGCTGGGGTATCGCCTACTTGCAGTGTCCCGCTGGTAGGGGTGTAGAAGCGTTCCAGCATCGCCATCAAAGTGGACTTGCCGGCACCGCTGGGACCAACTAAGGCATAGAGCTGGTTCGGAATCAACGTCAAATCGAGATTGTGAACTCCGTGACCGTTCCCGTAATCCAAGGAGACTTGGTGCAGCGCCAGCGGCTGGTGCTGCAGCTGGGTGGTCAGCAATTTGGTTTCTTTTGGCGAGTCGTCTTCGCCAGCCGCAGCTAATTGCGCCAGGAGATTCTTCGCGGCACTGTCCGCCTCTTTCTGACTGGCTGAATAGCTGCTGAAGTTGAGCATCGGGTTGGCTACCTGGATGACTAAGACGAGGAAAGAAATCAGGGTGCCGTTGGTCATCCGGTTGGTGCTGACAAAGTAGCCGCCAACGGCTAAGGTGCCGCCGAGAATCAGCAGTAAGATGGTGGACATGATCGGCTGCATCCGGGACATCACCTTGGCCACCCGCAGACCTTCCCGGCGCATGGCCGCGGTTTGGTCCTGGCTCGCGGCGGTGATCTGATGTTCAGCAGTATTCGCCTTGATCAGCCGAATATTGGCAAACGCCTCGGTGATGCCGGCGGTGTAGTGCCCAGCTTCATCCAGAAAGGCGTCCATCGGCGCACCGAGCTGATTGGCCAGGCCGCTGAGCAGGCCGTACATGATCAGCAGAGCGCCGACTAAGAGCAGCGTCAGAATACCGTTCATGTAAACCAGCATCCCCACGGCCCCGATAATGGTGACGATACCGCTGATCAGGCTGGGATAGCCGGCGGTGTAGTAATTCTTAATTTGGTCTAAGTTATTAGTCAGCCGGCTGGTGAGTTGACCAGAGGGGGTTTGGTCGAAAAAGGCCACTGGTTTGGCCAGAATCTTGGCCAGTGTTTGATTTTGCGTTTCCTTAACGATGGCCAAACCAGCGGCAGAGAATAGGTAGTTGCCCCAGGCGGCCAGGGCGGTGCTGCCAATCATCAACGCGCCAATGGCGATCAGCAGCCGCCAATCCACACCATGGCGGAATTGATCCACCAGCCGGCGAATGAGCAGGGGGCTGATCAGGGAAAGAAGGACACTCAGAACGAGGACCACCGCGCCAAAGCGCAGCAGGGTACGGCTTTGTCCATTAGTTTTGATCAATTGTTTGAGGTGCCGGGTCTTGGGTTTGTTCATGGTGACGTGGAACCCGGGAGTCGGCGCTTCTGCCGGCGTCTCGTCGACTGAATCATTGCGGTGGATTTCAATCATGGTGGTTTCCTTCTTTCTCGCAGAGCCTTAGCGGTTACCGGTGTTGACGATGATGGATGATGCCTAGAGCGACGATGCCGACGACCAGAGCGATAAACAGCCGCGGCTTGTTAACATCAATTTGGATTCTTGGCCGTTCCGCGTTGTTTTTGATATCGGTGGGGTCAGTGTAATGCTGGATGCGGATCATAGGTCATTCCTTCTTTCTAGTTAGTAACCATACCGGTCTTTAATTTCCTTACGGGCTTTCATCACGCCATTGATGGTGATTTTCGGATAGGCAGCCTGCAGCTCGTCGGGATCGACATCCCGGTCAATGGTCAGGTAGCCGATGACATGGAGCTCGGACTGGCGGTGTTCGGCCAGGTTCTTCGCGACATCGGCCTGACCGATGCGGGTAATGCCGACGACCCATTCGCCGGTATTGCGTTCTTTGCGCTGGATTTCTTTGAACTGGTCGTCGTAATCGTGCAGCCGGGTCTTCACCGCGTTCTTGATAAAGTCGCTGCGGTTGCCGTAGAACCCCTGGTCGACGAGCAGGTCGATGTACCCCAGGTCCACGGGGTCAATATTGATTGTCACTTTTTCGGTCATGGATTTTGGTCGGGCCATTTAACTCACCTCGTTTTTCTTTATGAGGTAATAATACCATCCATATGGATGGTGTCAAGATGGTTTAAAAAGGATTTTTGATTTTGGTTGGCAAAGAGAATAAGGTACAATAAAGCGGATACATATTGAGAGGAGCTCTACTGATGACTCAAACTTTGTACTTGATGCGCCATGGTCAAACCCTATTCAACGCTCAGCACCGGATCCAGGGCTGGTGTGATTCGCCATTAACAGAAAAAGGCATCGCCCAGGCCAAGATTGCTGCCGACTATTTTCCTGATAATGGCATCACCCTGGATGCGGCCTACTGTTCCACGGCAGAACGGGCCAGCGACACCTTGGAATTGGTGACCCAACTGCCCTATACGCGGGTGAAGGGGTTGCGGGAATGGAACTTTGGCGCATTTGAAGCCCAGCCGGAATACTTGAACCCGCCGCTGCCTTACAATGATTTCTTTGTTCGGTATGGCGGCGAGAGTCAGGACCAAGTGCAAGACCGATTGAGCAAGACAATCACGACCATCATGGCCCACGATCCGAGTCAGCACGTTTTAATGGTTTCCCATGGTGGGGCAATTGCTAACTTCTACCGGGCATGGCAGCAATATGAGGCAATTCCCTTCACCGGGCATTTCGGAAACTGCTGTATCCTAACCTTCACTTTTGACGGTCAGCATTTTGTCTTACAAGCCGTGTTCAACCCCGACTTTAGCGAACTTGACGCGCCTTACGCCCAGAAATAATGGTATGATATTCTCTGAAAGATAGTCAGAGGGGCGGAATCATTCGTATGCATGAAAAGAAATCAAACGGTAAGAAAATTGCGGCCATCATCATTGCCATCTTGGTCCTTGCTGTCGCAGGCGGCGGTATTTGGTACGGCGTTCAGGCCAACAATAATCGGGTCCAGGCGGAGCAGGCAGCGAAGAAAAAGGCGGCAGCCGCCAGCAGCGCGAAGAAAAAGGCGGCAGCTGAATCCAGCAGTGCGGCAGCCGCTTCGTCCCAGGCAGCGGCTGATCCGTTATTCGGCAAGTTGAAGCAATATGGTCTGACCTATCCAGAATTGCAGTATGCCAAGACCATGCCGGTGACCTTCGTCGGTGATTCCGTGATGCTGGGCAGCGAGAGTTTCCTTAAAGAAATCTTCCCTAAGATGACCATGGCCGCCGACGTCAGCCGCCAGGCGTATGGTGTGCCAGCGGTGCTGAAGAAGCTGAATAGTGAGAATAAGCTGGCCGACACGGTTGTTCTCGGCGTCGGCACTAATGGGACCTTCACCGCCGATACGACCAAGGAGATCATGGATGTGCTCGGCAGTAAGCGGGACGTCTTCTGGATCAACGTGCACGTACCCAGCCAGCCGTGGGAAGCCCAGTCCAATGCACAGATCAAGAATGCGACGGAGAAATACAAGAACGTCCACCTGATTGACTGGTACACCGAGGCTAAGAACCATACCGACTGGTTCGCAGCCGATGGCTTCCACCCCAGTACGGCTGGCCAGCCGCACTATTACACGCTGGTGGCGAAGCAGGTATTGCAGCAGGCGGCTAAGTAAATAGTTTTTGGCACGCAAAGCCTGGGACGCTTCCCGGGCTATTTTCTTGCTATACTTAAGGGAAAAGAGTGATGGGGGAATTAGGATGGCAATGACGAAAGAGCTGGCCGCATTGGTGGACGCCAGCCCATTGGCAATTACGGATAACGAGCTCACCTTTATGCTGGATCATATTGGCGACCCGGACGGCCGGTTGCGGGATGAAATCATTTATACACTGTTTGGCCGCGGTTTTTTTGAGGGCGGCTTTGACGCTGATCAGCGCAAAGAAGTGGCGGCGACAATATTGCAGCGCAATGACCTATGGCGGGACATTGACCGGCCCGATACCGACGCCGTTTTTGGCCGGACGTTTACTGCACTCGTCGGGACGCTGATCCTGAATTATGACGGCGAACACGCCTTTTTGACGACGGAACAGCGTAATACCTTCTTCCAGTGGGCCGTGACGTATTTGCAGCGGGAAAAAGATTATCGCGGCTATGTTTCCGGCCATGGTTGGGCCCATGGGGTGGCCCACGGGGCGGACTTTCTGGGGGCAGCGGTGCATCATCCCCAGTTTCGCCACACCTTGATTCCCGACGTGCAAAAAAGCGTCGTCACGGTGTTGAACCGAATGACGACGCCTTTCTTGGATGATGAGGAACAGCGGCTGGCCGCTGCGCTGGTGCTGGGCCTCAATGCGCATAACATTTCACTGCGGGAGTGGACCGATTGGCTGGCGGTGGAGCACACGTATCTGTGGAACAAGTATGCCAATGACAATCTGGCCAGCTACTACCGCCTCAGTGCATGGCTGCGAATCATGCAGAATGCCTATTTTCTGCTGCATGATGATGATCCGGCCCGTCAGCCTTGTTTGGCCTTTATCAATGATTACTTTATTCAGATGGGGTTTCGCGGTTAATCAGCTCTGCTTCTAAGGCCCGAGTGCGGCTCCAGCGGCCCAGCAGGATATCATAAATCGTACGCAGAGTGGACGTGGCCCCAATGCCTTTGTCGGCAATGACTGTTTCGGCATGGTCGGCGGCGCGGTCCGCCTGAATGTCCTTCATCGCTTGGACGGTGGCATGGTGGGCCTTGGTACGGTCGGCAATGATGATGGCGTCAGGTTCACTGTACGCAATTTGGCGGATCTGATTGATTGACATGGCATCGGGCCGTTCGACGCGGGTCACCGCACCCAATTGTTTAAGCCGATTGCGGATGCCTCGGGCATCCTGCCAGGTCAGAATATGGATGGGGACGTCCTGGAAGAGTTGGGGATTTTCCAACCATTCCGGCAAGGGCGTCTCTTTTTTTGGTTTAGCCGGGCGGACCTTGCTGTGCTGACTGTAGCGATCTAAGGCCAAGTGCAGCGATTTTTTGGTGGTCGGCGCGGTCGGTGCAGTCGACTCCGCCGTTTCCGTATGGGCGAGGACATCTTTGACCAAGTCCGCATCCTGGCTTTCGGCGGGCGTGGTCACTTTGATGCGGGCGACATCGGTGAGTGGAATATTCGCCGGCCGGGGCGCAGGCGTCACCGTGGCCGGGCGTTTGTATTGGATCGGTTTGGTCCGGTTCTCATTGAGAATCGTTAGGATCTTCTTCAGTTGGTCGTAAGAGACCAGTGGGGCAAACAGCTCGACGGCCACTTTGCCGATTGGCCGCCAGCGGGCTTCGTTGGTGAAGACTTGGCGCAGTTCGTTAGTGTTCTGGATTTGCTGCTGGACTTCGGTTTTCAATTCAGCAATCTGATTGGTTAGCGCTGGAATAGTTTTACGTTTCAAAACGGCATAGGGTGACTGTTCCTGTTGCCACAGGCGGTAGGCGGCAATATATTGCTCCTGGTTCATAGCGATCCATTGCCCTTGCAGGGCCTTGTTGCGCCGGTTGGCATTGACCAGGCGGGTGCGCAGGGCCTTGTTTTCTTGGCGCAGTTTGCCAGTCCGTTTGGCTAGCAACTCTTTTTTGTCATGCAGACTTTGGATGGTTCGGTGGGCGGCAATGTTCGCTGTTTGGGCTGACTGCATATCCGTGACGGCAGTCTGATATTTTTCTTGCCACTGTGTGGCGGTTGTCTGTTCCGCCAGCACCTTCTGTTTCAAGTCCTGGATGGCCTCCTGCTGAGCCACCAATCCGCGGCGGGCCTTGGCCAGATGATGCTTAAGCCGATAGAGCTCCTGCTGATCCGCGGCGCGGTTCGGTTTTGCTGCCTCCGGGCGCGCGGCCTTGATGGGTGCCGGCTTTTCTTTCTTTACTGGTTTGGCTTTGCCCGGTTTTGAGCCGGTCTGCTGGTCGACCGCCGCAGATCTGGCAGTCGTCCGTTTGACAAACTCCGTCATCAATTCTTTGCGTTTCTCCTCAGCTGACTCTTGTTTGTTTTTGCCGCCCTTGTTGATGGTGTGTAGGACATTCTTTAATTCCAAATAGCTTGCTTTAGGCATCACCGGCACCTCGCTTTCTCTCATCTATTTGTCTTTATTTTAACAGAGAAAGAGTGTTCGCGGGGGGATAATGTTGGAATCGCTTTCCAATTAAAATATCCTGTATAATAACTGTATACGAGGGAGGGAACACCTAATGAATGGGTTTGAAAAATTTCTAAACAAGTATCTGGCCCCCATCGCCAATAAGATGAATGCGAATACGTTCTTTTCGACACTGGCCGGGGCTTTTATGCGCACCCTGCCGGTGACCATAGGGGTCTCGGTAATCTTGATTATCTACGGGTTGCCGATTCCGGCTTGGCAGCAATATATTTACGGCTCGGATCTGAACAACCAGTTCAACGCCGCCATCAATGCGTCGATGAATGCATTGGGGATTTACGTCGCCTTCAACTTTGCCTACTTGTATGCCAAGCAGAAAAAGATGGATGGTTTGAATGCTGGGTTGTTGTCCGTTGTCGGTTTCTTGATGCTGATGCCGCAGGTGATCAAGACGGGTAAAACCACAACGGTCTCCGGTTTTTTGACCAATAATACCGGTGGCGGCGGTTTGATCGTGGCAATTTTAGTCGGTTACATCACGGCGAAATTGTTTGTGGTCCTGACGGAACATCACTTCACCATCAAGATGCCCCAAGGGGTACCGCCAATGGTCGAGGAATCCATGAGTCCAGCCTTGATCGGCATCGTGATTCTGACGCTGATGTTTGCGCTGCGGATGGTATTCTATGTAACGCCATACCACGATATCTTCACCATGATCAGCAAGCTGATCCAGCTGCCGCTGCAAAATCTCACCGGGAACGTATGGAGTGTCATCGTGCTGGCCACGCTGACCAACGTCTTCTGGTTCTTCGGTCTGCATCCGTCCCTAATTCTGGGGATTGCCAGCCCGATTCTGATGTCGCTGCTGACTGAAAATATTAATGCACTGGCGGCACAAAAACCGCTGCCGTATTTGGCCGCGGGTATCGTGTATGTGATGACCAGCAACATCTTTGGCGGCCAGGGGCAAACGTATGGGCTGGTATTCGCCATGTCCCGGGCTAAATCTGCCCGCTATAAGCAATTATTTAAGTTGGAAGCTTTGCCGGCGCTGTTCAACGTGAACGAGCCGTTAATTTTCGGTTTTCCAATCATGCTGAATCCGATTTTCTTCCTGCCCATGCTGCTGGTGGCGCCGGTTTCCGGTTTTGCCACGTGGGGCATGATCAAGCTGCTGGGAATTACGAAATATCTGGCGTCCGCTCAGCTGCCGTGGACGACACCGGGACCGATGCAGATCTTCATCCTCGGCGGCTGGCAGCTGCTGCTGGTGATGGTTGTGGTGCTGGTCCTGAATTTCTTCCTATGGTATCCGTTCTTCAAAATCGCTGACCGGCGGGCGGTGCTGGAGGAGCAGGAAGCAACGCAAGCATAAATCTTAGAAAGACATGCAAAAAAGGCCACGACTGACGAGGTGACCGTTATATTTCACCTGGTCTTCGTGACCTTCGCCTTTAAGTTTGAGCTCAGTGTGTAACCGCTCGCTCACGGGCTGGGCAACCACCATTGTTCAACCTGTAATCATATTACATCAGCATTTTGATTGACGGCCAAGACAGTAAAAAAAAGGCGAGTCTTCTGTTTTTGAAGGCTCGCCTTTGCTATTACAACCCGTCCTTGACGGTATAAGTCACAGTCGATTCATATTTGCCAGACTTGACCACGGTATTCGGTACGGTCAGTTTGGCGTCCGCGTACGTGAGCGTTAGCGGTGTAGCATCGGTGGTGGATTCCAGCACTCGGTTCAGGAAGAACAGCTGCTGCGTCACGTTGTTCGAGAGCATTGTCTCCGGTGTGTGGTTCGCAACGATTGGCGCCTTCAAGTCCGGGTCTGTGGGATACTGGTAATCCGCCGGCATCGTTGGCAGGCCGAGGTCTAACTTGAAATCGGTGTGCGCTTCGCTGGCATCCGGGTTGGCAAATGCAGACAGGCGGCCGGTGACCCGCCAACTCAGCGCGCCGGTATTATTGGCTTGGCTGTTATCCTGGATAACCAGTTGCGCCAGTTTCTTGCTGTCATCCGTCAAACCGTATTGCTGCTCAGACTTAGGCAGTGTCTGCTTGCCGAAGTCGAACTGGGGTACTTGCAGGATGGCCACGGTCTTCATCCGTTTCAGGTACAAGTTGCCGGTCCGGGCCAGCACCTTGCCGTTCTCATCGCCGATGACCGTTTGCAGCGTCGTGCTTTCGGGCATGTTGGCAATGTCGCTGGCCTGGTAGGTGTAACTGAAGGTGAAGGCCTGATCCTTGATCACCAAGCTGGGCATCTTGACCAGGTACCGCTGGTAGTACTTGTCCAGGTCGGTGTTGCTGGTCATCTTGGTGATGTTGGCCTCCGGCACGGCACTGCCATCTGGGGCGGTAACCGCGAGATTAGAAATGGTCGTGCCGGTGACCCGGGGAATCATGATCTGGAAGGTCTGCTTGCTGACATCGCCGGTGTTTTTCACTGTGCCGCCGACCTTGGCTTGGTCCCCATTCTGGTAGAAGAAATGGATCGTGCTGGCCGAGTCGGTGTAGTGGTGCTCCGCCGTCCAGCTAGCGCCGTCAGTGTCGTCTCGGAGTAGGACCAGGAAGTTGGCGTTATTGGCTAAATCGGCCGAACCGGCGTCCAGTGTTGGTGTTGCCGTCTTGACGTTGATTGGCACGTCGGCGTTGCGGCTCAGTTTCACGAGACCATAGAAGCCGTTGTCGGTGCTGGCCACCGGTGGAATCGTCAAGCCGGCGGTGAGATCGCCATAGGGCGGATCGCCCTCGAAGCCGTAATTCACGGAATCTCCCAGATGCAGGTCAATATCGTGCAGGTCGGCGCTGGGCACCAGCTGATCCGTGGTGGCCGTCCCCAGCGCGGTATCTGACGCAATGGGGTACGTCGTGATGGTCATCGTGTCGGTGCCGATCGTTAACCGATCTCGCCACGTACCAAGGGCTTCTTTCAGTGTTTTATCATTAATCAGTTGGCTCTTATCCAGGACGTAAATTTGGTCGCCCGTCAGGTTCATTTCCGGGCGGATATCCTGGTTCAGGGCCAACGACGTACCAGCCACTGGCAAGACGTTGTACTTGCCGGCATAGACCCAGGTGTTGTCAGGGAAGCCTTTCGTGATCTTCCCATTGTACTTGAGCGGCGCGTTAGTATCGGTGGCAACGTTCAAGGAGAGGGCGTTGTCAGTCGTTGTGTACACTCTGGTGGGATTCGGCACCGGCGTAGCGCCACTATAGTCATAGTACTGATAGACCTGGGCGTAGCGCTCTGGGGTGATCCCGCCGGCTTTGACCAGCGTCTTGTCCGTCGCTGACTTGGTGGTTGGCGCGTAGTCAGCGGTCGTGTAATTCTGATCCACGGTGAATGGCTGACCGTCATTCACTAAAATCCCATCCGAGTAGCTGTTCGGCGTGGCCGTCCGCGCGCGCATGTCGCTGCCCAGCGGATCACCGCTGGAGTGCAGTGTGTCGACGGTCTTGCTGTTGTCGAAAGGCGAGACGAAGGCCGTCCAGGAGGTGAAGTTGGTGTAGACAGGGTAGTCGCGGACGTCTTCTTGGCTATGGTCGGCGCCAAGGTCCAGTTTGCTCTCGTCGATGACGGCGTAGTCCAGCGGTGATGTGCCGGCCTTGAGCTGGCTGAGCAGGTCAGCGTTAGGTTTGGAGCGGTCCTTGCCCGCTAAAACGCTGTAAGGATCGAGCAGAGTGTTACTGCCATAGAGTGAGATACCAATTGCGCGTCGATCTTTGTCATCCGTGTCGTTCTTCCCCATCGTGCTGCCTTTATTAAAACGGCCATCTGCATAAGGTGCAGGCATCAGGCGACCACCGGTGATGGTTTGATAAGCTTTATTCTGATCGCCGGTGTATTTCGACATGTCGAAGGAGAAGTTGATATGGGCCGATCCTTTAAAATCATTATCAACGAAATAGGCTGAAATGGCCTTTACGATAATCCCAATGAGTCCACTGGTAATTGAGTTTTTCGAAACGATAGCACGGTCCGTAGTCGGGTCCGCCGCATTCAGGAGGGTTAGGGTCCGGCCGATATTACCTGTCTCGTAAATTGGACTGGAAGAGAACCAACTAGCGACCCAAGACAATAGAGCACCGCCAGTTTCGTGGACTATTCCGTAGAAAGGATCCCACACGGTCCCTTTACCACCGCTTTGAGAAATGAATTGAGGTTGTACATTGTCCCCAGAACCAGTGGTGTCTGTATCCCCATCGGCGGTTAGATTATCCAATGGTCTCGCGACGTCTCCGTCAATATACCGATTATGAAGATAGTCGAGGTAATCAGCAGTCCCGCGCTGGAGTTGCAGTTTGGCGGTTGACTTATCTTCAGACACATCATAAGTAAATGGAATGCCCTTTACTTTTAAGTAAAAAACGTTGGTCTTGTCCTTATCTAGATAAACGTGATGGTCAAATTGCAAAGGGAAGTTCAAGTTTTTGATTTGGGCAAGATCGAACCACAAGAACTTCCATGTAAATGAATCTAACGTCAGGTAAAAGTAAGACTTGCCCCAGTCAATCGCACCGCCTAAAGACTTGGCATCAATTCCCTCTGGCAGTGTTACGCGGACCATGACTCCCCAGTTGCCGGCCATGATTGCATCAACAGATGTCTGTGATTGTGCAATTTGAGCAGAAATCGGCACGTTCCCTGTCACCTGCAAAAAGCCGCCGTCGAATGTCTCGCCATCTTTCAGGACCGGGCCGGCAAGGCCGTCTTTATCAATCGCACCATCCTTCATCAGGCTTTGTACGTTACTTTTATTGTAATTAGCGGCACCGTCCACATAAAAATTATTGGCCTGTGTTGGTGTATTAAAGTCGATAAAGTCGTTTTTGTCTACATAGTTAATGCTGAACCAGGAACTGCCGTGATTATCGGCACTCTCCGGAAATGTAATAATGGTCGGCGACTCGGTGGCTTTGCCAACCCAAGCTCCAGTTGTCCCATTGGTAATGGGGGTACCGCTAGAACCAGTCCCGGATTTTACATAGGACCCTTCGTCTTTTTGCCGAGCCCGGCCGAGCCCAGGAATCGTGTACATATCCGCTGGCGCAGTTGGTCCAGTATTGTCGAGGACATTACCAATCGTCACTGCTTGGGCATTCCCCACTATGGTCAAAATGACCATGCCAAATAGAATCGGCAGGAGCACTCCCCGAGTGAGCCATGTCATGATTTTTCTTCTTTTGTCGTACAAAATAAAAGCCCCCTTTGATTAAATCGTTGGGGGGATCGGTTCAACCGCATATGTATAAAACGCTCCCAATCCCACTTCTCTTTAAGCTTATCAATATTGGTACGGGTTTCTTTGGCACTTCTGATAAAAAAGGTTTGTGGATAGTGGGAATTTTGAATTATGGCGATTTATCTGGCGATTAATCCCACTCGAAGAAACCGATAAGTGGGATTAATGGAATTTGGTATATATTTTTCTGAAAACATGACAGATCCAATATGTGCCACAAAAAAAGACAGTCAGCCAAGAAAGCTGAGCTGTCGATTAGCCGCACTATTTATCGAGAATCTAATGGCTGCCGATCCACTGATAAACCATCACCGGCAAAATTCCGCTTACGACCCATAAAACGACCATGATCACCGCAAAAGCTGCCTTCGTACTGATATTCGAGCCGGATGACTCAGGATACTTGCGGTCCACCAAGCGGGGGTGCAGGATGACCCCAATCAGCGGGATCAGACAGGCAATAAAGATTTCGATCCGGTTGCCGTAACTATCCACTTTACCAGCCGTATTCCAGTGCACTGGGATACGATCCGGAGCTTGCTGGTAAAGCCACCAGGAGATACCAAGATAGATGAGGATAACAATGAAGTTGGCGATGTAGAAGCCCCAATACGCTTTACTCACCCAAGATTTTTTAGCCATGACTAAACACCTCCCAATCTTACTGGCTTGATTATAATACCGGGGTATAGTGGGAACAAGAAAAGACGCTTTCGGAGATTGGCCGAAAGCGTCCTTAGATAGAGTACGCTAGGACAAGTCGTCAGACATGTCGTCCAATTGCCGTTCCAGCGTGGCGATTTGGTGATGGACTTCCGTGATTTGGTCTTTCACTTCATCCAAGGTGAGACCTTCGTTGCTGAAGCCCTTGTAGGACGCGGTGATGTAGTCCACGTCTTCCAATTGACGGGCCCGCTCATTGAGTTGGCCCAATTGTTCAATCAGAGTATCGAATTGATCCATGGATCGACCTCCTTAGGCGAGGGCCTCGGGTGCTGCTAATTGCGGTCCTTTACCAGCCCGGGCCAGTACCCAGTCGTCGTAGTTCCATTCTTCGGTGGCTCGGCGGGAACGGAAGTAATCCCACTCAGACTCTCGTTCCATTTCAATGATTTGACCGCCGGGGCCGACAGAGACCCAGTTATAAGACCCGTTCCGGTGGGCGAATTTCACCCAGAGTACCGGGATTTCGACTTGTACACCATGGTCGTCGGTGAAATGCCGGTTGTAGCGGTCCACCCGCATGAAACTCAGGCCGCGGGCGTAGTGCGGGTCCAGCGCGGCGAATAAGCGGGCGGCTTGGTGCACCGCCGCTTCTTCAGCGGGCAGCGGGGCATCGCTGTCAACGGCAAAATTGTTGTAACTGATCAAACGCCCGTCGCGGCCGAAAATGGCGGTCACATGGGGATTATTCATGACGACCCGGCCGGGTTTCTGATAGCGGACGACTGAAACAGCTTCACCGTTCCGGCTCCGAGTATCTTCAGCAGCGTTGACAAAACCGTCAGGAATCTGCAAGTCGGATTGGGGCTTGCCTAACACGTCAAGGGATTTGGACATCCAAAAGGCCTCCTTAGGCTAAATTGTGGTCAATCAACTTCAAGGCATCAATCATTTCCGACTGTTGTACAGGCGGCAAGTCGCCGAAGGCATCGGTGTTGACTTGGGCCAAGATCCTTTCAACCTTGGGCACGAGGGCCTTGCCTTCTGGCGTGAGGGTCACCGTCCAGGAACGCCCGTCTGCGGCACTGCGCTGCTTTTCCACCAGGCCCAGATCAATCAGCTGGGACAACCGGCGGGTGACGTTGCTGGGGCTGAGATAGATCCGCTTGAAGAGCTGATCCTGGGTCAGCGGGGTATCATGATTGATTTTGAGAATAAAGTAGTAGTTATTCACAGTAAGATTCAGCGGCTTCAATTTGACGTTGAGGTACGCTTGAACCCGCCGGGCTGTGATATTCAATTGCGAAATGAGCGCATCAATTTCTGCGGTCATGCTGTCATCACCTTTCTTGAACGAATCAGCCAGAGGCCGATAACCAGTAGAATTGTCGCCGCGAGATAGGCGACGGATTGGGCGTGGAGCAAATGCTGAGGTACTTGACCCGTGACGGTCAGGGCGGCCCGGCCGGCCAGCACGGACAGACTGCCGTAATAAGTAGTGGTGGCCAAGGTCGTGCCGAGGACCATCCCGAATTCTCGGGTCAATGAGTTGGTCGCCCCGGCCATGCCCCGCTGTTCTGCTGGCACACTGCTCATGGTGAGTGTATTGCTGGGGGTGCTAAAGACGGCGGTACCGATGGAAATCAGGATCGATAGGCTGCCCAACACCCAGGGTTCGTGCTGGCCGTTACTGAGAACGAGGCCGATTTCGGCCAAGACCAGCAAGACCATGCCCCACTGCATCACCCGGACTTGCGGATACCGATCCGTTAGCCAGCCCGCGATGGGATTCGCCACAAGAGCAATTGCCGGCGCAATCATCAGGATCAGCCCCGTGAGCTGGCTGCTGGTGTGCAGTACGACTTGCAGGTAGATGGGGGCCAGCAGGGTGAAAAAGTAGGCCGCAATGAAGCTCATGAATGACGCGAGCAGGCTGCGGCTGAACAGCGGGTGACGGAAAATCGCGAAGTCCAGCAACGGTTTGACAGCGCGCCTTTCGACCTGACTGAATTGCACCAGAGCGACCGTAAATAGGCCCAGACTGAGCAGCGTGATCACCGCCTGCGTCAGCAATGTGCTGGTGAATACGTAGAAGCTCGCGGCAGCGGTGATCAGCCAGAGGGTACCGGGCCAGTCAATTGTCGGCGTTTGGGCGGGCGCACTGCTGGCGGGAAAGACCCGCCAGGCGACGATCAGACAGAACAGGCCGAGGGGGATATTGATCCAGAAAATGGCGTGCCAAGATAGGTAGGCCAGAATCAAACCGCCTAGGCCTGGACCAGCCAGGGCACCGAGGGAGATGAAGATACTCTCGACACCCAAGGCTCGGCCCAGAAAGGCCATGGGGAAGATGTCGGTGACGATGGCGTAACTATTGGCCATCGTCATGCTGGCCCCAATGGCTTGGACCAACCGGCCGCCTAATACTAAAGGCAAACTGATACCCAGACTGGCCAAGGCCGAGCCGATGGTAAAGAGCAGCGTGCCCCACTTGAATAAGCGGATCCGCCCCAGCTGGTCGCCCAGTTGGCCGAAGGTGAGCAGCAAGCCGCTGATCCCGACGAGATAAATCGCAATGACCAAGTTAATTTGGCTGGTGGGCACGTGCAAACCGGCCGCCATGGCGGGGACGGCAATAGTAACGATACTGCCGTCTACAATCACCATGAAGAAGAACAGGCCCAGCGTGCTGAGCGCCAGCCAGCGATGGGTAACGGTCACGATGCAGCCTCCTTTCCTTACTGAAAGAAAGTGTATCACGATTAAATTGCTTGCGCAAGCAACTAAAATCAAAAAGTTTTGAAAATGTTAGAATGGATGTGGAGCAATATTGAAAAGGAAGCTGATTATTTTGAAAATTGCCATTGCAGGCGCCGGTGCCATGGGCGGCCGATTCGGCAGTATGTTGTCGACGACAGAGAATCCCGTCACGTTTATTGATTTGTGGGCGCAGCACGTTCAGGCGATTAATGCCCACGGGTTGCTGGTTCATACGGATCATGGCGATGAACGGGTCCATGTCCCCGCGTATCTGCCGCAGGATGTCCACGGCAGTTTCGACTTGATCGTGTTATTCACCAAAGCCATGGGCATTGCGCCGATGCTGACGGCGCTGAAGCCGGTCATCACGCCCCAGACGCATATTTTGGTGCTGGGCAACGGGATCGGCAACATTGAGACGATCAGTCGCTTTGTACCTAAAGATCAAATTATCGCCGGAGTGACGGTCTGGTCGGCCGCTTTGAACGGTCCTGGCGAAATCACCATGAAGGGTGACGGCGGCGTGACGCTGGAAGCCCTCGGCAGCAATGAGGCCCCATTCTTCAAGCAAGTCGTTCAAGTTTTGCAGGATGCCGGGTTGAAGCCGACTGCCTCCCATGATGTGCTGGCCGCTATCTGGCGTAAAGCCGCATTGAACTCGGTATTGAATACGTATTGCACGATCCTGGACTGCAATATCGGCGAATTCGGGCAATTGCCGGACCACGATGCCATGATCGACGGCGTTCTGAGCGAATTCAGCCAAATTGCTGCCAAGCAGCACGTGCATTTCGACGCGGCCGACACGAAACAATTGATCGTGGCGCAATTCCCAGATGGCAAGAATGGGCTGCATTATCCGTCCATGCACCAAGACATGGCCAAAGGCCGTAAGACAGAAATTGATTTCTTGAATGGCTATATTGCCAAGGTTGGCGCGCGGGAGCATATTGCCACGCCAATCAACGCAATGCTGACCGCACTGGTGCACAGCAAAGAGAAGTTGAACGAATTACAAAGCAGTCGGGAGAAAGTCGCGACACCGGTTTAACTTGGGGTTAAGAAAGTCGGGCTGATGCCTCGGCTTTTTCTTCTGGTTGACCGGTGGCGTACAATTAAATTGGAGGCGACAAAGATGACAGAAATCAAATTAACGGATTCCATGGCCCAATTACTCAAGGGTGACCGCTTTGCTGGCAAGACTTTGCTCTTAGTCACAGATGATGGCGGCGGCAAGTATTCCTTGCAGGGCGGGGCGTGCAGCATTGGCGCTAACTTCACGGTGATCATTTTGGATCAGCCGGACCCTGATTATAGCGTACCGCTGAAAAACGATGCCGGGATTCCCTTGTATACGTCCAACTATGACCTGACTTTCCTGGGTCATGGCTTGACGATGGATTATCAGCACTACACGATTTCCTTGAAGGATGATTCCGGTCTGCTGGATGGCGGCATGCGAATCGCGAAGGGCACTGATGTATTGGCGGCCTTCAAGCAAGGGATTACGGTCAGCGGCGCGACGTGCTAAGTATGCGATAGAGTATAGTAATAATACCCGTTTTAGCTGAAGGGGCGGTGCCCCGTCAAGTGGACAGCTCAAATATTAAAAGGTCGTTCTCGTGTTGTTCCCCAATTAGGGGCGAATTAGTTACTGATTTTGGCAGTCCGCAGGGGCTGCCATTTTTGATCCAAGAACTTTCCTAATCAAATGGTCCTTCTGGAATAGTTGGATACCGATTTAGTGCCATCTCATACGTTCCCATAGAGATGCGCTTGGCCTTGGCTATCACATTTTCTGTGTAGATTTGGAACCTTGTGCGGGTCGGCGTTACAACAAATACAAGGTCGACAATCGAATCGCTTTCTTCGTCGTAAAGAAGTGAATGATCGTAGACCTGGAAAACATCACCCG
>NZ_AUEH01000019.1:0-14732 GCF_000425885.1 Schleiferilactobacillus harbinensis DSM 16991
CGACGACGCTCCGATTTATCGTGATTGGTTTGGAGAAGCAGTTGTTTCGCCGTCTGATGTGATTGGGTCTCTGCCAACGGACGGTTCCGATGTCACGCTTGAAATTACATCAAATGGTGGTGAGGTCGATCCGGCGACAGAAATTTGCAATGCTTTGCGCAGCTATCAAGGAAATGTGACTGCAAAGGTGATGTCAAATGCGTACTCTGCCGCTACCATTGTCGCCACGGGCGCTGACAAAGTTCAGATGGCTCCAGGCGCCAAGATGATGATCCACCGCGCATCAAGTGATGCCAGCGGAAACTCTCATGAGATGGATGCTGCTTCTGGGATGCTGCAAACTACCGATAGCGCAATCGCAAGCCTGTATTCTGCAAAAACTGGGAAGCCTGCCGACGACTTTTTAGCATTGATGGACAAAGAAACGTGGCTGGACGCTGATCAAGCTGTCGAATTAGGACTGGCAGATGAAAAGCTAGACTTCGATACGCCAATTGTAAATGCGGTAGGCCCGATTATTTCACATCAAGCGGTTCAACGAATCAAGAATCTGAAAGATGAGAACAACAAATTACGTAGTCAACTTCCAAAGCAGAACAATCTGCTAAACAAGAAGCTGGCTATTTTTTATGGAAAAAAGGAGGTCCAATAATGGACAAGTTACAAACACTTTTTAACGATGTCAGTGCCAAGTGCGCTGATTTGAACGCTCAATTAAACGCAAAGTTGCAAGATGATAATGCCTCCGTTGACGATTTTCAAAAGATCAAGGACGACTTGACCGCTGCCAAGGCACGTCGGGACGCTATTAACGATCAGATTAAAGCACTGGAGGCCGAAAATCCGGCAGAGCCAAAAAAGCAGGCAGAAGACGACAAGAAAAAGGAGGGCACAGACCTGTCTAAGAAGCCAATTGACGCCACGAAGAAGGCGATTAACGACTACATCCATAGCCACGGCAAGGTGATTGATGCTGCAGCCGGTCACGTCACTTCGACAGAAGCAGGCGTGCTTATTCCGGAAGAGATCGTCTATGACCCTACCGCAGAAGTAAATTCGGTTGTTGATCTGTCTACATTGGTTACCAAGACCCCGGTTACCACCCCTAAGGGCACGTATCCAATCTTGAAGCGGGCGACTGATCGTTTTTCTAGTGTGGCAGAACTGGCCGAAAATCCCACGCTTGCTGAGCCTGAATTTGAACAGGTGGATTGGTCTGTACAAACATACCGTGGTGCAATTCCACTGTCTGAGGAAGCTATTGCTGATTCTAAAACAGATCTTACCGCACTCGTTGGCCAGTCTATCAACGAAAAGTCCGTCAACACTTACAATGCGATGATTGCGCCTGTATTGCAGTCATTCACAGCCAAGGCAACAACCACTGATACTCTTGTAGATAGTCTGAAGCACATCCTGAATGTTGATCTTGATCCAGCATATAGCCGTTCGCTTGTGGTTACCCAGTCCTTGTTCAATACGCTTGATACGTTGAAAGATAAGAATGGGCGTTACTTGCTTCATGATGCGTCTGATTCAATCACCGATGGTACTGCTAAGGGCTCTCTTTTGGGGGTTCCAGTATATGTTGTTGGCGACACGCTCCTTGGCTCGGCCGCGGGTGATCAGAAGGCATTTGTTGGTGATTTAAAGCGCGGTGTTCTGTTTGCAGATCGCCAGCAAGTCACTCTGGAATGGGAGGACAGCAAGATTTACGGGCGTTATCTTGGTGCCGCATTCCGGTTTGGCGTCGAAAAGGCCGATAGTAATGCCGGATATTTTGTAACGAACACAGATTCTGCATCTGGTTCAGCGTCTGGTTCAGCATCAGGTACTGGTAAGTAATACGATTATTAGTCGCCTAAGAAATAAACAATTCGCTGATAATGACGGGCGGCTATTAAGGGAGGGCTGAATATGACAGACAAGTATATTGCTGGCCAGGGAGTCACCCCGGAAGACATACAGCAATATCTTAATCTTGATTCCGATGGGGATGCTTCGGTTCTTGCTGGCATGATCAGTACCGCAGAAGAAGCAATAATTGGGGCTATTGATGACACGATTGACGTTGGTATATACAGGGAATACCCATTGTTTAACCAAGCCGTACGTGTATTGGTGGACTTCATGTATTACTCACGCGGTACCCTATCCGATCAAACCAAGGCCTATCCGCCCAGCTACGCGTACATGATCAACAGTATTCGCTGGAAGATTCAGCGTGATCAAGCGGCAAAGACTGGTGGGAATAATGGCTAATTTTAAAGCGGCCGATTTCAGCCGAACTGTTGAGCTTGGTTCTCCACAGTCACATAAAACTGGTGCCGGCATTAATATCACCAGCTTTGTTCCCGCTTATAGCCTGCATTACAAGCAGCAGAAACGGACACTCACCCAGCAGTACACACTTGTGGGAACACGCTTGGATAATTCCATCACAGTTATTGTCAGGCACGATATACGTAACGCAAGCCAACAGCAGGCAAGAATAGATGGCATCGTGTATGACATTTCAGACATTAGTCCAGACGACAGTAACGATGCTATCCGGTATGATTACCTGACCCTCACGAAGATTACCAAGGGGGCGTAGCGATGGACATGGATGTAGCACTTGATCAGTGGCTGAAACAGGTGTCTAAAGCCGCGCAGCTGAGTATTACAGACCAGGAAAAAATAACAAAAGCTGGTGCGGATGTGCTAGCTACCAAGCTCACTGAAGCCACCAAGGAAAAACATCCGGATACTAAGGGTGATGGCGGTAAGTATGGCCATCTGTCAGCCGATACTCGGAGTGCTGCTAGCGACATTGATGGTGATCACAATGGGAAATCGACCGCTGGCTTTGGTAGTAAGGCATACATTGCCGGTTTTCTTAATGATGGCACTAAAAAACTACGTGGTGACCATTTTGTAGATAATGCAAGAAATGATGCTAAAGACGCCGTATTTGCGGCTGAACAAGCTGAATACCAAGCAATTATCGCCAAGCTGAACGGTGGTGGAGATAAATGAGTGCAGTAGACGACGCTGTATCTATTCTCAGCCAAGCAAATATCTCTGGAATTGACGCAATCGAAGGCAACAACCTGCCGCAGGAGTTGGTAGATAGCACAGATAAAACAGTTGTGCTGATTACTGATGCTGCTAATGATCCAGCATCTTTCGGAAATGATGACTTTTGGGCGCTGAATCAGGAAGTAGAAGTACAGATTTGGCACTCACAATCGCTTGATTCTGATCCTGAGGCCATCGAGATCGCCGTGATGAAGGCATTTACTCATCAACATTGGCAGGTAGCGGCTGTCAGGCAACGCACGCTAGACCCTGACACACAGCAACTTTTTAACACGTTCTATTTCAGCAGGACAAAAAACATTTAAGGAGACGATTTAATGGCAACAGTAGGCTTATATCAAATCCAGTTGGCTTTGGTAGATGAATATCAAAAGCTTGTTTCTGGTACTGGGACAGGATTAGGCACAGACGGTATCTATACTGTCGATCACAAGGATTTAGGCACCAAAACGGCCAACATTACAGGCTTAGCAGGCACGATCGCTAAGATCTATGGCAACAACAACGTCCAAGACGTTACCGTTGGTACTTCAGAACCATCAGTAGCTTTGGATATTAACAACTTGGATTACCAAATCAAGCAGCAAATCAAGGGCTTTGTTAGTGATAGCAAGGGCGGTTATACCGACGAAAATTTGAAAGCTCACGTGGCATTGTTGATTACAACTCAAACCATTGACCGCTTGCATTATGTTTACTATGGATTTGGCGATGGCATCATGACTGAAACCGCAGCTAACATTCAGACTGATGCGGCAGCAGAACAACGTGTTGATGATAGCTTAACGTATACAGCTCTTTCTACTATTGCCTTTAACAATCAGCCGTACAAGATTTATAGCGATCTTGATAGCAAGTTTGATAAAGCTAACATGTACAAAGAGGTATTTGGCGGATATGTATTGCCAACGCCACCAGCTGGTGGGTCAGTTTCTGGCACAGGATCTGGCACAACACAAGGCTAGTTACATTTAGTTAGTGCTGAGAAGCCGGTTCTGATGCAATTAAGAATGAGCAGATGAGTAACTATAGAGCTCTAACGACAGAACAGCAGTCCCGGCATTAGCTGAACAGCCGGTAGTAGCCACATTGATGTGCGAGTCATCAAGCCGGCATTTTTAATACTAAAAATCAAAGGATGGTACACATATGAAAATTAAAGTAACGGCAATTAGCAATCGGGAACACAATGTAAAGACGACCAATCGGAACATGGAGAAGATGTATGACCTCCAGCTGCTCATGGCTCAGGCAGATGACATTCAAGATAAAGAACCAATTGAGATCATTAAGATGCAGCGCGATATGTTGCACCAGTCCATCGACTTCTTGACCACCGTTCTTGGGCTGAATAAGCAAGAAACGGACAAACTTGGAGATCTAGAATTCGCCGACACTATTCAGGCAGTTAATTACACATTTGAGCGGATGATGGGCATGAGTGATGAAGACATCGATTTGGCTAACAAGAAAGAGCAGGCCGCGGACAAAAGCGACAAGGATTAGCCCACCAGAACGGGTATTCCATCTGAAAAACCAGCGGGAAGACTTTTTACTAATGAAAAAGCAAGCCGTAATTTACTTTCACTGGTCGATACAAGATTTTGATGATGCCGATTATTACGAGATGTGCAATATGATGGCGGCGCGCGATGAGAAGGATCGTCCGGTTGATCCGGGCAAGATGTGGAAACAATACCAAGAGAAAGGGTGACAAAAAATGACACAACAAATTAATGCGACAATGTCCACATCAATTGCCCTGGACCTGGTCAAAGCATCTGAATCGGTTAAGAGCCTGACCAGTCTAGTTCGTTCGTCACAATCGGCATGGAAGGCCCAAGAAGCCGAAATGAAGTCTGCTGGTGATGCCGCTGGTGCGGCCCAAGCCAAATATGAAGGACTGGGCAAATCTATTGAGGGTCAGCAAGCCAAGATTGACGCTCTAAAAGCTAAGCAAAGCGAACTCAAGGGTAATACTAGTGAAACAGCTCAACAGTTTTTAAAGTATCAGCAACAAATTGATGGTGCCACTAAGCAACTGGCCAGCATGCAAGCCCAGCAAGAGCGAGCCAAGGCAGCAATGGACTATCAAAAGTCTGGATTAGCCGGCTTACAGCAAGAGTACACAGCGGCTGCACGGGCAAATCAAGCCTATGTGACTCGCTTAGAGGCTGAAGGCAATCAGCAAGAAGCTAATAAGGCCAAAATGGAAGGCTATAAGTCCTCCATTACCAATCTGAATGAGCAACTGTCTAAACAGTCTGCTGAGCTGGACAAGATTGCCAGCGCTAGTGGCAAAGATTCTGATGCATGGCGAACACAGAAGACGCGTGTTGACGAGACAGCAACCAGTTTAGCAAAAGCTAAGTCTTCTATGACCGGCCTGCAAACTGAAATGGACAAGGCTAATCCGTCTATTTTCAGCAGAGTTAAGGAAGCCATAGTAGGGACAAACAAGCAAGCCGAAAAGACGCCGAGCTTACTTCACAAAATTGTTGAGGGTGGCTTACTCACCAATGCCATTACGAGCGGCTGGCAACGGCTAAGCTCAGGCATTACTGACACGGTAAAGTCTGGGCTAGAACTTAACGAGGCCGGAGAAAAGTTAAATATGACGTGGGAGAACATGGGCAAGTCGGCCAATGATATCCATATTCTTTCCAGGCAGATGTCATATTTACGCAGTGAGACTGGTGCAACCGGTGGCGAAATTAACAACATGCAAACCACCGTTGATACCATGACGCATGGTGTCACAGATAAAACTATCGTCATTAGTGCTGGTATTGCCAGCATTGCCACGGCTTCGCACAAAGGCGGAGACGGCATGGATTCCTTGTCTAAAGCGATGACACGTGTCGTTGCTTCAGGCAAGTTAACAACAACAAACCTCGCCAAGCTTGAAAAGCAGGCGCCTACATTAGGCGCACAATTAGCCAAAGCTGCCGGAGTCAGTCAGGATTCATTTGCCAAAATGGTTGCTGACGGTAAATTCAAGTCTGACGACTTCATGAACTTGGTTTATAAAGTTGGGGCAACGAGCAAGAGCACATTTGACCAATTTGGGAAAACTAGCGAAGGTGCCATTGCGCAACTGTCAGGTGGTTGGACATCAATCAAGGCTAAGATGGCAGCACCATTGCTTGATGTTAAGAATAGTGGCATGCAATCACTTGCTGGGATTTTGACATCATCTGTCGTTCAAAGCGCTGCTACTGCACTAGGTAAGGGACTGGCAGCTATTGCTAATTGGGCCAAGAATGTTCTGGACTATGTTTCGGTGCACAAAAAAGATGTTACCGATATTGGTAGTAGCTTGTGGAGCATCGCAAAAACTTTTGGATTAGCTATCTGGAAAACAATCTCATCTACCATAACTGGACTGGCCAAAGGATTTAATTCTTTAACTGGAAACTCACAAAAGTCTGCAAACCCACTGCATCAGGTAGCAGCAGCACTAAGCAATATCGCCAAGAACAAGAGTGGCATTCAGACAACAGCTAAGGTAATGCTGGCGATGTGGGCAGCAATGAAAATTGGCAAGGCGGCAATTTCCGGAATCAGTGCAGCCGCAGATCTTTATGCCAAGCGTGCCGACATCATGGCTGTTTCTCAGAAAGCATTAAATCTAGTAGTCAAAGCCTCACCATGGATTGCGCTTGCCACAGTCATCATCGCTGTGGGCGTGGCATTGGTTAATTTGTACAAGCACAACGCAAAGTTTAAAGCCTTCGTCGATGGCATTGTAAAATCTGTTCAGAACATGGCCAAAGGAATCGCAAAGTGGTTCGGTCAGTTGCCACAATTTTTCAACAACGCTATAAAGTCAGTCGTTAAGGGCTGGAATGGTTTTCTAAAGACCGTTAATGGTTGGGGCAAATCAATTGCATCTGTTTGGAATAAGATTTGGACGCCAATCGCAAAAGGCATGTCTGCTGTTTGGGCAGGCGTGGTCAAGGTCACTAAGGTCGGTCTGAATGTGCTCAAGATGGCGATTGTAATTCCAATTGCCCTAATCGTTGGTTTAGCCATCAAGGCATGGCAGAAAATTGAAAAGCCCTTCATGGCAGTGTGGAATGGCATTGCTAAATTCATTAAGCCTATCTTGAATGGCATCGGCAAGTTCATCACCAGTACATCCAAAACAGTGTCTAATGTGTGGAACAAATATTGGCAGGCCCTTGCCAAGTTCTACTCTGGCATTTGGAACACGATTGTTAAGGTTGGCTCGGCGGCTTTTAATGCGGTCCATAAGGGAATTAGTTCGTTCCTGTCAGCTGTCAATAAGGTGTGGACCGATTCATGGAACGCCATCTCTAAATTCTTCAGCAGCATTTGGAATGGTATGGTCAAGTTCTTTACGCCGATCATCAATGGCATTTCAAGCACAATAAGCAATGTGGTTAATGCCATCAAGAAGACGTGGAACACCGTGTGGGGTGCCATTTCTAAATTCTTTGGTGACACATGGAATGGCATGGTCAAGTTCTATTCACCAATCATTCACGGTATTTCAAGCACAATTGGTAGTGTCATTAACACAATCAAAAAGGTGTGGAAAGACGTTTGGGGTGATGTAGGATCATTCTTCGGCGGCATCTGGGACGGCATCAAAAAGGCAGCGGAAAGCGGCATCAACTTTGTGGTCAGAGTTATTCGTACTGGCTTGTCGGCAGTCAATGACGTTCTTGGATTCTTCGGGGTTAAAAAAGTTGGCTTACCACACTATGTACACTTTGCCCAAGGCGGTAAAGTCGGCGAGAATGGTACGCAATTGGCTATGGTCAATGATGACGGTAGCGAGCATTACAAAGAGCTGATTCACAAGAAGCGCACCGGTCAATGGCTTTATGCTGAAAAGCGTAATGCTATTCTTCCTCTTGAAAATGGCGACCATATTTACAATGGCAAAGAAAGTAAAGCCATTGCAGATATGTATGGCATTCCCGGCTTTGCACAAGGCGGCATCATCGGCAGTTTGTGGGATGGTGTGAAGAATGCATCATCTTGGGTCGCTGATAAGGCTGGCGATGTTGGTAAATGGATTGGCGATAAAGCAACTGCAATCACTGACTGGATTGCACATCCGATTAAGCACGTTACAGCACTGATTGAGAAGTCAATCAGCGGATTAATTAACTCAGCGCCAGTTAAAGCGTTTGGACAGCTCGGCGAGGGCATTTTCAAACATGCTTATAACGGCATTGCTCGCTGGATCAAGAAACATCTGGAAACTGTTCAAAAGTCAATGGAATCAAGCAGCGTTGCTGGCCAGCCAAAGCAAGCCCAAGCATGGTTACCTGTTGTTGAGCGGCTAATGAGGCAAATGGGCGCTAATCCGCCAAATGGTATTGCAAGCGAAGCCGCTGCGTTCGTGCGTGAAATTGCACGTGAATCAGGTGGCAATGCTTCAATTCGCCAGACAGTTTGGGATAAAAACATGGCTAATGGTGATCCAGCCGAAGGGTTGTTACAGTTCATTCCTAGCACGTTCATGACTTTCGCTGTACCCGGTCACACCAATATTTTGAACGGTGAAGACCAGATCATGGCGACCATTAATGCTTATATGCATAACGGGCAATGGGGCAACATTGGTACTGGCCGACAGATCAACTTCTTAGCCAATGGTGGATTAGTTAATCAGCCACTTTCAGCCATTATCGGAGAAGATGGCCCTGAAACAGTATTGCCGCTAGGCGCAGCTAAAGCAAGCCGTGCTTGGCAGCTGCTGGGGCAAGCGGTGAGCAACATCAATCAGAATTTGGGCGCTTCATCAACCAACAATGGCCAATTAGACAGCGATATCAGCGACAAACTAGACACACTCATCAGTTTGTTCGCGATTGTTGCCCAGAATAGCCAGAGTGATAACACGCCAGGGATTAGCAGCAACAGATTTGCTGATCAATTAGCCAAGATGTTAGCACCGAAAATGCAGCAGCAGCTAACTAATCAGAAATTAAGAGGAGGTGTAATTATTTGACAGCCATTGGCGGTATCACATGGAATGGGCAAAACAGCGCCGACCTAGGCCTAGCAATTACCTACGACAGCAGTCAGCTGGCTGGTGGGCTATTCTCATCGACGCTCACACAGATTGGCGGCCAGTCAGCGGCAGTTATCCAGGCCAACAACCGGTTTGATAACGTGTCCCAAGTGTTCAATTTAACGACCTATCGTCCAGTTCAGCAGTCTGATATTGCTCCGCTTCATCGAGCGGTTGAAGACTGGTTGTTTTCAGGCATCGATTTAAGCCGGTATCAAAGACTGGCGTTTGACGGTTACCCAGATTATTACTGGCGAGCCGTGCCAAGTGCCCTGACGCCGTTTGCGATTAACAAGGGGGTAATCACATTCTCGGTGACATTTAGCTGTTTGCCTTATGCCTATGAAACGGGAAGCGATAAATACCAACCAGTCAGCACCGGATCAGTAATTAACAACCCACGGCTGTATAGTGCGTTGCCACTATGGCATGTTAAGGGCACTGGCAATGGCAGCTTCGTGCTGAATGGCGTCACGTACAACTTCCTGGGGCTCAATGGCGACCTGTATGTTGATTCAGACACTGAAGAAGTTTACGACGCGGCTAACAACTATCAGCCTGGCATGGTACAGTTCGACAACTATGCGTTTCCAGTTCTCGCTACTGGCAAGAACACGTTTGGAACGATTACAAACATTACATTAGAGGTGATGCCAAGATGGCGGACAATGCTGTAAGATTTCCGCTGATTTTTGAACATAGCTCAGATGACCAATCCACCCTTGGAATGGGGTACGTGGAGCACGTGATCAGCTGCCAAGTGGAATCGGTGTATGATCAATTTCCGCAAATGACACTGATTTGTGAATACACGCAGTTTAACGCCGACCGCTTGCTGAAAGATAGGACTTTAATGGCCGATGTGGGCGATGGCTGGAACAAGCAGATGTTCCGCATCAATTCGGTCGAAAGTGATTGGTCAGACAATCAGCGCGAAATGACGATTATTGCTACTCATGTGGCGAGCGATTTGTCTGGTAACGTGCTGACCGCCGATGTAAGCACGGCCAATGCTAGTCCTAGCCAAGTATGGTCAATGGTAGCGTCAAATTTAGCCGAGCCAACTGATGTAACGGTCAACAGCAGCATTACCGATGTGGCCATCGTGAATTGGAATGCCACTCAAATTGACCAGCTGAGCAGCATTCTCTTCGGTCGAGACGCTAAAAGCCCAACCTTTACGTCTCTTTATGATGCCGAGTGGTGGTTTGATAATTACCAATGGACGTTCGAGCATCACGTCGGGCGAGATACAGGAATTGTTATCAAGTATGGCCAGCACCTGAAGTCACTGCAGAACCAAGACACAATCGCTGGTGTATATACTGCTGTTCGGCCAATAAGCAAATATACGCCCGGCCAGACGGCTGGAACCGGTGATGACAGTAATGTCATTGCATTAGACGGTACAGCACTGATTCAGTACGCTGGCACTGGCGGTCTACCAGTCTATGACACACCATTCAAGGGTCAAATAGCAACAGGCAAGACACTGACCAATGGTTCACGATTTAAGATTTTTAGCTATGCCAAAAATGGTACAGTCAATGACCACACTTGGTATAACCTGGGCGGTAAGCAGTGGGTAGACGGCAACTATCTCAGCTTTGACAAAGGACAAACAGGACAGTTCCCCAGCACCGTGGGTAACAAGGCCACAGGCAAGGGCACGATTGCAGCTGGTCTGGCTGACAAACCAGGGGTAATTTCTAAATATGATGGTGTAATTACAGTCAATTACGTAGGCCCCGGCAAGGTAGCCATTTGGAATAGTCCATGGGTTAGCCGTCATGTGACGGGCAGTTATATGGCTAATGGGTCAGCGTGGAATGCTTATGGCAAAGCCACCGACGAATCAGGCCAGACTTGGTACAATCTGGGCGGTAATCAATGGGTCAGTGCTCAATATGTCGCGCTGGACAAAGCTAAAGACTATGCCTACCAAAAAGTACGTGGGATCGGCACAGCCAAGGTCGATAAAGGCAAGATTGCGTTGTGGAACCGGCCCAGCTTTAACGGCTCGATTGTCCGCATGATTAGTTCCGGCACTCGCTGGCAAATTTACGGTGAAGCATCTGGCGAAAACAACAACACATGGTATGACCTTGGTCGCAGCCAATGGATCGATGGTCAATACATGGATTTTTCGGCTGCCAACGCTGTAGAACCAAAGCCAGTAGGTGGCGACAGCAGCAGTAGTGACACGAGTAGCGACACATCCGACACAGTATGGAGTTACAATTCTCCGGGCGTGTGGAATACTCGTGTTAAGCAGTACACCACAGGCAATCAGGTCACGATTTATGGACAAGGTAGTGGCGGCGGTGCCACTTGGTACAACATCGGCCATAACGAATGGATTCAGGCGGATTATCTGACGTTTGGCAATAACACCGATGTTGATCCAAGTGGGTCCGCTGATGACATGACTGCCGAAGCCACCGAAGTCACGGTAACCCTGCCAGAAAAATACATTGCCGTACCGATGCCAAATGGTCAGCAGTATGAGCATCAGCGCATCGTCAATTTCGACGCAAGCCAGTACGGTATTACCACGGTGGACGATTTGCGATCCATTACACAGGCGTATATCCGGGACAATAACATTGGCAAACCACAAATCACGCTGACCATCGATTATGATGAGCTGCAAGGGCATTACAGCAATCTGGCAAGCGTCCGGCTGTATGACACAGTGACGGTATTTCTGCCTGAAATTGGATTAAACATCAAGGCCGAAGTCACTAATGTTATTTATGACACACTCTTGCAGCAGAACACCCAGGTGACCATTGGTAATCGTCCGCTAACAACGACAGATGATCTGGCGGCATGGGTCAAGAAGGCGGAAGACAAGGCTAGCACGGCGGCTCAGAAAAACAGTAAAGCCATGGATGACATGGACTTGGCTTGGAAAAGAGCGATCGACACGACCAATGCAGCGTTTAAGGCCGGTGATGCCAAGACTGCTGAGCAGCAGACAGAATGGGAAAACCAATTCAAGGAGACTATCGATCAAGACATCAACAGTTTCAAAGATTATGTTGGTGGGCAAGTCCAAAGCGCCAATGAATTAGCCAGCATCGTGCACTACAACAACAACGACGTCACTTTTTACAACGGCAGCGGCACACAAGTTGGTAGCCTAGGCGCTGGCGGTCTGGTTTATACCGACCCTAGCACGGGCAAGACGACTTCTGTTGTTGATGCTAATGGCAACATCGGAGCTAATTACATTGTCGGCAATTCGATCACGGGTACTGTGATTCACGGCGCAGAAATTGACGGCGGCACGATAGACGGAGTTGATTTTATTAGGAGCAAAAGTGGAGGCAGTTACGCTGTGATGTCTTATGCCAATGGATTTTCTATTAGCAATGGGTCAGGGACCAGCGCCCTAGGACCGACCTCATTAACAATTCAAGGAGAATCACTGCAGCTGATTGATGTCAAGAACTTACACTATTTACTACAAAAGAATGGGATGGATCATGGATAACACGATGAGTTATGCAACGCGTACGCTGGCTAATCACATGGCTGGCATGGCGGCACAGATTGGCATTCTTCAGCAGAAAGTAGACGAGTTGAGCCAAGCCAACCAGATTCTGAAGGACCAGCTCAAGCAGAAAGAAGGTAATGTGAATGACGCTGCCAAACCTGACACTGACAATGGACAAGCGAACGAACAGCCAGCAGACGCTGCACCTGCGGCAAAGTGAGCGTGGTCTGAGTTTAACTGCTCAGCTGCTTGACTATGATGGTACGCCTTATGATTTGACTGGTATGCTGGTCAGATTCAAGGATGCTAAAGCCGGCGGGAAATCGGTATCTGATGACAATGTGACCGTTTCGACTGACCCGAAAACAGGTGTCATCACGTATCCAATTCACAGCCAAGTGTTTGCCGCAAACGGGATCGGCTGGTTTGAAATTTACAGCGATGCCGTGACGTTGATTGACAGCACACAGAACATCAAAATTGTGGTTGAAAAGGATATTCCTGCCGCAATCGATAACAGCGACTACATCAGCGGATTGTCTGGCCTTAAGGCTCAGCTGCAAGGCATCATCAATAGTGCCCAGCAGACACTAGATAATGCAGTTTCAGGCGCCAACACCGCTGCTAGTAATGCAAATCAAGCAGCGCAAGCAGCACAAGCATTGGCTAACGACATTCCTAATAATCCTAAGTATCGTGGGCCACAAGGAATTAAAGGCGACAAAGGGGACAAAGGCGACAAGGGTGATACTGGTGATACTGGCCCGGTTGGACCCGTTGGCCCTGTTGGCCCTGTTGGACCGGCTGGGAAAGACGGCAAAGACGGTACAGGCATACAAATCAAGGGTTCTGCTGATTCTGTCGATAAGCTGCCGACCACAGGTTACACAGCCGGAGACACCTATCTAGTAGCCGGCCACCTTTATATTTGGAAAGGCAATAGCTGGGCCGATGCTGGCGAATTACAAGGGCCGCAAGGAATTAAAGGCAATGATGGCGATACTGGTGCACAAGGACCTGTTGGTGCACAAGGCCCGCAAGGCCCCGCTGGTCCAAAAGGAGACAAAGGCGACACTGGCCCACAAGGAATTAAAGGTGATACTGGTCCAACTGGCCCACAGGGTCCACAAGGTCTGCAAGGACTAACTGGTCCAACTGGCCCAGCTGGCAAGGATGGCACGACACCAGATTTAACGCCATATCTCAAGACCGCTGACGCCGACAAAAAATACCAGACTGCGACGCAGGTGCAAGCAGTCGTGGATGCCAAGATTGTGTCTGTGGCTGATGATGCGACAGCCACCAGAAGCTCAGCTACAAATACTACTGCCCTCTATCTTGTTACGGAGGCGAGCTAAATAATGCCAATTTATTATGGTGGTAAAAAAGTCAAGTCGCTGTATTTTGGTGGCAAGAAGATTGCTAGTGCTTGGTATGGCGGAAAATGTGTGTACCAGGCATTAACGTTTTTACCCAACCCAACACAAGTGTGGCAGTGGCAGGCGCCAAGCGCTGTGCAATCGGTAGCTGTAGACAGCCAATTTAATGTTTATGCTAGCGATTACAGTAATAACGTTACCAAGCTGGACAGCACAGGCAAGCAAGTGTGGCAGTGGCAGGCGCCGGACATTGTGCGATCGGTCGCAGTAGACAGCGAATTTAATGTTTATTCCGGTGATTGGAGTAATTATGTTACCAAGCTAGACAGCACCGGTAAGCAACTGTGGCAGTGGACGGAACCGGCCGGTGTGGGCTCGGTGGCTGTAGATAACCAGTTAAACGTTTACGTTGGTGGTTATGGGCCTACCATTGTCACCAAGCTGGACAGCACAGGCAAGCAAGTGTGGCAGTGGCAGGCGCCAAGCGGTGTGCAATCGGTAGCTGTAGACAGCAAATTCAACGTTTATGCAGGTGATAGCAATTTCCATAGCAGCGGTGCCTGTGTTACCAAGCTGGACAGCAATGGCAATCAATTGTGGCAGTGGCAGTCCTCGGGCTCTGTGTTATCGGTCGCAGTAGACAGCAAATTTAATGTTTACGCTGGTGATGGCGATGGCGGCGTTACCAAGCTGGACAGCACAGGCAAGCAAGTGTGGC
>NZ_AUEH01000019.1:14742-51854 GCF_000425885.1 Schleiferilactobacillus harbinensis DSM 16991
CGTTACCAAGCTGGACAGCACAGGCAAGCAAGTGTGGCAGTGGAAGGCGTCAAGCGGTGTGCAATCGGTAGCTGTAGACAGCAAATTCAACGTTTATGCAGGTGATAGCAGTCTTCACATTACTAAGCTGAAGACGGCAAAGCAATAGCAGAAAGGATTGATTTATTTTGGCAGAAACAGACACGTATAAACAGGTCTTTATGACCTATCCAGTTCAGCAGCAGGATGGCAACTTTTATCATATTGATTATGTCCCCCAATATGTACCAGTTGAGTACCCCAAGACGACTGACCCGATCCCATCCGAATTGCAAGGCAAAATCCCCAAATATGACTGGCAGACGAGTGAATGGATTGATTCTCAAATTGACCCAACCACTGCAGCCATTACAGCTCTGCAAGCAAACGCTGCACTGCTCATGGCCCAGTTTTCAATGATTAAAAGCACACTGACAGGATTGCAGAAGCAAGTTGCTTCATTAACTAATCCAGCAACAACCACTACTACTAAGGAGGCATAAGCATGGACAGATTTGTGTTGATGTATTACAAGATGGGGTTGTTCGATTTGCCAGCGATGCAGCTATTCGTACAAACGGGTGAAATCACCGCTGACCAGTATAAGCAAGCAACTGGCGAGGATTATGTGGCCCCGGCAGCATAGATTGGAGGCCGCTTATGCACATTATTTTAGGTCTGTCGATTGCTGAATGGGCAGAAACACTGACTGCCCTCGGGGTGCTGGTGAGTGCTGGCAGCTGGCTGTTTAAGAAAATTGCTCTGGACCCGCTGCGTGAGGACATTCAGCGCTTGTCCGAGCAGATTGGGCAACAGCTCAAGGTCCACGAACAAACACTTGCGTCGATCAACGGGCGTATTAAGGAACATGACAAAGAGCTCGGCAGCCACTCGGAACGAATTACCCGTCTGGAAGACCATGCAGGAATTAAGGAGGACAAAAATGAAGATTAATTGGAAAGTACGTTTTTTGAGCGTTAAGTTTTGGCTGGCCTTGGTGCCAGCTATTTTATTGGTCGTGCAAGCGGTCGCTGCGGTGTTTGGCTATAACTGGGACTTTGCGAGCCTCGGAAAAGAGCTGACTGGTGTGATCAATGCAGTATTCGCCGTGCTGGCTATTCTTGGGGTAGTAACTGACCCTACGACAGCTGGTGTTGCCGACAGTGCCCAGGCACTCACTTACAGCAAACCAGCTAAGGATACCGTGCCTGATCCGGTACCGGCTGAACCGCTGCAAGCTAATGGGCAGGGCCAGCTGGTCAAGGATACTCTGCCAGACGGCTCTGCCGCGGACACCACTACGAATGGAGCTGACAGTAATGTCGTTCAGCATTGATGCCGCAATCAATTACATGTATCAGCTGCAAAAGGCTGGGGTCACGTACTCAATGGATGGCAGTCGCGTTGGCACAGATGGCACAGCTGACTGCTCAGGCGCTGTTTATGCATCCTTGCGAGCAGGTGGAATGCCTAGCGCTGGCTATGTGTTAAACACCGAATCCATGCACAATTGGCTGTTAGCTAACGGCTGGAAGCGGGTAGCCGACAACAGCGGATGGAATGCCCAACGCGGCGACGTGTTTATCTGGGGCAAGATTGGCGATTCTAGTGGTGCTGGTGGGCACACAGGTATCTTCATTGATCACGACAATATTATCCACTGTAATTACAGTCATAATGGCGTGAGCGTTAATAACCATGATGCTTACTGGGCCGCCGATGGCTGTCCATATTTTTATGCGTATCGGTATGCCGGTGCGCAAGAAGCAGATCAAGGAGATGATAACGATATGGATTTGAGCAAATTGACTAGCTTGGCGCCAGTCACTGCATACGGTGTGGCCTGGATCACCAACCCCAACGGGGCCGCCTTGTGGGATAACTCTGGCAAGGTGCTTAAACACCTGCCTTACGGAACATCTTGGGTCGTCGAAGACGTCAACAAAGGTCGGCTTAACGTGGGCGGCTGGATCGACCCGGCAGACGCGGTAGTCAAGATCAACAAGGGCGCCGCGGGCGACTGGTCAGGCACCGTGGTCCGAGTGACTTCTGACGGTGCATACACGCAAGCTCAGCCCAAGCCTAATCAAGCAGGTGTCCAGTATTTGCCCAAAGGCAGTCGCTGGAAGGTTGTTGATGTAAGCAAGGACGGGAATTACGTCAATATCGGCGGGTACGTTGATGCCAACAAAGTGAACATCGAACTGTAATACAAAACCCGGTATTTAGAATTCCGGATTGTTTGAAAGGTGCTAACAATGGGATATACTGAACTAGAGGTGGTTACATTGAAAAGTCAAGAATACGCTTTTCCAGATAAATCGGTTTTGGTGAACCACGTATACAGCCGGTTAGATAATCCAACGCTTGTAAAAGTTCAGAAGAGCCTCTATTTGTTATGGGCCTATTACAGTGCCACCTATGGAACACTTTACCCCTGTGGCGATGTGGACATTGAATATCCAAAGGCACTTTTCAAACCAGACTTTCGGGCTTGGCGGTATGGTCCCGTGGACGAGACGGTATATGCAGAACAGAAAAGTGAAAGCTTTTCTAAAGAGACTGCTAAAGAATATATTCCTAGTAAACCATGGGACACTGAAGTCATCAGCTTTGTAAATGACTTGCTTAAAGATACCAACAAGGTAAATGACTTTGGATTGGTAGCACGAACGCATCAGGATAAGTCTTGGTCAAGCGTCTATAAAGAGGGGGAACGTTATATAGCTATCGATCCAAAGGAAATTAAGAGCGAATACATTAACAAGATTAAAGAAGCAAGTGTCGTCTAGTTGATGTTTTCTGCTTACTGGAAGTTAGTAAATATCGGCGGTTGGATCGCCGCTGACAAAGTGAATATTGAATTGTAGCAGAAAACCCGGGGCTTAGGCCTCGGGCTTTTTGTTGTTTTACAGGTAACGAAAAAGATTGCAATCCGTTTGCTAAATTGAGCGAGATGAAAGCAAAAACTTTTTACCCATTAGCAGTTGATAAATTATGTTATACTGGAAAAGAAAGGAAAAAGGAATTGGTAATAACCTGTATTAGCTAAAAAAGGAGGACGGTGTTAATGCAAAAATCAAGTCTTTCCATTGATGAAGTAACCCAATACCTTAATACCTTAGGGCTTGGTGCTGTGGATGGTGACGCATTACATCAGTTTGCTTTAAAAAAGCTTGCTAATGCCAAGGAAATCGTTTCTCGCCGGAATGTAAACCACCATGTTGTTGGAGCTTTCCATTCTGACACCCCATGATCATCCTTCCCCCAGATTAGACGATCATACCAAAAACCATGGCAGAAATGCCGGGGCTTTTTTTGTGGGAAATTGTCCCACTACACAATTACTACACAAAATACGTCATAATCCCTTTATAATAGGTAATCCAACGGATTTTACAAATCCGGTAAACGGCTTAATTAGAACTTTATGGGAATATGATGTTATCCCAACGACTAAAAGTCGTTGGGATTTTTTCTACACATCGATAGCACGTTCAGCATTTAAAAGAAGAACACCAATGCAGAAATCTATATGCCGTCAGTGATCATACGTACCCGCCAATGTGTGTAGCCAAATTCTATTTAGGCAATCAACAGACATATACATTGGCAGACAACAAATGTCATCTCGTTCGACTTGTGGGAGACACGTTGCTACCGGGGCCTTTGTTTACCGGTTGCTGCTTTCTCCCAATACGTACTACAATGCTGATTTTAGGGCAGTCAGCAATGAGTCCAGACAAAATAGAGAAGGTGTGCCCAGCGCATTGCTTTCTCTATTTGTCTGGGACTGTTAATTAGCTGCCTGAGTATCTGTACGCGTAATAATACGGCCGATTCGCGGTATTCCAATATTGCCCATAATTGTTAACGGATACCCCATTGTGGGAATAATTGCAGTGAATAATATCGTGATCAGTGATGAAAATACCAGTATGTCCACCAGCGCCGGCTGATTTCCCATGTTCGCCCCAAATAAAGACATCACCGCGTTGAGCGGGCCAACGCATATTTTCAGCCAGCAGAACAAAGCCGCTGGTCAACAACCAGCCGTGCATCGTTTCCGTATCCAGGACAGTGTCCGCAACCGGTGCACCGCCGGCACACAACGCGGTGTATACAGCCCCAGAACAGTCGGCAGTGCCGTCTGCCCCCGTGCGGCTGCCGGTCATGCTGTAAGTTACGTGGTTGGCCTGAAGTGCCTCCATAAAGGCCAATGCGCGATCCATATTAACGGTCATCGTGACTAGTCCCTCCTGTCTGTAATCGATCGCCCTTATTCATGGTCCAACAACTTCTGGAAGGTCACATTATCCTGATACCGGACCTTGACAAAAATCGTGGTAAACCGCAGGAACACGGGGTTCGCGTAGTGCAAACTTTGCTGATAAGCGGTCAGATCGGCCATAAAACTCTTCTGCACCTCACTGCGGCTGACCAAGCCGGCGTAGCCTTGCAGCGCGACGGAGCAATGGTGCCGTTCGTTGAAGCAATAGATACTAGCTTTGCCGGATTCCACAATGTTATGTATGGTGGTCGTGTCCCGATCGGTGTAAAACAGGACCTGCTTCACTGAGCGCTGCGGTCTGAGCGGGGTGAGGGCGACGATATTAGGAAAGCCGCGCTTATCCAGTGTGGCAAATTCCATGACTGTGGCTTCTTGCAGCAGTTGTTCCGCTTGGGCGATGGTGTCCACCGTCCCTGTGCGGTCGTCTGCTTTGGGGTGATTTGTTTTTTGGTTAGCCATTGAAATATCCTCCAGTTGGTTGTTTTCGGTATGGATGAAAAGGCAGCAGCATACTTTGCGCAATGATTGAAAGCCCATCCATCATTGCCGTTTCAGCCTTTCTTAATGAAGTTAATTGTAGCATGGGCCAGGCCGTTATGGATGGGAAATGAAAACATGACGCCTGTTATTATATCACCAACTAATTTCCCACAATTAGTTCTTGCACAACACGTGTTATCAATGGATAATTAAAATTAGGGAAGGAGGGATTCGAATGAGTCTCGAAGACAAGATCAAAGGCAAGAAGGATCAAGTAACTGGCAAGGCTAAAGAAGTCGAAGGTAAAGTAACTGGCGATAAAGCACGTGAAACCCAAGGCAAGGCTGAAGGATTGCTCGGCAAGGCTAAAGAAAAGCTGGGCGATGCGAAGGACTCGGTACGGGATGCAGTTGATGATGCGAAGGATAAGCTCCACAAGGATAAGTAATACTTAACGAGCCGCCGAACCCTGGCGGCTTTTAGTATGCCCCAAAAAACGCACCTTTTGCCGCCGCGCCCCAATGCGTATACTTAATAACAGTATGCGCAATTATTGGAGGCAATTATGACGAATCACGCAGTTTCAAAACGAACCGGCAGTACGTTGTTTTTTCTGCTGGTCATTCTCATTGGGGCTAATTTGCGAACGGTACTCACCACCGTCCCGCCAATTTTGACCAATATTCAACGTTCTTTCCAAATGCCCAGCTGGTTTCTGGGCAGTCTGACGACGATTCCGCTGATATGTTTCGCCCTGGTGTCGCCGCTGATGAATGGGTTGACGAAGAAATTCGGCGTCATGCCGGTGGTGATCACGGCGCTGATTATTTTATCGGTCAGTTCTTTGTTCCGGGTGTATTCATTTCCATTTCTGCTGTTGGGGACTTTACTGATTGGCTGTGCCATTGCTGTGCTGAATGTGCTGTCGCCAGTATTGGTGGCGGCCCTGTACCCCAATAAAATCGGGATGATGTCCAGTGCATATCTGCTATCGTCCACAATTTTTTCCGCCGCCTCGGCCGGGTTCAGCGCGCCCTTAGCCAACATCTTGGGCTGGCCGGTGACGCTGCAAGTATTGACCGTCTTTCCAGTAGTGACACTGATCGTGGCCATTGCGGTGCGTCTGCTGCCCGGCAGTCAGCAAGCTCTGGCGGCACCCGCGCCGCTACCCGCTCAAACGCCGCCGGCTAAGCCCCAACAACCCGTGTGGCGGCAACCGCTGGCCTGGGCCTTGACCGGGTTCATGGGCTTGCAGTCTTTGCTGTTTTACACCATCCTGACGTGGCTGCCGACGATTCTGATGAGTCACGGCTTTTCCCAAAGCAACGCCAGTTTGCTGCTCGGTTTGCTGCAATTGGCCGCCGTTCCGATGGCTTACATATTCCCGAACTTGGCCGGCCGGCAGACTCGCCAGGCACCGCTGATCTGGGCCATTGGCCTGCTGTTCCTGCTCGGTTTAGGCGGGCTCATGCTGCCAGCGCTGCCGTTAGCCGCGGCCCTGGTGGTCTGCATCCTGCTGGGCTTTGCGACTAACGCCGCCTTCACCATGGCCATGTCGCTGTTTTCACTGAAGACCAAGACTCCCCAGGAAACGGCTGCCGTTTCCGGCATGGCCCAGGCCATTGGTTATTTGGTGGCCGCTGGCGGGCCGATGCTGGCGGGCTTTCTCCACAGTGTCTGGGGCAGTTGGGCGCCAGTGATGCTCGTGCTGCTCGTAGTTGCCGCCATCCAGACGTATTGCGGGCTGCTGGTGGACCGGCAAGAAAGTGTGTTTGAATGACCCAAGTCGAAGTTGAACAATTATTGGCCTGTGTTAGCCAGGCCATGCCGATTTGGCGGACCTACCGCGCCCATCCAGAGCACGCCAAGTTTTATCGGGACACGGCCGGCGAGCCAGTCGGCCTCCTGGTGTTCACCACTAATGCGTTTCATCCCCACGCCCTGGGGATGGCCGTTTACGCCCCCGCGGCCGACTTGTTTCCCCAGATTTTAGCCGATGCCCAAAAAGAAGTCCACCGCCAGCACAAAGACCGGCTGGTCACTTGGGAGTACCGGCCGTTCAGTGCCTTCACCGATTGGCTCCTGGCCCAACAGGGATTCGCCGTGTGGCGGGAAACAGTAATGCCCACGGTGCAGTTGGCCGACATCACGGTATCGGTTGCGCCGAGCGCTGACTTATTGACCTTGGCGGACATTCAAGCTGATCCAGAAATACGCACGCAATTACTCGCCATGAGCTTGGCGGATTACCGCCGCGTCCACGCCATCAACCCAATGGCGGACACGACGCCCCAACAGTGGGCGCAGACCGTCTTCCCCGATGTACTGCCCAGTGCGCCGCTGGCGCTGGTCCGCCAAAACCGCGTTGCCGCATATACCTTTCCCTTCGAAGACGATCCAGGCATATTGACCTTCGGCTGGCTGGGAGCGGTCCGCGCTGCCGATCTCTGGCCGCTGCAAGCCGCCCAGATCTGCTGGGCCCGTCAGCAGGGGATGACCGGCCTGAGCGGCGAGTTCGACAGCACCGATCCGCTGGCGCTGGCCACGTATCGCCATTGGCCGTTTACCCCCGCGCCGGACTACACGATGGTGGGAAAAAACATAACGCTTGACGGACTTACTTTTACCCAGTAGAATGTGACTTATCAATCAAGAACGAGAGGAGCTGAGTACCATGATCGTCACCACTGCAAACAACTGTATGATGTGTCTTTCCCGGCGACGGTCAGCGGACTCGGCGGGCATTTTCGCGTTGACGCGATAATGTCTCCCAAGGGCCCATGACTGCCGCCTATTGTGCGGTGGTCATGGGCCTTTTTGTATTCTCGGAGCAGAAAGGAAGATGGCAATGCGCTGTTGGGCTTGTTGGCAAAGAAGGTTAGAGCACAACAATTAACGACCAGATATGGGAGGATAACATGAAATTTTCAAAGATTCTCGGTATTATTTCGATCAGCGCAGCGGCAGTCTTGCTCGCGGCGTGCGGCCAAAGTGCCACCGGCAAAAACGGCAGTGCAGGCACTGCGAGCCAAGTCGCGACGATTCAGACCAGTTCAGAAATTCAAACTCTGGACCCGGCCCAAGCCACTGACGGCGACAGCTTGACGGCAATTTCCAGCAACAATGAAGGCTTGTACCGCTTGGACAAGGACAGCAATCCGATTCCGGGCATCGCCAGTAAGGTAGTGACGCCGACGGATGATGGCAAAAAATACGTGATCCCGCTGCGCCATGACGCCAAGTGGGCTAACGGTGATCCTGTCACCGCCCAAGACTTTGTCTATGCCTGGCGGCGGGTCTTGACCCCCAGCACAAAAGCATCCTATGCTTACTTATTGGACGGCATTCAAAACGCCGCCGCGATCCGCAACGGCAAGGCCGATCCCAGCACCTTAGGGGTCAAGGCGGTGGACAAGTATACCCTGCAGATCGACATGGCCGTCGCCGTGCCGTACCTGCGCGTCCTGTTCGCTTTTCCGACTTTCTTCCCGGTCAATCAACAATTCGTCGAGAAGCAAAACGGCAAATTCGGTACCTCGGCGGATACGATCCTGGCGAACGGACCGTTTGTCCTGAAGAATTGGAACGGCACGGGCCAGAGCTGGCATTTACTGAAGAATAAGACTTATTGGGACGCCAAGACGGTCAAACTGACCCGGCTGAACTTCCAAGTGGTCAAGGAAACGGCCACGGCGTATAACCTGTTCACTTCCGGCAAGCTGGACGACATCACCCTGACTGGAGATTACGCCCAAAATAATCAAAACAACAAAGATGCCGTTGCCCGGCGCGGTTCGTCCATCCGCTATCTGCAGGTGAACACGAAGACCAAGGGCTTGGCTAATGCCGATGTCCGCAATGCAATTTCCCAAGTGATCGACCGCAAGAACCTCGCCAATAAGGTCTTGGGCGATGGCAGTGTACCGCCTCTGGGCATGATTCCCCAGGGCATGTACCAAGACCCTGTCACCAAGAAGGACTTTGCCCAGGAAGCCGGCAACCTCGCGCCAACGAATGTGAAGAAGGGCAAGGCCCTCTGGAATTCCGTGAAGGAGAAAGTTGGCGGCAAGCTGAGCATTCGCCTGCTGACAGAGGACGATGATGACGCCAAGGCCATTGCGGAGTTCATTCAGGGGCAAATTGAAAACAACCTGTCCGGCATTTCCGTTACCCTCACCACGATGCCCCAAAAGGCAGCAGATGCGGCGGCACAGCAGGGCAATTTCGACCTGTATTTGAAGAACTGGGGCGCCGATTATCCGGACCCGACCACGTTCCTGGACCTGTTCAAGGGTAATTCCAGTTTCAACTGGACCAACTGGCACGACAGCCAGTACGACACCGCGCTGGCTGCTGCTGAAGGCGCCGACGCCGGCGACCCGGTCAAGCGGACCAAGGATCTGCAGGCGGCGCATACGCGGCTGATGGCCGAAAAGCCGGTCATCCCGCTTTTCCAGCGCTATGTCCTGCACTTGAATAATCCCAAGGTGAAGGGCATCGTGTACTTCCCGACCAGCTACCATTTTGACTATAAATATACCTACGTGACCAAATAGGGTTTCGGCGGTCATCCTCACAGCAGGGGATGGCCGTTTTTGATTGTTTTTAACTGGGGCGAAAATCCGCTATAATATGACCATTAGACAGTGACGGAGGATACAGTATGGACGAGACGACACAACGCGCGGGTCAGTCGTGGACCCAATTCTTGATTATTGGCATTTTATATGGCGGTTTGCTGTGGTACCAGTTCCAGTACGTTTTGGTGAAAAAAGTGACCATGCCGGCGCTGGCCATTTTCGTCGGTGCCGCCGTGATTTTGGCAATCATTGCCCTCGCCTGGACCCATCATGTCCCAGCGGCGGGCGGCGCCCCATTCTTTGCCAGCCGCGTCTATTGGCCGATGATCGGCGTGCTGCTGGTGATTACAGCGGTCCGCTTCGGCGCCGCGTATCTTCATTTCCAATCGGATTTTCCAGTCCTGCCGGTCCAACGGGTACTGCGGAACATGAGCGTCAACAACCGGGCCATCTTCAGCGCCGCCTTCGTGTTCGTCGTGCCCCTGGTGGAACAAACGCTGTTCACTCGGCTTTGGTTCAACGCCCTGTGGACTAAACGCCATTATGCGCTGCTGACGATTGCCATCCTTTTGGGCGGCCTCATCCAAGGCGTGCTGGTTTCTCCGGAAGCCGTCATCGGCACTGTTGTAGCCATCGGGATCGGCTGGTTCATTTCGTTTCTTGGCGGCATCACCCAGAATTTCTGGGCCGCAGTCGTTGTCCAAGCAGTGAGCAATTTCCTGCTGGTGTTTATTTATTAAGAAAAAGGGGCAGCCTCTGGTTTCTCACCGGGGCTGCCTTTTTGTGTCTCATGGGGCGATGGTCACGGTCCAGGTGAGCTGGGACTGATACGTGCCGCCGGGCACCTGGGCAGTTTGGGGAATATACAGCGTGGAATCGGTGCTGAGGGTGGCCGCAAAGTTATCAGTTTGGTTGTGCACCAAAACCGTATTCGTGCCGTCCACCGGCACCGCTGCCTGACCGTTAGCCCAGACCAAGTGCAATGTGGGCGTAACGGTGAGGACATCGCCGGTGGTGCGGTTGGTGAACGGACTGGCAGCCAATGACAGGGTCCAGTGATCCCCGTCGACGCGGATGAATCCCTGATTTTTGCCATCAAAAGTATTGGTCGGCTGACCAGTGTCGGGTTGATAAGCTAGGGTGGTACCGCCAGCGGCGTTCAAGTCCTCCGCTGTCGGCAGCGTGTAGGCGTTGTCGCGGAATAATTGGAAACGCATATTGGGGACGGCCCGCAGATAGGGCGGCGGGTCGACGACTTGGAGGATGGTGTCATTCGACTGCCATTTCAGTGTATGGCCGCCGCCATCGGTGAAGGTGATTGTCAGCTGTAAGAAATAGTAAGTGGCAGCGTTATTCGGCACCTTGGTCCAGGAGAAGGTGGCCTGGTTGGTCACTGCGCCAGCAGGCGTAACGGGTTGATAATTACTGTCCATCACGGTCCACTGGTAGCTGGGTGTCATCCCGGCGGGAAAGGTCGCAGGATTGAGAGCAGCCGGCGAGTAAGTGAAATTTTCTCGGGCCACGACGGCTTGCGGCGTTAAACCGCCGACAGTGATGGTGGCAGTGTTTTGCACCGTCGTACCATCAGCATTCTTGGCGGTGATTGAAATGTTGACTGGGAAACCGGCAGGATTATTGGCGATCAGGGAATCAGTCAGAGCAGGGATCGCAGAATTATACTGGGTGGCCAGTCCCATTGGGGGCATAATCGTTCCCAGATTGCCACCGCCGGGGGCATCGTCCAGGCAATTTGAGCGGTGCTGTTGGCGGGGGTGAGACCAGGAGTAATATCCGCGGTTTGACCCCAGAAAATGGTTGGGGTAGTCGTTTGCGGATTGAGTGCTGTTGCACTAATTGCTTTTGGGGAAATGGATACTTTGACTACGCGACTATAGATTTGGGTGCCATCGGTGTAGATGATCGTGAACTGATAGAAATTGATTCCCGCTGTTTGGGCCACCCCAAAATCAGCGGTAATCGTTTCCTTGGGTTCGTTCTGGCTCAACGTAATTTTGGGGCCGGGATTGGTCACCCACATCATACTGTTGAGTGCTTGGCGGACGATCACCCGGCTCACACTTTTAGCGCCTGTATGACCCAGCAATGACAGTCCTGACGACATCGTGGTAAGCATACTGATCCGTAAAGGAACTCCTTGTACCAGGTTGGCATCATTCGGCTGGGCAAGGAATCCATAATTCGTGATCCAGTCGTTGAACAATGGAATTTGGAATGTCCACCCATCGGCATTAACGGGGTTTTCCGGAGTCGGGGCTGGCGGGTCGGCTGCCTGCACCGGGACAGCGGTCAGGATAAACACCAGCAGGCTCAAACAAACAGCAAGCCATCGCCATCCTTTTCTACGCATGATGGCCGCCCCGCTTTCGCGCCAGAGTGATCAGTCCCAATCCGCTGAGCATGACCAATTCTCCGCCGATAATCAGCAGCCACGGATCGATCTGCTCCCCGGTCTGGGGAAAGCGGCCCGGCGGGGTATCACCCGGTGTCAGCCTGCCGGCCGGCGTAACGGTCTGCCAGCCGGGTGGTGCGTTATTGCCAGCGGGCGGTATCTTTTGGCCGGTTGGACTATTGACCACGGTGAACTGGACCGTGCTTTGGTCGGCGCGGGCCGGATCAGCCAGCAAAAACCACAAGGCGGCACTGGCCACCAGACTGCCAACTGTTTTAACCGTGTTTTGGCGCATAATGATCGCTCCCCTTTCTATTTCTCGCTAATAGGCCGATCCAAAAAATGATCATCGCGCCCAAAATGGCGGCGATGGCGGTCAGCCAGGCGGCCCACGCGTTGGTCCGGGCGGGTTGGGCCACGGTGAGCTGTTGGGCAGCCGCTGCGGATACGGTGAAATTACGACGCAAATGGAAGACCTGGCCCATGGCGCTGGCGGTGAGGATGAGGGTGTACGGCCCCGGTGTCAAGTGCGTGTCGGCAGGAATGGTCAAATCAAAATTGCTATTGGGAGCCATGGCCCCGTTGATGATTTTTTTCGTATACAATACCCGGTCACTGCCGGATCTGGTCACCGTCGCTGTGGCGGTCATCCCCCGAAAAAGTTGGGCGGTTTGGTTTTCAACATTGGCTAGAATGGTCGGGACGTGGTTGGTGATCCCCGGTTTCACGGTACGCAGGGTCAAGGTCACCGGCTGCTGGGCGGCGGGGTCCTGGGCCAAGAGCACGCCGATGGCCATGGCAAAATGGTTTTGCAGGGCGAATTGGGTGCCGCTGTCGGCGGCCCTTGTTTCGTCTAGGGCATAGATGCTGCCCAGGATTTGGCCAGTGAGGCCGTCTTTGGGAATGATATATTGGAACGTGACGACCTTGCCTTCCCCCGGTTTGAGGGTGACGGTTGCGGGGCGGGAGAAGAGCTGGTTCAGCGTGTATTGGGCGGTGGGGTCTTTGGGCTTGCCCGTGGGCGTGTAGTTGATCTCCGCACTGCTGCTGGTGGTCGCCGGCGTAGGACTGACCCGAATCGTGCGGGTGCTGGTTTTGCTGATGTTTTGCACCTGGACGCTGAGGGTAGCCGACTGGCCTGGGGTCACTTTCAAGGCAAAATAGCCCAATTTCAGATTCGTCTGGTTGCGCGGGTAGATTGGCGCAATGTAAAATTCCGCCCCCGCTGGCGGCGCGGCCGCTTGGACGATTGGGCCGCCAGTGCCGAGTAAAATAAAAAGTAGTAGAAGCAATAACCCGTTGGGTCGTCTCATTTTTTTCATCCCCCTAAACAAAAGTGTCCCTGAAATCGCCAGGCGACTCCGGGGACACTGCGTCATTCTTTAGGCGCCTGTACTCAGCGTCCACGTGATGTCGGTTTGGTAAATGGCGTTGGCCGGGACGTTCACGCTTTGGGGAGCAAAGTGCAGTCCCGCGGCGTCCGGTCCTGTCAAACTCCAGCTGGTCCGGCCGATGCCGAAGCCGCTGGGCGCCGTGACTACTTTGGCGGCCTCAGTGCCAATCCCGGTGGCGGCCAGCTTGAGGGTATCTGCGTTGCCGATTTGTGCTGTGGCTGGCGCGTTCAAGGAAAGTGTGATGCCGGTAAGCGGGGCGGCATCCGGGGCGGTGAACGATGCGCCCAGCTGCGTCGTCAGGTTCCAGCCCGCACCGGTGCCCCGCAGGTCGTCAACGACCAGTGCGCCGCCGCTATTGCCGTCGTTGGCACTGAAGTTCTTCGACGTGACCTTCGCGGTGTCGCTGGGAGTCGTGACGGTGTTATTCGTTAATTTCTGATCGCCGCCGTTGAGGATCGTCCCGGCATTGACTTGACCGAAGCTCAAATCCGGCACTGCGGTCAGCTCTAAGGCGCCGCCCAAGACGGAGAACTCCGCGGTGGACTTGGCCACCGCGCCAGCAGTTGTCGTCGCGGCAAAGTAATTCGCCGTCGCGGTGACGGTGGTATCGGCGCTCAAGTTATAGCCGCTATCGCCTGGCCCGACGCCGCCAGCCGCGGCCCCAGTCGTATCGGCGGCGCCAACGGTGACCGGTGACAGGATCAACAATAATGCGGCACTGCTTAATACTGTTGCTGTGAGCTGTTTCGCATGATGAATCATCATGGTCGAAACATCTCCTTTCACTTTTAATACGGTCAGTATATCCAGAAATGCGGCTAATACCGCATGAGATGATTTACTCGGAAAATCGAATATAGGTCGGCTGAAACGGCTATATACCAGTTATCACCAACAGAGTTCTCCGAAGATTGTTTTCTTTTGTACGAAGATTGATGCATCGTCTTGGCAAACGCCAGTCGAGCGGCAAAGGGCTGTGAAACGCTGAATTTCAAGCCAAAAGAAAACACCCGTCATTTTGACGCGTGTTTTGAGGAGATATTTGATTAGATCGCCGCTGGAGTCGGCCGCAGATCTTGATAATGGAACAGCGCCGCCGGTACGTTTTGCAATAGCGGCGATGGCCGGTCGATGCCAATCAGCACTAAATTATGCATTGCCCGGGAACAAATCGTGTACAAGACATCAGCTGTGCCGCGATCGCCGAAGTTGTAGGCCGAAATATCATAGGCAATGACCGCATCGAATTCCAAGCCCTTCGCCAAGTAAATCGGCAGGATCAGAATACCGGCGGCCAGAGACCGGTCATGTTCGCTCATGAGCTTAACCGGTACTTCGCTGGATAAGCGGGCGTACAAGGATTCGGCCTCCTGCGCCGTTTTCGTTAAAATAGCCACGGTCTTGTTGTGCCGGAGCAGCGCGGTGGCTTCCCGGGACACGGCCGCAATGGCTTCAGTGTGGGGACAAACAATGTAAGTCGGTTTCTCCCCGGAGCGGGCGAAGGCGGTGATGTCGCTGCCGTCGGGCAGCAGGGCCTTCGCCAGATTGGTAATTTCTTCCGTGGAGCGGTAGCTCTTGTTCAGCGTGTGGGCACTGATCCGGCCGCCGCGGAACATCTGCCGGACTGCCGCCAGCCGGTCGGCGGCCTCATAGTGAGCGCTGAACACGTCCTGATCCCGATCGCCCAGCAGTGTGAAGTGGGCCTTGGGGAAGGCGTGGCGCAGGTAGCTGATCTGGGCCAGGGAATAGTCCTGCATCTCATCAATGAAGAGATAGCGGATGCTGTGGTTTTGCCCGCCGCCGGTGAGCAGATCCCGCAGGTAAAGCAGCGGGGCGGCATCGCTCAGGGGCAGGACATGCCGTTCAATACTGTGGCCGAATTCGGTGATCATTTCCGTCCACACCTTGGGAGCAATTGCCGCCGGCCGGGCGGTGGCGAGAAAGGCCGCGTACTGTTGGTAAATATCGAGGAAGTAATTGTTGTAAATGGCATCATACACCGGCTCGTACCGGCGGAAGACCAACTTGCGGGCGAGAAAATGCAGCTCGTCATCCGGCGACGCAAATTCCTTATCCCGAGTCCACGCGGCCAGGGTCGCATCATCCAGGAGCGATACCTCGTCTTCAATTTCTTCCTCCCGGGCTAACCGGCGCAGCCGTTTCTTCAAGCGGGTGATCAGAATATTCTTGGTTCGCAGGAACTTATCGGCCAAGCGCATCTGGGCGGGCAGTTTCATGAAGATCCGCTGGATCTCTGCCTGACTGAAGAAGATCTCCCCGTTAAAGTTGATCGGCGTGAATTGCAGTGTCTCCGGCGGAGTGGTCTGGAGATACTGGCGCACCGCGGTCATGAAGGCCGGACTTTCTTTGTATCGGCGCATGCTCTGGGCGGTCTCCGGCAAACTGGTCATATCTGTTTCGAAACGCTCAAAGAGGGATTCGACATGCAATCCTTCGAAGCGCTGGCCGAGGAACTCCGCCAGCGTGACCTGACGCATGTTCTTTTCGCCCAGGCTGGGCAGGACTTTAGAAATGTAGCTGGAAAACAGCCGGTTGGGCGAGAACAGGATCATTTGATCCGAATCCAGCTGGTTGCGGGCGTGGTAGAGCAGATACGCGACCCGCTGGAGGATCGCGCTGGTCTTGCCGGAACCGGCCACGCCCTGTACCAGCAGGAGGTCGGCGTCGGTGTTGCGGATAATGTCGTTCTGCGCTTTTTGAATCGTGGAAACGATGTTGCGCATGTACTCGTCCGTTTGCTGGCCGAGGACGTGCTGGAGAACGGAATCGCCGACGGTTTCGTTGGTGTCGAACATGTTCTCGATGTGGCCGTCTTCAATTTGAAACTGGCGCTTACGGGTCAGATCCACCCGCTGGCGGCCCATGGGGGCATCGTAGGTGGCCGGTCCCAGCGTGCCATTATAGTAGAGGGCGCTGATCGGGGCCCGCCAATCGTAGACGAGGAAATGATCGTCGCCATCCATTAAGGTGGCGGTGCCGATATACAGAGTATTCTGGTCGCCGTCTTCGGCGATGTCGATGCGGCCAAAATAGGGCGATGCTGACAAAAGCGTCAGCCGCTTCTCAGTATCTTGCAGGATGCGCTCACTTTCCATCTGCCCGGCGATCATGTTTTTCTGCTGCTGCACGGCCGCGTTGGTTTCCATCCGGTCATCGACTTCGAAGGTGTTGACCTTGGTGTTTTCACCGTAGTTCTCATCCAAGCGCCGGGTCTCGGCCTTGGCACTGGCCAGTTCCGCCTGGGCGGCGGCCAGCTGCTGCGCGATAATCTGGGACACCCGGTCGACCCGGGCTTGTTCCTGTTGGCGTTCTGTATCTAACAATAAAATCCCACCTTTTCTTGGCTGCCTGTGGGTGACGTACAAAATAGCTTGCAGAATATTCTAGCCGGTTCGGGCGCGATGTGCAAGGCGGACGGCTTATTGGCGGAAATGAAAAGCTCTCGGTACCCTGACCCTAAAAGGCCAAGTACTGAGAGCTTTTTGTCATTGATGGCACTTACGCCCCCGGAAACGTCTGGGGCTGGGTCGGATTCATCGTCACGACCCAATCAATACCCGCTTGAATGTGATAAAGATCCGCAAACGATGCCTGATTGATCGCAATCCCCAGATTCAGCAGCGAATTGACGTACACCAGCGGTTCGCCGACCACCACGGACGCAAAGGAGCGGGTGTAGCGCATCGTGTTCTGGTAGCGCAGCTGATCGTGGTAGTTAATCGACACTTTGACGGTATCGCCGGTCTTGACGCCCAGCTTATTGAACGCTGTCACCGGAATATTTGTCCAAACCGAGCCAAAGCGCGGGTCGGTGATGTCTACCGCACCCGTAACCTGGTCCGGGCCGGTGGTCACCGGCGCCAGGGCCAGCCGGACCAGCTGATCCGGCGTGGTCAGCGGGCCGACGTCCTCGAAGCGCAGCTGGCCGCTGGCCAGCGCCGCCCCGATATACGTATAGAGATCCCGGCCCCGGAAGGTATGCTCCTCGTTGAAGGCAGCCAGCGCTTGGCTGGTCGGGGTCTGAATTAAACGCGCCGCCCGCAACCCCTGGTAATGGGCCAAGTGGGTGATCGTGCCGTTATCCGGGGTGACGATGAACTTGTTGTCCATGGTTTCTACCGCGATGGGCTGCTGGTCATTGCTGACGCCGGGATCAACGACCGACACAAAGACCGTGCTCTCCGGCCAGAATCGGACCGTTTGGTAGAGCCGGTAGGACGCTGAGAAAATATCATAGGGCGGGATGTTGTGGGTCAAATCGTGTACCGCCAGCTGCGGGCCGACGGAATACGCGATGCCGTACATGGCGCTGACGGAACCATCCATCAGGCCGAAATCTGTTTGTAAAACTAAATGAGCCAATTGCGCCGCTTCCGATCTTTAATAATGGGTGAAGTAGTTCAGACCGATGGCGTCCCGAACTTCTTGCAGGGTTTGGTCGGCCACTGCCCGGGCGTGGTCAGAGCCTTTTTTCAACATTGCTAAAACAGCGGCGGGATCCTTGGCGTATTGGGCACGGCGGTCGCGAATCGGACCGAAGACACTCTCCAAGACATCGTTCAAGTACCGCTTGAGCTTCACATCGCCCAGACCGCCTTGCTGATATTGGGCCTTGAGTTCCGCGACTTTGGCTGTATCCGGATCGAACGCATCTAAATAGGTAAAGACCGTGTTGCCTTCAACTTGGCCTGGATCTTCCACGTGGATGTGGTTCGGGTCGGTGTACATCTGCATGACTTTTTGCTTCATCGTGTCCGCGTCATCGGACAGGTAGATGGCGTTGCCCAGCGATTTACTCATCTTGGCATTACCGTCCAGACCAGGCAGGCGGCCTTGGCCCTTGGGCGCGAAGACGCCCTTGGGTTCAACCAGGACATCGTGATTGTAAGTCCGGTTGAACGTCCGAACAATCTCCCGGGCCTGCTCCAGCATCGGTTCCTGATCGTCGCCGACGGGCACCGTGTCCGCCTTGAAGGCCGTAATGTCGGCCGCTTGGCTGACCGGATAGATGAGAAAGCCGGCGGGTACACCGTCGCCGAAGTTCTTCTGCTTGATCTCGGTCTTGACGGTGGGATTGCGTTCCAATCGGCCGAGGTTGACCAGATCCAAGTAATACATCGTCAGTTCAGACAAGGCGGGGACTTGGGATTGCACAAAAATCGTGGTCTTCTCCGGGTCCAAGCCAACGGCTAAATAGTCCAACGCAACCTGCAAGAGGGAATCATGGACTTTTTGCGGGTCATTGGCGTTATCCGTCAGCGCCTGCATATCGGCGATCATTACGAAGGATTCGTAATCGCCGGAATTCTGCATCGCCACCCGGTTCTTCAGCGATCCGAGGTAGTGGCCTAAATGTAATTTGCCGGTGGGCCGGTCACCGGTCAGTAAAATGTGTTTTGCCATGCATATTGCTCCTTAAATTTCCCGCGATATATAGACGAGAATAGTCTCATGATTCAGTTTGGGGAACGGGCAGTGGGATGTCAAGCTCAGTACTGGTAAAAAGCTAATTAATACCCAAAAAAGCTGCTCAGTCCTAAAAAATACTGCCCGGCCAAACCTTTTCCTGGGCAGCGGGCAAAACCTCCGTCTTCCGACGGACGCCCGTTTGGGCCAACATGATACAATGGTCCTAACGAACATATAGAAGAGGAGTACACGCGATGCAAAATGGGAGTACTGATAACAAACCGCGCCGCAGTTATCTGCCGTGGCTGATCGTCTTGGCCGTGATCGTTGTATTGGGTATCTTTGGGATTTCCACGTACAACGGGTTGGCCAAACAAAGTCAGTCCGTGGATAGCCAGTGGGCCAACGTGGAGACTGTCATGCAGCGCCGGGCCGATTTGATTCCTAATTTGGTCAGCGCGGTGAAAGGATCCATGAAGCAGGAACAGAAGGTCTTCGGGGATATTGCGGCTGCACGCAGCAATTATTCCAAGGCCAATTCGGCCTCGGATAAGATGAAGGCCAATGCCCAGATCGACCAGTCCGTGGGCACGTTGATTTCGGCCATTCACGAGAGCTATCCGCAACTGGAATCCAACAACAACGTCAAGACTTTGATGACGGAGCTGGAGGGCACTGAAAATCGGATCGCGGTGGAACGCCGGCGCTATAACACGGCGGTCCAGTCGTATAACACCAGTGTGGTGACCTTCCCGCGGAATGTGTTTGCCAACATGACCGGCCAAGGCCAAAAGCCTTATTTCAAGGCTGAGACTGGAGCGGACAAGGCGCCTAAGGTGGATCTGGATGATTCCAGCAGCAGTAGTAAATAAGCGTCGACGACAAGGGCGGTGGGGGAGTGTCCTCGCCGCCTTTGCGGTGCTGTGGGGTTTATTCATGCTGGCGCGACCCGTACAGGCCGCCAGTTTGCCAACCGTGCGGCCGGCCAACGGCGTGGCGGATGCCGCGGAAGTGGTCACCGCGCAGACAGCGAAGCAGCTGACGCAGACGAATGCCGCTTTGGCGAAACAGCCCAAGCAGCTGCAAATTCTCATCGTGACCGTGCCCCGGGACAAATCCTTGGTCAAGACTGAGAAATTTGTCCGGGCGCATTACTTAACCGACGGGACTTACCGCGTAGCGGTGTTGTACGCGCCTAATAACGGCCGGCCGGCGGCGCAGATCGTGACCAGCCATACCCTCAGTACGACCTTAACGAAGGCCATTACCGACCGTATCTTGACGGAAGCCGCGCCCAAGCTGCGCAGTCGCAAGAGCGCGGCCCTGAATGCGGGGTTTGCCCAAATGATTACGGCTCTGCAGTCCGTTATGAATAAACTGTACCATTATCCGCAGGCCGCCGACGCCCTGAGCGATAAGCAGATCCAGAACTATGTGTACGGCAATCGGGATAATTTGTTTACCCCCAAGGGGATGCTGATGGTGCTGGCCGTGATGGGCGTGCTGTTCCTCTTCCCCGGCCGGCGGCGCGATGCCAGCGGACGCTTGCGGCCATGGTGGCAGGGCAGTCATTTGGTGGATGAGCACCCGGAGGATGAAGACGATGATGAGACGGAAAAAGACGAGGATAAAGATCCGCACAAGACTAAGGAGTGAACAAATTTGCCAGCGTCTTATCCAGATAAATATCACCTGACCAAAGACCAGAATCGGCGGTACGCACGCCAAAATTTTGTTAATCTGGTGCATACAAATTCTCGTTTCGAAGGCGTCAATACCACACTGCCGCAAACTCAAACCATTATGGACGGCTTAGGCGTTGACGGGGTATCGATTGACGACATTAACGTAATCGTTCAGCTCAAAAAAGGCTGGCAGCTGATCACTGAAGATGACGCGTCGTTGACGCTTGCGTTCGAAAAGAAAATCAACGCGATTGTCGCTCTGCATGATTCTCTGGCGCCGGGCGAACTACGCACCGGCCAGGGCGGGGTCGATGTCGGTACTGCCGATTACTTTACGCCGCCCGCCGTTGATCCAAATCAGGAATCACGTTTTTTAACTGACTTGATGCAAGATGACCAGCGCAGTACCACCGACAAAGCGTTGACGCTGCTCTATCACAATATGCGTCAGCAGCTTTTCTGGGACGGCAACAAGCGCACTGCAACCTTGGCGGCCAATAAGCTCATGATCGACCATGGTGCCGGGCTGATCAACGTGCCCTTGAATCTTTGGCCGCGGTGGAACGAACTGATCAGTGCGTATTATCAAAGTGCCGATATGACGGCAATCAAAGAATGGACATATGCCCACGCGATTCAAGGCGTGGCTTTAAACTAGGTGAGTAAATGCCCAATTTAGATACAGAACTCAACCAAATCAAAGAATTGAGAAACAAACTGAGCAAACACCAGCCGCTTTCGCCAGATCAGCGCCAGCGTCTCGCCCAGAACGTGCGCATTGATCATGTCTGGTCTTCGAATGCCATTGAGGGCAGCCCGCTGAGCCGCGCCGAAACGGCCACCATTCTTAATTCTGGGATAACGGCCGCCGATGCAGCAAACACTGCTACGGTTGAGGCAATTGACTTGAATGAAGCCTACGTATACATGATGGCCTTGGCACAGGGCGACCGGCCAGTTGTTATCACGCATGCTCTCATGCGCGACTTGAATCGCCTGCTGACCCGCCACACGACGATTCCACAATCTGCGGCCGGGGTGTACCGGTCAATCGATGTGTGGCCCAATGGTTCTGAAGACCGTCCTTATACCGCGCCATTTGAGATTCGGCCGCAGCTGGATGCCTTACTCCAGTGGGCCGATTCGGCGCAGCAGACTGCCTCACCAATCATCTTTGCGGCTGACCTGCATCAGCGTTTCGTCGCCATTCATCCCTTCATTGACGGCAACGGCCGCACCTCGCGGCTGTTGATGAATCTGGTTTTGGTCAACGCAGGGTATCCCGTGATCAACATTTTACCCGATACTGCCAACAGAAATGCGTACATTGCCGCCCTGGAAACTGCCCGCGGCGGTGATCCAGAACCGTTTGAGCGATTGATTGCGGCTTACGTCAAGAGAGTACTGGTGTACGCGAATAACGCAGTGGTCGCAAATGGAAACAATAAGAGCGCTGACCAGTGACGCACCCCAAAACACCCCTACATTTCGGAAATCTCCCGAAACGTAGGGGTGTTTTTCTTGGTCCCTCAAATTCTAACTGGTCATAGTGAAATCAACAGCATACATTACCTTGACTACTAGAAATCTATGATTGCCGACTGGGCTTGCGGATTGGTGTAACAGCGATAAGGACGAATATAATGAGACTAACCCAAATCAATGTCACTTGGAGAGGATTGCTGACGCCCTTCAGAAAGAGCAAGTACAAATCCAACGCGATGAAACCCAAGGGCAAGGATAAATTGCCAAATTTCTTACCGTTGTGAACCTTCTGAGACATGATTCAGCCTCCTTCGTTCAGCTGCCGGAAACCGCTTTCTGCCCCCTGATTATACATCGTCCCGCAACTTGTTGGAATCAAAAAGGATGCCATCTCCTGGCATCCTCAAATTTCTCAACGCTTAGGGCAAATCATTACCCGCCGCAAAGTAAATATCGTACCATTCCTGTTTCGTCAGCTTAATCCGATCAATATCAGCAATCTCCGCCAACCGTTCCGGATTCATCGTCCCGGCAATGACCTGCATATTCGCCGGAATCCGCAGAATCCAAGCGGCGGCCAAGGCATTAACGTTGCTGCCGTACTTCGCCGCCAATTCATGCAGCTTGTCGTTCAGCTTCGGGAACTTCGGGTTATCAATGAAGACACCCTCGAAGAAGCCGTACTGGTAAGGCGACCAGGCTTGAATCGTCATGTCGTGCAGTCGGCTGTATTCCAGAATGCCGCCATCGTGGTCCACGCTGCGGGGATCGGTCATATTGGTATGCATCCCGTAATCGATCATGCCGGTGTGCATGATGCTCAGCTGCAACTGGTTGGCAATGAGCTTCATCGGCACGGCCTGCTGCACCAGTGCCACCTGCATTGGATTAAAGTTCGATACGCCGAACTGCCGGACCTTGCCCTGATTAAGTAATTGTAAGAAAGCTTCAGCGATTTCATCCGGCTCCATCAATGGATCTGGGCGGTGCAGCAGCAAGGAATCGACATAATCCAAGCCCATCCGTTCCAGTGAGCCGTTGACGGCTTCGATGATGTGGTCTTTCGAAAAATCGTAGCGTTTATCCGTAATCCCAACCTTGGTTTGAATGACCAGTTTTTCCCGGGGAACAGCCGCGATCTTCAAGGCCGCGCCGAATTTTTCTTCAGCTTTGCCCTGGCTGTAAACATCGGCGTTATCAAAGAAATTAATGCCGTGATCAATGGCGGTGGCGACCAGTTGGGCCGCGTCCGCGTCACTCTTCTTGGAGACCCGCATCAGGCCTAGGCCAATGGCCGAGGCCCGCAGGCCGCTGTGACCAATATTGACATATTGCAAAAATATCCACTCCTAGGGTAAGCGGCGGTGGCCGCATTGTATTCGGTTACTTCCTAACCCTAGCACATTTTAGCGGTGGGAGAAAGAACTAATCCGCCCGACGGACCACGGTTTTGATTACGGATTCAGGAATCGCGAGATCCGGCGGCACATCGTCCCAGAGATCCACCACGGTGCCGGTCAGCGTGTGGCCATTGGCGCCCACCGGTACGACTACCTGATCATCAATATCCAGATCGGGAATGTCGGTCTTGTAGGTGTACGGCTTGCCGCCGTGGTTGAAGGTCACCGCGACATAATACTCGGCCACTGCCGGCCCCAGCTGACGCCAGGCATTGGCACTTTCCCGCTGGGCGGCCGTGATGGCGGTGGTGACCAATTGCTTGAGCTGATGCCAGAAAGTGAGCATCGCTGGATCATCTGCGTCGGTCTGAACCACGATCTGCTCGTTTTCCGGATAGGTGAGGATAATACCGAACGCCGTGTCCGGGTCCACGGTGGTATCCAACCGCATCGTCGACAGATTGCCCAAAGGCGCCAGGACATCCGCCACTGCCGGGATCAGCGCTGTGACCAGACTGGCATTTTGGTAAGTTTCCGTATGGCTGGGCTGGGGGTCGGGGTAGCGGGTTGCCACGTACAGAGTTTGCTGGGCGGCGTCGATCAGGATGGTCTCTTGATAGATCGTGCTGCGGCTGAGGATGTCGCCTGCGCCTTGGAATTGGGGCAGATGCAAATCGGCGAAGCGGACGAAATCAAACTGCCAGCGCACCGGCGGTTGTAAATGACCGTTGGGCGCCAGTGCGGCCTGCCGCAGCAAGTCCACCAGGGCGGACCAATTTTGCGGATAGACGCTGTCGCCGGTCATGACGTGCTGGGCGCCGTCATCCTGATTCAAAGTCAACGTCCATTGTGTCCCAGCGGGGACCACCTGGCCCGGCTCCGGCGTATAGCGGTCGGCCCAATCCGGCAAATGCAGGGCAGCCAGCCGGGCCAGCCACTGGCGGGCATCGCTGCCAGTCAGCGTCTGGCCCACGGCCGGCTCGGCCTCAACAGTCTCGTTGGCCAGCGTGACCGTGACCGCCCCGGCGGTCATACGTGCCTGATAGACAGTCGGCGGACCGAATAAGCCGGCCAGGCGCAGTTCAATTTTCGTGATCATCGCGTTCACCTCCGCGTTTACTTCCCACATCAAGCCTAGTTTATCACGAAAGCGGATTCCCACGGTATAATGGAACTAACGAACTGGGGGAATGTGGCATGTTAGGTAAGAAAAAAGAATATCCAGTACCAAACGCGTATGGTTTAACACCGGCCGAGCAAGTCAAACTCACATCCGGTGCTGATTTTTGGGGCACCGAGGAATTTCCGGCCGCCAATATTCCGCGCTTCCGCATGAGCGATGGGCCCCACGGGCTGCGGTTTCAACCGGGGGCCGGGGACCACTTAGGCATCAATGCCAGCGAGCCGAGTACCGCTTTTCCCACCGGCAGTGCCTTGGCCTGTACCTGGGACCCGGCATTAGTGGTCAAAATGGGTCAGGCCATCGGCCAAGAAGCCCGCTCGCTCCACGTTGATATGGTCCTCGGGCCCGGGGTGAACATTAAGCGCAACCCGCTGTGCGGCCGGAACTTCGAATATTTTAGTGAGGATCCGCATCTGGCGGGGAAATTGGCTGCCGGGTGGATCGACGGCATTCAGGGTGCGGGCGTTGGTGCGTGCCTTAAACATTTCGCCGCCAATAACCAGGAGGATGATCGTCTGCGCTCCGATTCCCTGGTGGATCCGATTGCTTTGCATGAACTCTACCTGGAGGCCTTCCGTATTGCCGTGATTGAGTCCCAGCCGGAGGGCGTGATGTGTTCCTACAACCGGATCAACGGGACGTATGCCAGCGATAATGCGTACCTATTGAGTACGGTCCTGCGCCGGCAGTGGGGCTTCAAGGGTGCCGTCATCACGGATTGGGGCGCCCTGAATGACAAAGTTAAGGCGCTGAATGCGGGGACCGATTTAGAAATGCCCGGCGATAAGCATATGTTCGATCAGCAGGCCTTGGCCGGATTAGCGGCCGGTCAGCTGAAACCGGAAGCCTTGACCCGAGCGGTGGCGAAGATCGCTCAACTGGCTCAGAAGCAACGGCCGGCGTTCACCGGCGATCGGGCGCAGCTGCTCCGAGAGAATGCCCGGCTGGCCGAACACATTGAAGAACAGGCCGCCGTCTTGTTGAAAAACGACCACACTATTTTACCGTTGCAGCCCAGCGATCGAATTCTGGTGGTGGGCGAGATGGCTGACGCGACCCGCTATCAAGGGGCTGGATCATCCCATATCAATGCCGCGGAAGCCGTGTCGATTCTTCAAGGCCTGGATGCCGCCCACGTTGCCTATACTTATCAAAACGGTGCGGATCAAGCGGCAACTCTGGCCGCTGCCCGCACCGCCGAGTCTGAAGGCTTCGATCGCCAAACCATGGCGCTGCCCCAGGACCAGAACAACTTGATCTCCGCGATTGCCGCGGTCAATCCCCGGGTCGTCGTGCTGCTGGTCGCCGGGGCGCCGGTTGAACTGCCCTGGGCAGACCAGGTCCAAGGCCTGCTGAACTTATATCTCGGCGGCGAACGCGTCGGCACGGCCGCCCAGCACCTGCTCTACGGCACCGCGACGCCCAGCGGCAAACTGGCCGAAACCTACCCGCTGCATTACCGGGATGTTCCGTCCAGTGCGCTGTATAACCAGAACAACGGGTCGGTGGGTTACGCGGAAAGTGTCTATGTCGGCTACCGGTATTACGATAAAGCCCAAGTACCGGTCCGTTTCCCGTTCGGCTACGGGCTGAGTTATACCACCTTCGCCGTCACCAATGTCCACCTGGACCAGGCCAGCATTAGCCCTCAGGGGACCATCCGCGTGACCGCCACTGTTAAGAACACCGGTGACCGGGCCGGTGCTGAAGTGGTCCAGGCCTATGTGGGCAATGACCCGGACGCCGCGTTGACGCCGCTTAAGACACTGCAAAGCTTCGCCAAAGTCGCGTTGACTCCAGGCGAGGAAAAGACGATCACGCTGGCATTGCCTGCCCAAGCTTTCAGCGAATGGGACGATGCCCAGCAAGCCTACGTTTTACCGACTGGCACGAGAACCGTCATCGTCGCCACCAGTGCGGCGGCCGCCGATATCATTACGACACTGCCCGTCACGCTCCAAGGTGCCGCTGCCAGTACCCGGCCGACCCAAGTGCCGGCATGGTACCGCCAGCCCCAGGGCTTGCCCAGCCTGACCGATTTCACAGCGATGAGCGGCCTGACGGTCACCCCGGTACGTACGCCGCAGCCCGGCGAGTATACGCCGTACAATACCCCCCGGGAGATGAGCCGGACATCCTGGGCGGTGCGTCAAGTCACCGACGCCATCGAAAAGAAACTGGTCGGCACGACGCAGCCCACAAGTGTCGAGGACCGCTTTATGCAGACAATTCTCCTCGACACGCCCATCATTCGCCTGGCCCAGCAATCCAGCGGGTCCTTCCCGTTACCTTTGGTCAATCGGCTGGTCGCCTTGGCCAACCGCCACTATACCGGCCTGGTGACTGGGCATCGCTGGTGATTTGCCCAAAAAGACGCTTCGGCGCCTTTTTTTGGCCTGTCTATCTCCGCTATAATAGGGGTGATTATGGAATCATGAAGGGAGCAAACGTCATGGCAAAAGGAACAGGCATCATCGGCTTCGTGGTGATTGGTGCCCAGGCGGTCTTCATCCGCGCAGTCGATCGAAAGATGCACGTGGTGGAAAGCGCGCAGACCGATGTGGATATCGGGGAGGATATTTTCACCAACCAGCGGATCCAGCCAGCTACGGTCAATCGGGTCACCGAGGTGCTGAACCAGGCCAAGCTGCTGTTCGCCGGGGTCGGGGCCGAGGCGGTGCACGTCGTCGCCACCCATTCCGTCGCTGAAGCCGCCAACGCCGAATTTGTCCGTGAACAGCTCCAAGATCGGACCGGTCACGATATTATTTTTGTGAATCAGAGTCAGGAATCATTGTATCGAAATCTCGCGACGGACGCGTTTTTGCCGAATTTCAAGGAAATTATTAAAACGGCGGCGATTTTGGTCGATATTTCTTCCGGCAGTGTGGAATTGACCTTCTACCGCGACCGCCAGTTTATTTTCTCCCGCACGCTGAAACTCGGGCCGCTTCGGGTCTTTGAAGTGATGCGGGACGTCAAGCGGCATGTGCCGAATTACGATGAGGTCTTGCAGGACTACATCAACAGCCAGATCCGGGACTTCACCCGGATGCTGCCGGTGGACGGGGATTATCCGACCATGATCGTCATGGGCTCGGCGCTATCGATTATGGAACATCTGGTGCCGGCGGGGAAACGAAACACGCTGATGCAAGTGGCCGATTTCAACGACTTCTATGGTAAAGTGGTGCACAGCAGCGATCAGTATCTGCGGGCTCATTATCAACTGGCCGATTCGGACATGGCGCAGGTCCAACCGGTATTGTTATTAGTGCATCAAATGCAGGAGTTTTTCCATACCACTCAGTTGGACATTACCAATCTGAAATTAGTCGACGGGCTGGCGGTGATTTATGCGCTGCGCCAAAGCAATGCCAAACTGCTGATCAAGCCGGAAGAGCAGATCATCCGCTCCGCCCTGGCCTTATCTGATCGGTACCAGGTCGACACCGCCCACCGCAAGCAGGTCACAACCTTTGCCCTGCAATTGTTTGACCGGCTGCGCAAGCTCCACGGACTGGACAAGCGGGAGCGGTTATTGTTGGAAATTGCCGCGACGCTGAACGACATCGGCAGTTTCGTGGACGTCCACGAGCATTACCGCCACTCGGATTATCTCATTCAAGCCTCTGAGATCCTGGGCTTGTCCACCGAGGAACAGCAAATGGTCGGCACGATCACCCGCTTCCACAGCACCGATTCGCCGAGTATTGAGGAGCTGCAAGAGTCGCCGCTGCCCAATACCAAGCGCATGGTGGTCGCCAAACTCGCGGCGCTACTGCGTCTGGCCGATGCCATGGATGTGTCGCGGCAGCAGAAAATCAGTAAGATCGCGGTGTCGGTGAAACCAACAACGGTCCAGATCACCGCCACCAGCACGGATGATATTGAATTGGAAAAATGGTCCTTTGCCAACCGGGCGGATTTCTTCGCCGAAGTGTACGGGATTACAGCAGAATTGAAAGGAAAAGGTCAATATGGACTTGGCAAAGCCTGAGTATTTCTTTAATCGTGAATTATCGTGGCTCGACTTCAATTCCCGAGTCTTGGAAGAGTCGCGGGATAAGGATAACCCTTTACTGGAGCGGGTGCGCTTCTTAGCCATCACCCAAAGCAATCTGGATGAGTTCTTCAATATCCGGGTGGCCTCCCTGCACAAGATGGTGCGGGTGGGGTACACTGGGACGGATGCCGCGGGCTTAACGCCCCAAGCGCAATTGGCCGGGATCAGCGAAAAGACCCATGCGATGGTGGAGAAACAGTACACCACTTTGAACCGGTCGCTGCTGCCGAAATTGGCCGAAGCCGATATTCACCTGCTGCACTTTGCAGACATGCGTCCGGCCCAAGTTGACTTCGTGGATAACTATTTCCACCAAACCGTGATGCCGGTCCTGACCCCGTTAGCCGTGGACGTGTCCCGGCCGTTCCCCTTCATCGCCAATAACACGCTGAACATCGCGCTGCGCCTGGCCAAGAAGAACAGCAAGAAGGACAAATCCTTTGCGCTGATGCAGGTACCGGATGTCTTTCCCCGGGTGGTCAAACTCCCCGGCGGCGACAATGTCTTCATTCTGCTGGAAGAAGTCATCAAGCATTATATGGATGAACTCTTCGTCGGCTTCAGCATCAAGGCCATGGGCCTGTTCCGCCTGACCCGGGACATGGATCTGGACGTGGAAGAAGAGGATGCCTCCGATTTAATGAAAGAAATCGAGAAGCAGCTGAAGAAACGCGAGCGGGGCGGCGTGATGCGCATCGAGATCGATGCCGACATGGACGACCGGCTGGTGAAGCGGCTGACCAAGGAATTGAACTTGACTCCGGATAGTATTTATCCGGTCAATGGGCCGATCAACCTGAAGTTCCTCGGCCAATTGATCAAGGCCATCAGCGGGCACCGGGATCTGCTTTTCCCGAGCTTCACCCCCTACGAGCCGGCACCGTTGACTGAACACAGTATGTTCTCTCTGATCGCCCAGCATGATATTTTTGTTCACCACCCCTACGATTCCTTCGCGCCGGTGGTCAACTTCATTAAGCAGGCGGCCGAAGATCCCCAGACACTGGCCATTAAGATGACCCTCTACCGGGTATCGTCCCATTCCCCAATCATTACCTATCTGAAGCAGGCGGCGCAAAACGGCAAGCAGGTCACCGTGCTGGTGGAACTCAAGGCCCGCTTCGATGAAGAGAATAACGTGCACTGGGCTAACGAGCTGGAACGGGCCGGGTGTCACGTAATCTATGGTCTGGTTGGCTTGAAGACCCACTGTAAGCTGACCTTGATCATTCGGCAGGAAGAAAACGGCATTCGCCGGTACATGCACATGGGTACCGGGAACTACAACGACGTGACCGCTCGGCTGTACACTGACATGGGTCTGTTCACGGCCGACGTGGACATGGGTCTGGACGCGTCGAACATCTTCAACATGCTCTCCGGCTTCTCTGAGCCGCCATATTTCCACAAGCTGGTGATTGCCCCCATTGGTATCCGCAAGTTCTTGCACGAGCAGATCGATGACGAAATCGCCAATGCCCGGGCAGGGAAGAAAGCCTTCATTCAAATGAAGATGAATTCTTTGTCTGATACAGATATGATTGAGAAGCTGTACGAAGCCAGCGCCGCGGGGGTCGAGGTTCATCTGCTGGTCCGCGGCATTTGCAACCTGCGGCCCGGCATCCCGGGAATCAGCGACAATATCACGGTGCATTCCATCGTTGGCCGCTTCCTGGAGCACAGCCGGATCTACTATTTCTACGCCGATGGAGAAGAGCATGTCTTCCTGTCCAGCGCCGACTTGATGAACCGCAATCTGTCCCGCCGGGTCGAACTGCTCTTCCCGCTGCTGGTGGACGCGGTGCGTCAGCAAGCCATCAACATTTATAACATTCTATGGGACGACACGGTGAAGACCCGGGTCCTGCACAACGACGGCACGTGGACCCACGTGGACGGCCGCGGCCTGCCCCGGCTCAACGCCCAGGAATACCTGCTGGCCCACGCGCAATCCATTGCCGATACGCTTTGGCCAGAACTCGAAACCGAGAAGAAACGGGTGGACGATGAGTCGCCTCGCCAGTTCATTCCATTGATGAGTGATCCAAGCAAGGATGACGATTCAGGAAAGAAGGATTAGATGGAAAATCTAGCTGTGATTGACCTGGGCTCCAACTCGGTGCGCATGACGATCACTGAGATTCAAGATGATCGGACGACCAAAGTGGTGGCCGAGGAGAAAGAAATGGTCCGCCTGTCCGAAGGGATGGGCCCAGAAAAGATTCTCCAAGAAGAAGCCATGGCCCGCACGATTGAAGCAGTGAAAAAGTTTGCGGCCACTTTCCGCAAGCTGCCCAATGTGCACCTCAAGGCGATGGCGACGGCGGCGACCCGCCAAGCCAAGAACCAGTCCGACTTTTTGACTCGGCTGACGAAGGAAACCGGCGTCACCGTGAAAGTGATCAGCGGCGAGCAGGAGGCCTACTATGACTACTTGGGCGTCACTAATACTTTGCCGGTGGTCAATGCCGTCATCATGGACACTGGCGGGGCGAGTATCGAATTGATCTTCATGATTCAACGCCATGTCCAGAATCTGATCAGTATTCCCATGGGTTCGGTGAGTCTGACAGAAAGTTATCTGGACCCGGAGCACATCACCGCCCCAGCACTGTTCAAGATGACCACCGCCATGGACCGGCTGTACAATGAGATCTGGTGGCTGGACAAGGCAAAGAACCTGCCGATTATTGCCCTGGGCGGTTCCAACCGAACATTGGCCAAGATCGAACGGCGGGCAGACAAGACGCCGCATTTTGAAAAGATCCACGGTTTCCGGATGAGTACCGACCAAGTGAATCGCGTGTTCAGCAACGTCATCGGAGCTGATTTGGAAGAGCGGAAAGAAATCCCCGGATTGAGCAAAGACCGGGCCGATATCATCGTCGGCGGCATGGTGCCCATCGTCAAGCTCATGCGGTTCTTAGATTCCGACCGCATCACCTTTTCCCAGAGCGGTCTGCGGGAAGGCGTGCTGTACGAGCGGTTGCAAGAATTGCAGCTGTAATGCCAAAGATGCACCCGCCCGAATCGGCTGGGTGCATCTTTTGTATCCATGGTTAGTGGGTTGCTGACGATGCGGGCTTACGCGCAGTGAAGAAATTTTCGAAATCTGTCGTCAGCAAGTGCATATCACCGGCGGAAGGCGCCAGTGCCTGATCCACATCGATGAAGTCGCCAGCGTCATTCAACATGCTGTCATTCGTCACCAATTCCGGATTCACCGCCAGCGGGATCATGTGCAGCCCGCTGATCACGAAGCGCATGGCCAATTGGGCCTGCATGCCGCCGTGGTTGCCGTAAACAATGGTCGCCACCGGCTTGTGGGCCCATTCGGCGTACAGATAATCCAGCGCGTTTTTGAGTACAGCGGGGTAGCCCCAATTGTATTGAGGGAAGAGCAAAACGAACCCGGCGTACTGTTGAATGGTGGCACTCCAAGCTTGGGTGTGCGCCTGAGTATAGTGACCATGGGCTGGAATATCGGGTTCGTCCAGAAAGGGCAATCCCACTTTTTCCAAATCGATGAGTTCCGTTTCGAACGCTGGGCTGGTAAGATGGTTTTGTGTTCATTCAGCGATGGTGCCGCCGATTCGGCGGGGCCGGTTGGTACCGAGAATCAAACCAATTTTGGGTATGGTAATTTTTGGCACAAGAAATTCCTTCTTTCTTAATAGGTGCAATTTGCACCTATTAAGGTAACGCTGATTGGCCAATAATGCAAGCGAAAGGGGCGTTGACTCATGTCTTTTCCGATGTCGGCGCATTTGCGCAGTTTTCATCTCCACGTCTTAGACCAAACGCATCAGTTTGGGCTAGAGGTTGAGGACATGTCCGATGATGAGTTGAGACATTTCAAACCAGATAAGATCGTCAGAATCAACGGGCAGGAGGTTTGGCTCTTTTCGCAAAGCGACTACCCCAAGATCAGTGACTGGTTTACCACCAAAACAAAAGCCCAAGCTAAGACGGTTTCCGACGTGGGCTTCTTTCCCGTTCTCTTGGCCCAGGCCATCCATCTGCCTTGGCCGTGGGCGCCGGAAACGCCGATGATGATCACCATGGATAATTACCCGGAATTAGCCAGTGTCCTGTTGGCGGCGCATATTCGTCTAGATGATCACTACCGGCTGGTCCTGCCGTCGGCCCAGTACAGCCAATTGGCGACGCTCATCGCGGCCATCGATCAGATTGACGAGGCTAAGGAAAAACTGACGAATCCTGACCGTATTAAGTCGCCCATGCCGTTCAAGCTGCCCGAGCTGACTAAAATTGCCCAGGTAATCGACGGCTTACCACGGATGCTTTGGTATGTCGCCACGGCCGCGGTTGATGCCCACGGTGGGCAGGCCTTTGAAGAGACGTTCCCTGGACCCCTGACGATCCATAGCGACGGGACGCAGGACGGTGTGACGATTGAGTTCTGATTATCCGTGCGGTTTGCACGGATATGGGTATAATAGGATTTATGGAAAATGAAATTTTTACTGCACTATTGCAGATCGTCACATTCTTCAATCAACCCGCCAATGATGAACATATCCTGGCGGCCGCCAATGCCCCCCGGGACCCGAATTTATTGCCAATTATCGTCCGCGTCGGCCTGCAGCCCCACGTCCGGGTGGGGGAGCTTGCCAGCCAGCTTGGTAAGACCCACTCCTCCACCAGCCGTCAGCTGACCAAGTTCGAAAAGCAAGGCCTGATTCAAACCGAGGCAGCTGCAGATGACCGCCGCGCCCGCACGGTCATCCTCACTGCTACCGGACAATCCCTCTACGACCGCATTACTGCCGTCCGGGCCGCCAAGATCCATGCGGTTCTGGCCAACGTACCCAGCGATCAGCAAACGGTCATGCTGCGGAGCCTGCAACAGATTGCGGAGTTGCTGGCGCAGGTAAATTAAAAGCACGGCACCGGATTTTTCCCGGCGCCGTGCTTTATTTTTACGACTCATGTTTAGCCTTTCGCGTTACCCATACTATAAGTCAGCTGGATGAACTGACCAAGCTGCCGGCCGTTTTGCAATTTCAGCGCCACATCCGGCAAATCGTGGCTGACCAGGGAGATGCCATCGCCCAACAAGACCGGAGCAATGGTCACAATAATTTCGTCAATCAACCCGGCTTGGAGCAGGGTGGTGAAAATGTCAGCCCCGCCAACCAGCCAGATGTCGTCGCCCTTTTCGGCTTTCAACGACTCAACGAACTGCACCACGTTCCCGGCCACGACGGTGGTGGGATCATCGGTATCGTGCAGCGACGTGGAGAAGACGTAGCCTTTTTTATCTGAGTAAGGATAGCTGCCGGCCAGCTTCAATGCCCGTTGATAGGTCTTGCGGCCCATGATCACGGTATCGATCGAGCCGTAGAAGCGCTGATAGGCGCTTTCGGCTTCCGTGGAATCTAGTTTCGTGAGCCATTCCGTGCTGCCGTTGCGTTCCGCAATGAAGCCGTCCAAACTCTGGGCGATCTGTAGAATGACGCGTCGTTTTGGTACCTTATCTTGTTCCTTTGTCATTGTCATCCATCCCTTCTAAACTACAATTCAATTGTAGCACGAAAGCGCTTCACTGTGTTACGACCGAGCAGGAATTTCGACCTGGGCCGTGGCCAAAACACGATTGCGCAGCGCCCGGCGGAAATCGTTATACCAGAAACCTTGTTTCAGCGGCAGAGCAGAATCCAGCGCATACAACGTCAAGGTGTAGTCGTGGGTCTTATCCGGCGGCTGCGGACCGACGTAGTGCTGATTGATCAGCGGATCCTGATTATGCACCATCGCGCCGGCATTGGCGTTGCGGCCTTGAATGAAATCCAGGGCGCCGCTTTGACTGGCGTTTTCCGGAATCTGCATCACATCCGCCGGCAGATTCGCCGCGACCCAGTGGATCCAGATGAACCCGCCCACCGGGACTGCGTCGTAGTCCAGCAGGGACCACGCAAAGTATTGCGTATCCACCGGGGCATCTTTAATGTCAAAGGGGAATGAAACAATTGGAAAACCGTCCCGAGTATTCTCTTGCGGGGCGTATTTTGCGTACTTGTCCGGCATTTCCGCACCAGACCAAGGCAATGTAATTTCCATTGAAGCAACAACTCCTTTCCCCTCCAGTATACCATTCCCACTATTCCCCGGCCGGTCCGTGGTAAGATATATGTAGAACGCTTTTATCCTAGAAATGAGGTATTGTCAGCATGAATACAGACCCTGAATTAAGCCAACCGGTCCAAGAACTCCTGAAGAACATTCGCGAGCACTTTCCGGCCCAAATCACCATCCAAGTGGACGACCAGGCCAGCGGCCGGATCAGCCATGATGCCGCCCAGCAGGAAATGCAAAAAGACGGTTCGATGATCCTCCACGTATACGATCAAACTGATTTGAATTACACCATATCCCATGAATTGCTGCACCTGGAAATGTACCTGAAGGGCTTCCCGGCCATGGGCCTGCCGGTCACCACCAGCGATCCCCATTTGGATGACCAAATCGCGGCCACCGGCGTGGCGATTTATAACAGTGCCAGCCACCTGATCATCGGCGCGGAACAGCGCCGTAACGGGATCATCACCAAAGAGACCGAACAAGCCTTCATCCGCGGTATCAGTGACGTGGTGCCGGCTGAAGAGCCGAACGCCGATCAAGGGGATGATCCGCGTTTCTTCTATCGGGTCCTGACCCTGCTCGACGGCCTGGCCTTCTTTGCTGACCACGAAGACAGTCTCCCAGCCGAATGGCTGCAGATGTACCCCGAAGCGTTCAAGTATGCTCAGCGGCTGTACGCGACGATGACCGCCAAGGTGATTGATTCGCCATTTGCCCTGCGCCGGGCGATCGTCAAGACCTTCCGAGACTTCGACGCGATGCTGGATGAACTGGGCTACATGCCGATGCCCCACGACCAATTCGTGGCCCTGTCGCCGGTCCTGAGCGAACGCCAGACCAAGCTGGAATTCCGTCAAGTCTTCGACATTCTGCACACCGATTATCTGAATCGGGAGACAAAAGAAAAGGCCTTTCTCGCGATCGGAAAAAGTGATCGCCAGATGGCCTTTGCCCTGCCTTTGAAAGAACTGAGCCAGGATGCTGCGTTGAAGATCTATGATCAAAAAGCCGCCGACATCCTGAAACAATTCCAAATCGGCTATGCGCTGCGTAATTAACGGCCGCCGAAGTTGCCGATAAAGACATTGGGCAGTGTCCGGTACAATAACACTCCCATGTGGTACGCCACAACAATGAAAAATAAGAGCACAAGGATCATAAAGAGGTAAGAAAGCGTGTAGGTTACTTTCTGTGACATGGGCTGACGCTCCTTTCCGGCGCGGCTGTATAGTTCCCTTGCGGAGCCAGACCAACGTGCGCTGTTCTTATTTCAATTATAACGCTTAGAGAAAGGAAAATGACAATGTTTGACCTACAAAAAGCCATTGATACCGCTCATAATATTACATTCATGACCGGGGCCGGGGTGTCCACCCATTCAGGGATCCCCGACTATCGGTCCAAGGGCGGTCTGTATGCCAACAGCGCCGATCCAGAGTACCTGCTCAGTGCTGAAAATCTGCGGGACCACCCCGAGAGTTTCTATGACTTCGTCAAGAATCGGATGTATTATCCGGATGCCAAACCCAATGTCATCCATGAGAAAATGGCCGAGATTTCTAATGAAAAGGGCACGATCGTTACCCAGAACGTGGACAATCTGGATATCAAGGCTGGGGCCAAGCACGTGGTGCAATTCCACGGGACGCTGTACAAGGTCCATTGTCAAAAATGCGGCAAGCAGGTGCCCTGGCAGGATTACTTAAAGGATATGCATCATCAAACCGATGACGGTATTCTCCGGCCGGATATTGTGCTGTACGGGGAGGGCATCAACCAGCAAACCTTGATCAACGCCGTCCAAGCCGTGCAATCCGCCGATTTGATCGTTGTTGTCGGCACGAGCTTCCGAGTTTATCCCTTCGCCGGTTTGATTCAATATGCTCGTCCGGATGCTGTTTTGGTGGCTGTGAACAAGGAAAATATTGCGGCCGGCGATGACATTCATATGATTCAAGCCGATGCCCTGTCTGTTTTTGAAAAACTACATGCCTAAGAAAGGGTCCGCTGGATGACTAAAGAAAATGAAATGCAACAGCAGCTGAGTGCATTGCGCGATCAGATCAACGCGTTGGACACGCAGATCGTACCGCTGCTGGAAAAACGGTTGGCAGTGGCCGAGCAGATCGCGCAGGTCAAACACGCCGCGCAGCTATCGCTGACAAATCGGGGCCGGGAACAGATTATTTTAGACAAGCTGAGCAAATCCGTCACGGACCCGGTTCACGCCCGGTATTTGCGGGAACTGTATCAGGATATTTTTCTGATTTCGAAGCAGTACCAAGCCCAAGTAATCAAGGGTTTGCAGGATCAAGACCTGAAACTTGAAAGCCCGAAAGTGCACTGATGCCTTGGTAATTGTGAGATGGCGGCGGGAATGATCTTGTTTTTGTCAGAGTCCCAATAGGTCGACAAGATTCTTCGGAAGAAAACTGACAAAATGGTCAACGATGTTATTTATTACTTCCTCTGCCGTGCCCACTAAAGTGGCTCCCAGTGTGGATAGTGCCTTCAGAAGCCATGCCAGTGCTTGCGTTACTGCAATGTCTGGCATGACTTCATTCATCTCGTAAAACAGATCGCCA
>NZ_AUEH01000020.1 GCF_000425885.1 Schleiferilactobacillus harbinensis DSM 16991
CAAGTACTACGACAAAAAATACGGGGAGGTACCAAAGTATCAACACCGACGTGCTTGCATTATGACCGCTCGCAAGCTCGTACGCGTGATCTATAAGCTGTTATCTGATCATGAGCTGTACGTGCCTGCCAAAGTGGTCTAACGCGGCAAGCGACAACTTAGAAAGCTAGGACTACCCAGAAAAATCATCACGTTCCTGGGCTGGGGGAGGTATACGCCATAAGCTCTTACTAACCATCAATTTTCTTCCTGCACCTTCTTGACTTCAGACCGCAAGTCTCGGTGGGCTTCTTTCGCCCTTGATGAGTTAATAATACCATGCCGGAATTACACAAACAACAACGATGCAGATTACAATTTAGTGTAATGTTCGCATTGTAACCGGTGTCAGTCATTCCTGGAGAAACAAATAACACCGCTTCGTGCTGAGATGGAATATCACAAAGACGGTGTTATTTAACAGATTATTGAATTAGGCTGTACTCACAATCGAGCAGGCGGTGCTTAATACAGCTCCAGATATTGGTCCCGTTCCCACTTGGAGACGGACTGGCGGTAGCCATCCCACTCCATGCGCTTAGAATCAACGAAACTCTGGTACAGGTGCGGTCCCAAGGCGTCAATGACTACTTCATCCGCCGCCAACGCCTTCAACGCATTGTGCAGCGTGGAGGGCAGGTCGGTGATGTGATTGGCTTTGCGTTCCTCAGGAGTCATCCGGTAAATGTTGCGGTGCACTGGTGCTGCCGGGGTCAGCTTGTTGTTCAAGCCGTCCATGCCGGCCGCCAAGATCGCGCCAATAGCCAGATAAGGATTAGCGGTCGGATCAACACTGCGCATTTCTAACCGCGTCGATAAACCGCGGGATTGGGGTACCCGAATCAGCGGACTGCGGTTGCGGCCGGACCAAGCGACATAAACCGGCGCTTCATAGCCCGGCACCAATCGCTTATAGGAATTGACAGTCGGATTATTAACGGCGGTCAGTGCCCGCGCGTGCGTCAGCAAACCAGCCAGGAAGTGGCGGGATTCGGCCGATAATTGGTCGTCCGTATCCGGATCAAAGAAAGCATTATTGTCGCCCTTGAACAAGGACATGTTGATATGCATGCCGCTGCCGTTGATGCCGGCCAAAGGCTTGGGCATGAACGTGGCGTGCAAGCCATGCTGGCGCGCAATCGTCTTGACGACCAATTTGAACGTCTGGATGTTATCGGCGGCAGTTACGGCATCAGCGTACTTGAAGTCAATTTCGTGCTGCCCAGGAGCGACTTCATGGTGGCTGGCTTCGACTTCAAAGCCCATCTTTTCCAACTCTAAAACAATGTCCCGCCGGGTGTTTTCACCCAGATCGACGGGGGCAAAGTCGAAATAGCCGCCCTTGTCGTTCAGTTCCAAAGTCGGCCGATCCTCCTCATCCAATTTGAAGAGGAAGAATTCCGGTTCTGGTCCGATATTGAAGGTGGTGTAGCCGGCCTCCCGAGCTTCGGCCAATACCCGCTTCAAATTGTTGCGAGGGTCCCCCGCAAACGGTGTGCCATCCGGATTGTGTACGTCACAAATCAAGCGGGCAACTTTGCCGTGTTCGGATCCCCACGGAAAGACCAGCCACGTATTCAAATCGGGGTATAGCAGCATGTCGCTTTCCTCGATCCGGACAAAGCCGTCGATGGACGATCCATCAAACATAATTTTGTTGGCCAATACCTTCTCCAACTGATCGACAGGCACCTCCACGTTCTTGATAATGCCGTTGATATCCGTAAACATTAATCGCAGAAATTGAACATTTTGTTCCTGTACGGCTTCCCGAATCTTGTCTGCCGTAATTTGTGCACGCGCCATCAAACCCACTCCATTCTTAAAAGTTAATTACGAGGAAATTCTGTATCATTCAAGAAACCGGCTGTCCGCAACATCTCGTCGCGCAGCAGCACCCGGGCTTTTTCATCGGAAAGATTATTATTCCGTTCGCTCGCCCGGCGCTCCTTCACTTGACCGAGAGTATACCCTGCGGCCAAATCGTCCTTGATCGCCAACAGCACATCCACATCATTCATGGAGAATTGCCGCTGACCGCCAGCCGTCCGATGGGGCTTCAATAAGCCCTGGGACTCATAATAGCGAATTTGGCGAGCCGTCAGGCCAGTGATCGTACACGCCGTACCAATTGATAACACCGGGGTCGACCGCCGGACTTCTGTCTCACGCATACCCGCACCTCCTTGAATGGTTACAGTATACGCGGCAACAAAAAAAGCTGTCAACGGCATATGTCAGGTTTTCTAACATCATTGACAACTTTTTTGAATTTTCTTTACATGGTCCAGACCAATATGTCACCGCGTTAAAAAACTCGCGACCAGCAGCTTGATTTTATTTTCTTCCGCGGGGTTTTCCAGCAAGTTGAACCAATGTACCGGGAGCTGGTGACGGAAATACGTCAGCTGCCGCTTAGCGTAATGCCGGGAGTCGGCCTTGATGCGGTCGACCGTGGCCGGCAAGCTGGCTTGACCGGTAAAGTACGGCCACCATTCCCGGTAACCGATGCCCTTCCCCGCTGGCCAATCCGCGCCGCCTTGGGCGTACAGCCAGCGGGCTTCTTTTTCTAAACCCTGGGCAATCATCTGGTCCACCCGGGCATTGATCCGGGCATAAAGCTGCTGTCGTTCGGTATTCAAGCCGATTACACAGGCATCATAGGCCGGCGTCAAATCATCCCCTTGATCCGAAAATAGCTGACCCGTTTCAGCAATGACCGCGAGGGCGCGTTCAACCCGGCGGCGATTCGCGACCGGAATTTTAGCCGCGGCGGCGGGGTCAGCGATATTGAGTTTCTGCCAGGCTGCTTCATCATTGAGTCCATCAGTAATGTGATTTGACTGCCGCTCCGTGCCTAATTGCCACCCTAGCAAAAACATCCGTAAATAGAAGCCGGTACCGCCGACAATGATCGGTACATGACCGCGGGCAGTAATTTTCCGCACCAAATTGCCGGCAGCCTGTTGAAAATCATGGGCGGAGAATTTTTCATCCGGATTGCGGATGTTCAGCAAGTGGTGGGGAACTCCCTGCATTTCCCCAGGCAGAACTTTTGCGGTGCCGATATCGAGATGACGAAAAATCTGCATCGAATCTCCGGAAATAATTTCGCCATTGAATTGTTTGGCCAAGTCAATGCCCAGTGCTGATTTTCCCACTGCGGTGGGGCCGACGATCATAATGACTTTATCCATGATCGGTCAGCTCCAGCACATACGAATGCTCGGTAATCACCCGCTCTGCATCAAATTCACCCACGGCGGCTTTATCTGTCACGATATACACCCCTTCGCGCAAATAGTGGGTCAGGGGCTGCCCTGTTTGCCGGTTAGTCAGGATCAACCGTTGCTGCGCGCGGTCAACGCGAAAACCCAGCTGCAAATCAGCAACTTTTGGTGTCCCAATGACCAGATAATCCCGCGTTAACAGCCGCGCGCCAAACTTTTGATACAACTGATTAGTCCCGGCATCATCCCGGGTAAAAATGATCAGTGCTTGAACGGCGCGGGCCACCAAATAGGCTTTTGCGGCCATGAACAATTGAGTGCCGATGCCCCGGTGCTGCCAATCCGGATGGACGGCAAAATTTTCCCAATAAGCCAATCTCCGAGTGGGAAAATATAAATTGTCCTCGCTCATTTCCTGGGTGAACACGCCGATATCCAGTAAACCCACCAGTTGTTGCGTCGCGTCATCGATCGCCACTAATTCGCAGGCTGCCTGATATACTTCTGGATCTAAAATTGTTTTCGTTGTTTCCTGATCGTCAAAAAAAGGCGAAAAAAGATACGCCAACGCTTTGGTGTACACCCAGTGCCGCTCATCCGCGGCCTGGTATGGCCGAATCGTAATGCCCATGTCGGCAAGCCCCTCTCAAAAATGTCTGAATTCTATTATACCGTAGCCGCCAACACCCGAAAAGGTGGGAAGAAAACGCTAAATCCTTTGCACTTCCGGGCCAAATACGCAATAATGAAGTAGACAACAAGATTTGGAGGGATTGTTTATGGCAAAGTCTAAATTTGGGCGCGGTTTCCTGTTTGGCGTTCTCGCTACTGCAGGCGCCGTTGCTGGCAGTGTTTATGCCTTTAAGAAACAAGTCGTCGAACCCAGCGACGCCGAAGTCAGCCGGATCGAAGATAATCGTAAACGGGCCAACCGTAAGGCCCATCAGGCTCATCAGGGATAATTCACGGTAAACAAATAGCGTTGACGAGTTGGAATGAATTCGTCAACGCTATTTTTGTAGGCTTGGTAAGCAAGGTCAGGCGTTGCTACGCCGTGCCCAAGCAGCGAACAATATCATTTTTCTAGGCAACAGCTTTGCCCTTCGTCTTACCATGCCATTCCCGGAAGCCGCCCTTGAGCCAGCGAACTTCGGTAAAACCGGCTTTTTTCAGCTGCAGAGCCGCCCGAATGGCCAGATTCGTGCCGCTCTCATAAACATAAACCGGTAAATCTTTACGCAGTGATCCCATGTCCTGCTTTAACGACGCCATCGGCATACTGCGGGCACCCAAAATATGCTTCGTATCGAACGTCTTACGCTCCCGCAGATCGATAATCTGAGCCCGGGTACGACCCTTTTCAAACTCTTCTTCGGTCAACGCACCCTTCAACTGCCGGCCGCGCCACCAGTAATATGTCGGCGAACCGATCATATACAATACAATCAGCAGAAGGAACCCGTTCAGGATCCAAATACCTTGATTAAATGAACTTGCTAACACCATTACCTGCATTCCTCTATTCTTCTGTTTGTGCGTGGTCGGCCAAGACCAGGGAAGCCGCGCCGACGATACCGGCTTCGTTGCCTAACGTGGCCAACCGCAAAGACGTGGTCTGGCGAACATTCGGGAAGGTGTTTTCTTCGAAATTCCGTTGCACCCGTTCCAGCAGGAAGTCGCCGGCCGCGCTGACACCGCCGCCAATGACGATATACTTCGGATTCAGCATATTGCCGACGTTAGCCAGAGCCAAGCCCAAATAGAAGCTGACCTTATCCACGACCTTCAGTGCCAAGGGGTCACCCTCTTTGGCCAAGTCGAAGACGATCTTTGAGGTAATATCTTCACCATCATCCAGCATGAATTTCAGTTTCGCATCACCGGCATATTCTTCGGCCATATCCCGAGCAATATGGACCACGCCGGTGGCCGAGGCATATTGCTCTAAGCAGCCGCGCTTGCCGCAGGTGCACAGATAACCGCCAGGCTGAACGGTAATGTGGCCCAACTCGCCAGCGGATCCCGCTACGCCATGGAGCAGTCTGCCGTCAGCGATGATGCCGCCGCCAACCCCGGTACCCAGAGTAACGAAAGTCACGTTGGGATCATTGTCGCCGGCACCCTGCCAGCGTTCGCCCATGGCTGCCACGTTGGCATCGTTATCAATATAGAAGGGAATATTCGTCGCCGCCTCAATGTCCCGTTTAGGGTAAACGGTGCCTTCCCAATTCAAATTGAATGCGCCGCTGACTGTCCCCGCTGCTAAATCAACTGAGCCGGGCGACCCCATGCCGATTCCTGAAAACTGGTCAGCAGGCATATCGTACAGTTTCAAGTGGTGCTGAATAGAATCGATAATGTTGGGGATAATATGACTGCCATCCTCCAAGATGTCGGTTTCAATACTCCACCGTTGCTGCACTTCCCCCTGCGGCGTAAGAATGCCGAATTTGGTCGTGGTACCGCCGAGGTCGACCCCGATCAGTTTTTTATCTGTCATGCTGTTTTCCACTGCTTTCATGATTTTTTTGTTGCATGCGCAACTCATACTCCCGTTCACGGTGCAACACCGCCCGGGCTTTCACATATATCTTAGCATCTAAGAGCCCGGCTGTGTATACGTGTTCAAGCTCAATTGTCATCAACTCGATATCCCACAGCCGTTTCCCCAAATGGACTAAGATGCCAAAGCGTTCCAATAGCTGCTGCACGTCATAAAGCGTGCGCATGGGATGATCACCCGGCATAGCGGACCATCCCCAAATAACCTAAGACACCTGCTGCGGCCAGCAGGACCACCGTGCCCGCGATCCGCTGCCATACCGGCAGTTTCCCGAAGCGGGCCGGCAAAGCCAAGACCATGGCAATGAGAAAGCCGCCTAGGGCGCCGCCGATATGGCCAAAGATATCGATCGACGGCATAAACAGATCCAATACTAAATTGATCAGGATCAACGTCAAAAATTGCCGGGCTGCCATTTGAAAATACGGTTCCTGCCGGTAGCCGACGCCCAGGAACAGGAAAGCGCCAAACAAGCCGAACAGGGCAGTGGATGCCCCTGCGGAGATGCTGTTCATACTGCCAAAGGCAAACGAGGTCAAATTACCCACGATGCCGCTGACAAAGTAAATGACCAGCATCCGCCAATGGCCGAATAAACCCTCGATCTGGGTGCCCACGGCATAGATCATGACACCGTTGGTGGCGATATGCAGCAGGCCGATGTGGATAAACATCGCGGTGATCAGCCGCCACCATTCGCCCTGGGCCACCAGCTGGCCGACGTTGGCGCCGACTTGGAGCAAAACAGCGGAATTATCGGAACCGCCCAGCAGTATTTCGGCTAAATACATCAACACGGTGGCAATCAGTAAACCGTAAGTGACGAACGGCATCAGTTTGAGGCGGGTCATGTACCAGCGAATCCGGCTATTGTTCATTAATTCTCTTCCCTTCTAGGAGCGTGCCCACCGGCACATCATGTTCGGCGACGCGCCAAGTGGGCGCATTGAACAGCATCACCGTGGTCGCCAGCGTGATCGTATGCATGATAGCCGCGGCGTGGCGGGCGAGATACCGGTCGTAATAGCCGGCACCGAAACCGACCCGGGCATGGCTGCCCCGAACAAAAGCGACTCCTGGCACGACCACAATGGCCGGCACCACATCGGCATCAGCCACCGGTTCTAGGATACCGTAATCCGTCCGGGCCAATTCGTCAGCGCCGCCATGATACGGCACAAAATGCATGGACCGATCTGGAAATGTCTTAGGCAATAACACTGGGCGCCCAGCGGCCAGCAATTGATCAATGATCGGCGCCGTCGGTACCTCAATACCGCCGGCCATGGTCAAGCCGACGCTGCCTTGGGGATGGGCAGCCAGCCAAGCCAGTAAATCATCTTGCAACTGCTGGCTCTCCCTTTTAAACGCCGGCGTCTTGGCAAATTCGACCATTCGGGGAATTTGCAGCTGGCGGAACGCTTTTTTCGTTAATGTCATGGCGGGCCTCACTTAATGTTGTTCAGCTTATAGTATTGTTCAATCATCGTTCGGGCCACTTCCTGGTTATAGTTACCCTCGGAATCGACGTCCAAATTCGGGAAGACGATGGCGATCGCAATCTGCGGGTCGCTGGAGGGCGCGAAACCGACGAAGCTGGAGTTGGTGGTTTCTGGCGGATTCGTCGTCGGGTTGTCTGGATCAATGTAGAAGGACTGGGCAGTACCGGTCTTCGCCGACATCGCTGGTTTGATATCCTTCAATGGATGGGCTGTACCCCAGGCCATGGAACCGTGGACGACGTTGTACATCCCCTGCTTGACGACATCCAGCTCATCCTGGGTGAACGGTACCCGGTTCAAAATGGTTGGCTGGGTAGTGTCCACGATGGCGCCCTTTTGACCCTGGGTGCCATTTTCTTGGATGGACTGAACCAGATAGGGTTTCATCCGGTAACCGCCGTTGGCAATCGTGCTGATGTATTGAACCATCTGAACTAATGTGTATTGATCATAGTTCCCGTAAGAAAGGTCCAACGCTTTCCCAGAATTCAGAATGCCCTCTTCATTGGTGGTTGGGCCCAGATAAGCTCCGATTTCACCTGGCAAGTCGATCCCAGTCTTGGTGCCGAGCCCAAACATTGCGAAATACCGGCGCATAATGGTGAAAATATTGTCCTTGAAATTGATCAAGGTATGGGGCACGTATGCCGCTTTACCCATCTTCAGAGCCAAATTCATCATGTAAATGTTGGAGGAAACTTCCAACGCCTGGACCGCATTCAGCGATGAATACGTACCAGCCGGATAAACGGATTTCTTCACCGGTGTCGCCGGCAAGTAGATGGGATCATCCACTTGGGTATTGCTGCTGGGAGTGATTACCCCATCCATCAGCGCGCCAAGCACGGTGGCCCCTTTGACGGCCGACCCCATGACGAAGTTGCGATTGATGGTGCCCAGGGCATCATCCGATTCTTTTTTAGTCTTCGGATCATTCTGCACGCCGGCCATGGCCAAGATGGCGCCGGTCTTCGGGTTCATTGCAATCGCATAGGCCCCGTCTGAATAAGTGGCGTCGCCGGCACTCTTGGCCCGGTCGAACTGCTGTTTCAAAACTTTTTCGACAATACTCTGGTATTGACTATTAATCGTTAAATTTAAATTATCGCCAGGTTTGCCCCCATACAGAGTAGTCGCGTCGGTGACCAGATTGTTGGCGTGGACATCGACCTGGGTACGGGACTTGGTGCCCTTCAGCACTGGTTCGTAGGCCTTTTCCAAATAACTCGTACCGACCCGGTCATTCCGAGAATAGCCCTGGGCCAGGAGTGTATTGACTTCATCCTCAGGCAGACCCTGCTGTTCCGAGGAAACAGAGCCGATCACGCTGCGCATGGAATCACCGTTAGGATAGGAGCGTTCCCAATCGGTACCAACGCTGACGCCGGGAATTTCGGTCAAATGCTCAGATACTTTAGCCACTTCCGCGGCGCTCACGTCCCGGTTCTTGATCATCACGGTAGACAGCTGGTATGCCCCGGCCATTCGCGCATAAATTTCAGCAGCGCTGGTCTCTTGAGGCGTTAAAGTAATATTTTTCTTCATGGTATTGGCCACTTCATATTGATACTGAACAGTGGCTGACCGGGCATCCCCACTTGGCGTTTCCTTCTGATCTTTGGTCAGCTCATTGTCAGCGGCCTTGAGATTATTCTTATCCGCCAAATAATAATCCACCTTTTCCCGCGGCGTCAGCTTGGTGCCGCTGGGCATGGTGATCAATTTGGCGAGACTGTCAGCCACTTTGCGGATCTTATCGGCGGTCACGGACACGTTCTTGGTATACGTGATCGCACTTTCCGGCTCGTTACCCACCAAGAGGCGCCCTTGGGAATCATAAATCTGGCCCCGGGCCACGTCCTTCGTGACGACTGAGCTGTCTGTCCGCTCCACTTCGGCCTGGAACATATCCCCGTTGACCACCTGCAAATAAGCCAGTTGCGCCATTAAGGCCGCAAATAACAGGAAGACCAAAAGCAGGAGAAAATTCAGGCGAAAGGGAATTTTCGATTTTTTACGTTGCGGTGTTTGCTGATTTGGAGAATGCACGTTCACTCGACCCCGATTTCTTATTTGTGTTCGATACCATATTGTAGCAAAAAAGCGGCGGCCCCTCTACTGCCTTACCACACGCTTAACGATATTGTAGAATAGGATGTACGATTAAAAAACAGAGGAGTTGGCAAAACGTTGCGTTATTCGTCTCGGCACCACCGCACCAGCCCGCGCTGGCCGCTCGTCTGGAGCTTTGCGGTCCCTTTTTTGTTCATTATTGGTTACTTTGCAGTTCAGCGGGTCTGGCCGTTGGGCAACCAAAGCGTCATGACTGTGGACCTGGGCCAGCAGTATATCGATTTCTTTGCCTATTTTAAGAAAACTTTACTGGCCCATCCAGAAACGTTTTTCTACTCCTTCAGCAAGGGCCTCGGCGGCGAAATGATCGGTACGTTTGCCTACTACTTGCTGAGTCCCTTGAATTTCCTGCTCTTCCTATTCCCAGGCACCAGTCTATCCGTGGGCATCTGGTTGTTGATGGCTTTAAAACTCGGCTTAGCTGGGCTGTTTGCCTGTGTGTATTTGCGCCAGCCGGAACGGCATCTGGCCCCAGCGGTCCAGGCCGCTTTAGCTGTTAGTTACGGCTTGTGCGCCTACCTGATCGTCAACCACTACAATGTCATGTGGCTGGATGGTGTTTATTTATTACCCCTCTTACTGGTCACCCTGGAATGGCAGCGGACCGCTCGGCGAATCTGGGCCTATCCGCTGCTGCTGGCGGTCACTTTCATCGTCAACTATTACATAGGTTACATGATTGCCTTATTCCTGGTACTGTACTGGGTCTGGTACCAAAGCCAGTTTGCGGCTAATTTGCGGACATGGTTGCGCCAGGGCGTGCGGTTTGCCTGGACGTCTTTGCTGGGCGCGGGCTTGAGTCTCTTTATCCTCTTACCGACCCTGTTTGCCCTCAGCGATTCCAAGGGTACCTATACCGTCAAAGCAATTGATTGGACGATCGAATATAACCCGCTCAAGCTGCTGCCTAAAATGGTCTCTGGGGCCTATTCCTTTGATCAAATGTCCTCGGGCCAGGCCAACATTTATACCGGCATGATTGTTTTGCTGGGGGTGATCTTGTACTTCTTCAACCGCTGGGTACCATGGCAGGAAAAGATCGTCGCCGGGGGCATCTCCCTCTTTTTGCTGGCCAGTTTATTCTTTCAGCCTTTTGATTTATTGTGGCATGGTTTCCAGTTTCCGGTATGGTATCCGTACCGTTTCAGCTTTGTCGTCAGCCTGTGGGGCATTCTGCTCACAGCCAGAGTCTGGCCGCTGCTGCCCCAATTCCGGGCTTGGCAAGGCTGGCTACTGCTGATCCCTGGCATCGTGATCGTCGGTTACAGTGCTTGGCAGCTGCCCAAGCTGGAATTTATCCATTGGCCAGCGATTCTGTTCACCGGCGCCTTTGCCGTGGCCGCTGTCTGCTTAGTCGCCCTGCACGACCGCAGCTGGCACTGGTGGCCGTTAGCCCTGCTGCTTTGCGTGACCTTAGAAATGCTGACCAACGGGGTGCTCAGCCTGAATCAGCTCAGCTACATCAGCCAAAGCGACTACGCCAACTACACCAATAATTTGCAAGCGGCAGTTTCTAAAATTCAAAAGACGTCGCCTGAACCGTTCTACCGGATCGGCAAGACTTTTGAACGGACCAAAGACGATGCGATGCAGACAGACTTCTTCGGCGGGTCTCACTTCAATTCGATGATGGAGCCGCGTCAGCCCAATCTATACGACCGGTTAGGTTTACCGGCTGGCGATGGTCAGATTTCGTACACCAATGGGACCTTGATTACTGACGCGGTATTAGATATGCGCTATTATTTGCAGGACACCAAGAGCTATAGCGTATTGGACAGTCATGACCTGGCCGGCCACCCGATGATGTTTCCCAATGCGTACCGCCCGGATCTGGCCTTCTACGACCACGTAGCGACGCAAACGATGACCGCCACCTATCGCAATCCCTACGCCCTGTCGTTAGTGTACGCCGGCTCTGACCGCGCCCTGAAGCATGTCCGGCTGCCGAACTATCCATTGTCCGAACAAGAAGCCTTGATGAATGAACTCACTGGGAGCCAGGATTGGCACAGTCTGTTCATTCCCATTTTGCACCCGACCATCACCACCAGCAACATCAAAAAAGATGACAACGAGACGATCAGCGGCACATTTTACCGGAGTAATAAGTTGAAGCCGGCGACGGTCACCTATTCCTTTATCGCCAGCAGCAACGATCCGTATTACGTGACTTTCGGCAACAATATGCCCATTAAGGACATGACGATCCGGGTCAACGGTCGTGAAGTGAAACAGTACGACTCTTTCCGGTCTCCCGTCGCTTTCAATCTAGCGGCGCACCATGCTGGGCGCCGGGTGACCCTCAGCTTCACATTCAGTAATAACGACTCCGTCAGCATGGACGGACTGGCTTTTTACCGCTTCGATCTGGCTGAATTTGAAAAAATGGACCAGCAGCTGCAGAACCAGGCCGGCGAGATAACCAATTTCAAACAGGACGCCATCACCGCCACGGTCACCACCACGAAGACCGCCCCCACGGTGTATACCTCGATTCCGGCCAGTCCTGGGTGGCAAGTTCTGGTAGACGGCCAGCCGCAGAAGACCAAGCAATTGATGAATACATTCGTCGCCTTTACCCCGAAAAAAACCGGGCGCCACACGGTTCAAATCCGTTACGTGGCACCCGGCTGGCGGGTCGGTGTGACCGGCTCGCTCCTGGCATTGATCCTATGGGGGCTAGTGGTGTTCTTTGATCGAAAGCATTATTGGTCAGCCGGATCACCCGTGGCGCTATCGCCGTCATCGACCAAGTGGTGGCGCAAAGCGTAAATTGCTGCCTGGGTCCGGTCCTCCACTTGCAGCTTCGCTAAGATATTGGATACATGGGTTTTCACCGTTTTCAGCGTAATAAACAATTCATCCGCGATCTCCTGATTTGAACGGCCCTGGGCGATGAGGGTCAAAACTTCCATCTCCCGATTGGTCAGATCCTCATACAGGGGCTTCTCGCCAGCATGGGCCATGCGGTGCATCATCTTGTTGGTCACTTCCGGCTCCAACACCGATTCGCCCTGGGCAGTTTGCCGAATGGCCGATGCAATTTCCTCGGCCGTGGACGTCTTCAAGATGTAACTGGCCGCGCCGGCTTCAATGGCCGGGTAGACTTTCTCATCATCAATGAAACTCGTCAAAATAATGATCTTCGCCTTGGGCCACTGGGCGAGGATCTTTTTTGTGGCTTCGATGCCATCCATGTTGGGCATCACGACATCCATCAGGATCACATCCGGATGCAGTTCCAGGGCCATTTTAACTCCTTCGACCCCATCCACGGCCTGACCTACGACTTCAATATCATCCTGTACTCCCAAGTAGGTGCTGATGCCCAGACGGACCATTTCGTGATCATCCACGATCAATACTTTAATCATCTTCACTCGTCTGCTTTCTAAAATGTACTCAAATGTATACGCATCTGATCTATGGTGGCACTTTAGATTTAGACCATTAAGAGTACAGTGTGTTTAGTCAATTTCGTAATTGCCGGCACCCCCGTCTGATTGGGATCAGACGAGTATGGCGCATAACAGTGCCGACTAGAAATCATCTCTGAACGGTTTCCCATTCCGGCGTAAGCCCCGCCGCATACTGAATCAAGTTTTGCACAGCGTTATCGTCTCGGTCAATGACAAGACCGCACTCGTAACAGCGATATACGTCATGCTGGTGATAAATGCTGTCGCCTTGGAGCGTCATCTTACCGCCATAGCTTTCCTTGGTTTTGATGCAGCCGCAGTTTGAACAGCGCTGCGTTGACGGGAAGAAACGATTGGCAATTACCAAATTGCGGTGATGCCAAGCTGCCTTGTACTCGATTGCTGTGCGCAAGCGGCGAAAGAGACCGCGCTGAAGACCTTTGACTTTCTTCCCGTCCATCATCATCCTGTGGACATCCAGATCCTCTAAACAGGGAACAGGATAATTCTTTATAATCATGTGGCTGAATTTGTGAATCAGATCATCCTGCAACGCGTGCACCTGCTCGTAAGCGCGGTTCATCTTTGCTGTAATCCGCTGATAGGTCTTGGACCGGTAATCACTAGGGTTTCTCCGCCGCTTCCGGTTTAGACACTTTTGGTAATACTTGATACGTTGATGCAGCGCCGCCATCCGCGGCGTGAAGGTGTTGACGTCACCGCCGTTCCAGCGGATATGGCCCACGTTCACATCAATGCCGACGATGTCCCAGGAGTCATAGAAAGCCGGGTGTGGGGTATCTTCAACCAATACGTTGACACTGGCGTAGAACTTTTTCCCGCGCTTGGTTATCGTCACGGTTTTGATCTCGCCAATAAAACGTAAAGTCTCCGCCATTTTGATGGCGCTGAACCGATGGCTGGCCGCGTGCGGCCGATCCAAGGTCAGGTACTTGCCGGTAATAACCGCCCGGTCCGTCGTAAAGCTTTGCTTGGGATCCCACTTATGATGGAATTTGGGTTTGTTGGCGTCCGGCATAGCGGGATTGAAGAAATTCTGCCAAGCTTGATGCAGCCGGTGAACAGCGGTTTGGAGCACTCGGGCTGAAAACTGATGCTGCCAGTCGGTTTTGTTCTTCACCAGATCGTCTCGGACTTTGTATTCGCTAGGACGCAATTTCTTGTCCGCCACGGCTAACGACGCGTCGTACATGTCATTCCATGCAGCCAAGCCTTTGTTCCAGCAAAAGCGGTTGTAGTCCATCAACTCGGAAATGACCGTAGCCATCTCGGCGTTGGGATAGATCCGGATCTTGTGTGTTTTGATTGGCATTCGATTCACATCCCTTATATTTCAAGGATACCGAATCGAATGTACGTTTGTCTCTTCCCGTGCTCAGCTACTTCGAATCAAGATTCATCCAGAGAAGCTGTATTACGTGATAAAAAACGCCCAGGATCTTGATGGCCCTTGATTATCGATGCTTACATTTGATCCTTTAATCAGCAATCATTCCGATCCTCCTTTACGATGGGCACCCGCACTTCCACACTGGTTCCCTGCTGGGGGAAGCTGACAATATGCAAGCTGCCGCCCATACTCTTCGTTCGTTCGCTGATGTTTTGCAGGCCATAACTGCCGGCGGCCTGGGCGGTCTTCTGCTCGAACCCGACACCGTTATCCACGACTTTCAACAATACAGTCTGGCCAATCTGCTTTAAGTATACTTCAACCGTCGTCGCCTTGGCATGGCGCAAGGTGTTGGACAGCAACTCCTGGACGATGCGGAACAGGTTATCCTCAATGGCACTGGGCAGGCTTAGCGGCGCGATGTCGGCGGTGATCTTGATTTGCACCTTCGTCTTCAATTCGTTCAAGAGCGAAATGATCCCTGCCTGCAAGCTCTTGCCTTCCAAATTGATGGGCCGCAGATGCAACAGCAGCGCCCGCATTTCGGATTGGGCTTCGTTGATTACCTTTTCGATGGTGACAATTTGTTTGGTCAGCGTTTCCGGCAAATCCTCCTTGGCTGCGGTGGCATTCAGCGCCGAAAGCATCATCGTGGCCGCAAACAGTTGCTGGCTGACGGAATCATGGAGCTCACGGGCCAAGCGATGCCGTTCATCCTGGAGGATTTCTTCCTTGGTCTGGTTGCCCATAATGATTGGCTGATCGGCCATCGTTTGAATATTGGCCTGCAGTGTTTGGAGTTTATCCCGCAAGCGGCGCAGTTTTTCGACGACGGCGACATTGGTGGACGTCATGAACGTGGCAGGCGGGGCAAAAGCGGTATCATCGTACTGATCAGCCAGTAAGGCATCCAACGCAGTATCCGTGTGGCGCAGGTTGCGGCGGACGACCAGCGAAGTCAGCGTCGTGAGGGCCAGCCCTAAGACCAGCGCCACAGCAAAAAAGCCCAGCACCAAGGGTACCCCGAGGAAAGGCTGGGTCAATTCGCGTTCCACCAAGGACCAGTTGCCGACGCGGTAGGCGCTATAAGCCAAGACCCCGGTGACCAAGGCAAAGGTCAATAATGTGGACGCAATGGCTAACACAACTTTCTGTAACCGACTCATACGTACCGCACCTCCAGATCACCAACTAAGGTGCTGGTGACAATTTTGATCGTTCGCTGCTTGCCATCCGCATCCTGATGGTGCAGCTGCAGCCGTTCGTTCTGGAGGTGGTAAGTCTCATCAAGAAATTGGACGGTACCGAAGACAACGCTGTGATCTAATTCAATGGCCACCCCGACTGGAACTAAGATCCGCGTCCGGCCAAAGCCCTTGCGAATCATGATGAAATTATCCTGATCTTCCGGGAGCAGGGTGTTACCCAAATCAACGATCGTGTCACCGTAAAGGGAAACAAAATTGATATCGTCCCATGGAAAAGTAGTCTCCCCAATTGTCGTGCCGCCAAACCAGGGTGACTTGCGCATGGGCGGCGGCGTGCCGCTGGGTGCCGTCGTTTTGAAGTGGACGTACTGTTTCCGCCGCCAGGGCACCCATTTGTGCAACCCGCCGCCCATCGTAGTCAGGAGCAGCATAATGGCCAGGAGGGTAATCACGAAGAAGGCCCAAAAAGCGCTGTTCATGGTGATCCCGATGGCGATGAAGATCATGCCGAAGATGCGGCTGCCTTCGCGGGGGCTTTGGCAGTGGTGGCCGCCGACAAGTAAGAGGGTCCCGACGACGACAAGAATCAAGGCCATGGGGTCAGTGACGATTTGCCAGCCGAGGAAAGCAATACTGGCGGTCTCGATGATCGCGATTAAGCACCATAAAAAGCGCACGGGTCTTCCTTCTTTCTGTGGGGTTAGAGTGTTCGTTGCCTGCCGTGCCAATGCTCCGCAAGCTCCGGCTGAGGGGGCTGGCGACGCGCAGCTAGTGCGAAGCCAAAGGCGTAGCTAGCCATGACGGCGTTTTGAGCCGGCAAAAACCGCCGTCTCAAAATCGCCTAACAACCTCGGCGGCAAAGCCGCCGTGTTGTTTCCATGGCTGAGCCCCCTCAGCCTCCGCTTGCTGCGCATTGGCACTAGACACGCCGAGACAAAATACTCTAACTTATTCTGTTAATAGTATACCGTACTTAACTGCCCTTCAGACCCGTCACTGGGCCATATTGCGATGCGACTTTAGGCTGAATTTTCGGTTCCCACTGGCGCCGGTAGTTCACACATTTCACCGCATAACAAAAAACGACCTCGCATGAGGTCATTTCTCGTTGGGTCTAATTTATTTAACCGTCTGAATCGCGACGTCCATTTCACCACCGGGCGTCTTGATCGCCACATGATCGCCCTTATGGCGGCCAATCAGGGCCTTGGCGATCGGTGAGTCGTTGGAAATCTTACCAGCAAATGGATCTGCTTCGGCTGCGCCGACGATTTGGTAAGTTTCCGGTTCATCTTCCCCGTCTTCCAGGAAAGTGACTGTCTTACCGACAGATACCTCATTAGCATCCACGGAGTTGACGTCCACAACTTGGGCAAAGTGCAGCATTTCCTCGATTTGAGAAATGCGTGATTCAACAACACTTTGCTCGTCCTTCGCTGATTCATATTCCGAATTCTCGGATAAATCGCCGAAACCGCGGGCGACCTTGATGCGCTGGATAACTTCGGGCCGTTTGACAGTCTTCAATTGTTCCAATTCATCTTCCAGCTTTTTCTTACCCTCTGCTGTCATCGGGTATGTTTTATTTGCCATGCCTTACACCTCTAAATAATTCGTTACTTGCTTCTTTTGATCGTTGAACTTTGACAGTCCAAGAGGACATTATACAGAATCTTAGCCAGATTGTCTCGCAAAAATGTCACGAATTTTAGTGACTAGCAAATCGATCGCCACTTGATTCTGACCGCCCTCTGGAATGATGATGTCCGCATAACGTTTGGTCGGCTCAACAAATTGGTGATACATCGGCCGCACGGTGGCCAAATATTGATTGATAATATTATCCAGCGACCGGCCCCGTTCGTGCATGTCCCGCTTCATCCGGCGAATCAACCGAATGTCGTCGTCGGTGTCCACATAAACTTTGATGTCCATTAAATCCCGCAAGCGCGGATCGTAAAGGATCAAAATCCCCTCCAGGATAATCACGTCTTTGGGTTCCTGACGGACGACTTGCTTAGACCGGTTATGATCTTTGTAATCGTATACTGGTTTCTCGATTGGCTCGTACCGCAACAACTGTTTGATCTGGTCGATCAGCAAGTCGGTATCGAAAGCCAACGGATGATCGTAATTAATTTTCTTCCGTTCTGAGAATGGTGCGGCGGATGCCTTGTAGTAGGAATCCTCCTGCAGCATCAATAACGAATGGCCGGCGAACTCATCAAAGATAGCCCGACTAACCGTGGTTTTGCCGCTGCCGGAACCGCCGGTCACACCGATCACGATGGGTCGTTTCTTACCGGCGGTGCCGTGTTCACTGCCTAAATCAATCATCATTACTGCCCCAAATCCTGTGTTGTACTTGTGTGCTGTTCATACGTCTGGGAATAGTAAATCTTCCCGGTTTTCAGATCTGCCTGGAAGTACAAATAGTTTTGATCCCGATCCTTCGGCGCCAAAACCGCTTGGACGGCATTCAAACTGGGGTTGTTGAATGGCCCGGGCCCGTAACCTTTATTGATATACAAGTTGTAGGGTGAATCCACACTGGTATCTTTGTTCGTCAAGTGTGTCTTATGCACATTCAACGCATACATCACGGAGATATCAGACTGCAATGGCATATTCACCGCTAACCGGTTGAAGAAGACGCCCGCGATCTTTTGCCGGTCCTCGGTCTTGACCCCCTCCCGCTCTACCAATGAAGCCAGAGTGAGTGTCTGTTGGACAGTCAGATTCTTGGCGGCAATTGATTTGTAAAGCGGGGAAAGTTCCTCTTGGGACTTGTGGACCATCATCGTCACGAAATCCTTCAGACTGGTGTCTTTATAGATGTCGTAGGTCGCAGGCGCTAAATACCCCTCTAAATGATAGCGGACATTCTTAGCAGTCTGGGCTGAACTCAAGAGTTTTGGATACTTCTTGTACAGCGTGTTCAGGAACGTGTCATCCTTCATCAGTTTGAGGAAGGACGCTTTATCCCACTTCTTGTTTTTCTTCGTTTGACTGGCCAGGGAATCGGCGATGTCTTCCACCGTCACCCCTTCTTTGACCAAGATCCGGCCGATCCGGTCCTTGGGTTCCGCAGCCAAGCCCTCTTTCTGCAATTGGGCAACGACTTGGTCCAAGGTCATAGATGGTTTGAAGGAATGCCAGCCGGCAGTGAAGTCCGCGTAGTTATGGGTCTTCACGTAATAATTGAACACCGTGGCACTGCGGATCACTTTGTGCTTCTCCAATTGAACGGCAATTTCCTTGTTGGACGAACCAATGGGAATCTTCACCGCCACTGTCTTCGTGTCCGCCGTATTATACGGCTGCAAGCTGGTATGCACATAACGATAGCCCAAAATACCGATAGCGACTGCTAAAACGGCCAGGATACTGACGATCCAGACCACGATCTTATTGGCCACGCGTTGTTCCTGCTGGCGATTGGTTTCCCGTTGACTTGCTTGTTCAGCCGCGTCTAACGGGGCCGGCGACCCTTCTTTGCCCGCATCGTGTTTCTTGGGCGTTTGCTCTGACTTCAACTGCGGTGGACCCCCTACCTAATCTCGATAATCACTGTAAGCCATTATACAAAACCAACGGCCGCTTGGCTACCGGATCTCAGCATGCAAGTCGCTCACCAGCGCATCGCTGACCTGTTTGAAGGCGGCGTTGACCTGTTCTTCCTTCAATGTATCTTCTGGGTTACGGAATGTTAACGTATAAGCCAGCGACTGGGTCCCAGCGGGCAGCTTGTCGCCCTTGTAGACGTCAAACAGTTGGACATCCTCTAAGAACGCGCCCGCTTGGTCGTGGATGATGGCCAGTACTTGAGCGTTGGTCACATCCTCCGGCAATTGCAAGGCAATATCCCGGGTCACAGCTGGATATTTCGGTGCCGGTACCGCCTGCAGCGGCGTCTTCGCCGCATTCAGCAGCAGATCCAGATTCAGTTGGAAAATGAAAGTATCCGCCGCATGGATAGCAGCCGTCTGGGCGGGGTGCACTTCCCCGACGAAACCCAGCAGAGCATCGCCTAAGAAAATGTCTGCCGTGCGCCCCGGGTGCATCTCCGGATGGCGATCCGTGGCCACGTACCGCACTGCAGCACTCAACCGCAACGGCGCCAGCAGCTCATCGACCATCCCTTTGACTAAATAGAAGTCAGCGGGTTGGGTGGCGGTATCCCAAGCACGGCTCTGCCAATCGCCAGATACGAGCCCAGCCAAGTACTCCACTTCATTAGGCCGGACTGTGGCGGCATCGTCCTTCAAGAAGACCCGCCCTTGCTCGAACAGCGCGACATTTTTCACGCTGTGGGCAATGTTGTACGCCAGATCATCCATTAAGCCAGGAATCAAGCTTTGGCGCAGGGCCACGTGATCTTTAGTCATCGGCCAATCAATCCGAGTCGGAACGCTATTGGTCTGGATATATTGCGTGACTTCATGCTCATTGACCAACGCATAACTGATGGCTTGGTTCAAGCCGGCCGCCAGCAAGGTCCGCTTGCTGTAACGGATCAACTGCTGAATGGGGGTGAACTTAGCGACAGTGGTCGTTGCTTCTGGCAAATTGCTGGGCAAGTTGTCATAGCCGTAAAGCCGGGCGACTTCTTCAATCAAGTCGGCCTCAATACTGATATCCCAGCGGCGAGGCGGTACACTGACGGTGAATAAACCATCTGCTTCCTGAACATCGAAGCCCAGCCGATCGAAGATGTCTCTCACCATATCCACGGACAGTTGCGTCCCCAGCACATGGTTGATGCGATCAATTGAAATATCTACGATAACGGGCAATACTTGCATGGCGGTAGGTGACAAAATTCCTTTTGCCGTCTTGGCGTCTGCAATTTCCTCTGCCAATTGGGCGGCATGCGTTAGTGCTGGCAAAACATCCGCATGATTCGTGCCTTTTTCAAACCGGCTGGACGCCTCGGACCGCAGGTTATACCGTTGGGCCGTCTTGCGAATCGGCGTCGGCGGGAAAACAGCGGCTTCGAAGACCACCGTATGGGTGCCTTCAGTGACTTCTGTGCTCAATCCGCCCATGACTCCCGCCAGGGCGATGGGGGTTTCCCCGTCCGTGATCACGATATCATCCGGTACCAAGTCGTGGTCATTGCCGTCCAAAGTTGTCAGCTGTTCACCCTGCCGAGCATGGCGAACGACAATTTCTTTGCGGGCCAGCTTATCATAGTCAAAGGCATGCAGCGGCTGGCCGTATTCCAGCATCACGTAGTTAGTGATATCCACGATGTTGTTGATCGGCCGAATACCGGCATTCCATAACCGAACCTGCAGCCATTGGGGACTTTCCTTGACCTGGACGTTTTGGACGAGGCGCAAATGATAACTCGGCGCGTCCGCTTGGTCCGGCACCGCTGCTTTGAGCAGCGTGGTGATCTCATCACCATTTTCGACCGCATGCGGTTCCTTGAAATGCGGTTTCTCGTTGAGCATGGCCCCAATTTCCCAGGCAGACCCATGCATGCCTAAAGTATCGGCGCGGTTGGGCGTGATATCCAGATTCAAGACAGGATCATCCATCCCCAGCAGCGGAAAGACGGATTCCCCCGGCGTGTGGGGCTCATTGAAGACATAAATCCCATTGGCGTAAGCCTTGGGGACAACTGCTTCTGGGAAGCCGATTTCCTGCAAGGCGCAGATCATCCCCATGGAGACTTCGCCGCGCATCTTACTCTTCTTGATCTTCGTGTGGCCGGCGATCCAGGAACCCGGCAGGGCCACGATGACATATTGCCCAGCGGCCACATTAGGCGCGCCGCAGACGATTTGATAGGGTTCCGTATCGCCCACATCCACCTGACAAATATGCAGGTGGTCGGAATTCGGGTGCGGGACACTTTCTAAGACGTGGCCCACCACGATTTTTTTCATGCCCTTTTCGCGCAGGAAAACTTCTTCCGTTTCGATCCCTGTCCGGGAGATTTGGTCGGCCAATTTGATGGGATCTTCAGTAACCGGCAGATAATCATTTAACCATTTGTAAGAAACTAGCACGTTTTAGTCCTCCTGCTCGAATTGTGTTAAGAACCGCTGATCATTAAGGTAGAAATTCCGGATGTCTTCAATGCCGTATTTCAGCATCGCGAACCGGTCTGGGCCTAAGCCGAAGGCGAAGCCGCCGTAAACATCAGCGTCCACCCCGGCACTCTTCAAGACATTCGGGTGAACCATGCCGGCGCCCAGCACTTCGACCCAGCCGTTGTCCTTGCTGGTGACGTCATCGCTGCCCGCCGTCTGCCCCCAGGAAACATCGATCTCCACGGAGGGTTCGGTGAACGGGAAATAGCTGGGACGCAGCCGAATCTTGCGGTCCGCCCCAAAGATGTGCTTGGCCAAGACTTCCAGCGTTCCCTTTAAGTCGGCCATGGTGATATGTTTGTCGATGACCAAGCCTTCCACTTGGTGGAACTGGTGGGAATGGGTGGCATCGTCAGTATCCCGCCGATAAACCCGGCCCGGGGAGATCATCTTCAACGGTCCTTTAGAAAAGTCGTGCTTCTCCAGCGTTCGCGCCTGCACTGGACTGGTTTGCGAACGCAGCAGCACATCCGGCGTGATATAGAACGTATCCTGCATATCCCGGGCCGGGTGGTCCTTGGGGACATTCAGCATTTCAAAATTGTAGTGTTCGGTCTCGACTTCCGGACCGTCAACGACTTGATAGCCCATTCCCATGAAGAGCTGTTCCACTTCGTCCATCACCTGATCCAGGACATGTTCTGTACCCCGGTGAATGGGTCGGCCGGGCAAGGTCACGTCAATGGTCTCTTTCGCCAGCTTGGCCTGCAGCGCCGCGGCCGCTAACGCCGCATGGCGGTCTTCAATGGCCGCGGTCAGCGCGTCCCGCACGGTGTTGGCAAAACTGCCCACCTTGGGCCGTTCTTCGGGGGTCAAGTCTTTCATCCCCCGCAGAACGCCCGTGAGCGCGCCTTTCTTCCCTAATACCTGGACCCGAATATCGTTCAAGCCACTCAAGTCCTGAACAGCAGCAATCTGGGCCAAGGTATCTGTCTGGATCTTGGTCAATTCATCTTGTAAAGCCATGTGTCTACCTCGCTTTATTGATTGAGCGGCACAAAAAAAGGACCTCATCCTCAAGGGACGAGATCCGCGGTACCACCCTAATTTTATTTAGCCAATACTAAATAACACTTGATCTGGATAACGGTCATAGACCGGACACCGTTACTGGGTTGACTAACTCACCGTTTCGCAGTGCCGACTCCGAAGGGAAAAGGCCGAATCGTTGGCAGCCTTACAGCAAGCGGCCGCCTCTCTGGGCTGATTCGACACTTGGTCTTCATCAAGGTCGTTTCTTTATCTATGCTTCATCATAGAGAGCTTTTGCAGAAAATGCAAGGGACTATTGGCATTCTTCCGGTGTGATCCATTGGTCCGCCCATTCGTGGATGGCCCCCATCACCGGCTGCAGGGAAGCCCCGCGGTCAGTCAACCGGTATTCGATCAACGCGGAATGGGGATACGTGACCCGTTCCACGAAGCCCTCGGTTTCCAATTCTCGCAGCCGCTCGACCAAGACCCGGTCAGAGCAAGTCGGCACCATTGCCGCTAATTCTTTGAACCGTTGATTCCCGTTCTTGAGCAATGCCTCAATAATCAAGCCATTCCATTTTTTACCAAGAATACTGAAAATCTTGGCAAATTTAGGACACAAACCTGCGTCACTGCACGGTTCAACGGCCACGACCGTTTTTTCACTTTCCATATTATGTCACCCCGTTTACTTACTAAGGGTAAGTATATAGAAAAAGCGCGCCAGATGCAAGGAAACATCTGGGCACGCTTTCCTCTATCAATTAAAAGGTCGAAATCAAGCGTTTCTTCAGTTCGCGCCATTGCCGCCGGGCAGTGGGCTTGCTGAATTCTTTGACCGCTGCGTAGTCGTCCACGAGGGAAACGACCCAGCTTTCTTTATAGCGCGGCAAAGCGGCCGTGGCACCGAACATGTGCTTGAGGATGATATCCCGTTCCATATCAGACAACGGGGTGATCTTCTCAGCGTTGTGCACGGCGATGCGCGGATGGATATAGGCGTGGGTGCCTAAGTCAAATTTCGTATTGCGCCAGTCGTAATAGAACATATCGTGGAGCAGACCGGCGCGGGCCAGCGCCCGACAATTCAAATGTAATTTTTTACCCAACAAATAACTATCATAGGAAACGGTGATCGAATGCTGCAAGCGATCTGTGTAGTGGTGCTGCGTATACTCAGCGAGTTTTTGGACTTGGGGGGTAGCCAGGAGATCATCCACATAGCTGCGGTACTCTTCGTTTTCTTGCCAAGGAAGCTTAGACAATATAACAGTCACTCCTCTAGAGTTTTTAATTCTCACCGAGCATTATAGCATGTTTCCAAAACAAAAGCGCCCCACCGGTGCGGTAATGGAACCGGTAACGCGCAAAACTTAATAATTCCTTAGGCAACGAAGTGGAACATCAGAATACCAGCAGCGATGGCCGCATTCAGCGATTCGGCATGGCCCGGAATCGGAATGACTAAGTTGGCAGTCGTTTGACTGCTTAACGCCGGATCCATCCCGGCCCCCTCGTTCCCAATGATCAGGCCAAACGTTGCTGTTGGCTGGATCGTCCGGTAGTCAACGGCCGCATCATTGACCAATGTACCGTAAACCGGTGCCTGTTCAGCCTGCAATTGCTTGATCGCATCCGCCATGGGGGCTTGGACCAGCCGCAGATGGAATTGACTGCCCTGCATCGCCCGGACAACTTTGGGATTAAACGGCCATGCCGTCCCGACCCCGATGATCACCCCAGCAAAGCCGGCTGCGTCGGCGGTTCGAATCATTGTGCCGACATTACCCGGATCCTGCACAGCATCTAAGAGCAACCAGCCGCCGGTCAATTGCGCGGGCAGGCTGACGTCGGGAATGGGAGCGATGGCAAACATCCCCTGATTAGTTTCAGTGGCGGCCAAGTGGTTGGCCACCTGGTCGCTGATCATGATACTTTGATCATAGAACTGTTTCACAATGTGGTCATCTTGATGATTCTCGGTGATGAACAGCTGTTTCAATGCCACACCAGCTTTGACCGCTTCTTCAATTAAGTGCGGCCCTTCTAAAAAGTAGCTGCCGCTCTTGGTTTGGTATTTCTTGGTTTGCAGCTTAATGGCCGTTTTGATCTGGTCATTGTGGACGGATTCAATATATTCCAATACGATTCCTCTTCTCTTGAGTCTATTCCCCATTATGCAACCGGGCGGCGGCATAGTAAAATGGGAATGTACAGCATTGTTAAATTTTGGAGGGTGACTTTATGCGCGCAGTCAGTTTACATGTTTTCGGTCGGGTCCAAGGCGTCGGTTTCCGCTGGTTAACCAAGATGGTGGCGGATCAGCTCGGCGTCACCGGTTTCGTGAAAAATGAATTCGACGGGTCCGTCTACATCGAAGCCGCTGGCGAAGAGGAACCATTAGATAAATTTATTGGGGCGATCAAGGCCTCTCCCACCCCCAGCGGCAAAGTGGACCGGGTGGACGAAAAAGAGCTCTCTCCCCTGCCCAGTTACCGCGGTTTCAAAGTTACTGGCTGATTTTCCGGCCTTTGGTCGTATTGCCAATGCCTTGCGTTTACTTTAAGATTAGGGCTATTGACTAAAAGAGAACGGAAGGTATGTTGTGTTGAAAAAGAAATACATGCGTTATGCCCTGATCCTGGCCAGCTTGGCCGTGCTTCTGGTCGTTCTGGGCGGCTGTGCCCCGCAGAACATGACGACTATGAAACCGCCCACCAGCGGACCAATGGGCTGGACTTATCAATACTTAGCGATTCCGCTGCGCCACTTCATGGCCTGGTGCGCTAAAATGATCAGCGGCCCCAACGCCTATGGCTGGGGCATCCTGATTTTGACCGTGATCATTCGTTTGATCATTATGCCGCTAATGCTCCATCAGCAAAGCAAGACGACCTATCAGCAGGAAAAAATGGCCGCTATTCAGCCTCAACTGCAATTACTGCAGAAGTTCCAGAAGCGGGATGACCTGACTATGGAACAGAAACAGCAGTTATCCGTAAAGCAAATGGAATTGTTCAAGAAAAACAATGTTTCCATGCTGGGCGGCATCGGCTGTTTACCCATGCTGATTCAGCTGCCGATTCTGTGGGCGTTGTATCAATCTATTCAATTCACTCCGCAAATTGCCCAAGCCACTTTCTTTGGGATCAACCTGGGCCAGCGTAACTATCTCATCGCCATTTTGGCGACGATCGTCGCCGCTGCCCAATCTGGCATGATGCTGATCGGCGTGCCGGAAGCCCAGAAGAAAACCATGATGACTACTCTGTTTCTGGCGCCTTTGATGACCATCATGTTCACCCTCTTCCTGCCAGCAGGTTTGGGTCTTTACATGTTAGCCACCAACCTGGTCATGGTCTTCCAGCAAGCAATCACCACCTGGATCATCCAACCGCGCATGAAAGCCCGCGCTGCTCGGGAGTTGAAAGAAAGCCCAGTCGTGCAGGTCGTGACGGAGGATATGTTCGGTACCCCCGCCGCTTCAACGGAAGCCGGCGGTGCCGCCGCCGATCCCGCCCTCACTGCGATCCACGAACGCAACCGGGAACGCAATGCTGGGAAACAGCAACGGCCGCGTAATTCTTAATTAATCTCATACGCACCAAACGGAACTCGTCATCTAATCCGATGGCGAGTTTTTTGTTTGTCAAAAATTGCCAACCAAGTAAACGCGTCCTTATATTTCTGACGATCTAGTGCCAAGTGCGTAGCAAGCGGAGGCAAAATGGGCTCAGTGGTGTAACCACACGGCGGCTTGCCGCCGATGTGGTTAGGCGACTTTGAGACCGCGGTTTTTGCGGGCTCAAAGCGCCGTCACCACGTTCCAGCCCAATTTTGCCGGAGCTTGCGAAGCACTTGGCACGGCAGGCAAAGCACAAACAAACAGCCTCACCGACAAGTCCCGGTAAGGCTGTTCCTGCTACGACATTTTAATGATCCCCGGCGGCAGCTCGTCATCGTCGTCATGGTCATCCTTCGCCTCCGCGGCCTCTTCCGGCGGCAGCTCGCCCTTGTACAGCGGCAAGTCGATGCGGAAGACGGACCCGTGGTCAACCACGGATTCGACGGTGATATCGCCGCCGTATTCCGTGACCAGCCGATGGGCGATGGACAAGCCCAGACCATTTCCGGACACATCCATGTCCGACCGGGCTTCATCGGCCCGGTAGAAGCGGTTGAAAATCTGGGGCAAGTCTTTGGGCGCAATGCCTCGGCCGAAATCTTGGACGACGATCGATACCGTCGATTGATCGGTGGCAGCGCTCAAGTGGATTTCTTTCCGGTTGCGGGAATACTTCATCGCGTTGTCCAGCAGAATGATCAGGACTTGTTCGAAGTGGTTACGATACATCTGAATGGCAGTATCGGGTGCCAAATCGAAGTCTTTTTCAATCTGGAAGTCGCCATGGAGCATAACCGTATTGTTGTAGACCGTCTTCAATACCGGCAGCACCAGCGTCACGGCATTGGGATAAGTCGTGGCCGCATTGTCGGCTCGGGTCAAATCCAGCATTTCTTGAATCAAATGCTTCATTCGATCCAGCTCCTGCAGCGATGCGCCCAGAGATTCAGACAACACCTGGGGGTCGTCTTTGCCCCAGCGGTTAAGCAGTTGCAAATGACCCTCCAGCACCGCCACGGGGGTGCGTAATTCATGGGACACATCCTGGACAAACCGTTGCTGCTGTTTGATATAGCGTTGTATCGTATCCAGCATCCCGTTGAATTCGCCCACCAATTGGCTGAGCTCGTCATTGCCCTTCAGCGCCGGCACCCGGACATCGGTATTCGGGTCATCGTGGACCACCGTCATGGTTTCCGTCATTTGGCGAATCGGCTTGATCAGCTTATTCATCAAAACGAGGGCAACGATCACGATCAAAACAAAAACTAAGATCCCGATGAGGACAATTTGCCAAAGCAGCCGCTGCATACTGGCATTAAATGTATCCATCCGGTCATAGACGATCGCCGTCCCAATATGGTCATTGGTGGTGGCCGAGTGCACCTGCCGGGTGGCGATCAGATGCTTACCGCCATCTGATCGGGTATACTGAAACCCTTCGGCCGTGCGGCTGGTATATTTGGCCTCCGGCGAGCGGGTCGTGAAGACCAATCCGCCATGGAGATCGTAGACAGACACGGTAATATCTTCCCGCGACAGCTTTGCAATGAGAGAGTCTGAGAAGAAATTAGTCTGCTGCTTGGGAATGGGCAAACTATCCGTATCCGCATTAATGTAATTGGGATTAAGCAGTGGATTCACGCTATTCATGGTTACTTCACCCTTTAACGGGGCCAAGCGTTGTTCCACCGCCGTCAAGGTATCTTGCACGGATCCCTGTTCCCGGGACAGCAAAATTTGCGCCACCGACTGATAGAGCACGCCGGCAAAGATGGCAAAGAACAGGACCATCGTGCCAGCCACGATCAGCGTCCACTTCGTCCGCAGGGAGAGACGCCAGTCTATCCGGTGCGGCTTGGTTGTTTTCTGTTCGGCTCTATCCATAAGCAGACATTAGGAACGCATCACGTACCCGGTGCCGCGGACGGTTTGGATATAGCTGGCCTTATCGGGTACGTCGATCTTATTCCGCAGATACCGGATATAGACATCGACAACATTAGTTTCCGCACTGGAATCGTAACCCCAAACTTTGCGCAGCAGCACATCCCGCGACAGGACAACATTGATGTTCTCTACCAGGGCCAAGAGCAATTCATATTCCCGCTTGGTCAATTCGATGACTTCGTCGCCCCGACGGACGATTCGGTTCTCCTTCTCAATGGTCAGATCCCGATACGTGATGGTGTGCTGCTTATTCTTAGAATGAGCGTTCTCAATGTCGATCCGCCGCAACAGCGCCCGTAAGCGGGCCAGCAGTTCTTCAATGGCGAACGGCTTAACGATATAGTCATCGGCCCCGTGATCCAGCCCAGATACTCGGTCAATGACCGAGTCCCGCGCGGTCATCATGATGATCGGCGTATTCTTCTGCTGGCGCACCCGCCGGCAGACTTCCAAGCCGTTCAGTTCGGGCAGCATGAGATCCAGCAGGATTGCGTCCCAATCGTGCTTCAGTGCTGCCTCCAACCCAGTCCGGCCATTGTTGTGGACCTCTGTCTTATAGCCCTCATGTTGCAATTCGAGTTCGACGAAACGGGCCAAATTCTTTTCGTCTTCAATAATCAATATACTTTGCATTGTGCCGTAGCCACTCCTATTCTTGCCAAATGATTCACATGTAATAAAGGGAAAATTTATCATTCATGAGCAGATTTGTTTTAATCTTACCACAGATTGACAGCAGAAAAAACAGGGGCGTGCGCCCCTGTTCCAATAATTCTATCCGTAATGGATACTGATTATTGTTCTTTATACCAAGTATAGTGGAACACGCCTTCGCGGTCGTTGCGCAGATAGGTGTGCGCCCCGAAGTAATCCCGTTGAGCCTGGATCAAGTTGGCCGGCAATACAGCACTGCGATAAGAATCGTAGTAGTTGATGGCGGCAGAGAATGCAGGCGTCGGGATCCCAGCTTGAACGGCCAGGGAAACGACGTCCCGGACACTCTGCTGATACTTGTCCGCAATATCTTGAAAATACTTATCCAGCAACAGGTTGCCCAACTCTGGATCGCGATCGTAAGCGCTGGTGATCTCTTGCAGGAATTGCGCCCGGATGATACAACCAGCGCGCCAAATCTTGGCGATCTCACCAAAATTCAAGTGCCAATCATATTGCTTAGAGGCCGCGTTCATCTGGGCGAAGCCCTGCGCATAACTCATAATCTTAGCAAAATACAAAGCTTCCCGAATCTTTTCGATCAGCTTGTCCTTGTCGCCAATGTCTGCCTTGCCAGTGTGGACCGGTAAGACTTTGCTGGCAGCAACCCGCTCATCCTTCAAGGCCGAAATATAACGGGCATACACGGACTCGGTAATCAGCGTTTGCGGCTGGCCAAGTTCCAAAGCATTCTGAGAAGACCACTTGCCCGTCCCCTTGTTGCCGGCAGCGTCTAAGATCACGTCGACAATCGGCTTACCGGTACCAAGATCATCTTTACGGGTCAAAATATCCGCTGTGATCTCAATTAAGTAGCTGGACAATTCGCCTTTGTTCCATTCAGCAAAGGTATCAGCCAGCTTCTCCGGGGTTTCACCCAACAGGTTCCGAAGCAAGTTGTAACTCTCGGCGATCAATTCCATGTCGCCGTATTCAATTCCGTTGTGGACCATCTTCACGTAGTGGCCGGCACCATTGGGTCCGATATAGGTCACACAGGGGGCGCCATCTTTAGCCTTAGCGGAAATCTTAGTCAAGATCGGCTCAACTAAATCATAGGCTTCCTTTTGGCCGCCCGGCATCAAGGAAGGACCTTCCAAGGCCCCCAGCTCGCCGCCGGAAACACCCATGCCGATAAAGTTGATCCCGGATTTATCCAGTTCCGCGTTCCGGCGCATCGTGTCTTCGAAGAAGGTATTGCCCCCATCAATCAGGACATCGCCCTTGTCCAGCAACGGCAGCAGTTCGCCGATAACCATGTCGGTCGGTTTGCCGGCCTTGATCATCATCACGATCCGGCGCGGCTTTTCCAATGAATTCACGAAATCTTCGAGTGTATAACTGGGTACCAGCTTTTTGTCGCTATGTTCCTCAGCGACGGCCTTGGTCTTCGACCCGGTCCGATTGAAGATAGCGACTGTATAGCCGCGGCTCTCAATATTCAAAGCCAGATTCTTACCCATGACGGCCATGCCAATGACCCCAATTTGTGGTTTATCCATTACCATACCTCCAGTTTTCAGTTTCACTTACATCTTAACAGAAAACTCCGCCAATCTCAGTCTTTATGCTGATCGGTATCGTCTTTATCGTCTTTTTCTTGATCTTGGAGCAGGCTCTTTAATTTGGCCAGCTCTGGATTCGGCTTGGCATCCGCCTTCTTCTGCGCTTCGTATTCGGCTTCAGAAATAACATGCCAATCCTGTCCGGCAGGCATCACATCCTGTTTGGCCTCTTCGTCAGTGAGAATCTGTGACGGCAGTTCCAGAACAACGTGATCGCTGACGGCGCCGTAGATGTCGATCATATCATGGGCCATGGGGATGGTCAGCGCTTGGTGGGTATCCATCAGCTTCTCTGCTGGTTCACTGCCCCATTGTTCCTGAGGAATCCATAACTCGGTAAAGGTAAAATCTTGGGCGACCCGTACTGGAGCGAGGGAACGGGTGGAATGGGCCGTCACTTCCCCAGTAGCGTGCACGGTTGCTAACCAGCCGGCGCCATCTGCCCTGATCGTGCCTTGCACGTGATAAATTGAGGCATCGCTAATGTCTTCAAACCGTTCAGCAATTTCCGGCATTAGCGGAACATCCCGGTCAAATTGAATTTCCCGATTGCCCTGCTTGCGCAAGTCGGCCTCGGTCCACTGTAACATGCTAATAATAAATCATCCTTTCTCTCTCCGAATGGGGGCCCGACCAAAATTCTGCTCAGTCCCGTTAACTAATGTATACACACGGTCAGCCTGAACCGTCAAGCCATAAGGTGCCGTGTCCGCCCCGCTCTGGGCATTGACCCGGGTTAAAAGCGTATCCCCGCTGGCTTTGCGGATCTGCTTCAAGTACCTCTGCCCTGCTGAAGTAAAGCCCAGAATGCGCAGCGGCACCGCGACCTGCGTCATGGCATCAGTGTGCAAAGCCAGCAGCGTATACAGCGAAACCCGGCTCAACCGGCTGTACGTAAAGCGCTTAGTCTTCACCCGCTTCAACAGATCAGTCAGACTGGCCGCCTGACGGTTCTGTTGAATGAAACGGTACTCCAAGCCCTCGGTCATCTGATAGATTTCCCGCAATTCAACAGGGGACATCGTCAATAACCGATAATGCAAATAGGGCCAAAAGTCAGCCCACCGGCTGCACTGGGCTGTCTGGTACAGCGGCCAGGCCGCCGCTGGAACAAAGTCAGCCATGGCCGCTGGATGATCCCGCAACCAGCTGGCACTGGCAAACTGCTGGCGCGTCTGAACGGCATCGTGAGCCACGGCCACCCGCGGCACCGGAATCAGCGCGAGCGGCTGGGCCAGCTGAGCATTGGCTGATGCGTAACCTAACGCCAAAATAACGTTAGGGTCATCCAAGGTAACGTGCAGCGTTTCTTGATAGAACGTATTGAGCTGGGTGGCGTAAGTCTGGGAATAATCAACAAAACCCGCCGGATGGGCCGGCAAATCGGCAATTTGCCGGCCCAAATCAGCATAATCCAAGTCCGGCTGCTCAGTGCCAAAGGCTAATGCCTGGCATTGTAACGCGGCCAGCGCCTGAACGCCCCCTTGCGCAAAGCGGTCTGCAGGCTGAACCGCCGTGTTCAGCGGCAATTCCACCACCAAATCGGCACCGTTAGCCACCGCGGCTTGGGCTCGGATCCACTTATCAAACAACGCCGGTTCGCCGCGCTGCACATAATTCCCACTCATGGCGACCACAGTCACATCCGCTCCGCTCAACCGGCGAGCTTCTGCTAATTGGTAGCGGTGGCCGTTATGAAAAGGATTGTACTCCGCAATCACGCCTACTGCATTAAGCATGCGGTCGGATCCCTTGCAAGAACCAGCGGGTCGTATCCGCAGTCACTGGGGCAGTGCCAAAGTCAGCCGTCGCTTGTACATCGATAAGTCCCGCTTGGGTCAACCCCCGCTGATAATCCGCTAATGGGTACGTCCGCTCATGCTGAATTTCCATCGCCCGGGTGTATCCATCAATTTCTTCATCATAAGTGAAGAAAGTCAATTCATGCTCCACGCTGTGGGGCAGCTCGCCGGCATAGGTGGTCCAAAGAAAGGCACTGTCTTCGGTAATATCGTTGTACATGAAGCCCGGAAAAACGTCGTCGGTCTGGTGAAGCGAATGTACGTCGCAGAAGAAGTATCCGCCAGGGACCAAAACCCCGGCGGCGGCCAGCAAAGTTTCCTGAACCGCGGTGAGATCCGGCAAATAGCACAAACTATCATCGAAACTAGTCACCGCATCAAATGTCCCCAGACCGGTCAAGCGGCGCATATCGCCCTGAACCCAGGTCACGTCCACACCCGCTTGTTCAGCCCGCGCTTCGGCCAGAGTCAGCATCTCCGGCGATAGATCAAGACCAGTGACCGTCCAGCCGGCCTGAGCCATTTGGACGGCAAAATCCCCGCTGCCGCACCCTAAATCCAGCAGTGTTCCCGTCATCCCAACGGGCATGCTGCTTTGGACGTAGTGCTGCCACCGGGGATACATATCCTTATCCATCAGGCGGTCATAGACCTGGGCGAAGATGCTGTAATCTACGCGGTGATCCATTGGTGTACATCCACCAGCGGGGCATCAGACCACAGCTTCTCTAAATTATAAAATGCCCGTTCTTCCTTGGTAAACACATGAACGACCACGTCACCCAGATCGATCAGCATCCAGCGGGAATCTTTCTTGCCCTCGACGCTTTGAACGGTCACCCCAGCAGCCTCTTCCGCCTCAATGATGCCCTCAACGATGGCCTGGACTTGACGTTCAGAATTGCCGTGCATAATGACGAAATAATCCGCCAACAGGCTGACTTCTTCCATATTCAATGCGACGATCTCTTCGGCATGCTTCTTATCGGCCGCTTCTACAGCGACTTGTAACTTTTCTGCACTTGTCAAAAAGTTATTCACTACTCCTTTAATTGTCCGCCGGGTGGCCGATACGGCGCACCCAGGCATTATAACTGGTGAATGTGAGCGGATAAATCGGCTCTTGTTTTTCTACGAGGTACTTCAGTTCATGACTCAGCTGAAACAACACGCCGGCTTGCAAGCTCTTGGCCGTGACGGCGCGGGCGTCATCCACCCCGGGAAAATGGCGGCCGGGCTCAATGAAGTCAGCCATGTAAACGATTTGGGCCAACAATGGCATCTCCGGAGCGCCAGTGGTGTGTTCCTCAACGGCTTGCAAAATCGCCGGGTCGTGGATAGCCAATTCATCTTCGATGAAATAGATCCCCACGATACCGTGCCAGATGGCATTGCCGTAATCCAGCAACGCCGCCGGCAGATGGTGGTCATGAATCGCCTGAATAAAATCGGCATCGGGGATCTGCTTAGCGTAATCATGAACCAGACCGCCAATTTTCGCCCGTTGAATGTCCCCGCCGTATTGCTCAGCCAGCTTGACCGCTTCGACACTGGTCCGCTGACAATGGGCGAAGCGCTTGGCCGTCATGCGGGCGGCCACCCGTTTCTCTAGCTCGTCCCAATCATAGGGCACGATGGGCTCAAGCGTGTTGTTTTTCATATAACTTGTGCTCCTTAATATAAGCGGCAACGCCATCCGGGACCAGGTAGCGGATCGATTCGCCTTTAGCCACCCGATCGCGAATACCGCTGGACGAAATGGCCACTTGGGGCACATCCACCCAAATTACCGGGTACTTGCTGTGGATCGTTACGCCGGGCCGGCGAACGGCCACGAAGGTGACGATCTGGACCAGTTTATCGATTTCATGCCAATTAGGCAAATCGTTGACCATGTCCGCGCCAATGATGAAGTAATACTGGGCCAGCGGATCGCGCCGTTTCAATTCTTTGATCGTATCAATTGTAAATGACTTGCCGCCCCGCCGTACTTCCAGTTCATCTAAGCAGAAATGGGGATTGTCAGCGATGGCTTCTTTCACCATGGCGACCCGATCCTTCGCCGGAATCGTGTTTTTACCTTGAATATGCGGGGGCTGGGCATCTGGAATAAACAATACCCGATCTAAGTGTAGAGCGTTTACGACCCCCTCTGCAATCAGCAAATGGCCCAAATGCGGCGGATTGAACGTGCCGCCGAGAATACCGATCTGGTGGCCGCGGATGCTTTGGACTAGTACCCGCTTGATTTCCGTGGCAATCACCGGCGCCTGGACCGACACGACCCGAGTGGCCGTGTGCGTCGTCGGTGCGGCGCTGAGTACTTTCTTCCCCATTAGGACCGCCCCAGGGCCTTGACTTCCGCGGAGATGTGCTGGTTCTTCTCCTTTTCTGCCGGCCGATAGAGCAGCGCGGTCTTGCCGATGGTCTGGGCCACCATGATGCTGGGCAGCGCGTTGGTCAGAGACGTCAGCGCTTCGTCCAGTGATATTTCGGCCGCTGGCAGCAGAGAGACTTTGATCAGTTCCCGCTTGGCGAGTGCCTCGTCAACTTGAGCGATGAATTCTGGAGTGATGGCGTTTTTGCCCACTCGAAACAAGGGCTTCATCGTCTGCCCCTTGGAACGTAAGTAATGCTTTTGTTTACCAGTTAATGCCATATTAGAAATTCCTCCGTTAGTTGTTGCCGATCAAAGAAGGCCGCACGCCGACCCCGATGCCCTGGGGTGTATACACATCCACGACGACGCGGCCGGGCACGTTGACCCAACCCAGGCCGGCAATAACGATATCCGACCGATCCGGCGGCGTAAATTCTTCGTGGTGCATGTCCGGAAAATCAGCCAGTTCCGCAGTGCTGGGCGGCGCCAGCAGCTCGCCGCGGTGTTTGTCCCAAAAGGCATCCGCATTGATCAGCTTGGTCCGATGCACCAACAGGTCATTGTCCACATAAACCGTGAAGCTGCCGGCTGCACCAGAAACAAAGTCGATCCGGGCTAAGCCGGCTAAAAAGAGTGTCTGACCGGATTGCAGTTGGAAAACCCGCGGGCGCATTTCTTTTTGCGGCGCCACCAGTTTCAAATCCTTGGCGGATAAAATATGGGCGATCTGCTGAGTTTGAATGATCCCTGGGGTGTCGATCAGCTTTTGACCGTCATCCAGGGGAATTTCGATCCGATCCAGCGTTGTCCCCGGGAAGCGGGATGTGGTGACTAAATCTTGAATGCCGGCGGTCTCCTTAATGATCGCATTGATCAGCGTAGACTTGCCGGTGTTCGTCGTGCCGACGAAATACACGTCCCGGCCCCGCCGTTCCTTTTCAATTAATTCCAGCAATTCCGGAATCTGCCAGCCCTTGGCGGCACTGACCAGTTGAATGGCTTCGGGCCGCAAACCCACTGCATGGGCCTGACGGCGCAGCCAGTCGGTCACCCGGCGGCGCTTCACCGAATGGGGCAAAACGTCAGCTTTATTGCCGACCAAAATAACCGGGTTATGACCGACGAAGCGGTGCAAACCCGGAATGACACTGCCGGTGAAGTCAAATACATCCACCACATTGACGATCAGCGCGTCCACAGCACCCAGCGCATTCAACAACTGAGTAAATGTGTTAGCCTCCACCGGCACATCGGTGATTTCATTGTAATGGCGCAGCCGGAAGCAGCGTTGGCAATACAGTTTGTCGCCACCATCTGCCAGCTGTTTGGTCAGGGCACTCGCCGGAATATAGCCGGCGAGTGCCGGGTCGGTCGTTTGTAATTTTGCACCGCAGCCGATGCAATACAGGTCTTCTGTCGTGATAATTGTCTCCTTAATAGTTGGGGTTATCTAAACTTCTCATGATTTTCGCTGCTCCACGGTTTTGTCCAATCGTGGACCCGGATCAAGTGGCGCAAGGGCTTCTCTAGAAGGCGGTTAATGCGCGTATTCCAGCCGTCAGTGTCAACAAGGGGAGCAACCAGGATCGTGTCCACGCCCGCCAGCGACCCGGCGAGAACATCGGTGAAGAATTGATCGCCAACCATCACCGCCTCTGACGCATCAATGCGGAATTCTTTCAGAGCGCGTTTGATGCCCACCGGTAACGGTTTAAGCGCCCGGGCGACAAACTGAATCGGCAAGTCGGCCAAGGCTTCAGCGACGCGATGGTGGTTGTTGTTGGACACGACGATCACCTGGATCCCTTGCTTGGCCAGCGTGCTGGCCCATGTCCGAACTTGGTCGAGGGCGTCCTTCTGGTTCCAGGGAATCAGAGTGTTGTCCAGGTCTGTGAGGACATACTTTTTCCCCCGAGCTTGGAGTTGTGCTGGGGTGACAGCGAAGATTGATGATACTTTCCAGGTTGGCCAAAAGCCCATGAACGTGCGTCCCTTCCTTGCGTTTTCTATCTTTACATTATAATGGAAAGCCGTATTGAAAGCTACCGGGGTGGATTGGAGGGGCGTTGATTGCCGTGCTAAGTGCTCCGCATTGGCACTACTTCCCCTGTGCATCAATGATTATTCCCAATTAATTCCAATCTTGATCCCCGTCAATTATTCTTTTCCTTTCCCCCCGTAAACTGTAGTCAATCAGTAAAACGAAAGCAGGGATAAAGATGTTTGTTCAACAACATAAATATCAGCTCATGGTGGCCGGTGGCGGGGCAACGGTGTTGGGCTTGGCAGCGAGTCAATGGTTGGCGGGCCCGGTGGGGGCCATACTATTGATTCTTGGCACACTGTTAGCAGGCGCGCCGATTGCCTGGAACGCATTGGCGGCGTTGCGGGTAAAGGTGATCAGCATTGAGCTCTTGGTGACTATCGCCGTGGTCGGCGCGCTGATCATCGGTGAGTATAACGAAGGGGCCATCGTCACTTTTCTCTTTCTCTTCGGGGATTGGCTGGAAAGCAAATCATTAGCCAAGACCCGCAGCGCGATTGAGGACTTGGCCACGGCGCTGCCGGCCACGGTGAAGAAAATCAATGCTGACGGCAGTCAAATAGATACTGCCGTGACAAATTTGGCTGTTGGCGACACAATTCAGCTGGCCCCAGGGACCACCGCCCCAGTGGACGGGCAAGTAATCGGCGGCACGGGGCTGCTGGATGAATCCCGGATCACCGGTGAACCGGAGGAGCGCCGGAAAACTGCCGGTGATCCGGTCTATTCCGGCAGCACAGTAACCAATGGCAGTCTCCAAGTGCAGGTCAGTCAAGTCGGCGATGACACAGTCTATGGCCAAATCATTGAGCTCGTCGAAGACGCGCAGGATGCGCAATCACCAGTGGCGTCGTTCATTCAGCGGTTCGCTAAGTGGTATACGCCGCTGGTCCTGCTGATTTCTCTGACGGTAGGTTTGATCACTCGGGACACCCGCTTGGCCATCACAATTTTGGTGCTCGGCTGCCCCGGGGCCTTGGTGATCGGCGCACCGGTGACCAACGTTGTCGGAATTGGTACCGGGGCCAAACAAGGCTTGCTGCTGAAAGGCGGCGACGTGGCCAGCGCGCTGAATCAAATCGATACGCTGGTGTTCGACAAAACTGGGACGCTCACCGCAGGTCGGACCAGTGTGCAACATGTTGATTGGTTCGTTGACCCGGCAGACAGAAAGCAATGGCTGGGGCACATTGCTGCCGCTGAGAAACAAAGCAGCCATCCCCTGAGCCAAGCGCTCATTACTTACGCCGACCAACATGACGCCGCTGCTGATGCGGCAGCTTCCGAAGCACCGCAGGTGGTGGCTGGTCAAGGCTTGACCGTCAGTACACTGGCTATCGGCAATGCCCAGCTCATGACCAGCCGTGGGGTCAGCCTACCGGCATTACCCGCGTCCACTGCTTCTCTGGTTTATGTTGCGGCTGGTACGGACTTGATTGCCCGATTTGCCATCACCGACCCCGTCCGACCGCAAGCTCGGGAAACCATGGCGGCATTACGAAAACAAGGTATCCAGCACCTCATCATGCTCTCCGGAGACACACCAGCGGCCGCCCAACGAATTGGTAATCAGATTGGTCTGGACGAAGCCAAAGGCGGCCTGCTGCCGGCGGATAAAGCCGCCTACATCAAGCAGCTGCAAGCTCACAGTCAGCATGTCGCCTTTGTCGGGGACGGGATCAACGACAGCCCCTCTCTGGCCCAAGCCGATGTCGGTATCGCCATGGGCAGCGGCACGGACGTGGCCATGGACACCGCAGACGTTATTCTGATGAATAATGCCCTGCCCGCCTTGAATCGGCTTTTCACACTGGCTCGCCGGATGACCCGCAATGTCACAGAGAACATTGCCCTGGCTGTGGGCACCGTTGCTCTGCTTCTGCTAGGCTTGATCGCCGGTTTGGTGACCATGGGCAGCGGCATGCTGGTTCATGAGGCCAGTATCTTGCTGGTGATCGCCAACGCACTGCGGCTGCGCCGCATTCCTCAGAAAAAAGCAGCAAACTTGACGCCGGTCAATTTTTCTAACGCCGTTGTGCCGGATAATAACCATGAAAGCCATTAGGAAAGGAAAATTCAACAATGCAAAAAGTAACGATCAAACTCGGCGGCATTACCTGCCCCAGCTGCCTGCAAAAAATTGAAGGGGCCATGCACCAAATTAACGGCGTGCAAAGCGCCAAAGTCTTATTCAACGCCAGCAAACTGAAGGCCGTCATTGACCCGGCCCAAACTGACGCGCAAATCCTGGCTGACGCGGTGACCAAGCTGGGCTACTCCGTCGCCGCAATCAAGAAACAGGAGGCTTAACCCATGACCACTGCTGAAATTGAGACCGCCTATGCGGCGGAACAAAAACAAGTTGATCACGATCACCACGTCCCCTCAGCCGGCGCCATGTGCGGCCACATTATTGCCAACAACGTCGTTCTCGCCACAAAGATCCAGCAAATGCGCTGGACGCTGACCGGCGCTGCCCAGGCTGCCGACGAGAAGCTGCTCTGGCAGTTCACCAAGGACCTGACCCGCCAACGGGACAGTTTGATTTCTGCCCTGCTCGACGAAGGGGAAAACATTCCCACAACGACCGCCGAATTCACCCAGTACACCATGCTGAAGGAAGACCCGCGAATCAAGTACGCCACCGCCGACCAGATGATGGCACTTGTGGTTGAAGACCTGGACACCAGCATGATGTTCATCACCCGGGCCATTGCCCTGGCAGAACAGGAAGAAAAGCGGCCCCTGGCTCTGGAGTTGACGCATCTGTTAGGATGGTATCAGCACAGTCTGCGCCAATTGCAGGATCGCCTGGGCCGACCCTTGACCGCTGGCCGCCCACTATTGGCCGAAGACGATGATGATGACTAAGTAAGAAAGGACTGACCGCCCATGGCAACCGTATTACACCACTGTACCCGCCTGGTGCCGCTGTTTGCGGATCTGTCGCAATCGGCGAAAGACGAGATTGACGCCCTCACCCAGGATCGGCAGTTGCAAAAAGGCGAACAGATCACCCGTCCCGGCGACGGAGAGCGGTTAGTCGTGGTCGCCCATGGATTGTTGAAGACCTACCAGCTTTCTGCCAGCGGCAAAGAACAATTGCTGTCGATCACCAAACCGGGCGGTTACGTCGGCGAACAAGCGCTGCTCGGCGCGCCAAATCCCAACGCCTACACGGAAGCCTTGCAGGCCAGCACGGTCTGCTTCATTGACCGCAGTGACTTCACCCGGCTGCTGCTGGACCATCCCCGCTTAAGCGTGGCCCTGCTCACCGCCACCGCCAAAAAGATCCAGCGGGCCGAGCAGCAAACCGGTTATCTGGCGGATGAATCCGTCCCCGACCGGATCCAGGCTTATCTGCAGGATCTGCGCACGGAGGCTGGCACCGATACCGTGACAATTCCCTTCGCTTGGAAAGAACTAGCCAACTATTTAGGTACGACGCCGGAAACCATGTCTCGACAGTTGAAGATCATGACCACTGCCGGCATGATTTCACGGCAAGGTAAAACGATCACCTTTTTATGTCAATGATACCCAATACATGCCCGCCAACGCATTCCCGCTGGCGGGCATTTTCTTTACCCATCGTTTACCTAAAACACGAACAATATTCGAACTTTTGCAGTTGACTTTCTCTCTGCCGTTCGTTATAGTACCAGAGGCACATTGACAGAAGTTACCGTTCCGATTAATGTTCGGATTTGGAGGAATAGTACAATGAATGTATTTGATTACGAAGATATCCAATTAATTCCCAACAAGTGTATCGTGAAGAGCCGTAAGGAATGTGACACATCCGTCACCCTTGGCGGCCGCACTTTCAAGATTCCGGTGGTCCCCGCTAACATGCAAACCATTATTGATGACCCCCTGGCGATGTGGTTAGCCAATAATGGCTACTTCTACATCATGCACCGGTTCCATCCGGAGACCCGGGCCGATTTCGTAGCCAACATGCACGATCACGACTTATACGCCTCCATCTCCGTCGGCGTGAAAGACAGTGAATTCGATTTTATTGAAGAATTGGCGGCTAAAGAACTGGTTCCTGAATACATCACCATCGACATTGCCCACGGCCATTCCCAAGTCGTGATCGACATGATTCATCAAATTAAGAAGTACTTGCCGCAATCCTTCGTTATTGCCGGTAACGTCGGCACACCAGAAGCCGTCCGGGAGTTGGAAAACGCCGGCGCTGACGCCACAAAGGTCGGCATCGGACCAGGCAAGGTCTGCATCACTAAGCTGAAGACCGGCTTTGGTACCGGCGGCTGGCAGCTGGCGGCTGTGCAGTGGTGTGCTAAAGCAGCGCGCAAGCCGATCATCGCTGATGGCGGCATCCGCCACAACGGCGACATTGCCAAGTCCATCCGTTTCGGCGCCACGATGTGCATGATCGGTTCCCTCTTTGCCGGCCATGAAGAAACACCGGGCCAAAAGGTGACCGTCGACGGCGAACAGTTCCAGGAATACTATGGCTCAGCGTCTGAGTTCCAGACTGGTTCCCACCATAACGTGGAGGGCAAGAAGATGCTGGTCCCCGTTAAGGGTAAGATTTCTGATACGCTGAAGGAAATGCAAGAAGACCTGCAATCCAGTATCTCTTACGCCGGCGGCCGGGATTTGGAATCCCTGCGGAAAGTGGACTATGTTGTTGTGAAGAACTCGATTTTTAATGGTGACGTGTTCTAACATTCATATATAATGACAAAAGGACCGGGTACCAGAATCCATCACGGATGCTGGTACCCGGTCTTTTGGGCGCCATTTGTATCTGCTAACCTGTTTACCGACCCGTCAAGAAATCAAGGACAACTTTGACGAGATCATTGGACCATTGGCTGGTCTGCGGCCAAATCATTGCAATAACGAAGTATGCCAACAGACCGGCCAACGCCGCCAAGACATAATGGGTCTTCTTCGTTTTCTTTGGTTTAACTTGTTGTTCCATCAAGGTCACCTTCCTCAGCGAGCTTAGAAGCTATGGAAGAAATCGAGCACAACTTTTACAATGTGATTCGCAAATTCCTGGCTTGCCGGCCACACAGTAGACAGAACAAGCCACGTCATCAGGCCGATCATCCAGCCGTACAGGGATTTCCTCGCTTTAACGTCTTCTTCCACCACGGTCACTTTCCCACATTTTGAAATCGGTTCCAAACTGATTATACTGGAATATTGACTTGCTCACAAGATATTTATATTACGCGTCAGGATGGTCCGGTGCTCAGCATATCACTAGGCAAAAATGGCCGCAGATTATATAATGGAATCGGATACAAGTCGTCTCTTGGTATCCTTGGCCCTCACCGATCATTCAGTCGCAATTGTTACCGTCGTACACCATTTAGTGGTGCGAGGGGGTCCTGATCATGACCAATCACAAATTAGGCCGCGGCAGTCTGGCTTTTCCCTTTCTGCTTATATTTATGGCCTTCAACATGGTCCATCTGGTTTATCCGCAAAAAACGACGTTAGGCCTGCTGCTTTTGCCGAATGAAGCACTCGAAGAGGTCGTTTCCCTGTTACTGTTAGGCGGCGCCATTTATCTGGCCTGGCGCTATCGGGATGATCTCTTTACTGGCGTGACCCGTTGGCTGCTGAAAGCGCTGGGTGTGATTATGTTGGGTATTGTGGTGATTATTCTGTTGGGCGAAATTTTTAGAGATTTTTACATGATACGGTATCAAAAACGATCATGCCGGCAAAAATCGGCATGATCGTTTTTTGGTCGGCTCACTGGCCCTGCCAAGTGACGGATATTTTACCTTTTGCATCAGTTCCATAAAGATGCAAGATAATCGAATCTCCCTGCGTCCATTGACTAAAGTCATAGGGCTCGCCATTTTGCACGTCAATCAGGCGCCCTGGAGTATCTTTATCAACGGACACCCCGACTTGCACTTTACCGCTGGTGAGCTGGCGATCGACGGTGAATACTTTATCGGCGCCTTTCTTCACCGTGATTGTTTGGGTTCGTTCACCATTTAAACGGATCAGCATCGAATTTCCAGCTTCCTTCATTCTTCACCGTTTGGGTGGGCACGAAGGATGCCGACCCAATCGCATGGGAAAAGGCTAAACTGCCGAACATGCCCAGCATACCGAGAAAGACCAGAACGATTGCGACGATCGCACCTATCAGCGGGGCCTTGCTGGTCGGTGTGAAGCTGGTCTTGGCGGCATCGCCCAGCAACTGGCCGCAGTGACCGCAATACGGCTGGCTGGCATCGGTCTTCGCCCCGCAATGGGGACAAGTGACCTGGGCATGACGCCGGCCAATTAAGAAGTACAGGAGCAGGCCAATCAAATTGGGAATCAGCACCACGACCACTGTCCACATGCCGGCATCCAGACTGCGTGTCCGGGCATCTTTGTATGTCCAAATGCCCAACAGTACAGTGCTCAGCAACAGCAAAACAAAAATGACGATCATGACCATGGGCAAGCCCCAGTACAAGTTATAACTCATCATGACGGTACCCCTTCCTTCTGTTTGCGTTTCAGCCAAAAAGCCAGCACAAAACCAGCGATAATCATTAGTCCGGCCAGACCAACTAAGTTACGAGCGGCCCACTCGAAGACAAGCGTCGACGGGAGAAAAAAGATGACCATAGCCACCATGGAAATCGTCTGCATCGCCCCCAGCACTGCAATCAACAATGCCGGAATCTGTCGTTCAACAGGCTGCGGCTGATGCTGGCGGATTTGTTGCAAGACAGCCTGCTGCAAAGCCGCTGGCGGTTCCTCCTCATGGTGCAGCGCAGTGCGCAAGGTTTGATCAAAATCGTTGTTATGCTTCGCCATAGCCGTTAGCCTCCATTTCTTGCCGTAATAATTGCCGCGCTTGAAACAAGCGGCGCTTCACTGTGCCAGCCGGAATATGCAGCTCGGATGCAATTTCGGCGATGGACAGGTCCCCCATGTAATACAAAAGCACCGGGACCCGCAAGCTGTCTGCGAGCTGATTGACCCCTGCCTGCACGTCGGCCTGCAGCTCCTGCTGAGTGAGCTGACCACCACCGGTATCCGCCCCAGCCACCGTCTCCACGTCCCACCCCGAATGTATTGGCGCAATCCGCTCCCGCCGGGCATATTTGCGCCGTTCATCAGCCCAGATGCGGGCGGCGATGGCCATCAGGAACCCCCGGGGGGTATCGTTCAGGTCAACGCGTGCTGGCATCGCCAGCAGCCGTAGAAATGTTTGTTGGTACAAATCATCTGCATCCTGGCGGGTGAACGCCAACTTACGGCAAAAACCATACAATGCCGCGCCATATGTGGTCGCCAACTCCTCGGCCATTACCGGATCGATTGCCATGGCCATCGCCTCCCCTCACACCCTATTATCCGCGCCACCCGGCAAAAGGTTCACGTATCACGCAAATTCTTTCTCCCTGCACGTAAACGGGTTACAGCCGACAAAAGAAGGCAGCCTCCTCTAAACGGGCTCAGGCGACCAGAAGCTAGGGGATAAGGACGGCAAGGCACAAACCCAAAACCGGGGTTTGTGCCTTGCCGTCCTTATCCCTACGCTTCTGAGCGGTCGCCTGAGCCCTTTGTGATTCCGCCAATAAACGGTACAATAAAAGAAAACGAAAGCAGGCGCCATATGTTCAAAGAAGTCAAGAATGGGCGGCAGTTTGCCGGCCAGGCCATCATCCAAGGAATTACCGTCAAGGCGGCCAAGAACGGCTCGCAATACGCCGACGCCAATCTCACCAACCACGACGAAACAGTGCCGGTGAAAATCTGGGAGATCCAGCCGGACTCAATCATGACCTACAACAACAAAGCCATTGATTTTACGGCAACGCGCTCCGATTACAACGGCAAGCTGCAATTCGTTCTGGATTCTTTCTCTATTAATCCGACTTTGCAATTGCGGGACTTGCTGCCGGCGAGTTATTGGGACAATGCCCAATTGAAGGAAGGCTTCAACCATTTCCTGATGAAGATCACCGACCCGATTTATCAGCATCTGGTGCGCACGTTATACAACGACACAGACGATGCCATCATCGATAAACTGAGCGAAATGCCGGCTGCGATTCGGATGCATCACGCTTTCATTGGCGGACTGTATACCCACACCCTGTCCATGGCTTATGAAGCCGAGGGAATTTTGACCCACACGATTTATGCCAAGACCATCAACCAGTCCCTGCTCTACGCTGGTATTCTGCTCCACGATTTGGGCAAAGCCTTCTGCTACACAAACGCCACCGACCACACAGCCACCAAGCAGGCCAACCTGCTGGAACACGTCGCTATCATCGATGGCATGATTGTGGACTACGCCCGCAATACATTGCACTTGAACTACGCCGCCAGTCTTAACGACGAACATATTCTCAACCTGCGCCACCTCGTCCTCTCGCACCACGGCAAACTCGAATACGGCGCCGCCATCAAACCCGCCACTCCCGAAGCCATGCTTCTCCATCATGTCGACGACCTCGACGCCCACATGGAAATGATGCGCATGGCCGAAAGCGACCTCAAACCCGGCACCGTCGCCGACCAACGCAACTTCGGTCTCGACGGCGCATTTGTCTATCATTCAACTCTGTAACCACTAGGTTATCTAAACCGCCAGCTGGCGGTTTTTCTTTTCCAATGAAATTGGCGACGCCGCTTTTCAATCACAGGAAAGCGAGTGCCAAGTGCGTAGCAAGCGGAGGCGGATGGGGCTCAGCCATGGAAACGGCAATAATCTCGCCCGCACTTGGCGAGATTATATGCCGTTAGGCGACTTTGAGACCGCGTTCCTCAGCGGGCTCAAAGCGCCGTCATGGCTAGCTACGCCTTCGGCTTCGCACTTGCTGCGCTTCGCCAGCCCCATCCGCCGCAGCTTGCGGAGCACTTGGCACGGCAGTCTGCGCCACCTTTCTTTACTCCAAAACAAACAGCGCCGCCGGACCCATCAAGTCCAGCGGCGCTGTTTGTTTTTATATTAGGAGGAAGGATACATCACCCACCGGGGACCGGGAGACTGTCAGATTTCACGTCCCCAGGTGTCTATTGGTGGTGTTGCTTAGAAAGTAGACTTCGGGCCAGCCCATTCGTCCCGGATGATTTGCGCCATATCCGCAATCAACGGTTCCTTCGGGTTGGTGATCGTGCAGTTATCTTCGTAAGCCAGTTCGGCTAACCGATCCGCTGCATCGTCTACCGCCTTCTTGCTGATGCCCTGATCCTTCAAGGACATCTTCACGCCAACACTCTCAGCCAACTTCACGATGGCATCGGCCAGATTGTTGACCAGTTCTTCGGTGCTATTGCCGCGGATACCCAAGTACCGAGCAATTTCTGCGTAATCTTCGTCCGCCCGGAAGTAGTTGTACTTCGCCCATACGGCCCGCTTTTCAGGCATCTTCGCATTGTAACGAATGACATGGGGCATTGTGATTGCAATCACCCGGCCGTGGGGCAGGTGGTACTCGCCGCCCAGTTTGTGGGCAATGGAGTGGTTGATGCCCAACAAGGCGTTGGCAAAGGCCATCCCGGCCATGGTCGAAGCATCATGCATGGCACTCTTCGCTTCTTGGTCGCCGTCATAACTCTTCTTCAAGTTATCAAAGACGATCTTCGCCGCTTGCAAACTCAGTCCGCGGGTATAGTGCGAAGCCATGGTCGATACATAACTTTCAATCGAGTGGCACAAAACGTCCAGGCCAGAGTCAGCCACAACAGTCTTCGGCACCGTTTCGATGAAGCGAGAATCAACGATTGCCACATTCGGGGTCAGCGCATAGTCGGCGAGCGGGTACTTCACGCCGGTTTCGCTATCGGTGATGACGGCGAACGGAGTGACTTCAGAACCAGTCCCAGAAGTTGTCGGGATGCAGATCAGCTTCACATCATCCAGCTTCGGGAACTTGTAGGTCCGCTTACGAATATCCAAGAACTTCTGCTTGGCGCGGAAGAAGGAAGAATCCGGAGCTTGGTAGAACATCCACATCCCCTTGGCCGCGTCCATGACGGAACCGCCGCCGATGGCAATGACGGTATCCGGCTTGAAGTCGTTCATTGCAGCTTGGCCGTGGAAGACCGTGTCACTGGACGGATCCGGTTCAACATCCAAGAAAGTCTGGAATTGAACGGGGTTCTTGCGCAGCTTCAGTACGTCTTCGACGATCTTAACGTAGCCCAGCTTTTCCATCCCATGGTCCGCAACGATGAATACCCGAGAGATGTGCTGCATTTTCTCCAGGTAGTTCACGGAGTTTTTTTCGAAATAGATCTTAGGCGGAAGCTTCACCCATTGCAGATTGTTCCGGCGCTTGGCAACTGTCTTGATGTTCAACAAGTCAATGGTGCCGACGTTGTGGGAAACGGAGTTCATGCCGTAGGAGCCGCAGCCCAACGTCAGAGACGGAATCATGTTATTGTACAGATCACCGATACCGCCGACGGAACTCGGGGAGTTCACGAGGATTCGGCAAGCCTTCATGCGCAATCCGTATTGGACAACCAGGTCTTCATCATCGGTATGGATACAAGCAGAGTGCCCCATCCCACCGAGTTCCAGCATTTCTTCGGCCTTCTTGAAGCCGTCTTCGTGGCCATTGGCCTTGATCAAAGCCAATACCGGCGATAATTTTTCCCGGCTCAGCGGGAATTCGTCACCGACACCGTTGATTTCGGCAACCAATACCGGCGTGCCCTTGGGCACTTTGAGCCCAGCCCATTCGGCAATGGTGTTGGCGGATTTACCAACGACGTCCGGGTTAACAGCGTGGCGTTCTTCAGAAATCACCGTTTTGCTCAGCTTAGGCACTTCGTCTTTCTTCAAAACATAGGCACCTTGACGAATGAATTCTGCTTTGACTTCGTCATAGATTTCCGCGTCAACGATGGCTGCCTGTTCAGATGCACAGATCATGCCGTTATCGAAGGACTTGGACAACACGATGTCGTTAACGGCTTGGCGAATATTGGCTGTCTTTTCGATATAAGCCGGTACGTTCCCGGCACCAACGCCGAGGGCGGGCTTACCGGTGGAATATGCAGACTTGACCATGCCGGGGCCGCCAGTCGCGAGGACCGTCGCCACGCCCGGGTGATTCATCAATGTCTTAGTGGCTTCGATACTGGGGATCGGCACATAGCTCAATGCCCCCGCCGGCAAGCCAGCAGCGATGGCTGCTTTCTTGATAACTTCCAGAGATTCCGCTGAACACTTCTGGGCCTTCGGGTGGAAAGCGAAGATGATCGGGTTACGGGTCTTGATACTGATCAGGGACTTGAACATCGTCGTGGAGGTCGGGTTGGTTACCGGGGTTACCCCAGCAATGACACCGACGGGTTCAGCAATGTACATAATCTGGTGCTGCTGATCATCTTCAATGACGCCCACCGTCTTGTCATCCTTGATGGCATGCCAGATTTCTTCGGTGGCAAACATGTTCTTGACCGCCTTGTCTTCGTAAACACCACGGCCGGTCTCTTCCACCGCCATCTTGGCCAAACGCATGTGGGCGTTCAACCCGGCAATTGCCATTTCATGAACAATATGATCGATCTTTTCTTGATCGAAGCCTTCCATGATTTTAAGCGCTTTTTGTGCATCGTCGACCAAAGAATTGATCATCTGATCAACAGTTGGAGTCGCTTCTTTCGTGGGTTGGTTCTTTTTGACAGTCTCGAGCATTGTTATACCTCCGTAAGGTTTCTGATTTCTGTTATCCTCTTCACAAGTAATAATATACCGGATGCGAAGTAATTTGTAAAGCATTTTCTGTGATTTATTTCACGGGAATTGTCTCACTTCTGGTAGCGATATCAAAAACCGCAGTACATCAAGCTTTGCGCAGAAAAAAACAGCACCGCTCATCTCTGAGCAGTGCTGCTTTTTCCCTCAATCATGTTGTTGGTTCATAAAATATGGCAAGTGACACGCGTTCAAATCTCCCCAGTACTCCCTTTACCGCAAACCAATCTTTTTTCAGGTACGACGCTCTCGTTGGCTCCCCCGGCGATGAACGACTGTACATTGATAGAATACCGAGAAATGTCCATTGATGCTTACCAGAATTTGCAAGAGTCGGTTATCAAAAGTGACTAAGAACGGTATCTTTGACGTTTTGTCGAAAAATCCTGTCCACAAGAAAAGGGACTGAGACGACTAACTCCGCTGGCATGAGGTACACTGGCGAACGATGTTGTCTCAGTCCCAAATCATCAACCCTGCAACTGCTGGGTTGTATTTTCTGCTGTATCAGTTTCCGGGTGAATGGCTTGGAAAACAAATTTCAATCGGCCATCCGGTTGGACGTACACGACCAATTGGGTATTGGCCAAATCCTCGGTTTGCATGATCCATGGATTATGGTACGGACTGTATTGGTAGTACGGGGCCATGGGTACATTCTGACCGCCGGGATTAAAGAATACAGGATCAGTCATTGAGACCACCTACTTCCCTTATCACTATTCTATCAACAGGTCTATTATACCGTGCCGGCGCGATTGGCGCCAAACAAAAAGACCACCAGCCTGACAAGCCGGTGATCAGAATCAAAATTACTGAGCGTCTTTGGAGTCGTCGCTGGACTTGTCGTCTGCGGCGGCATCGTTGGGCGTGTCAGGCGTCGTGGCACTGGCGTCGTTAGCACTTGTTGCTTGATTCTCATCCGCCGTGGCAGTGGCTGCCGGCAGAACCGTGCGAATCGCACCAAGGTTAAAGGTCAAATAGATGCCATCACTGTCAATAACGACCGTCTTGTCGGTCTTGTTGATGGTATCAATCACGCCATGCAGGCCGCCGATCGTGACGATCCGGTCGCCCTTCTTCATCTCGTTGAGCATTTCCTGGCGCTTCTGCTGTTGTTTCTTTTGCGGCCGCATCATGGTGAAGTACATGACCCCTAACAGGATCACCATCATCACGATCATACCCATACCGCCGAAACCAGTGCCAGCCGAGGTACCAGCTGCAATGTTTGCTGTAAAAATAGTCAAATTAGTGTACACTCCTTCAGTTGTTTTCGTTTAACACTGTATCATAATTTGGCGCCGGGCGCCCGCTTCCGTTAGAAGTTTTTCGTCGTGGCGTCGGAATACCCGTACTCGTCGAATAAATTCTGCCGGAACTCAATTAAATTATCATCCATAATGGCTTGACGCACATCGGCCATAAGATGGATAAGGAAGTATAAATTATGATACGTGGTCAACCGCAGGCCGAAGGTTTCGTCGGCTTTGATCAAATGACGAATATAGGCCCGGCTGTAGTGGGTACAGGTGTAACAATCGCAATCGGGATCCAGGGGAGTGAAGTCATGGGCGTATTTAGCATTCTTGACGATCAGACGGCCATGATGGGTCATCACGGTGCCGTTGCGGGCGATCCGAGTCGGCAGGACACAGTCAAACATGTCGATCCCCCGGATCACGCCGTCAATCAAGGCATCTGGACTACCGACACCCATCAAATAGCGAGGTTTGTTCTCCGGCAGCAGCGGGGTCGTGAAGTCTAAGACGTGGTTCATTTCGGCCTTGGATTCGCCGACGGACAACCCGCCGATGGAATAACCCGGGAAGTCCAGACTGACCAAATCCTTAGCACTTTGCTCCCGCAGATCCTGGAAGCCGGCGCCCTGGACGATCCCGAACAGGCCCTGGGTGTCCGGATTACAGTGCGCTTTGAGCCCCCGCTCCGCCCAGCGGCTGGTTCGGGCCACAGAATCCCGGACGTACTCGTAACTCTCAAAGAACGGCGGACATTCATCCAAGGACATCATAATATCCGGCCCCAGGTCATTTTCGATTTGAATCGCTTTTTCTGGGGAAAGAAACATTTTCTCACCGGATAAATGGCTGCGGAAATGGACCCCTTCTTCGGTGATATCCCGGTTTTCCGCCAGAGAAAAGACTTGGAAACCGCCGGAATCAGTTAAAATCCCCTGATCCCAGTTCATAAACTTGTGCAGTCCGCCCGCCTCTTTAACGATTTCCGGACCCGGCCGCAGCCACAGGTGGTAGGTATTGGATAAAATGACCCCAGCCCCCATTTCTTTCAGCTCTTCTGGACTCATCAGCTTGACGGACGCCTGGGTGCCCACTGGCATGAACATGGGCGTGGGGAAGGTGCCATGGGGCGTGATCAATTCACCCAGCCGGGCGCCGGTGTGTTTTTCAGTTTTGATTAAGCGATAGCGTACTGGTGCTGTCATATTTCTTTTCTCCTATTCTGGTCATGACTCTCGTTCGACAAAACGCCCTCCCATCTTATCAGAAGATCCGATAAAGGGAAAGAATCCTGCTCTGTTGGTAACTGGTATGTCTGTTATCGGTCCCTTTTTTGTAAAAATTGAGCAAAGTGGCCTGGAGGCATTGACTTTATGCCCCACTTTTCCTATGATATGTTCCAACCTCTGTTGCAGGGGTGCCTTTAAGCCGCCGGTATCATCCGGGGGGATGGTACCACGCAGACGGCTTGACAAGGAGGGGAAGGTTTATGAAAGACCTTGAAGTCGGGCAATCCGTGATTGCCTCGAGTTATACCATGGAGGACCACCGTTTTTCCAAGCTGCCTGGGAAGGTTGAGGTCGTCTTAGAGCAATCTGTCATCATGTCGGTGGCAGACCAATGGCTGGTCAACAATGCCAATGGCCGGATTTGCGTCTCTAAGAAGAAACTCTCGGCCGCCGATAGCGATGAGCAGTGCACCGCCAGCTAGAGGTGCCCCTGAGTGGACTCCGTCACACGTGTGAGACCCTGAAGCCAATCCTTCGGGGTTTCGCTGCATTTATTCCGAATTCTATTTTTTAAAAACTGTCCCATATTGAAAGGGACTGTGCCAAAAGTCCCATCTTCCTGAATAGCACCCAAATGAAAAGAGCTGAGACAAGATTGAAAGAATCTGAAGTGCAACAAAAAAGTTAGACAGTTTGAAAAATAATTACGCTGCGGCCTGAGTCCGGTATTCGATCGGAGTCAGGCCGTTTTTGTTGAGTGAGATGCGATCATGATTAAACCACGTGACGTAGTGAGTCACGACTTGTTTCAGCTCTGAAAGATCTTTGATGGGTTGCCGATTGATCCGTTCACGCTTGAGCAGATTGAAGAAACTTTCCATTGGCGCATTATCGTGACAGTTACCCTTACGAGACATGCTGGGAACGATCCCCATAGCGTGCACCCGAGACTGATATTCACGGGTCTGG
>NZ_AUEH01000021.1 GCF_000425885.1 Schleiferilactobacillus harbinensis DSM 16991
TCATCGTCAATCACCTCTTCGCGTTCACAGTTTTCCAGATGCCACTGCTTGATTTCGTCCATCGTGAACTCTGTTTCTGGCTGACCAGCACCGCCTTGCACAAATGATAGGGTGCCGTCGTCACGCTTCCAGTAGAACAATGCCGGCAGGTCAATACCGTAAACCTTAACTCGGTAAAGTTTATCTGACTTTGGAACCCAGCCATACCGTGCAGCATCAATCAGCTTCCGGTAGGAGTCTGGTATTCTGCCCCACCAGTCAGAGAGCTGACGGAAGCCAGCATTGTCGTTTGTGTCGTTTGCTTTGTTTACAAGGTCAAGCAAAGCGTAGTCAACTGAACTGCCCTCACTATTGCTGGGCTGATTGGCAACCAGCTTATCCCATTGCTCGCCAACTGCTTTAGGCAGGACAACTTTCTTGTGCTCCGGTTCGATGGCATCAACGATATTGAGCACATATGCTTTAACGTTGGCGACAAGTTCCAAGTGGTTACGCGATAAAAACTCATTTAATACGGACCGTGCCTCTTCTTTGCTCATCTTATCAGTCATTGCTTTCATTCTCCTTGTCTGTTGATTAGTTCTACCGTCTCTGGTAATGCAGTTCCGATGAATCTCCAGCGAGTCACTTGCTTGGCTTTTCTAAGCAGTCCAACATTTTCCGGCACGCACAGTACAAGGTGATCTATCCATTGTTTGTCATGCCAATGTCCAATCACCCGGCAAGGAACGCCCTTGTAACGGACCCAGTCGCCAACATCATAACTGTTCATCCGATCCGCTCCCGTACACGATTAGCGGTCATCCAGTTATGAACTCTTTCAAATTCGTACAACGTGGCGTCTCGTCGCATGTCAGGCAGCTGGGCATCAATAGGAGCGTTGGCCTTAGCGATAAACATCGGCTCATCTAAGCCGACCTTAGTGCTTTCTGGGCGTCGAGCCATTGTCCGTCGTTCGAGCTTATCGTTAAGATACCGATGTGCATCAACGATGGTGTTAAACTCACCGCCATACTGTTTCCGAGATTTAATGCCGATAATCACATAACTCATATTTCCTGCTCCTCTTCAAGTTCCTCTACTTCCATAATCGCCCGAGGCCGGTCGCTATACTTCTTAACGATATAGGCTTTAACGATCTGATTGTCGTCATGCCACACAATCCCCGTGCAGGCGTCTGTGATGGCCTTGTAATAATTATCCAGATCAGGCTTGATGGCTGGCCATACCTTGCCATCTAGTTTTGCCTGCTTTAGCCTCTGTGAGCCGCTCGACTGTATCCGCCGGTAAATATACACAGTTACCTCTAATGGGCCCGTAAATGGCTCTCTGGACGCCATAGAGGCACGTGCGTATATGGCCACCTGTTGTTTGTAGGCTCGTGATTTGGGCGGGTCATATGTGCTCACATATTTACCTCGCCTAGCAAATCTCGGCCGTCCTTGCGCAACAGGATCACCTGGTACCTCGATACGGATCATTTCGGTGCCTCATACCAGTTGCCCTGGCTGTCCTGATACCAGCACCCGCGCTCGATCAGCCACGGACCAACAACAGCTTTCCTGTCGATACGCCACAGTGCTTTGACTATTCTTGTATCAGCCTGCAAGCTTGATGCATTGATATAATAGCCAGTATTCTTAGTTGCTGTATTTGTTGCCCGCCAGTGATAGCGCTGGTGAGCTTGCAAGCCAAAGCGCATAAGATCGTGTGATACAACGGACCTGCATATTCCTAGCTTGGCCCCGATCTGCCAGTTAGCATATCCTTGCTCAATGAGTCTTGGATATATCTGCTTGCGCTTTTTGATGGCTTCTAACTGGCGCTTTTTAGTGCCGTTTACTTTAGCTGGGCGCTTGTTTGCCTTTTTCTCTTTTTTACCGCAAAGCAGGTCGCGTACTTTCTGCCACTCTGGCGCGTCTTCTGGCACGTTATTGTTCAACAATTTAATAGCTAGCAGACGGCCCACTTTCTGGCGCTCCTTGTGTGTCATAGTGCTCATCTCGTGCTCTTCTTTCGCTTTTCTCGATTCTCTCGCAGCTTAGCCATCTGCTCAGCCAGCCGCTGCTTTGTTACTAAGTCTGTTGGCTTGACTGTGTCTGGCTTGTAATCCGGGTCAGCCCAAGCTGGCTGCGCCGTCTTCGGAGTGATGGGACGATTACGCGATTGCCATTTGCTGTTTGCCTGAGCGGCCATGGTGTCATACTTAGACCGCAATTTAGCAGCGCTTAAAATGTTAGTGCTCCAGAATCCATCTCGTTGACACCAGTCAATCATCTTGTGGATTTTTTCAAACGGACGGTGATCAAGATCATTCATTTTTCGGACGTCATCAGCCCATGACTGCAGGTTGGGCTTACGGTGCTCTGGATTGTTGCCTTTGATCTTTTCCCATAGGTAAACAGCCTCAATCATTTCAGGGGAGTCGTCAGCGTATTCCCGCTTGCGGGAATGCTGACTATCTTCCTTCTTTTCATTCTTATCATTCTTTACATTCTTGTTAGTTGTCACTTGCTTGTCAGTTGCTTGTCGATTGCCTGTCAACTCGTTTGTCGATTCTTCAATGCCTTCTTGGTATTTTGCCCAGTTAGCAATGGTTACAAGGCGTCCAGAGTTTGTCGATTCGCTTGTCAAAAAACCGACGTTTTCGAACTTGGTCAATGACGTTCTAACAGCTCGAATACTGACGCCTTTTCCTGCCTTTCCTTTAATTGATTCAAGAGACGTAACCAATTGTCCCGGCTTGGCGGCAAACTTTTTACCTTGCCAAATCCACTTTCGTTCCTTGTGGTTGGCCATCAACAGCAGCGTTATCATCACGACTTTCTGAACCGGTGTGCAGTCAATCCAGAGGTCGTCATCTAGCAATACTCTGTAAAGCTTTATCCAGCCTCCGTCTGCCATGTGATCACCTCAAATCAGAATGGAAGATCGTCGTCGCTGATGCTGACAGATTTGCTGCTTTCAGCAAACGGATCAGCCATTTGGGCGTCGTCATCTGATTCTTCTTTCTCGGTCTTCCACTTGTGCTGCACATCTGGAAATTCAGACTTGGCCCACTTCTTAATGTTCAGGTTGGTGTAGGTCTTGCCGTTGTATTCCGAGTCTTCGTTTTTAACAGATACCTTGACTGGTTTTCCAGCGAAGTCTGCAAGCATATCGTCAATTGACGCGAATTCCTTTTTATTCGGAATGCCTGCGTTCATGCCAATCATGAATAGATAGCCCATGCTGTAGTCCCGAGTGCCCTTTTTTGGCCAAACCTTTTGAAAGACGTGCATATTTTTGTAATGCTGGTCAATATCGTTACGGATCACCAGATCGAAGTTGATGTACTGCTTCTCACTCTTGGTGAGTTTGAACTGGGCGGACTTGATCACTGCCTCGTAAGTGCCGTCAGCCACACCGCCCTCGGTGGCTTTTGAATAGTCCATTGAAAATGCCATTTGTTATTCCTCCGCTTTCTCTGTTGTTTTTGCACTTGGCTCTTTCTTCGCCGTCTCACTTTTGACTTTGCCAAAATCGAACAATGTTTCAATGGATGCAGCTTTGCGATTGTCCAGTCGGTTCTTGGCAAAGATTGCGTCGGTGCCTTCAAGGATGACACCACGCCCGCCAGTCTTCGCATTAACGATCAACCGGCCAACTACATCGGTCAGACCCAGTAAGCTGTCCCGCACACTGTCCCGAATGGCTGGTGCGTATTGGGAAAATGCTTGCCCAGATGCTGCTGTGATATCGCGGGTATTCTCCCATGCCGTGACCAAGACGTTGAGATCTGCATCCATGAAAATAGTCGTCATGACCCGGGCGAAGTAGTTTGTCCATTTGCTGTAGTCCTGAAGTTCGTTACCAATGCCGTTGGTACTCTTCCGGCCCTGTTCAACAAACCAATCTTTTTCAAATGCAGAGATGTTATCCACGACCAGGTTGTCATACCCTTTGATGATGTCGTTTAAGTGAGTAACGAAATCGTTCATCTCGACCATTGGCTTCGTCCGGTCAAATGGCTGTACATTAATGTTGTCCGCACCGGAAAGCACCTTGCTCGAATCGTCCAGGTCAAGTACCAAAGTTTTTCCAGTCAAGTGGCGAACCGCAGTCGTCTTACCGACACCAGGCTTGCCATAGATGAGCACCCGCCAGTTCTTGGTACGGTTAAGGCTCTTTGCAGACACAATCGGTTGCATTAGACATCTTCCTCCTCATCCATCCGTTCCAGATACCGCCTAATCTCGTCATCGGTCATGCGATCCATTTCCATCAGAGACATTACTTCACCGCCCAGGACATACCGTTCTCAGTCATGTAGGCTGTGAGCGCGGCCATTTCGTACGGCGTGGCAGAGACTTCGATAACGTAGCTGTACTTATCGGGCACGGCGTCCATGACCTCACCGGTTTCCGTGTCCACCACATGCTCACCGACCTTTTTTTGGTGCAGGGCGTCAATAGCTGCTTGTGCTTCCTGACATTGCTTCTCGTTCGTTGCTTCCTGCTTCTGCTGCTCAGCATAGTTGTCCATCCGAGCCATGACGTCGGTCATCTCAACACCTTGGTCAACCATTCCGAGCCAGCCGCCAGCGTCAACATCCAATGCCTTGGCGTAATGAGCAATTGCGTTTCGGTCAGCCTCATGCTTTTCCTTCTGGCTTTTGACGAAATCGGCTGCGGCCGCAATCTGACGGGTGCGCTCAATGCTGGATAACGACTTGTTTTCCCAGTGCTGATCGTACTGAATGTCATCCGGTACCAAGCCACGGGATTCCGTGATGGTCTTGATCTCCTGACGCACGGCTTCTTCCCGTTCTTGCCGCTGCCGTTCTTCCAAGCCCTTCACGCCTTCGTCAATCGGGGCAATGGCCTGGTCAATGATGCTAGTCAGTGCATCCACCTTGTCCTTAAAATCGTCATAAGGCTTGGCATATTCCCGTCGAACTTCCTTGCGCTTGTCCTCGATAGCCACCCGAAACTTGCGCAGATCAGCTCGTGACTGCTTGGCTGCTTTGAGTGTCCGTTCAGTGATCATCAGATTAGCGTACTTGGCGGCAATAGCCTTGGTCTGCTCAACCATGGCGTCATAATTCTGGATAGCCAGAGACGCCGGCGTAAATTTGACACCGAAGTTCGTGACAGATACTTCGTTTTGGTTTAAGCTATTCATGTAAAACATTCCCTTTCACATTGCCGTCTGACGTTTCCCCGTCGGCGGCTTTTTTTGCACGATTGATTTGTGCGTCCAGGACATCAAGTGCAACATTCAACGCTGTGGCATCTGCTTCCGGCGAAGCGTCATCGATAAAAACGTCATTGTCTACCTCTGTGGCATAATTCCGGACACGGTCCAAGTTTTCTTCGAACGCTTCGTAATCCTTGATGTAGTACAACCAATTAGGCATCATCGTTGTTCCTCCATTTCTTTCTTGCGGTAGCTGATCAACAACCGCATGTAAATGCTGTCTGCTAACCGCTTCTGCCAATCGCTTGACGCTTGTGCTCGGTATGCTTCGGCTGTCTCTAACCGATACTGATCAATTGGTTCCACCATTATCGCCTCGTTTCTGGGTACAATATTGGCCGCATTCGCCGAGCAATGAGCACCAAGTCGGCCTTATGCTTGTCCCAAATATCAATAAATTCATCAGCAAACACATCATAATGGCCGTGTGCTTTATCGCTGGGAATCACAACTTTCTTAAGCAGCTCATGCCCATCAGTACTGCGCAGGATGCACTGCATGAATTTGTAATCCTTGCCGATGTACTTATAAGCTTGGCGGAGTGACCAAACACCATGCAGGTTTTCATGGCTGATTGCTGACTTAAGCCGCTGGTACTCCGCAAACTCTTCATCGTCTAGTGCCGTGTAATGGTGACTGTCGATCTTCATATCGATCATCTGTATCGCCACCTCCTTTCCAATCGTTCCGGAGCAGCTTGACAACTTCGTGCCGGTTGGCCAAAACAGCTTTAACTCCTGACCAACAGGCACTGATGATGATGCCGCCAATGATGGCGGACGGGATGTCAATGACTAACATGCCAATCAACCCTTTCATAAATTTTCACGGTTCACCGGCTTCTGGCAGTGGGATAATCACTTCGCAGACCGTGGACCGATTAAAAGTAAAGTCGTCATAAACCAAGTTGCTGTAGAAGTAGAGCAAGCACTGCGAGAAATATAGCCAGGATTGCTAATAATTGGCCAAAGTGGTCATCTTTCATTCTCAACACTTACTTTCATAATTTTTCATGGTTCACCGGTTTCCAGAAACAGGCTTTGAATCCTGGCGTGCTATGAACGAGAAGGCAACTGCGGAATTGGTGCTCCGCCAAACTGGCCTTTCATAAGTTCATTCACTTGATTCATCGTTGTCTGTAATTGCTTTGCTTGGGTAATTGCTTGGTGAAGCAGACTGGTTAAATCTGTGACGTCCAATGTCACGTTCGTACTCATGTCTGCTGAAATCTTAGAGTGTCCATGCAGTACCGGTGCTGAGAAATGTTCAGATAACTCGTTAAGTGCTCTCACTGCACCCGAAAGCTTGTCCCGCGCATTTTTTGCACCCTCACTTGATAGCGGCATGATAATGCTTTCAGAGTCGCTAGGCTGAAACCCTTCTTTGTGCTCCTGGCTACCTGCAATAGCCTGGAGCATTTTTTGTAACTCGGTGGTGCTGGCTTCAATTGTTAGCTTCATTTTGCTTCCTCCATTTCTCGCTCGATTACTGGTAAGATTCCACGTGCTTTCAGAAACTCGTAAATGAATTTGTGTCCCTTCTGCGTCCACTTGGTGTTGGGATGAATGTCTACTCGGCCATCACCGTGTACGTATGGTACTGGCACTGTGTGTGTGTAACCATGGCCTTGGTATTGGCTGTACAGATACCAACTTCCTGATTGCTTATACTGAATGACCCAATTGTGCAAGAGAGAATTGAACATTCTGGCTGACATGCCATAGTTCTTTGCGATAGACGTGGTGGTCACAAGACCTTTGCTCGCCAGAATCATGTCGTAGTAGTCCGCCTTAGGCTTCAGCTCTTGGACCTGCTGTTCAGCAATCAGGCGGCCAGAACGTTCCTGATCTTTTTGCTCGGCTAAGTCCGCCGCTAGCCGCAATGCTTCTGGCAACGACTGTGGCACAAGCAGTTTAGGCTTAGGATTGAAGTAATTCTCTTCGAGGCTGTCGAACACATCCCAGGCCGTGTCAGTGCCGATCATCTTCGAGTGTCGAGCGGCGCCGCGCTTGGTCCAGAGATACAAGGTACTTGCAAACTTGTTGATAGGTAGGTCAATATTTTTGACTTGGCTCTTGAACTCCTTGAGTGCGTTGCCTTCTAGCTTGATGTAGTGCACGCCGTCAATGAATTTGTCTCGGTTGTTAGCAAAATTGTTCTTGATCACATTAGTAGAAACTCCGTACAGTTCCGCTAGTTGATCAGAGGTCAGCACCCGCTGGCCTTGATTCTCGATTGGCGTTAAATCGTTCATCGTGAAACCTCCTTTTGTTCCGAAAAAGGAACATCAACCTCAAAAAAATATGCCATGGGTGCCCCAAGAGTACCATGAAGCTTTCGAGCCTCTGACAAGCGGAAGTCTGGACCAGTTCCGTTAAGCTTCTTATTCACATAGTTTGGAGTCGTCCCAAGAACGAATGCGACTTTATTTTGAGAAATGCCCTGTGCAACAAGCCATCCTTTCAAATTTCTATATCCCGGGTTCTTCATTATGATCCCTCCTTTTGGTTTTCAACATTCCGTTCCTATCAAGGAACAAGACCATGATAAGCCATTTTAGGGGGCCTGTCAACAAAAATAGTTCCCATCAAGGAACTTTTGTGTTACTATATTCCTAAAGGAGGAATACTCAACTATGGCGAAATCCTTATTTGGCAAGAGGCTACACGATCTTAGACTACTTAAAAAAATGTCCCAGCAAGAGCTTGCTGACAAACTCAATGATTGGGCGAAAGAACACGATCCAAGTAATCCTTCTGCTATCAGTAAAAGCATGATATCACGTTGGGAAAACGGCAATACTGATCCTCAAATGTCCTATGTTAGGCTCGTGACTAAATACTTCGGGGTTAATCCTGAGGTGTTTATGAATGAATCCTGGTCCCTGGAAGACGACGTCGTTGATAATTCGGTAAACAAAAATGTTTTCACTAGAGTTAACAACATTGTACCTATATACAACCAGCTTCACCCCGCCCGCCAGGAAAAGGTGTACAACTACGCCAATGATCAATTGAAGCAACAGCAAAACGAAAACGTGATCTCACTCGACGACGAGCGCCAAGAACGCCAGCCGATGCTTCTCCATATTGCCGGAACTGTATCAGCTGGGACAGGCGAGTATCTTCCCGACGATGATACGGGCGACGACATTCCATTCAGCGGACCTGTTCCGGATTATGATTTTGCTCTCCGCGTCAATGGTGATTCTATGGAACCGATGTTTGAAGACGGCCAAATAATCTTCGTAAAAAAATGTGATGATTGCGATGTCCACAGTGGTCAAATTGTCATTGCTGATCTTAATGGTGATGCGTACGTCAAAAAGATCGACATCCAACCAGATGGCGTGCGCTTGGTTTCATTGAACCCTAAGTACAAGCCAATACTTGTTGAGAGCTTTGACGACTTTGCGATTCAGGGGATCGTAATGCTATAAAGATAGCCCATCCAAATTTAGGATGGGCTTTAACTTTTTTCGCCGCCCTGCTCTGTGAGGGGTAAAATACAGGGGTACCAAATATTTGTAAGGAGGAAAATCATGAAGCAAAAGAAGAAGTTTTACAAGCGTTGGTGGTTCTGGGTTTTAGTGGTGATATTGATTGGCGCAATTGGATCTGGAATTGGCAACCAGGGAACTGACGATTCAAGCACGTCAAAAGTACAGAAAAGCTCCTCATCAAAGGTTGAAAAAACCTCGTCAGCCAAATCCTCGTCGTCTAAGCAAAGCACGTCTGCTAGCTCAAAATCTTCTGCACCAGCAAACACTGCAAAAGAAGTGACACTAAATACTGGGGAATGGACCGTTGGCACTGATATTCAGCCTGGCAGATACACAATCACCCCTGTATCCGGATCTGGTAACCTAACTAGCACGGGTAGTGGTCAGGGTACGGATATAAATGAAATACTGGGACAAGATGATGGCATGGGAGTTGCTTCAGTCACCACAGACTTGATTAGAGGAGAAAAAGTGAAGCTGGATGGTATTCCTCAAGCTAAGTTTTCTCCTGTTGTTTCCCGGAACAGTGCTAACACAACCGCACTCTCTACTGGCACTTGGATTGTTGGTAAGGATCTCAAGGCTGGGCGATACAATGTTTCCCCAGATAGTGGTCAAAGCGGTAACTTCACTGTTGATGGGTCAACTTCTGTCAATGAAATATTAGGGGACGGCGGCACAAGCAAGGTTACAATGACTGTTAAAAACGGAGACGTGATCAATGTTTCTGGTATGACCGGAGTGCAGCTTTCACCATATAATTGATTTTTTCTCGGGCCTCACGGCCCGTACATAGCACGAGGTTTCGACATTCCAAATGTCGAAAATAATACTCGGATTTTAAATCCGAATATTAAAAAAAGCCCACCCACAACTCTTGGCCGAGACGGGTGAGCTACGGCAAATGAGCACTTGGAAGTGGCTCTTTGCATACTTTTATTCTAGCAAATTTGGAGGTAAACACAATGGCTGAGATCAAGAAACGTGGGTCAAAGTGGCAGTACCGGGTGTTCTACACCGATCCGGATACTGGTAAGCAAAAGTCCAAGTCTAAGTCTGGATTCGAAAAGAAGAGCGATGCAATCGCAGCGGCACGGGAACTGGAAGTTGATAAGGAACATGGTGCAACAATATCCGAACGGGACATGACGTTCGCAGATTATTACGCTCAATGGATCAAAGACACCAAGTTGGGACGGTATTCATATCAAACGGAAACATGGTATAAGCGGGTCCTCAAACTAGTCCAAGAGGGATTTCCCGGTGTGCCGCTTGCCCAGATCAATCGGCGCAAATATACCAAATTTTTAGACGATTACGCTGCTGATCACTCCAAAGAATCAGTGGATAAGACAAACACGTTCATCCGGGCCATGGTCAGGGATGCCATGAGCGAACGCATCATCTTCACGGACTTCACCGCTGGCGTCCGCAATAACGGTAATCCCGGCAAGCGGGAAGCCGACAAATATCTGAATGAAAACCAACTGAAGAAGTTGACCGATGTCGTCGAGAAACACCTATCCCCTACTGCCATTACCACTTATGAAATACTGACAGCCATTTACACCGGTGCGCGATACGAGGAAATAGCAGCAATCACCTGGGACCGAATCGACTGGGATCACAAGCAGATCACTTTGGACCGAGCATACGATTATGTACAGCGCAGCGGTTTTAAATCAATGAAAACCCCAAACTCTATTCGCACAATTGACGTGTCTCCCCGTTTGATCCGGGCCTTGTCACAGCTCCATACGCAGCAGCAGAAGCGTTATATGCAACTGGGGTATAGAGATAAGGACGGGCTACTGTTTCGTGGCCAGCAGCTTGTAGTGCCGTCAGACGGAGGAGCTAACAAAAAGCTCAAAGAATTAGAGGAACAGGCTGGCATACCGCCAAACCAACGCGTTACATTTCACGGCTTGCGTCACAGCCACGCCAGCTACCTGCTGGCCCACGGAGTCCAGATCAGCTACATCTCCAAGCGGTTGGGACACGCCAACATTGCTTTGACTCTTCGCGTATACTCCCATCTTCTCGAGGAAACGTACAAGGAAGAAGCGGCCAAGTCCTCCGACATCCTAAGTCAGTTGTAGTTTTCAGTCCTTAAAAGTGTGTAGTAGTTGTGTAGTGAACTTGGAAAAACACGGAAAAGTGGCAACATCCCAAGGGCATAGAAAAAGCCTTACAAACGCCGCTGTATCAACGATTGCAAGGCACTCACAAATTTATTGGAAATATCTGAAAACACAAAATTAAGCCGTTTACCGGATTTGAACCGGTGACCCCCACCTTACCATGGTGGTGCTCTACCTGCTGAGCTAAAACGGCGAAAAAACAACTGCGAGAAATAGTATACTAGATTTCCGCAGTCTGCGCAACCCGGTCCCGTTAAATAATTTGATTACTGAAACCGCGATTGTAGAAAACCAGGCGGGTCAACAAATCATCGGGATGCACAACGACCCGGGCGACCCCGGTATTCTGCATTTGCGCCAGCTGATAGAGATCAGCGAGATGCAGCAATTCAGCCACCAGGGCCCGAATCGCGAAGCCGTGACTGACAAACAGCAGATGACCGTCGGGATACTTTTCAATATAGCTCTTGGCCCCATCCAGCAGCCGGTCCCGTACAGCCGGGAAAGTCTCGCCGTTGGCGACAGTGGCATAATCCGGAGTCAAAAAGCCGAGATCATCAAATGCCCCCGGAAATTCCTTCTTTAATGGCGCAACAGCCTTGCCGTCCCAATCGCCGGGATTCAGTTCCCGCAGGCGATCGTCCTGTTCAATGGGCAAATTCGCTTCTTTGTTCAGGATTCGGGCAGTGGAAAAGGCGCGCAACAAGTCGCTGCTGATGATGCGGTCATACCGGCTCATATCCAGGTGCGCCCGCAGCTGGGCCGCCTGTTCCTGGCCAGTCTCATTCAACGGAATGTCGGAGCTGGCCCCTTGAATCAGGCCCCGGGCATTGTAGTTTGTCTCGCCATGACGCACGAGCGTAATTTCTGTCATCTCAAAACCTCCAATGATAAGCAACTAACGGCCATAGTACCATACTGCAAAATTATCGCAATCACGCGTTACCCGGGTCAGGGACACGTTGGGCGGTTCCAGCAGTGTCTCCGTCTCCGGCACCCCGAGGATACCGGCCAGGGCGCTGCGGATCACGAAGCCGTGGGTGATCACCAGCACCGGTCCAGCCTGTTCCGGGATGCTGCGGAGAAAGGCCATGGTCCGCCGGGCCACATCGGTAAAGGACTCGCCGCCGCTCACCGATTCATAGCCCGACAGGACGTTGCCCACCGCGGCATGCCACCATTCAGGATACAGGGTCCTCACCCATTCCTGAGTGTGCCCTTGAAAACTACCGTAATGAATTTCCCGCAGCCGAGTATCGAAGGTCACGGGGACATCGCCCAGGGCCTGGGCGAGCGTCTCCCGAGTTCGGTCCAAGGGACTGCAAAAGATCTGGGTCGGATGCAGCGCTGCTAAGCGGTCGTGCATCCCTGCCGCTTGGGCTCGGCCGGCCGCTGTCAATTGGGCCCAAGGGGCATTGCTGTCGCCCTGGATGATCAAGTCGTGATTCGCCCGGGTCTCGCCGTGACGCATTAAGTAAATTTCCATCTGTCTACCACCTAATCTGTTGTTGAGAACTGGCCACCGTCACGTGCTGGAAGCCATATTGGCGCAATAAAGATTGGATCACGTCCAGATACACCGGCACATCCACCGGCAGGTTTTGGGTCTGGGGCGATAACGTCACCCGCGTCAAGTAATCGGCCAAATTAGGCACCGCCAGTTCCACGTAAGGGCGTAAATACTTTTGCCCCGACAGCGCTTGAATATCAAAATTCTCCTGTTTCTGGGGCGTCTCAGAAAGACTCGCGTCAAAGTAGAACACCCGATATTCTTTCTCGTAACTGTAACTATCCGACTTCATTGCCGCCGTGAGCATTACGAACAGCAACAGCAAATCTTTCTTCCAAGCGTATTCGCCCCGCGCACTGGTGTCATTTTCAAACAACCGGGTATAAATCTCAGCGGGTGTCGTGGTGATGCCGATCACCCGCTGAGTCTTCGCCAGATAGCGCAGGGACCAAATATACGACTCGATGAAGTCATCAATGTATTGGCCCAGGTCGGTCCGTTCAAACACATCGGTGGGCTGATGGCGAGCCGCCAGTGCCTCCCGATCCGCCGTGAACAGATCCAAGTTGTTCGTGTCCGCCAATAGAAAATCCTGAAAGTCGCTGGCAATGTGGGCCTTGGTAATATTCGCATGGCTGTCCACATAAATCACCCGAGAGGCCCCAATGTATTCATGACTGCCGGGCCGCAGCTGGCCTTGCAGATCCTGCATGAACCCGTTCAGGTCCAACGACATTTCCATGCCGCCGTAACCGTAATAGTTCCACATTGGAATAGCGTCTTCATCAGTAGACAGGGCCATGACGTAGAGCTTGATGCGCTGCTGCATGAACGTCATGAAACCCTCAATGGGCGCGTGCCAATAGAGCTGGAGCAATTGCGGGCCATCATCACCGGCAATGGCATTGACCGTTTGCGCGATCCGCTGCTGATTAGCGTTCACAAATTTCTGCATGAAATGGCTCCACACCTGGGTGTCGTTGGGATCGTTCAGAAACTCCGTCCGGGTCAGCCGCAAAATGCGGGTCCGAATAATTGCCCGGAAGGCCTCCACCGTCGTGTAATGTTCCGCCGCCTGAATTCTTGCCACGGGTACCGGCCACCTTTCTGACTGTCTGTTGTGTTGCAGACTAATCGTAGCGCAAGAACGACGGCGAAGGAAGGGCGAAAACAGGCGCAGCCGCTGGCGGCCGCGCCTGTTTATGCTACAACGATCCGAACATGATAATCGCCAGCGCCACGAGGAGGAAGACGCCCCGGAGAAAGCTCCCCAGGAAATTCTCCCAATGGGTCTGGAACCGGCGCCCACCGCGGCCCAAGAAAGCCCGGCCGAAGGCGACGGCCGCGACCACCGCGGCGTACCCCAATAACCAAAGCAACACTAAATGATCCATCACCATGTCAGTCCTTTCCCCAAACTGAGACGGGATTTTTGTGCGCCGAAAGGCTGTTTTTCCAAATCATTCTACGTATTTATTATAGCGCTTACATAAGTGCTTTGGTGCGTTTTTTGCTTGTGAAAATACAGATTGTCGCCGCCTAAACGGGCTCCGGCCGACAGCGGCTAGGGGATAAGGACGGCAAGACAAAAACCCAAAACCGGGGTTTGTGCCTTGCCGTCCTTATCCCCTAGCCGCTAACCGTCGGCCTGCGCCCTCTCTCTTCCTTCCTCTTCCCCTTTCGCTTATAATGGTTAACAAAGACGTTTTTTCGGACGGCCTAAAACAAGCAGCGAGAGAAAGGATGCACCATGTCACCGAATAAAGAAAACTATTTGAAGACAATCTTTGAATTGGAGCACGATCACCAGAAGATCTCCAACAAAAACATTGCCGACATTTTAAACGTGAGCGCCCCCTCGGTCACTGAAATGCTCACCGCGCTGACGAAAGAGGGGCTGGTTTTTCATACCCCTTATAATGAAATCTCGCTGACCGACGCCGGTTTAGCCCGGGCCCGGGAATTGGTCCGCAAACACCGGATCTGGGAAGTGTTCTTAGCCGACAAACTGCACTACGCCATGGCGGATGTGCATCAGGCCGCAGATATTTTGGAACATGCGACCGACGACCGGTTGGCAGATCGGTTGAACGAGTTTCTGGGCCGGCCCAAACGCTGCCCCCATGGCGGCATTATTCCTGGCAATTCTGACATCGAAGATGACTCGGATATCACCCTGGGCACGCTGGCCCCGGAAGATAGTGCCACCCTGCAGCGGGTGATCGACAATCACGATTTTCTTAAATACTTTGAGGATTTGCAGTTGCGGTTGGGCGAGCGGCTGACCGTCGTGAAGAAAGAACCGTTCAGCGGGCCTTTTATTGTGCAAACGAGCGACCGGGCCACCGTGGCGATTTCTGAAAACGCGGCGGGCTACATGTTCGTCACCGACGTGCACTATCACACCAAGACACCAGACCAAAAGACAGAATAATCATTGCGCTAAGGGGGATTACTGCTGATGTCAGAAAAACCAGATCATATTGCTGTTCGCGGGGGCCGGGTGCACAACCTGCGGAATATTGATGTGGACATTCCCTTGAATGCCTTCACCGCCATCGCTGGACTCTCCGGGTCCGGCAAATCGTCGCTGGCCATGGGCATTCTATATGCTGAGGGCTCGCGGCGTTATTTAGACGCCCTGTCAACGTATACCCGCCGGCGAATCAGCCAGGTGGGCCGGGCCGACGTCACCGCTGTGCACCATATCCCAGCAGCCATTGCCCTGCGTCAACGGCCCAACGTGCCTAACGAACGCTCCACCGTGGGCACCATGAGCGAAAGCCTGAACGTGCTGCGGTTGATGTTTTCCCGGATCGCGTCCCATCGCTGTCCCAACGGCCATCAGCTGCCGCCGAGTATTAAGATTGCCCAGGCGGCCGCAGTGACCGGTGAACACATGGGCGAGATCACCTGTCCCATTTGCGGCGTCACGTTTCGGCCGCCTTCCGCCGAGGACTTCGCCTTCAATTCAACGGGCGCTTGTCCCACTTGCGGCGGCACTGGGGTGCTGCGCCAGCTGGTGCCGGAGCGGCTGATTCCGGATCCGACCGAGACCATTGATGAAGGCGCTGTGGCCTCTTGGCGCTTGCCCGGCCGCAACTTTATGCCGGACGTCGCCCGGGCCATCGGCGTGCGCACCGATGTTCCGTTTGATCATTTGACGAAGAAAGAACAGCACACCGTTCTCCACGGGGCGAAAAAAGGCTATCCAGTGGATCTGCCCAGCGCCAACGGACGGGTGTTCCACATGAACAATGCCTTGTTCGAAAACGCCTACAATGCGGTGGAAGACACTGCAGCGAAGGCCACCAACGAGCGTACCTTGGCCCGCTTGGACCGGTTTTACGCAATGACCGTATGCCCGACCTGTCACGGCAGCCGTTTCAATCCCAAGTTGTTCACCGCTTTGATCAACGGCCAAAATATTGCTCAGATCAGTCATCTCACCCTGAGCCAGCTGCAGCACTGGAACGATGAACTCGCGGATACATACGATACCGAAATGCGGGCGCTGGTCAAAAATCTCAGCCGAGAACTGCGCGGATCTTTAAAGCCCTTGCTGGATCTCGGTCTGGATTACCTCACCCTGGACCGGGCGGGCAACACCCTGTCGACTGGGGAATTGCAACGGCTCCAGCTGGGCCGCACCCTGCGCAGCGAAACCAACGGTGTCCTCTACGTCTTGGACGAACCCAGTGTTGGCCTGCACCCCGCCAACGTGGCCGGGTTGGTGGGCATCATTCAGAAACTGATTGCCCTGGGCAACACCGTGGTGGTGGTCGATCACGACACGAATCTGCTCAATGCAGCTGACTACATGGTGGAAATGGGCCCCGGGGCCGGCCAAGACGGCGGCACGGTGATCGCCCATGGGTCGCTGAACCAAGTGGCGGCGAGCAAAGCGTCTCATATCGCGCCCTTCTTAACGGGCCAAGCACCGGTGATCGTGCGCCAGCAGACCGCCCCGGACCAGTTAACGGTCCACGGCACGATTCACTTGGCGATCAACGACTACAACAATCTCCATGGGGTCACCATTGATCTGCCTAAGCGCCGGCTGATCGGCATCTCCGGTTTCTCCGGGGCCGGCAAGACGTCGCTGATCCTGGATAGTCTGATCCCCGCGATCAAAGCCCAGCGCAAGCACGAGCCGCTGCCCCGCCAAGTTACGGCATTGACAGCCAAGGGCATCCGCCGTGTCGTCAGCGTGAACTCCGTACCCGTAGGCAAGAATGCCCGCTCCACTGTGGCCACCTATTCCGGTATCTTCGACCATATCCGAGCGCTCTTTGCGCAAACACCTGCGGCCCAGGCCAAGGGCTGGGATGCGGGCCACTTCTCCTACAACACAGAAGGCGGCGTTTGTCCCAACTGCGGCGGTACAGGGACGATTTCTTTGGATATCCAGTACCTGCCGGATATGGTTGAAACCTGCCCAGTTTGCCACGGTAAACGCTATAATCCAGAAACCTTGGCGGTGCAGTGGCATGGCCTGAGCATCGCCGATGTGCTGGATCTGTCGATTCGCGACGCACTGCCCCTGTTTCAAGACGATCCGGCGATCGCCGCGATTCTGCAGCATCTGGCCGATATGGGACTAGGCTATCTGATCTTAGGCGAAAGCACCCCGGCCATCTCCGGCGGCGAAGCCCAGCGGCTGAAGCTGGTCACCGAAATGGGCCGCAACCAAAAGAGCAGCCTCTTTGTCTTCGACGAACCCAGTGTCGGCTTGCATCCAGAGGACGTCCGGACCCTGCTCAAAGTATTCGAATCATTGCGGAAACAAGGTGCGACGATTATTTACATCGAACATGATCTGGATATGCTGGCCAACGCCGACTATCTGGTGGATCTTGGTCCCCGGGGCGGCGATGCAGGCGGTAAAATCATCGCGGCCGGCACCCCGCAGCAGGTCGCCAAGACGCCAGCCAGTATCACGGGCCGGTATCTCGCGAAGCACCTGCATTAAACTCGGCCATAACCTAAAAAGGCACTGCCTGCTTGGAATTAATTAATTCCAAGCAGGCAGTGCCTCTTTGTATATCTGACCTTATTCGCCCTTGCGACCGCCGGAATACAGGCTGTCCAAGTGCTGCTGGTACCAATCCAGCCACTGGGCCTCATCGCTGGAATTCGGTGCCCCGTGCTGGTCGATCAAGGTATTGATCAATTCTTCCAGTTCCGCCCGCTTCTCACGAATCAGCGCGGCCTTCTTATCTTCGTGGTTAAAGTAGCTGCTCAGCTGCAGCACTTCATTGATGCTGGCCATGACATAATGGTCATCCCATTGGCTGATCTGATCCAACTCTTCGTTCTGCTGTTCTGCCAGGTAGAAATCCACAAACGCATTCAGTACTTTATCGCTGACTGCCTGTTGTTCCCCATTGTCACTCATCAATTAGGTCCTCCTTAAAATATTCCGAGACGCTCCTAACTTCAGTGTAGGGCGAAAAATGACAGAATTCAAGCGCCCGCACGTGCGCGTCGGTGATCGATCCACGCGCCGACGGCAAAGCCGAGGACAGCAGGCAATACCCAGCCGAAACCGGCCTGATACAGCGGCAAAATTTCGCCCCAGTGCAGCAGGACCGCCAACACGGACCAATGCTGCAAGCTCGCCGGCAGCCCCGTGATGACGTTCAGCAGCGCCGGAATCAGGCCGAACATCATTGCCCAGGTATAGGTCCAGCGCTGGGCAGGCAGGAGCGTGCTGGCCAGCGCGGTAAGGATCAGGATGATGGCTAACGGATAGAGCAGGTTCAGCACTGGCATGGACAACGCAATGATGCCATCCAAACCTACGTTGGCAAACACTGTCGGCAGCCCCGCGGCAATGATGGCCCATACACTATAGGAAATCCGGGGAAACAGCTTATGCATGGATTCGCCAAAGGCTGTCACCAGCCCTACCCCAGTCTTCAAACAGGCTAAGGTGATGATGATCGCCAGCAGCCAGCTGCCCAAGCGGCCAAAATAATGTTCGGCCAATTGGGCCAGAATCACCCCGCCGTTGGCTGCCGGGGAGAACGCCCCCCGGGATTGGGCGCCGATGATCGCCAAACCAGCATAGATCACCCCCATCAGGACCATACTGATCACACCGGCGCGAATCGTATTCGCTGCGATCTGCTTCGGTTCCTTGACGCCCAGTCCGCGCAGGGTGTCGATGACGACGATACCGAAGGCCAGCGAAGCCAGGGCATCCATGGTGTTATAGCCCTCCACGAAGCCGGTGTTCAACGGATGGCTGACGTATGTCCCCACCGCGGCATGGCCTAACCCGCCCAACGGCCGCAGCAGCGCCGTGAGCATCAAGACGCCTAAAAGGATCAAGAACGTCGGCGTCAGGATCTTACCGACGTACTCCATGATCCGCGACGGCTTGCGGGAGAACCACCAGACGGTGAAGAAGAAGATGACCGAAAAAACGGCCAGAACCAAAGTCTGCTGCCCCGGGGAAACAAAGCGGCGAATGCCCACTTCATAAGAAACCGTTGCCAATCGCGGGGTGGATAATAGCGGCCCAATGACCAAATACAATAATACCGTGAACAAATAGGCAAACGGCCGATTGACGGCCTTCGCCAAACCAAATACCCCATCCGTGCGGGTGATGCCAATGGCCACCACACCCAGCAAGGGCAGCCCGACCCCGGTCAGCAAAAAGCCGAGAACAGCCATTCCCACGTGCGATCCGGCTTGCTGCCCCATAAAGATGGGGAAAATCAAATTGCCCGCGCCAAAAAACATCCCAAACAGCATAATGCCGACAAATCCTAAGTCCCGTCCCCGTAATCTTGGTTTCTCCATACGTTTAGCCTCCAATGTTTGGTGATAACTCATTCTACGAAGATGAGCCCTTTTTGACAACTTTTTTGCCGAGTTCGTGGCATAATAGCAGAGTTCACTTTTATTTCAGAAAGGAAGCCTCTGCCCAATGGCTCAGCACCCTAACCACCCGCCCGTTTTCCCGCTCCATGAACAGCTTCCCGCCGCCATGATCCTCGCCGGCGTGGGCGGCTACATGGATGCTTTTTCATACTTATTACATGGCAATGTCTTCTCCAGCCTGCAATCAGGGAACGTCATTTTGCTCGGCATCCACCTTGCCCGGGAGCAATGGGCCAGCAGCGGCCACTATCTGCTGCCCTTAGCCGCTTTCTATCTGGGGGCGTTTTTCATCACCCTGCTCGCCCCCTACGTGCATAAACCCGGGCAGCGGCGCACCCACATCATCGGGGTCAGTATTGAAATCATCATTCTTTTGCTCACTGCCCTGTTTGGCGCCCGCTTGCCGGACACCGTGGTCATCGCGATGATGTCGTTCACCGCCGCGATTCAGCTGAGCGTCTTCCGTAAGATGAAAGGCCAGCCATATACGACCACCATGACCACCGGCAATATCCAGGCCAGCGCGGCTCATTTGGCCAATGCGGCACTGGGCACCTCCACCTTGGCCGGCCACCGCAGCTGGGACCGGATCGCTGTCGCGCTGGGCTTCGGCCTCGGGGCCTTCCTGTCGGCCAGCCTGGTGCCGCAGCTGGGCCAGCACGCCATCATTGGCGGGGCGGGATTGCTGGTTATCGTGCTGATTCTGCTGCTGCGGGAGAAGCCTGAATTGACCGCCTAACGCAAAGAGCGGCCTGCCCAGCCAATATCAATTGGCTGAGCAGGCCGCTTTTGGTATTCCTGAAACACTTAGGACAAGCCAGCCGCTGTCGCCGGCTGTACCACCGCCTGCGCCAACGCTGCACTTAACCGGGCCGCACCGGTTTGAATGGCTGCCACGTCTTCACCGGTAAAGTTCAACCGGGCAGCATTTACGACACTCTTCGACGGATACAAATTGCGGGACGGAATATAGGCAATATTTTCATGGGGCAAAACCTCATCTTTAAGCAATTGACCCATATCCACGTCTGCTGGCCCAGTCAACCAAACGAAGAACCCGCCCTGGGGATCGTTGACCTTAAAGCCCGCCGGCAAATTGCAGCGCAGGACATTGACCATCGCGTCTTTCTTCATCTGGTACGTCCGGCGCAGCTGGACCAAGTGGTCATCCAGACTGTTCTCGGCCAGATAATCAGAAACGGCCACCATGGTCATGAAGGGACTCTCTAAGTCCGCCCCATTCTTCAAGTTGGCAATGGCGTCGATCCAACGCTTACCGCCGGATGCCCAGCCCAGGCGCAGCCCCGGAGCCAGGATCTTCGAGAAACTGCCTAAAGAAATGACCCGGTCGTCGGTATCCAGGGATTGCAGCGTTGGCAGCTGTTCGCCGGTGAAGCGCAGCCAGCGGTACGGAGAGTCTTCCAAAATGACCACGTCGTACTGCTTAGCTAAGCGCAGCAGTTCCTGCCGCTTCTTCAAGGACATGACGATACCAGTGGGATTCTGAAAATCCGGGATCGTGTAGATCATCTTGACGGGATGGGCCATCAGGACCTTTTGCAACGCATGCATGTCCATACCGTCAGATTGCATCGGAACCTCATAATAGGTCGGGCCGTAGTTATCAAAGGCCCCCAAGGCACCAAAGTAAGTCGGCGCTTCAACGACTAAGCCGTCGCCGGGGTTGATCAGCATCCGGGCCACCAAATCGATGGCTTGCTGCGCGCCCTGGGTCAAAATAATATCATCGGCCTGAGTCGGCGTACCGTCGTCCGTCAAGCGTGCCGCCAGTTGTTCCCGTAATTTTAAGTAACCCCGGTTGTCGTGGTATTGCAATATGTTTTGGGACCCGTCGGTGAAAGCGTGCTGGAAAGCTGCGCCCATGGCCGCGTTGGGGAACAGCGCGGCATCCGGGAACCCGCCGGCAAAGGAGATCAGATTGGCATCGTTGCTGGCCGCAAAGGCGTCGGCGATCCCAGCTTCTCCAGCCTTGATTGTCCGTTCTGCAAATAATTTTGTCATAATCAATGACCTCCTCTAGCGATGGGCTCCGCGGCTCATCTCAATCTCTATGAATAGCATACGGCCTGTGCTATGATTAGTAAAACTCAACTTATTCAATATTAGATGAATTGAATTCATCATTGGAGGTCATCATGGCAGATTTTGCCTATCAAGTCTTTACCGAAGTTGTTCAACAAAAAACCTTCGTGGCCGCTGCCGCGCGGCTGAACGTCACCCCCAGCGCGGTGAGCCACTCCATTGCCCAGTTGGAAGCGACCCTGGGCTTTCCCCTATTTATCCGGCACCGGACCGGCGTCGAACTGACTCCGGATGGGGCGACCATTCTTCCCGTGATCCAGGATATTTTGAACAAAGAAGCCCAACTGCAGCAAGTCGCGGACAGCATTCAAGGGCTGAATTCCGGACTCGTGCGGTTGGGCGCATTTAGTAGTGTGTGCATCAATTGGCTGCCGGGGATTATTCAAAACTTCAAGAAACGCTATCCCCAGGTCGAGGTCGAAATCTGGCAGGGCACCTTTCCCGAAATTGCCCAGCAGGTGCGCCTAGGCAGTATCGATATCGGCTTCTCCACCCTGCCGGTGGAAGAAAATGTCCAAGTCGAACCGGTGGCGGCGGATACGATCCGGTGTGTCACCCCCACCGACTTTCAACCCGCCAACGGTGAATTCGTCACCGGCGCGGATATCGCCCACCAGCGCTTCATCCTGCAGCAGGCCGACTACGACGGTGATACGAAGAAAGCCCTGGATCGCTACAACGTTACGCCAAACTCGCTGGCCTATTCCATCGATGACCAGTCGATCTTGTCGATGGTGGAGAGCGGCCTGGGCTTTGGCATTCTGCCGGATCTGGCATTGCAGAAGCTGGTGGGGAACGTCAATGTGTTTCCGTTCTCCGAAACCTTCCGCCGGACGATCTGCGTGCTGACCCGGAAGGAAACGCCGGCTCCGTCGACTAAGAACTTTCTGACTGCGATCCATACGTACTTAGTGGGGGCATACGGTCAAGATTACTTAGGCCGGGACTAGGACAGATCCTTGGCGGTGGCGGCTTGTCGGCTCATCAGGAAGTAGAACGGGATGGCAACGATCAAAGCGCCTAAGCCGAGCACGGCTTGCAACGCGGTGACTTGGAACAGCAGCCAGATACTGACGGCGACAGCGACGACCGGAATCACCGGTCCCAGCGGCAGCTGGAAACGATCCGCGGCCGTCGCCCGGGTGCGGCGGAAGACCAGCACCGCCAAGCAGGTGGGAATGTATTGGGCAAACCGGGACACGGCACTGATCTGGGCCAGATAACCGAATTGTCCAGACCAGGCGATCAGAATACTGATGCCGATGGAAATGAGAATGGCCACGTACGGCGCATGCTTACTGTTGCGCTTGGCAATCATGCTGGGCATCATGTGGTGTTCGGCCAGCGCCACCCCGGAACGCGGGGTGACGTAGCTGGAAGCCACCAAGAAACCGCCCGTGGACAGCAGCGTACCCGCCGCGACCAAAGAATTACCGAAGCCGCCGGCAAACTTGGCAAAAGCGGTTTGAATCGGCGCAGTCGTGTGCCCCAAGGCGCTGGCGCCCAGGACACCCGTGCAGACGGTTTGAATTAATAAGTAGAACGCCAAGACGATTCCGACCATGATCAGCAGGGCCCGGGGCAGATTCTTCTTCGGGTTCTTCATATCCCCTGCGGCTACAACGACCCGTTCAAATCCGGCAAAGGCGTAGAACATCGTGACGGCTGCAGCTCCGAAATGACCAGCGGTATAGTGCCCATGGGGAAAGAGCGGCGTGAAGTTGCCGCCATGAATGAAGAAAATGCCCATGGTGACAAATAGCAGCAGCGGGATCAGTTTGGACAGCGTAACGATATTGTTCACGATTTTGGACACTTTGACCCCGGCGATGTTCATCAGAGCCATCAGCCCCAGCAGCACCGTCACGGTGATATTCTTCGCCCAGATATTGGCCAGCGCCGGGAACGTCGCCCCCAATGCGGTGGCGAAGGCCACGGCCATCGTGGCTTCCGCGATGATCTGGATTGCCCAAGTGACGAAGCCGACTTCGAATCCAACGAAGTCGCCAAAAGCATCCTTGGCATATAAGTACGGCCCGCCATCCTCATCATAATAGGTGGCGGCTTGCGCAAAACACATGGCAATGCTGATTGCCAGCAGCGCATCAAAGATGAGAGAAAAGATACCGGCCGTGCCCATCAGTGACGCAACCTGATTAGGGAGCAGAAAAATACCAGAACCAATAATGCCATTGATGCCTAAGAGAATGATGCTAATGAGCCCCAACTGGGCACCTTTTTCGCCATGCGTTTCCATACTGCCAACCGCCTTCTTATCAGCTATTTGTCATACGGATTTAATAGTACGGTATGGCATGCCGAAAGTCAATAAACAAATGCGAATAAACGGCATGATTTTGTTTGTAAATCAGTTAATGTTCGGTTTTTGCAATTACAGTTTCTGGGTTTCGTCTATCCCGCTGCCAAGGTATAATGAAGACAAGCAGTTTTATAGGGAGAGGGGCATATACCCATGTGGGCATCATGGAACTGGCTGGGCGTCGCATGCTGGACGCTGGCCGTCATCATCTTGATTTTCGCTGTACACAATATCCGTAAACGTCGATTAAAAATGCTGGTTACCCAACGGCGGCATTTTTCGGCCGCTAATTTCGGTCTGGACTTGCTGCTGATCGTCATCGTCGCCGCCAGTTTCGGCACGATGATCTACGCGACTTTCTTACACACCGACACCATTGCGGACAGCAGTGCCATTCAGTTGGACTACCGCTACCGGCCGCTGGTGATGCAAACCAGAGGCGACCAGGGCTACCTGGTGCGGGTGCACAACGGCAGCGGCCATACCCCGATCCAAACGTATACGTATTGGACGGAAGGCTCCAAGTACCAGATCAACAGCCGGGACGCAACGATCTCCACGGGGAAGAAAATCGTGCCAGCAGAAGCCGCCGCATATCCTTGGCCGACGAAGTCCATGGAGCGGATGGAAAATAACACGCGGTCATCCTTTGTCGCGGTAATCAAAGCAACGTACAAGAACACGCCATTCAACGGCCTGGGCATGCACGCCGGCCGGGCAGCAAGCTACCACGAAATTATCCGGATCCCGAGCGACTTATTCGTTTATATTGATAATCCGGCGACGAAGTAAAGACGCATCGAACACAAACACGGCAGCTTCCAGCACGGAGGCTGCCGTATTTATGTTGTCATTCAAAAGCCAACAAACGTGAGCAGGCGGTCAACGCCACCCATGAGGGCCAGCAGAATCACCGGCATGGCTAAATTCCACTAATCCCAGGCAGAAAGCTGTCGATGCTGCTTACTGGCTTTATGCACCCCGCTGAACCAGAAAAATCCCCAGAGGATGAACCCGCCCTAATACCACCAAGCTGACCAGGTCCAACGCGCTAATGGCACTGAATTGGTCAAGCGGCTGATTAGGAAAAGGACGAACAAAGCAATCATCCATTGCGTGTCCCGAGATAGCCGGTGCCAGAGTCTGCCTATCTTCGCCATGGGGCACCCCCCTCCTGCGTTAGTGATGCGCCGCCGTTCGCCGGCGTTGCCGCGCCCAGCGCCAAACCATCACCACCGCCGCGGGCAGCGTAATCGCAATTGCCGCGATCGCTGACCGAGTCACGTCACTGGCAATGGGCAGACGATAGCTGGCACCCACGATCAATAGGATATCCACGCCGCTCAATAACAGATTGCCCCCTTGCGAAAGGAAATGCGGCTGGGCCCGCACATAGTACAGCCCCGTCATACCAACAATAAACCAGGCCGCTAACTCCAACGCCTCTGTCGTCATAAGCTTGTCCCCCTTATCTGCTGCTCAAGGAACCGTTTTCATCATTTACCCCAATTATCATCCCCTTGCAGAGAAAACACAACGAATACGAACTCCCCGTGAATCACCCATAATCTGACGAATTGTGCCAGCTAAAACACGACCAATATTTTTTTGCCAACCGGCCTACCCCCTGTTCTCATTTTCAACCGGCCAGCGTGCCAACTCAGCTCGCAAGTACCGCAGTATGTCTTGCTTGCCGGTCCACCCATCTCTATGTTGTGTGCTATAAAAAAGTAAGCACAACATGTTGTACTTTCGACCCGGACGGCCTATACTTAAAAGTACGCAAACAAAGAACTGCTTGGAGGGATTCACATGAGTGAAGTCGTAATTTATACCCGTAACGGCTGTATGCAATGCCGGATGACTGAACGCTACTTAAAGGAACATAACGTACCTTTTGAAGAACGAAACATTAACGACGAGCCCCAATATATTGATCAATTGAAGGCTCAAGGCTTCCGTTCCCTGCCCGTCGTCATGGCCAAAGATGCTGACCCCATCATGGGTTTCCGGCCGGACTCCTTGAAGGCGCTGGTCGGCTAATCGGTGTACAATGGATGGATGCGCCTCATCCGGAGACAACATCAAGGTGCAGTTGCATCTTGGTGTTTTTTTTCGCCAATTTTTCCCTAAGCACTCGTAGAAAGGACAGTGGTGGCCCATGTCACTTAAGGACTTGGACATTAAAGAGGTTTCGTATTTCAAACTGAACAACGAGGTGAACCGGCCGGTGGACGGCAAGATTCCCTTGAACAAGGATAAGGAAGCCTTGGCGGCGTTTCTTGACGAAAACGTCAAACCGAACTTGAAGCACTTTGACTCGATTTTGGCTAAAATCGACTACTTAGTGGCCAATGACTACTTAGAAGAAGGGTTCATCGACAAGTATCCCCGCCAATTCATCAGCGACTTGTACCAACGGCTGGTGGATAACCACTTTCAGTTCCAGTCCTTCATGGCCGCTTACAAGTTCTACAACCAGTATGCGATGAAGACCAACGACAGTGCCGAATACTTGGAAAACATCGAGGAACGGGTCCTGTTTAACGCCCTTTATTTCGCCGATGGCGACCAGACACTGGCGACGAACATCGCCGACGAAGTCATTAATCAGCGCTACCAACCGGCGACCCCTTCTTTCTTGAATGCGGGCCGCGCGCGGCGGGGTGAATTTGTGTCCTGTTTCTTGATCCAGCTCACCGACGATATGAACAGTATCGGCCGGGGCATTAACTCCGCCCTGCAACTATCCCGGATCGGCGGCGGGGTCGGTATCGCCCTCTCCAACCTGCGGGAAGCCGGCGCGCCAATCAAGGGCATCGAGGGGGCCTCCAGCGGTGTCTTGCCGGTTATGAAGCTGCTGGAAGACAGCTTTTCTTACAGCAATCAGCTGGGCCAGCGGCAGGGCGCCGGGGCGGTCTATTTGAACGTCTTCCATCCCGACATCATCCGCTTCCTGTCGGCGAAGAAGGAAAATGCTGACGAAAAGATTCGGGTCAAGACCCTGAGCCTGGGCGTGGTCGTCCCGGATAAGTACTACGAACTGGTGCGCAACAACGAGCCGATGTATCTCTTCTCCCCATATTCTGTGGAACGTTACTACGGCAAGCCGTTTGCTTACGTGGATATCACCAAGGAATATGACAACATGGTAGCCAATCCCGACATCAAGAAGTACAAGATCCAAGCCCGGGATCTGGAGAACGAGATTTCTAAGCTGCAACAGGAGTCCGGCTATCCGTATATCTTGAATGTCGATACCGCCAACCGGGACAATCCCATTGACGGTAAGATCGTGATGTCCAACCTCTGCTCCGAGATTCAGCAGGTGCAAGTTCCGGCGCAGATCGGCGACGACCAAGAATATACCAAGATGGGCGTCGACGTCAGCTGCAATCTGGGCTCCACCAATATCTTGAACTTGATGCACTCCCCGGATTTTGGCCACTCCGTGCGGGTAATGACCCGGGCCTTGACGTATATCACCGACCACTCCAACATCGTGGCCGTCCCGACCGTGGCCCACGGCAACAAGCTGAGCCACTCCATCGGTCTCGGGGCCATGGGGCTGCACACCTTCCTGGCTGTCAACCACATGCACTATGGTTCTAAGGAAGCCCTGGATTTCGTCAGCACCTACTTCATGCTGCTGAATTACTGGACCTTGGTAGAATCCAACAACATCGCCAAGGAACGCCACGAATCCTTCCATAACTTTGAGAAATCCAAGTACGCTGACGGCACCTACTTCAATAAGTACATCGACCACAGCTTTGCCCCCAAGACGGCGAAGGTGCAGGCGTTATTCAAGGATATTTTCGTCCCGGCGACAGCTGATTGGGCCGCGCTGCGGGACAATATTCAAAAATACGGTCTGTACCACCAGAACCGGCTGGCCGTTGCCCCCACTGGCTCGATTTCGTACATCAACGATACCAGTGCGTCCTTGCATCCGATCACCCGCTTAGTCGAGGAACGGACCGAGAAGAAGAACGGCAAGCTCTACTTCCCGGCGCCGCATTTGAGCAACGATACGATGCCTTATTACACGTCAGCCTATGATACCGACATGCGCAAAGTCATTGACACGTATGCCGCGGCGCAGCAGCATGTCGACCAGGGGATGAGCTTGACCTTGTTCCTGCGCTCGACCATGCCCGAGGGGTTGTACGACTGGAAGCACGAGCCGGAACAAACCACCCGGGACTTGAGCATTCTGCGCAACTACGCGTATTATAAGGGTATCAAGTCGCTGTACTACGTCCGTACGTTCACGGACAATTCGCAAGAGATTGGCAGCAATGACTGCGAATCGTGCATTATCTAAAGGAGCCCGAAATGTCTGACACAAGCACTCACTACTACAAAGCCATCAACTGGAACGCTGTTGAGGATCAGATCGATAAGTCGACCTGGGAGAAATTAACCGAGCAGTTCTGGCTCGATACCCGGATCCCCCTGTCCAACGATCTGGACGATTGGCGCACCCTGTCACCCATGGAGCACACCCTGGTGGGTCACGTCTTTGGCGGACTGACCTTGCTGGATACGCTGCAATCCCAAGACGGGATCGACCAGCTGCGCAAGGATATCCGTACCCCCCAAGAACTCGCGGTGTTCAACAACATCCAGTTCATGGAGTCCGTCCACGCCAAGAGTTATTCTTCCATTTTCAGCACGCTGAATACGGCGGAAGAAATTGACGAGATCTTCACTTGGACCAACGGCAATCCATATCTGCAAAAAAAGGCCCGCACGGTCAACGAAATCTACCAAAACGGCACGCCGCTGGAGAAAAAGGTCGCCAGTGTTTTCTTGGAAACCTTCCTGTTCTATTCAGGTTTCTACACCCCGCTGTATTACCTGGGGAACAACAAACTGGCTAACGTCGCCGAGATCATCAAGCTGATCATCCGGGACGAATCCGTCCACGGCACTTATATCGGCTACAAGTTCCAGCTAGCCTTCAATGAGCTGAGCGAGGACGAACAGGGCCGCTTCAAGGACTGGATGTACGATCTGCTCTACGACCTGTACGACAACGAAGAGAAATACACCGAGATGCTGTACGGCGACATTGGCTGGGTGGACGAAGTGGAGACCTTCCTGCGCTACAACGCCAACAAAGCGCTGATGAACCTGGGCCAAGAACCCCTCTTCCCCGACACCGCCGACGACGTGAACCCCATCGTCATGAATGGTATCTCCACCGGGACTGCCAACCACGATTTCTTCTCCCAGGTTGGGAATGGGTACCTGTTGGGCCATGTGGAAGCAATGAGTGATTCAGACTATGATATCGGTCGGCCGAAGAAGGACGACAAGAAGTAGACTTTAGCAAGAAATGGAAACCGGGTACTGCCGCTGTGAATTGGCTGCGGTATCCGGTTTTTGTTTTTCATGAGCGTGACATGTTGAATCGTAATTCTTCTGCCAAATTTCCCCCGAATTACTGAAGCGTACTTCACTTAAATCCAGAATTACCAATTGAGGGAAGTATGTTTCATCAACTGGCTATTTTAAAAAAATTGGAAGTACACTTCACTAAATTATCAAAAGAGAAACAAAATCGGGTATCACGACGAACAAAACGCCGCGATACCCGATTATTCAATCCCTTGCTAAAAGTCCAGATAGAAATAGATGTCCTGTTTCCCCTCCTGCTGCGTGTGGTCATACCCGCAGGTATTCAACCCGCCGATCTGGAACCCGGCAGCGAGATAGAACCGGCAAGCGTCGATATTGTTGTCTTGACCAACCGTGTAGATCCCCGCGTACCCGCGCTGTTTAGCCGCGGGCGCAGCCTCCTGAATCAGCCGGCGGGCAATGCCTTGGTGGCGATAGGCGGCATTCACCTTCAAGTCGTCCAAGTACAGATACTTGAAGAACGCCTCTTGATAGGTGGCCAGACCGACGGGTTTGTTTTGGTCGAAGGCGCCCAGCGCAAAGCCGTTCTTGGCAATCTCCGCAAACTGGTAATGTTCATCGGGAAAGGTTTGCGTGGCGGCCGAGTCAGTTTCTTCAAACTGAGCATGCCAGGCCGCAGCACCCCGCGTGACGATCATCCGCCCGTGCAAAGCAAAGGGCTCATTGGGCAGTTGCAGTGCTGGTGCGTCTTGGGCGGTCAATTGACGAATTTCTATTTTCTTATTTTCCGGCATAACCAATCACCATCGCAATCACTAGAATAATCAACACGATCGTCGTGATCGCGACATACAATGTGTCACGTTCTACAGCGAACGCGTAAATCGACACCACGACCCGCAGAACGGGGGTCAGGATGAGCAGAAACAACCCCAGCATAATAATAGCAAAGGGCTTGAACTGCATCACGCCAGCAAACATCGCCCGGAAACCCAGGGGCACCGTATCACCGGGATAGCCGCTGCCGCCTTCAATGAACAGCGCGGCTAAGCCGATGACGATCACGATGGCGGAGACGATGACCCCGATGCGCAGAATCTGCCCGATGAGGCGTTCGACCTCGTTCATTTCTTTCTTGCGTTCTGCCATCAGATGGTCACCCCGAATCCTTTAAGCGCCATTTGCAGACCCATATAGATCAAAATGGGGATAAAAATCATCCGAATGACCCGCGGCCGCAAGTGCTGCATGATTCGCGTGCCAATCGTGGCCCCCACGAGAATGCCGATCGCCAAAGGCGCAGCAATCTGGGGTTGAATCGATCCATTGAAGAAATAGACCGTTGCACTGGCCGCGGCGGTGACCCCCATCATCAGATTGGAAGTGGCGCTGGACGGTTTCAAGGGCATCTTCATGATCGTATCCATGGCAATGACTTTGAACGCCCCGCTGCCGATGCCCAGCAGACCCGAAGCAACGCCGGCCCCGTACATCATGGCGAACCCGCCGGGAACGTTTTTCACTTCATAATCCACATTCTTATGCTCGATAATGTCCCGATAGCTGCCGTTCAAGTTTAGTCTTTCTGACCACTTGTCCGGCTGAACCGGCTGATACCGCTCATCGGCCGTCCCCCGCAATTTGCGGATCATGTTCGTGCTGGAATAAATCAGCAGTAAACCGAAGAATACGTACAGCAGCGCATGGGGAATGACCCCGGTAAGCAGCGCGCCGGTGATCGCCCCAATGGTCGTGGCAATTTCTAGAAACATGGCGACCCGCAAATTGAGCAGATCATCCTTGATATACGCGATTGTTGCCCCAGAACTGGTGGCGATGACCGCGATGATACTGGCCCCAATGGCGTACTTAATGTCGATGCCCATCATGATCGTCAAAACCGGGGTGATGATCATCCCGCCGCCGATCCCGAGGATGGCCCCGAAAATACCAGCGAGCAGGCCGACGGCGGCCAATTCAATGACTTGTTGGACAACCATCGGCTAATCCTCCGTGGTCTTCTTGGCACGCGTCCGGGCAGCCGGCGTCTTTTTGGCGGTGGTTGTCTTTTTCGCTGGGGCCTTCTTCGCCGCGGTGGTGCTGCGGGTCGTGGTCTTCTTGGCTGGCGCTTTCTTCGCCGCCGTGGTACTGTGGGTTGCGGCCTTTTTGGCTGGCGCCTTCTTGCGTGCGGTCGTCTTCTTCGCCGGACTCTTCTGGGTTGTCGTTCGCCGCTTCGGTGCTGGCTTTGCGGCCGCCTGTTTCGCCGCTTCGGCCTTCTCCGCCGCCGCTTTTTCTTCTGGCGTCGGGTGCTCGACCGTTTGTAAGAAATCCCACTTTTCTTGGGCCGCTTGAATGATTTGGGCCCGCACCTGATCCTGGTCACTCAAGAAGGTATCCACCGGCGCAATTTCATCGATGCGCAAATGAGAGACATTAATATCCTCCGACTCCACGATCAGGTAGACATTCACCGCCGCCGTCGCGTCCAAATCGAAGAACTGATAGAGCTTGTTGCTGTCGGCCAGGGGCAGGTTAATGACGTTCGTCTCCAGGCGAAAAGCCACCGGTACCTCCGTAGCGACATCGAGATTGGCTTGGGTCATTTCATTCGCCGCCACACTCGCCTCGAAGTTGTCGAGCAGCTCACCAAGGGCCGCGGCCAAGCCGTCCTTCTTGATCTCCGCTGGCGTCTTCGTCAGCGTGATGGTGCGAATCTGTTCAGCGGGCACCATGTCCACGATTTTTTGTACTTGAATTTCCACGAGAAGTTCTCCTTTGCTTTCTACTTATTCCCCCATGGTACCACAGGGAGAAAGGCAAGAGAAAAGCGCCGTCTCTGGGGTATATTGAATCAGCTTGGCTGTGGCTAATTTCGTCTATTCAGCCGCAACAATGGCATAAATAATCCAGGTGGGCGAAATGACTAACCACCCTAATGTCACCCAATTGTTTGTTGACCAACGTACGCGCGGCAACCATCTAATGACCAGCCAAAGGATTGCAGCAATAATAAAAGTGGCCCCGAGTACAACTGCAATCGTATTGTTCGGCAGGCCCAACTGGACAAACGCGACATCTGCTAAGGTCCCCAGTACGCCATTCATGAACATATGTAAAGGAATAGTTACTTTCAGCCCATACTGCAAGTATGCGCAACCAAACAAGATACCGCAAAAGAAGGCAAAAGTACCTTGTATCAAATTACCGTGGGCAATACCAAACGCAATACTTGAAGCAACAACGGCAAAGCCATCAGTATATCGCGTCAACGCGTTGAGAAAGACACCACGGAACAGTATCTCCTCAAATATTGGAGCAACGATCACGGTAATGACCAATCCTGAATAATCGCTTAAGCTGGGTAAAGCAAAGAAGGTGTGCACCTCCTCGGCGAAGGCCGGTCCAAGTTTTGCATAGCTGCGACTGAGAAAGCCAAACATAGCGGGATCAAAGAGAAACTGTAACAACAGCAGAATCATGAACCACTGCCCAAGCTCTCGGCCAGTGACTTGTCGATAAGGCTGTTTAGGCGGCAACGCTAACAACTGCTGCCGATTATTCTTGTTTAGCCCGATCAGCATAATGGCTGCCGCTAAAGCAACTACCTCACCCAGCAGATAGCCCCACCCCTGCATCGATAATGCAAAGCTAGAAAACGTTAGCCGGTAAACAATGAGTGCCAGTCCGATATAGGTCAGATACAACCACCGCGAGTGGAAAAGTTTTTCTTTCAATTTCTTATCCCCCTTGTCATCCAGTCTATCGCAAATACCGTTGACGCTGGCGAAAAAATCTAAGCTACTGAATAGCATCCCTAAGAAAGCTGAGGATTTCTCATGTCACCAAAAATCATCCCCATCACCAGTGACGACTTTGAATTCGTCGAAGATCAGCTGGACGACTACAATATTAAAAGCAAACCGCTCACCCAGTCCAAGCCGTTTGTCGGCTGGCGTTACGCGATCAAAGACGGCGACCAGATCATCGCCGGCATTATGGGCTATTCGTCCTACTACCGGATTGGCTACCTGGATACACTGTGGGTTGATCCGCGCTATCGCCGGCAGGGTCTGGGGCGGGCTTTGCTGCAACAAATCGAACACGATCTGCACGACTATGGCTGCCAGGTCATCCATCTGGAAACATTTGATTTCCAAGGACCAGAGTTTTACGAAGCCAATGGCTATACCCAGTTTGGCGACTTGTACTACCCGAACGCTGACCTGCACGAGTTGTATTTTCAAAAGACCTTTGCTGAGTAGCCAAAAATCCGCCCGACAATTCCGTTTAGGTGAAATTGTCGGGCGGATTTTTGATTGCCTGGATAACTCAGCGAATGCCTGAATGCCGCCGCAAAATAGTAATGCGAATTTCATCCACAATAATCGCGCCGATGGTGATGACTTCAACAAGGCAAAAGAGCAATAAGAGATAATAGATCGAACCAATACACTCCAAAACAAAGATGGTGATGCCCAAAACGATAGCAATCACAATACGCAACCGTAATTGAAACGCCCGTTGCCGTAAAATGCGCAAGGTCGCGGCCGAAATGGGAGCGGCCTGCCAATGCGCCAGGTCATTACGCAGCTTAGCCGTTGTTTCTGCTTCACTCACGCCCGGCTTAGTCTTCGGGGTACTCTGCTGAATGAGCTGCACATGAGATCCCGCTTCCTGGGTCATGATAATCCCTCCCCGTTTGCCCTTGAGATTACCACGGTCTTGGCCGCCAGTCCAGTTTTTATGCCAGCGTTACCACTTGATCAAACAGGTCTTTATTTTGCGCATGCAGCTGATGGGTAACGAAAATCACCGTCAGCCCCCGTTGTTTAAGGAAGCTGTCCTCAACCTTCAATGCACTAGCGGTATCCAAGCTGCTGGTGCCCTCGTCGATCAGCATGATGTGCCGCTGGCGCAGAATTCCCCGGGCCAGCGCCAACCGCTGCCGCTGACCGCCAGAGAATAATCGGCCGTCTTCGCCCACCGGGGTCGCCAAGCCTTGGGGTAGCTGCTGGACAAAATCGCCTAAGTCAGCCTGGCGTAATGCCGTCATGATCTGCTCATCGGAGAAAGTTTGGCCTAATGCCAAGTTGTCGCGCACGGTTCCGTTGAAGACGTACGGCGATTGGTCAATATACAGCACATTATCGCGCAGCGACCGGCCGGCAATTTGCTTCAGCGGGACGCCGGCGACTGTCACCGTGCCTTGATAATCCGGCAGTTTGCCGTTCAGAATGTTCAGCAGTGTGGATTTGCCGACTCCGGAGGGTCCGGCAATGGCCACTTTGGTCCCGGGTGCCACCGTGAGCGAAAGGGGCTGTAAGGCCGGCTTGCTGGTGTGGGGATACTGATAACTCAACTGGGCAAGGGCAATCGATTGGGCCTGGTCGGCGGGAATAGTTCTCTTTTCTGCCGATTGATTGTCTGCTTGGGCCGCATACTTAGCGAATAACGGCTGGACAGCCTTCATTTGGGCGGCTAGCGGACCAAGGTTAGCCATACTGTTCAGAAGATTGAAGGATAGATTCCCCGTGGCCATGATCGCCCCGACTGAGGTGAGCCGCCACAGGACCAAGAGGCCAGTCCAAGCACTGATTCCCACTTGACTCACAATACTGGCCAAACCGGCGATCGACCCCATCCCGGCCTTCACCGTGTTCTGTTTCACCCGCAGTCCGGCGATTTTCCGCGCACTGCCGGCAATCTGATCAACCAACCGTTGCTGCAGATTCAGAGCGAACAACGTATCGAAGCCTTGGAGAAACGACTGCACTTGGTTGAGAAAGTGTTCGTTGCCGTGGGTCACCGCCATATTGGTCTGTTTCATCGGTTTGGCCAATAATTGCGGGGCACTATACGTGATCAATCCCAACAGAATAGAGACAATGACCAGCGACCAATGGAACTGAATAAGCGCCGCCACGGTGAACCCGGTGTCGCAAACAAACTGCACAATATAGAAATAACCTTGAAAGCCCTGGTCTTCAATCATTGTAATATCATTGGTCAGCCACGACCCATAGGTGCCGGTATCGTGCCGGTGAAAATATGCATAATCACCATGAGTGATATTACGCGTAATCGTCAACCGCAGGTCCAAATTCATTTTCTGCACCAATACCCCTTCCAGGTACATCGTGCCGAATAAGAAAATGGACAAAACGAGAAACAACCCAATGTCGATGCCGGTCCAAAATAGAAATCGTGACATACTCTTGGCGACCAAACCGTCAAGCACATAGGCATTAACTACCCCGTGAAAAACACGCAGCGCAGAACAGATAATGAGTAAAACCGTAACCAATAGTGTTAATCCGGTATGTTTCAAAAAGTATTGACGCATTGCCGTCCCCTTCTTTCCTTTGATCAATCACACTGTACCAAGGAGGCGGCAGCTCTTCTCAGCCGCTTGCATATCTGCAAGTCAGCTTGCTATACTGGGGCCAATATCAGGAAAGGCGGCGGCAGCGATGCCTTATGGGACTTTGATTCGCCAAATTCGCCAAGCCAAACACATTCGATTGGCCGATCTCGCCGATGACCAGCTTTCTGAAGCACTGCTCTCCCGCTTCGAACGGGGTCAGACCGACATCACGCTGACCAAGTTTTTACACCTGCTGCATCGGCTGCATGTGACCCCGGAAGAATTCGTCTTGCTGGCTGATCAACCCCGGCGTATTGGACCAGATTTTTTTGGCCATTTTTCTGACTTCTACTTCCGGATCGATGCCAGCGGTCACATGGAAAATAAAGAAAAAGCGCTGCTGCGGGCGCAAAATCTCGTCACCGTGACTGCTCAAGACTATCGGACGGCGCCCACCCGCTGGCACCTGCTCAACTGGCGCGGCGCGCAGATCCATTTGCAGCGCGCGAAACACAACTTGGATATGCCCGATACCGCCGTGATCGATCTGACGCCCGTACAGGAGTATTTGTTGAATCTGGACATGTGGACGGCGGTGGATATGCAGGTTTATGCCTTCTTTCTCAGCGAATTGGCGGATGACGCCAACCATCTGATCCTGCAAGCGGCGGCGAAGCACATTCCAGAGCGGATGCTGGATTCGTCCTGGCAAAGAATTTTATTTCCTGCGGGTGAAAGCCAATTCATGGCGTTTATGGTGCATGGCAAGACGGCCTATGCGCGGGATACCTTGGCAATTTTAGAGCAGATCACGGCTAGATCACCCAACGCCATGGACGGTCAGGTCCACCTCATCTTTCTCACCGGCTGGCTGGCCTTCGTGACTGGTTCTGACCAGACCGCGGGCCGGCAGAAAATGGATCAAGCCATTTCGATCTTCACCATCTTAGACCACAGACTCGAAGCCAGCCGGTACCGGCAGCTCAAAGAACAGATCACCGGCGCTGACCCAACGCCTATCCTGCCGGATATCTGGCTATAGAAAAGGACCGGCCGTCCCGCGATTGCGGAACGCCGGCCCTTTTTGGCTAGGACGCGTTAAATCGAATTACTTATTTTCTTGAATGGTTTTTTCCGTCTTCGTCTGCAAATCCTTCAACCCAGCTGTAGGGTCGGACTTGTTGGTAACTGTACGGTCGACGAATTCCAACAAGTTGTTTCGGAATTCACCGTAACCGGCAAAGATGGTGGAAGCGAATGAATAATCATTGGCTTCCGCAGCGGCCTTGAACTGCGGTACTTTCTTCAAGTAGTTCTGGTAAATGTCGCTCTTGACGCCGCTCTTGGTGACTGGCGTGTAGCCGGAATCAACGGCCCATTGGGCGGTGTTGTCCGTCTTCATCAAGAACTTCATGAACGCCCAAGCGCCATCTTGCTGGGCTTTGGATGCACCCTTGAAGACAACGTTGACGTTGCCGGCCAGCGCCGACGTGGACTTGCCGTTATAGGTGGGCACCAGCGCGGTGTTCCAGTGCAGCGTCTTGGGGGCCTGCTGCAGCAGGGCTGGGATGGTGGCAGAAGAACCGATACCGAAGACGGTCTTGCTGGCTGCGAATGGATAGGAGAAGTACTTGTCTTCCTGGGCCGTGCGGGCGTAACCCTTGTTGATCAGGTCCATGATCGTATTCTCTGCGGCCACGGTCTTCGGGTTGTCCATGTTGACCTTCAGTTTCGGGGTAACGAACTGGCTGCCGGCGGCATAGGCCATGCCTTCCAGTTCCATATCGTAACTGCTGTCGAAGATCAAGGTGTAGAGCTTGTCTTTCTTCAGCGTATCGCCGTAGGAAGCCAATTGTTCCCACGTCTTCGGTACTTGCAGGTTATATTTCTTTAACAGGTCTTCATTGTAAAAAAGTACCCGGGTGGACAGGGAGTACGGCGTCGCATATTGCTTACCCTGATACGTCCCAGTGGCCCAGAAAGCGGGCACAATATCCTTCTTCTCAGACGCGGACAGCTTGTTGGGGCCGGAATTGACCTCGCTGTCCAGCGGCAGAAGAAGATCACTCTTAACATAATCACCAATGTTCGTGTACGGGGCCTGGGCCATGGTCGGCAAGGTCTTGGACTTGGCGGCGGCCATGATCTTTTGCTGCAGGGCATCGTAGGAGCCCTGGGAGGTCGCGACGACTTTATACTTGGTCTGCGACTTGTTGAACTTATCAATGAGCTTTTGCTGTGCCTTATCCCAGCTGCCGGTCATCCGGTGCCAGTATGTGATCGTAATCGGCTTGCTGCTCTTTGCACTGCTGCTACTGCTGGAATTACTATTGCTGGTACTGCAGCCGCCTAATACAAGGATCGCGGCCAGCGCGAGTGTCGTGACAAGCGCAAGAAGCTTAGTTTTCTTCATAATGTATGTCCCTCATTTTCCTTTTGCTGACGAATGCCAATGAACGACAATGGAAGCCATTCGCCGTTGATTTGTCCCTAGCCAAGACATCTTCATTATGCAATACATTCCAGAAAGCGTCAACGAAACTGTCCGGTAATATCCGAACATTACAGGTGGGATAGCCATGTAAGCGCTGGCAATGTTCGGATTTTACCTACCTACTTCCTGATCTAGCCAGCTTTCGCTCAAATCAGCTTGGGGGCCTGGGGATTATGGTATCCCTCAATAATAATGTCCCGCCACATCAGGAAGCGTTCGACTACCACTGGCTGATCCAAAATACGAAAAATACTGATTGCCTGATCGCACATTTCTTTACCCTGGTCGTAATCTTCCGCGTACATCACGTACCAGCCCCGCTGGAAGCGCAGTGTGGTGGCTTCCATCAATTCGCCCGTGTTGCGCACCAAGTCAGCCTGCTGGTCCAGACATTCCTTAGCCCAGGGCCGGTGACCAAATTGGATAAAGGTGCGAAAGGCGCTGGCTAAAATATTCAGCCGCAGTTTATACACCAGGGGCAGCGGCGCCTCCTTGGCGGATGCCGCCAGCGCAGTGCCCAGAAGTTGATGGGTAGTGGCCGGTTCTAAGAAGCCTTGGAATAGTTGGAAAATCACCAGCTCAAAACTGCCCCAGTTCTCAATCCCGTACAGATAACTGACCACCGGCCGGGTCATTTGGCGAAACTGCGTCATCAGCGTCGCGGTGTCATCGGTTCGACCTTGGATGTTGCTTTCGACATTCGCCCGGCTGATCGCGACAAAAATGGCCAACAGCTGGCCCCAGCGAGTGGTCTGGTCCAAGCTGGCAGCGAGTTTATCCAGCGCCGCCAAGTCGGCGGCCGTCTCCTGCCCCTCGTGGCCGGCAATCACTTGCCAGACTTGATTCAACGGTAGCGGATAATCCGCCGTGATATAGAATCCCCGCAGCATATCCATCTTAACCGCCGGCACTACGCCGCGCATGGTGGCCCGCAAGAAGAGGAATTCTTCAAACGGCACATTGATCCGGCTGAGCAGATGCTCCAGCCGGTCGAAACTGATCCGCGTCTCGCCCCGTTCAAACTTGCCGATGAACGCCACGCTGTTCATCTTATCCGCCAGCTGCTGCAGTGTGATTCCCCGATCCTGCCGCAGTTTGCGAAATAATGTCCCTTCCAGAGCCATTGTGGTCACCTTTTTTCTCATATAGTGTCATTTCAGCCACTGCCCATTCTCTCACCGGTACGCTGAAGGTACAAGATGCACCGAGAAAGGATATGAGCCCTATGCACGAATATCGCATCAACCGCGGCTACCGGGCGCTGATCAATGCCAGCTTGTTGAACGGCATCGGCAACGCCCTTTACAACATCGTTTTTGTCATCTATGCCAGCACCTTGCCCTTCAAGACCTTGGCTGTTTCCCTGGCCAGCTTTGCCACGCTGATTCCCACCTTATTGATGCTGGTCACCGGCTTCTGGGCGGACCGGGCGGCGCAAAAAACCGGGCGGATGATCATCGCCCGGGTCTTGCAATTTGGTCTCTTTCTGCTGTTAGCGCTGCTGATTCAACAACCAGGCAGCCTCCTGATTTTTCTGATACTGCTAGCCATCAACGTGGTATCCGATATTCTTGGCCAATACGCCAACAGCCTGGAGCTGCCAATCTTCCGTCACCTCATCGCAGATACTGAGCTGAATAGTGCGATGGGCTTCCAAAGTGCTACGCAAACCACGATTGCCCTGATCTTCCAAGGCGTCGGGGCTTGGGCGATCGTGCTCCTGCAGCATAACTTTGCGTTGTTCGGAGTGATCAACGCCGTCACCTTCCTCGCCGCCGCCTTGGTCATTGCCCAGCACCGCCAGCTGCTGCGGTCCGCCGAGCCTAAACCCAGTACTGCCCGGGCGCAAACGTTCCACGCCAGTTGGCAGGTCCTGCGGGAGACAGTCCGCACCAGCCCGTTCATCGGCTTGAGCCTGATCCTCGCCTTCCTCGCTAACGGCCTGGCAACCAGCATCGACGGTTTGCAAAACGTCACCCTCCTGCGCCAGCCGCACTATTGGCTGGGCAACTACGGTAATACGATCGCGTTGCTCAGCATCGTCTTTTCCCTGGGCCTGATCGCCGGTGCACTCTTCAGTCAGGATTTTTGTCAGCACCTCAGCATGCTCACGCTGATCAGCCTGGTCCTCCTGGGGGCGGCCCTGCTGGGCGTCAGCTTCCTGCTCAATTGGGGTATCTGGGCGGCGCTGGTCCTGAACTTCGCCATGGCCTACCTGCTGGGCAAAATCAATCCCCGCTTCAGCAGCATCATGCTGTTGACGGTCGATGCCGACCATCTTGGCGCCGCCATGGGCGCCATGGTCACCGTCGTGATGCTCGGCGCACCCCTGGGTCAAGCCGTTTTTCTCGGTATTGCCAACGCGGCCGGCCCGGCACTGAGTTGGGCGATCTTCGCCCTTGGCTCTGGGCTGGTGAGTATCGTGGCCCTTATTTTCAGCCGGCGGGTGAGCGATCCGTCACTGACCATGCAGCCCGATACACTTTAGGTAAGAAAGGCCAATGGCCCGCCGTGCGATTTTCTGCACGCCAGGCCATTATTGGCGTTTCTTCCGCCAGCGGCCAACGGTACTGATGATTTCATCAATGACTACGAAGGTGATTGCTATTGTGCCAACAAGACACCCCAACAGCAAGATGCCGTAAAGTTGGACGGTTAGCTCTAACCAGAGCGTAATTGGCGCCAGTATGCAGACCGCGGCAATCCGCATACGCAACTGAAACTTACGTGACCGAATAATTTTGGCAGTTTTCTGTGAAGTGGTTGGTATCGACGCTCGCTCAAGATCGGTGCGCAGTTTCTGCGTTGTTTGATTCAACGTGTCTTCTTCGTCTGGAGAGACATTTTGTGCATTACGGCCCAATAATCTGGATTTAAGTATCATTAAATTGTCCTCCCTTGTCGTGTGGGTTGTGTCTCGTTACCTGCACTAGCATGCATGATTCGATCATACCGATATAACTGTGTCAAACACCCCAGCTGTCCAACACCATAGTCCATCGCATGAGTCATCATAGTTTCGTCGGTAAAGCGGAATTTCTCGCCCACAGTGGCAACCATGTATTCTGCAACGTCACGAGCGGCTTTCATGGTTGTATAACTGGATAAGAACTCCTGACAATCGTTAAGAAAAGACAATGTGCCGGCCATTCCATGACATAACGGCAGTGATTGAATATGAAAGTTAGAATGCAAATACCTGATCAGTTTTTCAATGAATTCGTACACCTCGGAATTCATGGGAGTCCCATTGAGAGTTTGACTGTAGGCTCGTATGATTCCACTACCAATACCAGCTACTCCCTCGCACCAGGACAAACCCATCACTGATACAGGATTCGTATCAAGATAGAAGCTAGTAGCATTGATGACGATTTCAAATATTTCATCTCCCTTACGAACAAATTCATTGTTCCCCAAAAACCTGCCGACGCTGCAAAACACATTGCCCAGGCCGGTTAATCCATGAGCGTAGCCAAAATAGGTCAAATTATTTGTATGCTGGCAACATTGTCGAATGATTTCGTTCGCGTTGAAATATAGACGGTCCATCCGCTGACGTAAGAAAGTTAAATAGCGTGTCTGATGATTATGCCTCTCAAGGTGTGCGACTGCTTTAATCAAGCCAATTTCTCCAGTCGCATAATCCCACTTTTTTCCAGTCTCAGCATAACGAATTTGATCAAATAAATTATCAATTTCCAATTGTTCAAGAGGTCTATTAACCCCGTCGTAGGCTATATCCGTTAATGCTTTGAGTACACCCGCTGCGCCAAAAAGCATACTTGCATCGCGGAACCGTGCAATGGGAAACAAGGACTTTGTAATTTTGTTTAATAGCAATTGTTTGGTATTGGAATTGACGTTGATCTCGTGCATCGCAGTTAACAGACCAGCTAGTCCGTGCTGATGCGATCGCCAATCGACATATTCACCGAATGGCGTCTTGGACCAGAAATGAGAATCTTTTGAATTCAACATTTCCTTCTGTATTTGTACAAAACGGAGTCGGACCTTTCGGGAGAGATTTTCATCAATACAAGAGGAATCCTTTTCAACTGGTACAGTGCCCAACAAGCTCTTGATTATTTTCTCGTCAGATAAATTCAGTACACCAGAAGAAATCAGGATGTGTGTCTTCTCTAAAAGCTCAGATGTCCCCGAGAGTCGTTCCATACCAAGCACTGTTTGTGTACGCATAAAAAAGTAGATAGCCGCCAAGGCAAATCGATCGTCACTGTTGCCCAATATTTTCCCCTCATGGCTAAGGTCCCAAAACCCAGGAGTTCCGCCCGACCGAACAGCATCTGACTGGATGTCCTGCATATATTCCAAATCGATTAGTTTAATTCCTTCCCGAACAATGATCACATTATTCGGGGAAAGATCGCAAATAACGACTCCTTCAGAATGAAAGTAGCGAACCATCTTGACCATTTGTGATGCCAGTTCAGCAGCTCGTTTGAGCGGCAAAGGCCCATTCTCTGCAACGTATTCTGCTAGTGAGTACCCACTTAAAAAGTGTTCGGAGATAAACCAATCTCCATTGCATTGAAATTGTTCTATGGGTAATGCGGTATATCCAGACTTTGAGAATCGACACATCATTGAATATTCATGACGCAGAGAATCAATAGAGCTCAAGCTTTGGGCTTCATATATATATGGCTTTGCTTGTTTAAGAACAACTGTGGAATGTCTATCCCGCATAACGGCAAGATATGTGTTGCCTCGATTTGCCCGGTGGAGAACATTTTGAAAACAGTATTTGTTAACCTCATTGTTGGCATTAATTGGCGGCATATTGAAACCATTTTGCTTACACTCATCATCTGAAAAGGGAAATTCAACATCCTCTGGGGTGGAGAAGAAGGGAGCTCGCGAGTCTTCAACAAGCTGCCCTGTATGGTCGTGACGTAAATAAACTAGTCGATGCTTGTTTTCTGAATACTCTATCATCTTTTGAAAAGCACCGTAACGAAAGTGGACTGGAGAATGAAATCCACATTGAAAATCTGAGCAGATAGTTGGTGCTTCATACCCTTTTAAAGAGTTGCACAACTCCACAATTAAACGGCGAAAAATCGCGTCGTTAGCCGGATAAAAAGTGATTATTTTATTTGCACTTTCTGGATTTGCTCTCGAATTTAGAAGCGCTGAAACAATCTTCCAATTGTATGGAATTTTAAACGAGCATTTATACGCTTCGAAAATTGGAATTACTAATCCAAGAACTTTTCGAAGATGGTCTATGCCTATAGAAATGTGCCCCTTCCACCCTTCCGCAGGTAAGCTTCCATTATTGTGCAAAAAGAATCGCCATACCCCATCTGCATGCACTTTATAAGCGGATTGGTCATATTCAACATCTGTCGTGAGTTGATCGGCTATCCATGCATTCTTTTCAATAATCGTGTCAATACTTTCCAATATGGTTACCCTCTTTTCGCTAAAACTGTGAATGGCAGAACAACTAACGAAATTCTGCATTCATCACGTAAACACTTAGTAAGCACCTTTGGCATCTGGATATGTAACTAAAGAAAAAGGACTACGACTTTGCACGTAGTCCCACATCTTTGGATATCGCTACATCATTGTTCCCCAGCAAGTTGATAGGCATGGCTGGGGAATTGGCAAAGCACCATTTTTCTTTTCATCTTTGTCTGCCAATCGGCTTAGCTGATCCAGAGTGACGATCTTTCCTTTTTCCATGAAAACATTTCCACCTTTCATTTTTTCGGTTCTAATCAACATGTCAACCTTACCGTCTTGACATTGGCCCCGCTCGGAGTTATTAATATATGCATATTCCTTCTGGCGAATCATTGAATGCCTTTGCATCGTTACACCAATAATCCACCAGAGTAGTCAATTGGAGGCGCGTGTTGTGGATAGCAATATGGATGTTGGAGACACCCTCAAGAAGTTTCGAACTGCTAAAAATATTAGAATGAACGATGTTGCCGATGAAACTATTTCGCAACCGTTTCTTTCAAGAGTTGAACGGGGAGAATCAGATATCAGTGTGAGCCGCCTTAATCATTTACTGCAAGAACTACACGTCACGCCCGTTGAGTTTTTTGCCGCCGCAAATTCAACCCCCGGTTATCAGGATCCGGATGACGCATACTTTGGATATTTCCCCCAACTAATGCTGGACAGTAGGACAGTGCATGATGTTAATTTACTCAAACTACGACTAGCTAAATCAAAAATACTCCTCGCAAAGGTACGTTCTGAATACCAAATTAAGCCCAGCCAATGGCGACTAATTACATGGCGTAGTGTCCAGCTTTTTGTCAATCGTATTTATTATCACCTTGACCCTAGTAAGATCGGTTTCATAGACGTTGCGCCTATCCAATCCTATTTGCTGAATTTAGATTCATGGACGCTTATGGACGTTATTGTTTTTTCATTTTTTGCCGATCAATTAAATTCTTCCGTGAAATTACGGCTCCTCAAATCTATGAGTAGCCATATTCCTAATAGTGGTGTGGTCCAATCTTGGTCTTCCATAATGACCAGCATTGTTTTTTCCTTGTTTCAACAATTCATGGTTGCAAATAAAATTGATTTTGCGTATTCTGCTTTGAATATCATGGAGGATATACGAAACCAATTTAGCCATACTGATGATGAAATCACTCTTCTATTCATGCGAGGATGGCTTCAATATGCCAAAAATGGCCAAGAAAAAAACGGGATTCGCCAGATGAACGATGCGGTTTCGATTTTGGCTATTTTGAAATACACTCAGGCAGCAAAAGAGTTTCGTCAATTAATTGACCAAATAATTGGCAATGATCCTACTCCAATTGTTGGAGACGCCTGGTTCAACTGATAATCATCTCAGATTAAAATATTAGTAAACCCTGCCTCCTGATAATGGTTCTCCCACTTTTGCAGGCGCCCCGTCAGCACGCCGATCACCGTATCCTCGTCAAAAATCCGGGCAACTCTGATCGCTTCTGCGCATTTTTGCCGCCCCGCGGCTGGTTGATCCTGCTTAAACAGGAGCAGCCCTTGATTGAAGATATAAAATATCCGCGGTGCGACGATGCCGCTTCCTTCATCCGCCAGAAAGTCTTCAGTCATGCGCAATGTCGCGGTGGCTAAATCCAAGCGATTGTGGGAGACGAAAATAGAAAAATTGGTGTTGAGGATAAAGGGCACGATCTTAAAATACTCATACAGGCCAATATACGATTTGCCCCGACTCAACGCGGGCTTCATCAGCGTGAACAAATCATCATCAGCCAGCGTTGGGCTGTACAGATTGTACAAGCTCAATTCCGTGACCCCCCACGTCTCAACACGGCCTAAATAGCCTTGCGCCTCGGCCACCAAACGGCGGCGACTGTCCGCTGGTATGGCGGGCTGGATACCGTAGCTTTCCGTCAGATAGATCCATAGGGCGCCGGCCACCAGCCGCTCCAGTCTGCGGGTCGGGTCATGGGCATACTTTTGCAGGTCAGCCTGAGCAGCCATAGCCCACTCTGCTGGTGATTTGCCTTGGGCCTTCAACTGGGCCACCAGCCGGTCAACGGCAATATCGGATTCGCCGGCCAGCTGGACGTGGCGCATCTCTGTGATATTACTGTTGACGTTGGTTAACACCTGCAGGAGTACATTAATTCCCAGATCCTGGCGGTCAGTCTCAAAGCGCGATAATTGCGCCACTGAAATGGCCTCGCCCGCCGCTTCCCGCAAGGCCATATGTTTATCCAACCGAATCTGCCGCACGGCCTGTCCCGCCGTCATCATCATCGCCAACTTCTTTTGCATATTTGCAAATATTTACTTGATTGTATTGTACCGCCCTTATCCTATAGTCAGCAAAGAAAAGGAGATGGCGTCATGTTGAAGTGCCCCATAATTGTTAGACAGATACTCTAACGATTGTGGGGCATTTTTATGACCAAATATTCAAGTGAGTTCAAGGTACAGGTTGTACAAGAGTATCTTTCTGGACGGGTTTCCTATCCAACCCTTTGCGCTAAATACAGTATCCCGTCAATGACCCCAATCCGGAGGTGGGTTAAGCAGGCTCAAGCTAATGGACTGGAGTCGCTTCAACGTAAACGTACCAAAGTCGCTTATTCATTGGAACAGAAACTGTCTGTGGTAGACTATTACCAAACTAGTGGTGAAGGTGTGGCATCGGTGGCTGCTCACTTTGGGAT
>NZ_AUEH01000022.1 GCF_000425885.1 Schleiferilactobacillus harbinensis DSM 16991
CTTCAAGGATAGGTCTTCATGGCCTATTTTGTTAAATCAACCCGGTCGATTGGTCTAACTCAATCGGTGTTGCACTTCAATTTTAAATCCGGCAAAAGTTAAAACTCAGTTTCCCACGTATCCTGCAGCCCGTGCTTGGACAACAGGTACAAGACATTGTCTTCCGCGGAAATGATCACGTAGTCGCCTTGGGCGTCGTGGTCAATGAGCTCAAAGGGATAGTAGGAACCGAATACTGAAATCGACTTGGCATGGGCATCCGCGACGTGGACACTCTTACCAATCAAATCATCCCGGACCGCATTGTTGTTGCCGGACACGGTCCCGGCGGTCAGCAGCAGGATCGCCCGCTGCAACCCATCCGGCAGCTGGGTCAGTTCGGCTTTCTCGTTGTCTGGTAAAGAGAACAGCGTGAAGAGCGGATTCTGCTCAGTGGCTTGAATCTTATTGATGATGCGCTGCAATGACTCTTCCATTCTAGAGTGCCTCCTCGTCAAGACCGCCATCGGTCCGGAAAGTCAGGATCTGACCAGTGACGGTGGTGTCGTCTAAGGCGATCGTCAAGGCTAGATGCTCACCCACCAGTTCCAGGTTGCCCCGCAACTGGCGCCAGATGAATGCCTGATGAAAGGCATCCTGGGCTTGGGCCGCTAACTGTACCGTCAACCGTTCCGTTAACGGCTCTTCAGCGTGCTGCTGCAATGCCCGCCAGAACTTCTGGAAGGCCGCCGCCAGCTCGTCGTCCATGGTCTCCCCCAGCTGCAATTGCCGCTGGGTGGCCAGGAAGATCAGTTCCAAGGTATCCGCATAGTTTGCGTTATTCCGTAAGAACGAGCGGGCGCTGGAACGCAATGATACATACTGATTCAGGTTCGGGTTGCGCTGACGATAACGCGCCATCGCTTCCCGCCGTTTGGCCCGCAATTCTGCATCGTCCACGACGTTCACCATTTCCTTTCTATCACTCGTTGACGCTTTCATATTACCATGGTAAGGGTAGAAAGCAAGCAAAACGATACGGAAAGTAAAAAATCGGTCTCAGGACTGACCGCGGGTCCTGCCTCTATTCTACAGCTGTTGGTGGGAATTATCAGGGATGTGACAACCTTGTCACTTGATGAGAAAAAGGGCCTGACCGGGAATTGGCGCCCGGTCAGGCCCTTTGAGTTCAAAATTACCAGATGTGGACGCGCTGCTTGGGATCCATGTACATCCCGTCGCCTGGCTTGACGTCAAACGCATCGTAAAACTCTTGGAAGTTCCGGGGCTGCATGTTGGCCCGCAGGACATTGGGGGCATGGGGATCGGTCGCTAACCGCGCGGTCATATTGGCTTGGGTGTACTTGCCCCGCCATACCCGCGCCCAGTTAATGAAGAAAGCCCGCAGGTCGACACCCTTGGATTGCTTCGCGGCTTCCAATGCCGCGGACATCCCGCCGAGGTCGGCGACATTTTCACCCAAGATGAGCTTGCCGTTCACTTTGCCGCCGGCATACGGCAGGCCGTCGAATTCGGCGACCATGGCCTCTGTGCGCTTCATGAAGTTGGCCAAGTCTTCCTTAGTCCACCAATCCTTCAAGTTGCCGTAAGCATCGAACTTCGCCCCGTTGTTATCGAAGGCATGGGAAATTTCATGAGCAATCACGGCGCCGATACCGCCATAGTTCCGGGACGCGCTGTGCTTCAAGCTGTAAAACGGCGATTGCAGGATCGCAGCCGGGAAGGTGATATCGTTTCTGGATGGATCATATTGGGCATTGACCAGACTGCCCGGCATGCCCCACTCCGTCCGGTCCACCGGCTTCGCCAGTTTGGCGAACATATCCCGCAGAATCAGGGTATCAAATTCTTGGACATTATCAAACAGACTCGCTTGGCGATCCACTTTGAACTCGCTGTACAGCGGCCGCAGCTTGTCGGGATAGCCGACCTTGACGACAATTTTCTCCAGCTTGTCGATGGCGCTCTTACGGGTGGCTTCACTCAGCCAATCGTTATGAGCCAACCGATCTTCGTAAACCTTGATCATCGTGTCTATCATTTTGCGAACATCTTGGCGGGCGTCATCGCCGAAGTATTTCTCACCATAATATTGACCGATGACTTCATCGAAGTAATCATTGGTCGCATAGTAAGCACTCTTCGTCTTGTTCGGCGACTTCTGACTGCCAGTGATCGCCCGATGGAACGTATCGCCCACCTTGCGCAGATCATTGCTTAAGTACTTGGACGCATGGATCAAGAAACGGATGATCATCCAATCGTGGAGCAGCCGGAAGGTGCGGGCATTAACGACTTCGTTGAAGTGTTCAAAGAAGCGAGGCTCTGTGACGATGATCTGACCCGGCTCTTCCGGCAGCAGATCATCCAGAAACTTGCGGAAATTGAGCATTTCAGAATGGGTCAGAAACTTGTCCAGCGGCTCCGGATTGTACATCGCCGGATAATCTGCCCATTCTTCCCCGGACTTCGAAAACGGCACGAGGCTGCGGTCAAATTTCAACGCGCCATCGGCCATCCGCTCAGCATCTTTCTCGGAAAACTTAGCGGCTACTAGCAATTTCACTGCCATCTCCCGCCAGGTGGCCAACAACGTGTCCCGATTGGGATTATCGTCGGCGTAATAGGTCGTATCCGGCAGGATCAAGCCCGGGCCATAGGCGTACACCGCGTTGTGGGCCGTGTCCTTCATATCTGGTTCCACTGAGAATTGGAACGGCACCGGGAAGGTTTCATACCAGGAACCCGCTTGGGCGTTCAAATCAGCGAAATCTTTCAATTCAATGGTCCGCTTCAAAAGCGGCATCACCGGTGCCATCTTTTGCTTTTTCCGCCGGCCAAAATCCAATGCCAACTGGAAGAAGCGGACCGCCTCTTGCAGCTCCGGCTTATCCGTCGTCGATTCCAGCTCGCCCATCTTGTTCAAGTCGCTAATCAGCTTATTCTCAACGTCGATGCTTAAATCATTGAATCCACCGACGCCAGCTCGGTCAGCAGGAATCTTAGCCTTCTTCTCCCACTTGCCGTTGACTGCTTCGTATAGATCGTCTTTGTACGCAACGCCGCTTGAACCGTAGACACCTTTATCAGCAGCGTAGAATCGTTGTAACATTCGATCACTCCTCTTAGGAAGGTTGCCCACACTGGGCGTGGGTACACAGGTACATTATACATCGCTGGGTGCGCTTGAACACACAAGGAAGCATCCAAAATGGCAAGGTCATTTATCTGACCATAAAAATAAGTGATTCTGAATATTGTTGAGCACCCTCGTCAGCCGCGTCACATCAAGGTTTACCAGCCATATGACAAAACGCGAATAAATACCAACAAAATAAAATTTTCCACAGAAATCTGATATATCCCGGATGGTCTAGACCACATAAGCCAGTGCTACCAGACCTATAAGCTTTTCATTTTTTGTTCGGTCTGGTGTGCTTCGTTAGATTGATCTAGACCAATGAATGGTGGTATAACAAGAAAGTAAGCGAATACAGAAACTTGAAGATACATGGAGAGGAGAAATTTGTCATGCAATCATTCATCAAATGGATGGAGAAGCATTTCCTGCCGGTCGCGACCGTCATTGGCAATCAACGCCACTTAGTCGCTATCCGGGATGCCTTCGTCTACACGATGCCCCTGATGATTCTCGGGGCCTTCGCCGTTTTGCTCAACAACTTGCCGATTCCGGGATTCCAAGACTTTATGAACAAGATCTTCTCGGAACAAGTCGACAAAGCGTTCATTTGGACAAAACTCGGAGGTAACATCTGGAACGGGACCTTCGCGGTGCTGTCCGTCTTCATCGCCTTCCTGGTCGCCTATAACCTGGCCACCAGCTATAACTTATCCGGTCTGGCAGCCGGGGTCGTATCCGTCGGTTCGTTCTTCACCGTCGGCGGGATGGCCGGCATGGATTCCAGCGGTTTGTTCATTGCCTTAATCGTTGGTCTGCTGTCGACTGAAATCTTCCGGATTTTGACCGGTAACAAGCACTTGATCGTCAAGATGCCCGACGGTGTGCCGCCGGCTGTTGCGAAATCCTTCGAGGCCTTGTTCCCGGCGATGATCACGATCATCTTCTGGGGCTTCGTGACCACCCTGTTCAACGCAGCCCACATCGCTAACGTGGTGACTTGGTTCTACAAGATGGCGCAACAACCGTTCATGGGGATGGCTTCGTCCTACCCGATGGCCCTGTTGTTAGCCTTCATCACCCCGCTGCTGTGGTTCTTCGGACTGCATGGTGCGAACATGATCGAACCGCTGATGCAGACGATCAACGCCCCGTCCATCACCGCCAACTTGAAAGCCTTCAAGGCTGGTAAAGAACTGCCTTACATCGTTAACAAGCCCTTCTTCGATTCCTTTGTCAACATGGGCGGTACCGGTGTCACCATCGGCCTGCTCATCGCGATCCTGTTAGTGGGTCGGAAGAACAAGCAGTACATGACCGTCGGCGCCTTAGCCGGCGCGCCTGGGATCTTCAACATTAACGAGCCACTGACCTTCGGCTTGCCGATCGTCTTGAACCCGATTCTGTTCATCCCGTATATCTTAACCCCGATGATCTGTGTCACCACGGCCTACTTCGCCACTGCTGGCGGACTAGTGCCCGCAGCCATCGCGATGCCGCCTTGGGTAACGCCGCCGATTATCGGTGGGGTCATCGCCACCGCCAGCTGGCAAGGCGGCGTCCTCGCCGCAGTAAACATCGTCATCTCCGTGGCTATTTACTCCCCGTTCGTCTACATGGCTACGGTCATTGCTAACCGGGAAGAAAAAGAAAACCTGACCGATAGCAACAGCAAGACCATCGTTGACGGCAGCACCCCGGCCGGCGACACCGCTAAGGACAGCAGCGGTCACGCGACTGTCTAAGAATTAAGCAGCAAGAAACGTCCAGAACATTGTTTCCCACAATGTTTTACTGAAGCGAAACCAACCGCAGACACCCTCGACCACGTGGAAAATGGTCGGGGGTGTTTGTGTATGCGGCCTTTTTGAAATCAAAAACCCCGGTCGATCCTGAACGTGACCTTTCAGGGTTGACCGGGGTCTGTTTACTGAGTGGAAAAGTTGTTATCCCGCGAAGGAGAACGTCGTAAAGGTGGTTGAGATACTGCCGCCGGGGAGGCCAGCACCGTAGAAAGTGATCCGATATTGCTGCCTGTTGGCAAATACATATCCTGAAGCAGTCAATGTCGTCCTAGCAAATCCATATACAGGATTTTCCGTCCCTGTTCCGGCAAGAATTAATTGCTCACCAGTAATGTCTTGACTACTGTGCGCCGTCAGATTCTCAACCGTTACTTTGTTTACGGCAGTTAGGTCAATATTGCCGTATGATGCGGCTGAAATTGGCGTGCCCGACGGTAACAACTCAATCGGGAAGACGCTCGTACCAGGATAGAACATTACCCCATTGTCAGCTGTGTAAGTCGCTCCCGAAGAGGCTCCACTCCACATATCCAGCGTTAGATTCGGCGTGCCCTTTTGACCAGTTGCTGCAGCATTCGCGGAAAAACCTACACCAACGCCACTAGTAAGAAGACTTGGCCGTAGCATATTAAGCCGATGACCGGCATCATTCCCTTTAAGGTTATGATTATCTGCAAGGAACCCCATAATGAGCTCGTCTACTGTTGTTCCTGACCCATTTGCAGTTGCTAGATTGGAAGTCAGTCCTTTTTTAACCTTCGCCCAATCACTGTCGCTCATGTCGCTGGGCTTAGTATATACCGTGCCTCCATCAGATCCGTCAACAACGTGTTGCAACCCGGCCATGTAGCCGGCCATGAAACTGGACGCTACTTGATCAATGCCAGATACCGTCGGGTCAGCGGTCACCGCCGGCAATCCCCATAGGTTGCGGAAGAAATTGTATACCGCCATTGTCTGCTGCTGGAAACCAAGCGTCGTGCTACCCGCATCGAAGGGCTTATAGGATGGCAAAGCAGTGTAGACGTTATTATCCAATACCGGTTTCGCCAGTGCAGCGTAAGCATGCTGTAATTCAGTGATTCTAGCGAGTTCTTCAGGCGTGGGTTTGGCAACTGGGGCAGTATTTTTCTTGTATTGAAGAGTGAACGTGTAGGGTACATAACTAGCTGTGATACTGTCAGGAAGAATCCCCGTAAGAGTTCTTCCAGCGAAATCTGCACGTACCACGTCGTATTGGTTGCCTTGAGTATCGAATACCTGGGACGGAACAAGATAAGACAGGGTGTAACCTTTGTCACTGTGCAACATCGGTGCTAGGTCCTTTAGCACAGCAATTGTATTACCACTCTCGTCCACCGCAACGGCTTTTGCGGAAATCAGCCTGTATTTAATCGTCAACGACTGTTGTGTTGCGGGATCAACGCTCAGTTTTTGACCATCTAAAATGATATACAGGTTGCCGTCTTTTCCAGTCAATACCTTCTGAGCAGGATAATCCCCCTTTGCCGTGACGATTGCGGCGTCAGTAATTGCATTCCCCGATGCTTCGTCAACAAACTGAACGGTGGTCTGCACAACTTTCTTCGTGTAAGTGAAGGTCAGTGCAGTTGTATTCGCCTGCAGCACTTGTTTGGCTGTCGGCGCAGTGTACCCGGGAACATCCGGGGCGGTAATCTCGTCGCCCACTTTACCGGTGACGTCAGTCTGAGGATTTTGAATCTTTAGGCCACCCTGATCGATAAAGTTGATGGTGTACGTGATGGTGGCGGGTGCGTTCTGCGTGTATGTGAACTTGATGGCTGTCGTATCGGCCTTCAACTTCTGCGTGGCAGTCGCTTTATCGGCCGTGTAGCCGTCAATATCGGGTGCCGTAACGTCAGCGTTCACATTGCCAACGACGCCGGTCTGAGGATCTTTAATCTTTGCACCCAACTGATCAACATAGCTGATGCTGTACGTAACGGTTGTCGGAGCATTCTTGGTGTACGTGAACTTAATGGTTGTCGTATCAGCTTGCAACGTCTGCTTCGCCGAAGAAGGATCGGCGGTATAGCCGGGAATGTTTGGTGCGGTGACTGAGTCGCCGTCCTTACCTTCACCGCTAGTCGGTTCAGTGGTGGTAATGGCGTTTCCGCCTTCCAAATATTGAATCGTGTAATTCATAGTCGCGGGTGCGTCTTTCGAGTAAACGAAAGTCAGCTCTGTCGTATCAGCTTTCAATGTTTGCGCAGCGGTTGATGCTGTATAACCGGTAATGGTCGGCGCTGGGATGGTGTCACCCACTTTACCAATGACGCCAGTCTGAGGGTCTTGGACTTTTCCGTTTGATTGATCGACGAAGTTGATGGTGTACGTGACGGTGGCAGGTGCATTCTTCGTGTAAATGAACGTAATCTTCGCAGTATCCGCGGCCAGTGTTTGTTTGGCCGTTGCGGCGGTGACCGTGTACCCGTCAATGCTTGGCGCAGTAACAGAATCCCCGACCTTACCTTCACCACTAGCCGGTTCGCTCGTGGTAATGGCCCCACTAGCTTGGTCCAAGTACTCGATCGTGTACTTAACAGTAGCCGCCGGGTTCTTCGTGTAGATATACGTAATCTTTGTCGTCTCGGTCGCTAACGTTTGCTTGGCCGTCTCCGCAGTTGCGGTATAGCCATCAATATCGGGTGCAGAAATTGGATCGCCGACTGGGCCTGAGCCACTGGTCGGCTTGTTCGTGGTGATAGTGTTGCCATCTTTATCCACATAAGCAATTGTATAGTTCACAGTTGCTGGCGTAACTGCATCTTTCTTGTACACAAAAGTCACTGCGGTCGTGTCCGACTTCAGCGTTTGTGTTTCAGTGGGGGCAGTATAGCCCGGAATCGGCAGGGCAGAAATTGGATCACCGACTTTGCCTTCGCCACTGGCCGGATTAGTCGTGGTGATGGGCTGCTTGTCCTCATCGACATAGGCAATAGTGTACTTAACGGTCGTCACTGCCGGAGCATCTTGGGTATAAGTGAACGTGACCACCCCGCCGGCGGCCGGTACTGTGGCAGTAGTCGGGGTTTTGATTGTATACCCGGTGACCGGCGGCACAGGGATGGGCGTGCCGGGTGCACCTTGGCCAGTTTGGTCGGGGTATCCCGTGATGGGGTTGCCCTGCTCATCCACGATTTTAATCGTGTAACTTACGGGAGCTGGCGCATTCTTGGTATATTTGAACGTGATGGGGCCGCCGGTGGCTGGAATCTGGGCGGTGCTGCTGCCTTGAATCGTGTAGCCGGGAATCGTCGGGGCCGTGATGCTATCGCCGGGCTTGCCGGAGGTATCTTGGGCCGTATAAGCCGTGATCGGCTGCTCTTGCTCATCCACCGCTTTAATTTGATAAGTCACCGTCGCCGGTGTCGTCGGGGTATTTTTCGTATACTTAAAGGTAATCGGACCCCCGGCTATCGGAATCGGTGCAGTGCTGGCGCCGGTGGCGGTATACCCGGTAATCGAGGGCGCACTGATCGTCGCCCCCGGTTGGCCAGACTTGGTGTCAGAAGTGAAGCTAGCAATTGCGACGCCCTGGTCATCCACTGCCTTGATCGTATAGCTGACATCTTTTACGGCGTCTTTGGTATAAATAAACTTAACGTCACCGCCGTTGACGCCCACATTAATCGTCCGAGCACCACTGACAGTGTAGCCGGGAATGGTCGGGGCATTAATAGCTGCGCGCGGCAAACTGCTGCCCGTCGTCGGGATATACCCCTGGATTGGCTGACCTTGATCATCCACCGCCAGGATGCGGTAGTTAACATACTGCTGCGTCACTGCCGGCGGGACATAGCTGCCTTGATTTGGATTGCTCGGCGTATTGCGGGTGTACGTGAAATCAATATCGTTCTGCCCGCTGTCCGCACTCAGGCGAATTGTTTTGGTGCTGCCGTCGTTGAGGGTGTAGCCGTCAATCCCGGCGGCGCCGATGGTGATCGTATCGCCGATATGGCCTTCATAGATCCGGGTAGAAACGATCGTCCCATATTGATCCCGGGTGACGACGCGATAGCTCACTTTCTGGACAATCGGCGTGCTCGGCGCCGGTTTCGTCGGTTCGGTCGGCTTAATCACGGTGGGACCGCCGCTTTGATAGGTCTTCGGCCCGCGATATTGCTGAGCGGTCAACTTAGCAAAGCCGCCGTCGATCCACTGATTGCCGCCGAGGTTGTACCAGGTACGGCCGTTGACCACGGCGCGGCGATAAACTTGCCACTGTGTCCCGTGACGCAGCACCGCCCGCCGCACAATTTGGCGGTCGCCGCTGGCGCTATTCCATACGGCAATGCCATAGCCCGGGACATACTGAATCGTGACGACACCACGCAGCTCCTGACTGGAATTTTCACCCGCTAAATCGGCGTAATTGCTGTCGATCCACTGGTCGCCGCCCACGTTCAAGTAGAAACCGTTATCCCCTTGCTGGACTGCACCATAACTCGCCCACCGAGTGCCGGTGGGTAATTTCTTACTGGTGGCCTGCACGCCATTGGCACGCTGCCAAACGGCAACACTGTATCCGGAAACATAGTTGATACTGACGGTATCGGCCGCCTTGGCGGTGGTCAGCGTGGTGGTCAGACCTAGCGCCAGTGCCGTGATTCCCACTACCAGCCACCGTTTGTGCACCTTATGGAGCACGTGATGTACCTTATTCCCAAACATATTTTATCCTCCCGCAGATCCCTTGTGCAAAGCAAAACAACGTATCTTGAGCGTTATTATATGCCGGATTGGGTTGAAGACGGTAACAATATGCCTTGGCGGTATGAAAAAAGATGCCCTACCAAAATTGGTCGAGCATCTTTTGCAAATTGTGGTTTGACTGGATTATTTAGCTGTATGGGTGCCGTAATCCGTACGTACCCATTGGTCGCCGCCAATATTGTAGAAGCTTTGCGTGCGGCCATTCACTAGCCGTTCGATTTGACCGAACGTCCGCCAGCGGGAACCGGCAGGAATGGTCTTGGTCACTTTCAGCTGACCGTTATAGACCGCGATCCCCCAACTTGGAGCGGCCGGATAACGGACAGTGAACGTACCACTGGCAAATAAAATCATACTGGTGTCGGCATTATTAACATATTGATTGCCCCCCAGGCTGAAGCCAGTGATGGTGCCCGTTTTATCGTTGATAGTGGCGTACGCTTGCCAGCGAGAACCCACCGGCAGTGTCCGGCCGGTGGGATTGCTTTGCGCCATATCACTGTACAGCTTAACTCCCTTAGAATTCGTTACGATGATCGTGCCGCGGACCGGGTTTACCGTGAAATCAGCCGCGTCGGTATCCACACTGAAGTTAGCGCCGACCCATTGATTACCGCCCAAGTTGTAAGACAACGTACCGGCCACGCCAGTCTGGCCATTGATTGTGACCATGGCATTGTACCGGGAGAAATACTGCCAACGGCTGTTCACTGGCAGCGTCTTACCTGTCGGTTTCGTTAAACCAGGATCAGAGTATACGACCGCGGGACTCTTGGCATCCGCTTGCCCCACGCCGGACCATTGCTCCACCTGGTATACCGTAGGGTCTTTGACTGAGAAGTCCTTTGCCGACGCCCAGCCGTCCGCAAAATGGTAGGCCGTGATCGTTCCGGCAGCATCCGTGGCAATTTGGTCATAGGCATACTGGAACACCCACGCATATCCGTTCACATTGAAGCCTTGAACTGTCTTCCCGTTGCTCTTGGTCAGTTCGGCATCATCGAAAGCTGCAATCTTAGTGGTATCGGCAGTCCGATACACTTCACCTTGCTTGTTGGTGACAGTCGCCTTGGTGACGGCCGCAATCGGCACGATGTCCGCAGCCTGCACGACTGCAGGTGCTGCCAGAGTCAAGCCGATACCCAGTAAGGCCGTGCTGAACAGCAAGCCTGTTGATTTCTTCATGGCGTTTCCCCATTTCTTGTTTCGTATGTCACTATTCCAATATAGCAGAGCGGTTAGAAAAAAGCACCCGATCAGGATGCTTTCAAACCGTAGAAAATTGATGCGATGGGATTACTTAGGCGCCACAGTCCCATAGTCCGACCGTACCCATTGGTCGCCGCCAATGTTGTAATATTCCTGCGTTGTATTGGTCCCGTTTACTCGGCGCTGCAACTGTTTGAATACCCGCCAGCGGGAATTGGCCGGAATGGTTTTGGTCACTTGCAGTTTGCTGTTGTATACGGCGATGCCCCAAGTCGGGTGAGCTTTGTAGCGGACCGTGAAGACGGCATCAAAGCGGTAGACGGGACTGACATCAGTCTTGTTGACGTACTGCAATCCGCCTAAGCCCCAGCCAACCGTACCATCTGTATTGCTCATGATGGAATCGGGTGCCTGCCACCGTGAACCGAACGACAAGGTGCGGCCAGTAAACTTAGTCCGGGCTAAGTCGCTGTATAGTTTGGCGCCGTTAGGGTTAGTAACCAAGACTTCGCCAATATTGGTCGTTGGATAAAACTCAGCACTGGCATCCGCAAGAAAGTCTTGCTTGCTGATCCATTGGTTGCCGCCGAGATTATAAGCCACCCGGTCTGCGACCCCCCACTCACCATTTATTTGTACCAGTGCTTCATTGGTACTGTAATAACGCCAGCGACTGCCAACAGGCAAAGTTTTCCCGGTCGCTTTAGTTAACTGCGCGTCGGCATAAACTATCGAAGCCTTGGCCGAGCTTACAACCCCATTACCTGTCTGGTCGGTATCGACTTTGTACCGAGTGGGATCTGTCGTATCCAATCCCGCCGCTGCGACCCAACCCTCTGCAAAATGATATGCGGTCACGGTGCCTTGCGCGTTGGTCGCCACTTGGTCATACTCATTTTGCCAAACCCAATCACGGCCATTAACCACGGTTGATGCCAATACTTTATCAGTCTTCTTTGTCAAGGCCGCATCTTCGTATGCCGCCAGTGAGGAGGCCTCTCCTGAGGCGAACCGATACGTTGTCCCCTTCTTATCGATCACGGTTACCTTGGCGGCTGCCGCAGTCGGTGTCGCGTCCGCCGCATGCACGGCTGTCGGGGCAATGGTTGCCAAGCCGACGCCGAACACCGCTGCGCTGAACAGTAAACCAATTGTTTTCTTCACGTTTCTCCCTCATCTCTTGTATTTTATATCACAATCCCAATATAGCAGAAGAGCAAGCAAAAAGCACCCCAGTTTGGGATGCCCTTTACTCAACAATTACTTCTTCTTGTTCTCGCTGGGTTCATCGGTCGGCTTCGGGCCCGCAGCGGGGTCCCGCACCACGATGACGGTGCACGGCGCGTATCGGGTAACGAAGGCGGCGACGGAGCCGATGGTCTGGTGGCGAGCGCCCTTGTGGGTTTCACTGCCAACCACGATCAGGTCCGGCTTGAACTGCGGCACCATTTCGTCCACGATGACCTTGCCCGGCTTGCCTTCCCCAATCAGCGGCACGACGTCGAGGATGCCGAACTGCTTGGCTTTCTCGACGTAGGCATTCAAATCATTGGCCACGGCTTCGCGGTGCTCGGCCAGGGTTTCTGGATCCAGGGATTGGAAGACATTCAAATCGCCCGTCTCCATCACAGAGGCAATGGCCAGGGGCACGGAATAGATTTTGGCTACCGTACAGGCATAGTCAAAGGCAAACCGAGACGAAATAAAATCGTCATCATCGATGGCGATCATGATGCGATTAAAGTGGCGGGTACTGACTTTGAAGTCCTCAATTTCTTTTTGAGCCATAAACGCATTACTCCCTTTCTTTCAATTCCAGTATACGGCGAAACGATGGAAAATACCTGTCATCACTTGGTCTGATTTTTATTTTGAAAAAGAATTTGCGGGTTTGTGAAATTCCGCGGCGCCAATGCCAGCAAAAAAAAGGACCACGATCGGCCCGTTTCCCTTTACCGCCCAATATCGCGGCCTTTATTTTCTTCAAAATACTTCTTATAGCGCGGAATGTAATTATGGAACATGTACTTCATCAGCACCCACCGCCGGATATTCATGTCCTTCTTGTAAAACACAGTGGTGCCGTAACGGCCGGAATCGATCAGCTGGAGGGCTTGCTGCTTGAACTCATTGTCCACCGCGTAATCCTTGAACAGCTTGACCGGCACGCCCATCCACAGCACGTGCTGGGATTGGATCTTATTGGCGTAAACCGTCGGGGCGTCAGCCAGGGTACCGGTGACATAGTCGTCCACGACGAACCGGGCCAGATTGTAGCCGGTCAGGGTGACGAAGAAACTGGAGCGGCCCTGACGCAGGTTGATTTCGAAGAACTTGAAGGTATTGTCCCGGGGATCGAACTTCATATCGAAGTTGCAGTAGCCGGTAAAGTTCAGTTCTTCTAAGAATTTCTGCACCACATCGTACACGTCCTGGTTGTATTCCGGCAGGATCGTGACGTAGTTGCCGATGGCGGCCGGGGTCGGGTCTTCCAACAGCGGGTGGCCCAAGCACAGCAGCTTCACCTGATGGTCCTGACTGACGTAGGCGTTCAGCGTGCGCATGTTGGAGTCATCGCCGGGGATGAACTCCTGGAGGATCATATCGCTGGTATAGCCGTTGTCGTAGATTTTGCCTAAAATATCTAAGTATTCCGTTTCGGAGTGGATCACGAAGGCTTTCTTCCGACCTTCAAATTGGATATCCAGCCATTCCACGGAATTCGCCGGTTTGAAGGCGACCGGATAGGTAAAAGGCACGTCCAGATTTTCTTTCTTTTCGTACATGGCCTTGGTGATGATCTTGGTCTTGGGATACGGCAGGCCGTGTTCCTCGGCGATCTGGTAAAAGCTCTCTTTGTTGTTCAGCTTCCGCAGCAGCGCGTAGTCCACCACCGGCACGACGAAGGTCTTTTGCAGAAATTCCTTGTGCTTGGCCAGCAGTTCTGCATAGGCATCGCCCATGGCAATCAAAATCACTGGCTCCTGATGGTCGGCGTAACGCTTGGCCACTTCGTGCATGGTATCGATGAAGACCGGATCTTCTTCGAAGCCGTGGTGAAATTCCAGCGTCAAGATATTGGAATAGCGGGTGGGCGCCAGCGGGTCGGAAGCAATACAGTGCACCTTGATGCCGTATTCTTCATGGAAGGCCCGGGCCATCCCGTATGCGTTCATGTCACTCCCCAGAATAATGGGGGTAAATTCTGGTGTCATCTAGACAACCCCTTAATCTTAATTACGATTTGTTCCAGCAGCGGGCGCCATCAACCGGCTAGAAATGCGCCCGCACTGCCTTTCATTAACCGTGGCAAGTCGGTTTCTGAAAGTTTCTGGCTGGATACAATACACGAATTAGATTATACCACATTTCGTTATGTGAATGATTTCGATTATCGGAAAATACGTTGGTACAACGCCGCCCGTCGCGGCGTCGTCAGGCGCAGTTTGAACCACTTGTTGACCCGGCGCTTCAGAGGCTTTTGGCCCTCCATCCAGGTACCGGTAAACACGTGGATCGTGTGCGATTGACCGCTGGGATTGCACAGCACCGTGTCAGGATACACGTGGATACCGGTCGTCAGCAGTTGTTCCTGATTGTTGGCAGCGCAATGGAAATCTTTGATCAGAATATCCGACACCGACTTGGTGTTCACACCGGCCATTTGGTTGTTTTTATCAAAAGAAAAGTGTGCGTCGTCATACTCCGCCAGCATCTTTTGCGCCAGCGGATGGTGGGCTTCGGCACCAAAGGCAGCAGTGAAGGGATACTGGGCGTTTTCAAAACCGACAAAGGCCCGGTCACCCAGCAGACTGGTCAAGTCATCCAGGACTAGCACATCGGTGTCCAGATAGATCCCGCCGTATTGTTCGATCACTGAGGCCCGGATATAGTCACTGACGAAGGCCCATTTCTTAGCAGCATAGGCTTCTCGCACAAACTGATTCTGGGTCAGATCGAAATTTTTTTCGTTCCATTCAATGATCTCGTACCCGCTCAGATGCTGGCGCCAGGTGGCCATGCAGCGCTGGATATCAGCGGGCTTGTCATGGCCGCCGACCCAAACGTAATGAATTTTTTTAGGAATCAAACTTGTTCCTCCTTCACGGTGACATAAGGCCAGATATTCAGAAAATGCAGAACGTCCTGCATCATCAGGCCTTGGCCCGCCGGCACGATCATGGTGGTGAAGCCGTGAATCATCTGGGTGAATAATTCGCCGTAGGTGTCCGGCAGCTCGTCGCTTTGCATGGCCGTGTTGAACACGCGCATGTCCTTACCGTACCACACGGTGAAATCAGACGGCAGGCTGAAATGGATCGTGCGCTCGCCGCGGGCGGCGTAGAAGCCGATCAAGGCCGGGGTGTAAGGATTAGTCGGCAGCTGGGGATATTTGCTCAAGGCCAACCGGATGATCCCGGCCACCTCGTTGCGCGGTGTCTGCTCCGGTTTGATTCGCGGCCGGTAGTAGTTCAGCAGATGCAGCTTATTGGCTAACCGGAAGCGGCGGTACTGCTGGGCATAGTTGGGAGCCCGATAGCTGGCCAGCAAGGACACCAAGGTCCGCAGTTCGCCGTTGATCACGTTCAGTATGCCGATGGGGTTGTCGATGTAGTGGCCGTCCCCCACCCGGTAACGGATGAAGGGCTGGGGAGCATTAGCGATGCGCAGCTGACGCGGCGGGGTCACCCGGCAATCCAGCCAGGCGACGGTATTCCAGGTCAGGTAATTGGCCTGGACGCTGTCGCAGAATACCCGCGTCCGCCAAATCGCAAAGTCGACAAAGAGATTGCGGCCCAGCCAGAGTGTCTGCTGACCGACGATATAGGGCGCCACAGCGTACTTCTGCACAGTCTGGCGGCCCACTTCCCGGCCGTCGTGATCAATGGTCAAGAGGTCGGCCATCGCCCCGTCCAGGTCCGGATCCTGCATGCTGGCGTTCATTCGGGCCAAGGCCCCATCATCGGCCAAGAGATCGTCCCCATGGATGATATAAACCAAGTCGCCGCGGATCAGATTGATACCGGCGATGATCGCGTTGAGCTGATCGGCATTTTCTTGATTAATGATCGTAATCGGCGCGGTGGGGTGATCAGCGATAAACTTGCCGAGTAGCTGGGGCGTGCGGTCGGTGGAGCCGTCGTTGATCACGATCAGCTCCCACTGCCGGTAGTCCTGGGTAATAATCGACCGCAGGGTGGCCAGCACGGTGTCTTCATCGTTGTAGACGGGCATTATCAAGGAAATCAATTGGTCAGCCATGGTTAAGTTCCTTTCTCAATAGGACGGCATAACTATCCCAGATCGTGTCCTGCAGCTGCTGCAGGGAGAAATGCGCGGCGGCATACGTCCGCAGGGCATCGCCCTTGGCCGCCAGCGTGCCCAACTCCCAGTCATGGTAAGCGGCCCGAAGCTGGCGGACCAAATCGGCCTGGTCCCCGGACTGGAACAGGAAACCCAAGTCGGGGTGCGCAACGAGTTTGGTCACGTCCCCCACCCGGCTGCTGAGGACCGGTACGGCAGCGTTGGCCGCTTCCAGCAAGACTAAGGGGAAGCTTTCAGAAATGGAGGTCAGCAGGGCCAGGTCCATCCGCGGGTAAAGCGTTTGAATTTGAGTGGGCGTTTGAAAGCCGGTGAAAGTCACGGTGGCCGTCAGCTTTAAATCAGCGACCTGCTGCTGGAGCTTTGCCTTTTCTGGCCCATCCCCCACCAGGAGCAAGCGGGCTTGGGGCAATTTGGCCTGAGCCAGCGCATTGAGCAGCAGCGCGTGGTCCTTCACCGGGTGCAGGCGCGCCACGTAGATCATGTTGAAGGTCTGGTGCGGTTCCTTGACCGGCGCCTGGGGGCTGAAGGTGATCCCATTGAGGATCAGGGTCAGCTTGTCCGCGGGAATATTGAACGCCCGCAGCCGGTCATAAAACGGCGTGGACACCGGGTACAGGTGGTCCATCAAGCGTAAGGAACTGATATACAGCTTGGTGAACGCCTCACCGATGAGTCCCCGGCCCATGAAGTCCAGGGTCGGGTCGCTGTGCACCGTGGCCACTTTCAGGCAATGGATACGGCGGCGAATCAAGCGCAGAAACAGCACCGCTCGGGCTCCGTGGGCATGGACGATATCGTACTGGCCGGCATTGATGAAGTCGGCCAGTGCTTTGAGAATACCGAGATTATACCGGCTGTTAAAATGCAGGACGTGGGTATCGACTCCCGCCGCCCGGGCCGCTGCCGCCACTGGGCCTTCAGCGAAGACCAGCAGACTGACATCGTGGTGATCCCAATTACTGAGCAATGCCACAATGTGGGTCAAGCCGCCGCCGTTTTCTAACCCGGCATTGATGTGCAGGACCTTCGTCATCGCTTCTTCGCCTCCCGCCGGACAACGCCCAAATAACGGGGCAGGATCAGCATCCGTTTGAATCGGGTCGGCTCCTTGAGCAGACGGTAGAACCATTCCAAATGGGCCCGCTGCATCCAGCCCGGCGCCCGTTTCACGGTGCCGGAAAGTACGTCAAAACTGCCGCCCACGCCCATGAAGAGCGCGTCCGGCAAATGCCGCCGCATGCCGGCGATGAACTCTTCTTGACGGGGATAGCCCATGGCCGCAAAGACCAGGGCCGGCTTGGCCGCGATCATCTGCTGGGTCACACCCGCATCCCCCAGCGGGAAATAGCCGTCATGGGTGCCGACAATGTCCAGCCCGGCAAAACGTTGGCGGGCTTTGGCAGCGGCTTGATCGGCGATGCCCGGCTTGGCCCCGATGAAATACACTGGATAGTGCTCAGTGGCCGCCAGCGCCAGTAATTTCTCCATCAAGTCATAGCCGGTGACCCGTTCTTTCAGGGGCGTGCCCAGCATGGCGGCCCCTTTCACCACGCCAATGCCATCGGCAGTAACGAAGTCCGCTTCATCCACCAGTTTTTGGTACTCCGGATGTTCCCGGGCGTACATCACGATCTCCGGATTGGCGGTGACAATGAAAGTGCCCTCCTGCTTGGCCAGGCGCCGGCCCAAGCGGTCGACAAACTCGGCCATGGTGTAGTTATCGAAGGTCATACCCAATACATTGACTCGGCTCATGACAATTTTCTCCTTAACATACGGGTCGCGACCCGCTTAATATCGCCGAACAGCTCGAACCGGCCCAGGGCGAACATGGCTGCGTACAGAATAAACATCACAATAGATTTGTAGGCCATGTTGAAGAATGTGGACGGAATCAAGTCCGGCAGCAGGAAGCCGACGCCCACCGTGATCGCCCCCATGACCAGATATTTCGGCGTGTCATGGAAGACGTCCTTGGCGTCGTAGTCCATATGCACGATCCACACCCGCAGCACCATAACGGTGAATTCGACGATCAAAATATCCATCGTCGCCCCGTGGGCCCCGAGGATCGGGTCGAAGGTGAAATTCAGAATCAGCGACAGCACGGCGCCGACGACCACCGGGATGGCAAACTGTTTATCCCGATTGATGGCCAGGGCAAACTGGTTGGCAAACACCCCGCCGACGGGAATGAAGATGATGCTCAAGGAGATCCATTCCATCAGTGGAATCATCGGCTTATAGCTTTCAGCGAAGAACCACGGGACGAACTGGCGGGTGTTGGCCATGATGATACTCATGAAAAACAGCCCGACGACCAACGTGGTCTCATAGGATTTCTTCAAATAGCGCTGCTGGTCGTCCGATCGAGACGCCGCCATATACGGCATCATCACGACGGTAATGGAGGTGATCACCGACAGGACCAAGTTAGCAATCCGCTGCGAGGAATCGTAGAAGTTGACCTGGGCGGCGGGCTGGAACAGGCTGAGGATCGTCTTATCCAGTGAGGTGTAGACCTGAGTGGCCAGCTGGGGAATCATCAGAATCCCGATGGTGATCAGGCTCTGACGCAGGTGGTAGAAACCGCCGCGGCTGGGCCGGCCGGCGAATTTTTGAATCGTGAACCAGAACACCGAACTGCCCAGCAGATTGCCCAGGGACAGGATCAGCATGTACTTCCACAGGTCATCGGGGCTCTTGACCAGTAAGAAAATAAAGGCAACAGACACCAGCTTGACGATGGTATTCCGCAGCACGACCCGGCCGAAGTCGGCGATTCCCTGGAAGAACCAGGAAATATCGAACATCGTGCCTAAGAGGAATGGCAGCTGAAGCAGGAAATAGGTCCAATACGGCGGCTTGATCACCAGCATGATGAACAGAAAAATACTGATGGTGATCGCGCTCAGGACGAACTGGATATACCACAAGCCCCAAAAGGCGGCGCGAAGTTCCTCGTGGTCCTTTTTGCCCCACGCTTTAGCAATCGTTCGCGTACCAATCTGGCCCATAGCGGCAGCGCCGAAGACCATCACGAACTGGATCGTGAAGTTGACCGTACTGTTAATACCCAATTTAGCCGGGCCGACCACATTGGACAGGTACGGCGTGGTGATGACTGGCACCAGCAGCAGAAAGAGCTGGTAGACGGCGTTATAAAAGAAATTTCGGAATAGTTTTCGCACTACAGCCACCCCTTGATCTGGTCATACACTTGCGGACAAGCCGGATTCAAGCCTTGGGGATACATCTGACCGCGTAATTTAGCCCGGAGCGGCGCATCGGCCTGGCTATCCCGGGTCAACGCCTGGACCAGTTCCGCCGTGGTGGTCGTTTTCGGACCCGGAGTGTAATCATCATAGGGCGCCAGCAAAAAGCCGCGGGTCTGCTCATAATGAGCCAGATCCGGGACGTTGAAAACGATGGGCCGATCCAGCAACAGGTAATCCAAATAAACGCTGGAGTAATCGGTGATCAGTCCGTCGGTGGCCGCAAGGAATTGATACAGCTCGGTATGCTGATCAATGAACCAGTCGTTGGTCAGTACTTTCAACCGGTGGGCGGTGGCGAATTTGGCCGGATCGACCTGGCGCTCCTCCACCGGATGCAGCTTGGCCAGGATGACGATATTATTGTCGGCCAGCTGCTGTTCAAACGCGGCCATAGCAAAGTCGCTCAAGCCGAAAATGTTGCCGGTTTTGAGCTGGACTGACAGTTCGGTCGCGCCGTCCTCCATGCGGAAGGTGGGCAGATAGAAAAAAATCTTGGTTTGGTCGGTGACCACTCCATCCGCGAACAGCCCCGCCAGGGTTGCCCGCCGCTCTTTGAGGGTGGCTTTCGGCAGCTGAAATTCATCGTTTCGAGGAAACCCGGTGTGCAGAAACTGGTGGGCCGCTAAGCCCTGGCAGGCACTCATTAGTGTATCGTACAGCGGGCCGGAACTTGCTAAATAGTCGACATTCCGCCACCAATAGCGGTGGCTTTTTTCCTGCGCCGCCGGGTCTTCATTCAGGGCCAAGTACCCCATCCGCTTCAAGGGAATACCATGCCACAGCTGGACGAAGCGCTGGCCGCGGTGGATCTTGAAGGGCCAGTGGGTGCCCACTAGGACCTTGGCTTGGGCAATCTGGCGCCAGGTGCTGAAGGCCAAATGGGCGCTGGGAAAGCCGCTGATCAAATTGACGGTGAGTTCGGGGTGTTCTGTTTTTAAATACTGGTAGAAGCTCATGGCGTTGGAGCCGGAGAGACCGGCGCCGTTCAGAATCGTGACGGTGTTGGGTTTGGTGGGAATGAGTTTGCACCCCCACTTCATGACACCGAGGTAGAATGCGAATAATTTCTGTTTGAATGCGGCCATGATTTTCTCCTTCGTTAAGACAATCTGCCAACATTATACCAAAGGGGCGCGGGGGCAACCAAGGGCTTTAGGGTTTCTTTAGGGAGAGGGCGAAGGCGACCGGTCAGAAGCGTAGGGATAAGGACGGCAAGGCACAAACCCCGGTTTTGGGTTTTTGTCTTGCCGTCCTTATCCCCTAGCTTCTGGTTGCCTGAGCCCGTTTACGCGGGAGCTGAGCTGATAAGTTGTACGTTGTACGCCTCCGCAAACTGCGGCAAAATTGGGCCGGCGAGGCGTAGCCAGCTGTGACGGCGCTTGCTACGCATTGGCACTACACTCACTAAAATTCAGACGCTTTGCTCTGTCCGCACCTTACCCAAGCAAAAATACCAGAGCAGCTACCTCTTCGGTAATTGCTCTGGCAATCAATTCTCAATTTCAATTAATTTGACGCGGGATCGTATTCTGCTGCTCTGGCACGGCTTGGCTCCAGGCCACTGCCCGCAAGCGCTGGCCGAGGAAGAAAGCGGCAAGGCTGGCGGCGGTGAGTGAGTCGATGACATTGCCGGTCATGAAGGCACTGGCGAAAAATAGCGCCATGCCCAACAGGTAGCTGAAGTTCAGGAAGTTGAACTGACCGGGCGTACGGAAGAAGCGCCAGGCCAGCCACAGGCAGGCGATGATGAACGGCAGTTGGAAGATCAGCAGTCCGAGAATGCCTAGGGTATAGAACTGGTTCAGGAAGTCCCGTTCATAATTGAAGATGAAGTAAGTCATCCGGGTATAGGAGATCCCAAAGAGCAGCCGAATCGGCTTGGACATTTCCCGGGCAATAATGTTCACGTTGAATTTCTCTACTTGCCGGTAGTTGATCTGTTGGCCGCCGGGCCAATTCATTAGTTGGAACCAGTCTGCTGGGTAATGTTCCCAGGGGTTGGTGGCGGAGACGACATTGCCATACGTGGTCACGATGTTCAGCTGAGTGGCGACGAAATTGTGCTGCAAGCGCTGGGCGTCCTGCGGGTCATCTTTTATCGCCCGCTTGATCTGGTTCATCACCGGATTCTGGGACTTGCGCTGGGTAGTCGTCCGGGTCTCAGCGGCGGTGTTGGACCCGCCACGGGCCACGGCCGGCGAATAGGGGTAGAGGAAGCCGAAGACCAACATGCTGATGGTCACAAAGGACAGCAGCCCGGCATCCTGCCTACGGAAGTGCAGCTTATCGAAGAACAAGGCGGCGCCGGTCACCAAGATCAGAGAAGCAAGAAAACCGATAATTGCTGTCCGGGTCCCAATCATCAACGACGCCAGCAACTGCACAGCCACAAAACAGTATTTCCACCAGCGGGGCTGATTAATCAGATAGTAGATCATCAAGGCCGAAAACAGAGCCAGAATGGCCGAGGTGGTATTGGCAAACAGAAAGAACCCGTCCGAGGCCAGCCGGGTATAACCCAGCGGATTGACCGCGTTAAACCAATCGAAGATGTTGCCTTGGATCGACTCGGCCTTGTTGTAAGACGCGACGGCGATTTCCAGCAAATTGCTGAGAACAATGGTGCCGCTGAACAACAGGCCCACGACCCAGGTGATCCATTCCATAGTTTTCTCATAGACCGGCACCCGATAACTGATAATCAGGATCAAAATCGGGAAAAGGACCCGGATCACGTAGCCCAGTTCAGTGCTGATACTGTAATGGAATCCGTCGGTGACGCCAGCTAAAGCATGCCGCGTGAGGAACACGTGCAGGCCCAAATAACCCACGACCAGAACACCATAGGCAAAGAGCCCCCAGCCAAATTTATCCTTGCGCTCCATCCAAAGGAAGAGCAGCACCATCGCCAGTGTCCAAAGCACCCGCACAAATGTCGGAATCGTCACGGGGCCAAGGGTCGCCAAGCGGCCCTGATAGAAATAGATAATTTCCATGAAGGGTTGGATCAGAATATAGGCGATGAGCGCCCAATGGAGAATTTTACGTACGTTCACAATGCGCCCGCCTTTCTAATACCCATACTGAGAGAAGCTATCGCCAGGATAATACCGGCTCAGGGCCAAATCGCCGTGAATCTGGAACTGGCCGGTGACCGGGGCGCCAGTGATAGCCGCCACGGCCGTCAGGGTCACCGTATAGCGGCGCAAGCCCGTGAGGTTTGTACTCTCCGGGGCCAGGGTGTATTGCACCTTGCTGCTGATGTCCTGACCGTCCTGGGTGAGTTTCAATTCGGCCAAAGTTGGTTCGGCCTGATAGGCCAACACATGGAAGCTCAAAATTCGCTCGCCCGCCCGGTAATTTGGCTTTTTCCAGTTCAAAGAATCCGCCGCTTCAGCTCGAATCGTGGCCGACTGCATCCCCGGAGTCGGCTGAGACCGTTCTGTGCTAATGGTAACAGGAACGGTCGTCCCTGCGGCCGGCTTCAGCTGGGTAAAATCATTGCGTTTGGTTTTCTTCTTATTCGGTTTGTAGGCATAATCCACCATGATACCGATTTCTTTCGACGTCCGACTGTCGCCGATGATGCCGAAATTATTGCCGGTATAGCGGACATCGGTCTGCGCAGTATGCAGGGTGATCTTCGTGGAACCGCCCAGCATCCGGGCCGGGAACGGCAGCTGGATTTTGATCAGATCGCCGCTGCGCAGGTTGGCTGGAATATGCACTTCGCTGGTGAACAAAATCGGATTGACGGTCGCCGCAAAGATGCGGTAGCCCACCGCCGGATGCTTCTTGTTCTTCACTTTTTTAAAACTCAGATCCGGTTTCAGCAAAGCATTGCCGTCACTGGTCAGCACCGTGAGATTGCCGGTGGGGAAACGATAGGCATTCTTCTGCTTCAAGGTCGTATAAATGTGATTGCGGGCACTGTTGCTATTGTGGGTGGCCGCCAACCGGCCGGCTTTGAGCATGACTAAGAAGCCTACGCCCAACACCGCCATGGCCGCAACGGCGATACCCAACCGTTTCATGAATAATTTCACTACGATTCTCCTCGGCTAATTTTGCTTTTTTCGGCATATCTTGATGAGGGTATGCCCTCTTAATAGCATACCCTCATGATAGTATACCCTCTTAATAGCATGACATTATGATTCTATCAACGCCACCGGCCTGGCGCAAGTTAAGCGGTATTCCCACGCGTAGCAAAAACAGCCCCGAACCGGTTGGTTCAGAGCTGTCCTTTAAGATTTCTTAACGCTTAGTCTGCCGCAGCAGCGACCGGAGCGGCCTGTTGATTCTTGGCCGGATCTGGAATGAACTGGGGAATCGTGTCATCGATGAAGAAGACCTTATACCATACCAGGAAGGTATAGATGACCCATACCTTGCGGCGGCCGTCGATCTTGCCTTGGTAGTTGTCATCGATCAGCTGCAAGATGGCGTCTTGATCAAAGAATTCCTTGACCCAATCCTGAGCAAAGAGATTGCGGACTTCCTTGTAGAACTTCTCGGTCCGCAGCCAAGCGGCAACGGGTACCGGGAAACCGAGCTTGGGCCGGCTGGCCCATTCATTGGGTAAGTGGCGGTTAGCGGCTTCGCGCATGGCATACTTGGAGTCCTTGCTGTTCAGCAGGTACTTCGTGGGAATGCCGGCAGCCACCTTAGCCACTTCTTTATCCAGGAACGGCACCCGCAGCTCCATCGAGTTGGCCATGCTCAGCTTATCGGCCTTAAGTAAAATGTCGCCGGCCATGAATTGGTGCAGGTCCAAATACTGCATCTTCTTCACGTCATCGGTGTAAGAACGCACCCGTTTGTACTTATCCATGACCACATCATGCACTGGTTCGCTCTGCCGGAACGCCGGCTGCAGCAGCTTGTCGGACTCGTTTTCGTTGAAGATCCGAGCTTGGCCGATGAAGAATTCTTCAGCCGGAGCAGTCGCTGTGTACAATTGCAGGCGGCCGTGGAAGTTCGGCATTTTCTTTAAGCTGTGGGCCAGCTTGGTCTTCACACCCTTGGGCAGGCGGCGCAAACCGTCGGAGAAGGCCCGGATGATGTGGGACTTGGAATGGAACCCGTAGTCAGCATAGCCGGCAAACAACTCGTCAGCGCCTTCCCCGGACAAAATGACAGTGACGTCCTTGGACGCCAGCTTTGTCAGGAAGTACAGCGGCACGCAGGACGGATTGCCATCGGGCTCATCCAGATGATATTGGATTAGCGGGAAGTTGTTGAATGCCTCCTGGGCAGTCACCACGTCAGAGGTATTCTCCAAACCCAGCTTGTCTGCCAATTCCTTGGCAGCCGTCCCTTCATGGTATTTCTTGTCGTCGAAGCCGATGGAATACGTGTGCTCCGGCCGTAACAAGCTCGTGATGTAACTGGAATCGACCCCGCTGGACAGCAGTGAACCAACCGGTACATCGGAAATCCGATGGGCTTCCACGGATTCTTGGATGGACTTGTCAATGGCATCAATGGTGTCATTCAGGCTCAGGCTGTTCGCCTTGAATTCCATATCCCAATATTTCTTGATGTTCAAGTCGCCATCATGGTATGTGAAATAATGGCCTTCCGGGATGCGGTAAACATTTTTGAAGAACGTTTCATCCAAGCCGGAATACTGGAACGTCAGATACGGCTTGAGGGCTTTCTTATTTAATTCCTTCTTGAAATTCGGGTGCTTCAAAAACGCCTTGATTTCGCTGCCGACCATGAAGGTATCGCCGTCTTTATAATAGTACATGGGTTTGATGCCGAAGAAATCCCGGGCCCCGTAAAGGGTCTTGTTGTTGTCGTCCCAAATCAGGAAAGCAAACATCCCCCGGATTTTCTTCAATAACCCTTCCATGCCATATTCTTCATACCCATGGAGCAGGACTTCAGTATCGGAATGGGTGGTAAAAATATGGCCAGCCGCGATCAGGTCCTTGCGGATGCTGGCGTAGTTATATATTTCACCATTGAAGATGATCACCCGGCTGCGATCTTCGTTATAGATCGGCTGGGTGCCCCCCTTTAAGTCAATGATACTCAGGCGGCGGAAGCCGAGCGCCATCTGGTCGTTGATGTATTCCCCAGAGGAGTTTGGCCCCCGGTGTTTGATCATTTCCATCATGTCCTCGATGACCGGTTTCTTATCAAGGACGGTTTTATCGACAAAGCCGACGATTCCGCACATTTGGCAAAACTCCTTAATATATTCTTAAACTATCCCAATAACAATTTTTCGACTACCTACAAATTATAAGGACACTTGGTCTGATGTCAATCAGGAACCCTCTCAGCCCACTTTAAGCCTCAGGAAACCACATGGCAAATTGGCGCAAGGGGGTAGCCGCGCCATAGCCCAACACGGACAGCTGGCGGTTGGCCGGGTCGGCGACCAGCGTGTAGCCGGCATATTCACTGGGCTGGCCGTACTGCCGGTCCCAGCGGGCATTATACCCAGTGGTCAACTGGTGGCCGCGACCGCTGATGGCCGCACAATTCAGCAGCAAATAGCGAATATCGTGGTCCAAGAAAGTCTGTTCAATATGCCGGTGGCCGCAAACATAGGCGGTGATCCGGGCGTTGCGGATATGGGTGAAGTCAAAGGGCAGCGTAATTTGAAAATCCGGATTCTTGGCGTGATTGTCGATGTGCCCCTGGGCATGGAGATTGAACGCCCGAAACAGTTCGTGGACGGTCGGCCCGTTGTAATGCAGGCCATTTTGGTGGTTAGCTTTCAGGAGATTGCCGTGCCCGCAAACAATGATCGCCCGATCGTCAGACATTTGCAGAATCTGAATGATCTCGGCCAGTTGCGCTTCACGCACCGCCAGATTGAGTTTCACATCATATTGTTTAATGCCAAAACGATTCAAGCGGTAAGGAATGTCGCTGGTATTGATGAACAAAAAACGCACCGGCCCCACGTCCAGCCAGGCGACTCCATGGCGCTGACTGAAGCGCTGGAGTTGGGGTTGCCGGTAATCGGCGCGAAAAACAACGTCCGCAAAAGTAGTCTGCTGAAAACTCGCCCGGCGCGCGACTTGGTGCTCGTCGAACTTATCGTTATCGTCGTGGTTGCCTTTGGCGATGTAGAACGGCTTGCCCAAGTTCTGGTCCATGGCGGCGACAATGTCTTGCAGGTGCTGACGGGACATGTCCGGAGCTTCGCTGCCGTCGATCAAATCACCGAGATGGGCATAGGCGTCTACCCCCGGCTGGCTGGCCACGTCCGCGACGAATTCCTTGGTGTGCTGCAAACCGTTAACCCCATACAGAGTGGCGCTGAAGCCGGCTTTGTAGTGGGTGTCGGTAATCACGGCCAAGCTTGCTGTCTCTCCTGGCCGAGTAAGCTGGCTCAACTGGTTTTGGAATGGAACCAGTGCCTTAGCCACCCACGCACGCGGGGTCGTATCCAAATTAGGGGCTGGCACCTGCTGCTTTTTGTTCAAGAATGCCATCATGACGCTCCTTCCTCGTTTTCTTAATTCTATCACGGTCAACCAAAAAAGCCCTGGCCTCTGCCAGAGCTTTCTGAAAAAAGATAGATTTAAATGTTACCCAATCCGCCCCCGCAAAATAGCATGGGCGACTTCCTTGTCCTTGAAGCCATCATCGCCTTGGACGAAGACGTGGCCGCCATAACCCAGAACAACCACGGCAATGTCGTTCAGCAGGTTATTGGCGCGGGCTTCTTCGCTCTCGCGATCAACCGTGTGATCAAAGCCGATGGCACCGTGGGCCGATGCGCCGCGCTTAACCACCAGCGTGTCGATCCGGCCTTCGACTGCCGCCCGGGCGATGTCCGGCGTGGCAGAGCTGTAACGGTTGCCGGAACGGGCGTCGTCCAGAGCCTTTTGCAACTGGCCCTTGGCCATGGTCCGCAACTCCTGTTCCAAGTCGACGGCAATGTCATGCAGCACATCCTTGGTCAGCTTAGGCGGCATCTTCGCCACCCGCGGCTGATCCATCAGGACCCCGCTCTTGGAAATCTTGCGGTATTCGCCTTGGACTTCATCAACGGCCATTAAGATAACCCGGGCATGGGTCGGTACCGAAATGTTGGCCCGAACCCAGTCGTCAACCATCTTGAAGTAGCGTTCCTCATCGGCCCGATCGGCTTCTTCCTTAGGATCCCGGCCATGGAAGACGGAACTGCCTTTGGTGCCGCTGGACCGCTGCAAGTCGCTGCCGTTCTTCAATTCAGTTCCAATAGCGGCAGACCGTTTGGTCGGTGCCTTGTCTGGCAGATCCACTTCAGTGACATCGTGGCCATGAACGGAGAATACCCGGAAACTTTCTTTCTCCAAAGCCAACAGGTCGTAATTAATATTGTATTGATCATTCTCAATGATTGGTAAAACGTACAGGTTCTCAGTGATCTTCACTTCCGGATTCAACGGCAGGCGCATGAAGTATTGATACACGCGATCCGGTCCGGCAATGATGGCCATACTCGTATTAGTCCCACTAATGAGCTGGCGCTCAGCCAGGATCAAGGCAAACTTCTCACCATACGGACGCCATTCGGCATCTGGGAAGCGCTCGCCGAACTCGGTCTGGGCTTGGGAGACCAAGCTCTTGAACTGGGCCCGATCCTTCTCCATGGTGACATCTTCTGGATGCACCGGCATGAACAGTGAAACAAATGGGCCATGCACGCCTACATCTTGCACAAGTGCTTGCAGATCATCACGTAAACTCATAAAACCGCCCCTATCTATCACTTTTTTTGGGGAGCATCTGGTACTGCTTCCAATACCAGCATAACAGGTTTCACGCCGAGTGGCGAACGTTTTGACTGGGAAAATGGAGATTTCTGATCATTCAATCACTTGGTGGATCAACTCTGGCGCACTGGCTGCATCCCCGATGTGGATTGCGCCGGTAACCATATCCACAACATCCTGCCGCTGGGGTTCTTCAGCATAAATCGTGGCCAATAATTCACCATTCGCCACCGAGTCGCCGATTTTTTTGTGGAGCATCAAGCCGACCGCCGGATCCACGACATCGCCCTTCTTTTGCCGACCGCCGCCCAGGATCATGCTGGCGATCCCCAGCTGGTCGGTATCCATCCCGGTGACCACCCCGGCCTGGCCGCTCAGCACCTGAATCGCGTGCTTGGCCTGGGGCAGCTTAGTGGGATCGTCCACCACGCCGGCGTCGCCGTGCTGGGCGATGATCATTTCCTTAAATTTGGCGAGTGCGCTGCCGTCAGCCAATCTGGCTTCCAGGATATGCCAGGCGCCGCTCAAATCATCGGCCAATTCTGCCTGCATGAGCATATAACTGCCCAAGGTCAGGGTCAGTTCCCGGACATCCGCCGGCCCTTGATTGTTCAAAATATCGATGGATTCAGCGATTTCCAGCGCATTGCCAATGGCGTAACCCAGCGGCTGAGACATATCCGTGATCAGCGCAATGATCTTGATGCCGGCCAAATGACCAATACGCACCAAGGCCTGGGCCAGGGCCGCCGCCCGCGCTTCCGTCTTCATGAACGCCCCGTTGCCGGTCTTCACGTCGAGGACCAGGCCGTCGGTGCCGGACGCCAATTTCTTACTCATGATGGAACTGCTGATCAGCGGAATGGCCTCCACCGTCGCGGTCACGTCCCGCAGTGCATAAATCTTCTTATCCGCCGGCGCCAGGTTGCCCGTGGCACTGGTGATGGCCGTACCGATCTGGGTGACTTCGTTGATGAAGTCGGCCTCACTCAGGTCCACGTCAAATCCCGGAATGGCTTCCAGCTTGTCCAGTGTACCGCCGGTGTGGCCCAGGCCGCGGCCGGAAATCATCGGATTCTTTGCGCCGGCCGCCGCCACTAAAGGCGCCAACGGAATAGAAATCTTATCCCCCACGCCGCCGGTAGAGTGCTTATCGACCTTGATTCCCGGAATCGTGCTGAGATCCAGCACGTCCCCGGAATGCAGCATTGCGTCCGTTAAATAGCCAATCTCCACGGCCCTCATATCTTTGAAGTAAATCGCCATGAGCAGCGCGCTCATTTGGTAGTCCGGAATGTCCCCCCGGGTGTAGCCGGTGATCACAAAATCGATTTGCTCCTTCGTTAATGCCAAGCCATCCCGTTTGGCCTGGATAATGTCCACCATACGCATGATTTTTCCCCTTTTCTCTATCGAACTCTGCTGACTTCAGTATATCATCTCTCCGCAGTGGGAAAAGATTACGTCTTGCACAAAAAAGTACGTTCTTGAAAACGGGTCGGCAACGGCATTTACTCTTTAATTAGTATTTTTTGAGTGTTATATAAATATAGTTATAATAATTTCATCACTATGAATGCCCTTTCTGTGCTATACTAAAGGCACAAAAAATCAGGGGAGGAAGATAGAAATGTTAGGAGGACATATTTCCCACCATAATTCCCACTATATTTCCCATTTATTAAGTTCGGTCTTACTAGCTTTTTCACTATTATCGGGTTGGCTAAGCGTCTATAAAAGTCCGATAGTATTCGCTGCGGATGCCAGCCCAATTGTCGCTGATCCCGCCCACACGCAGGACTTTTTTTCGGCCTTTGGTGATGCTTCCGTACAACGGGCTGCTGATGGCAGCTGGTCGCAAGTGGTCTTAACGCCGGCCCAAGTCAACCAAGCTGGGGCCGTGACTTTGAACAACCGGCTAGATTTCAGCAAAAGCTTCAATTTAAAGTACTCCATGCTGCTGGGTAACAATGCCGGCCAAGGTGATGGTATCTCCTTTGCCCTATATCCGGGTCAACTCGGTGCAGTTGGTATGTTTGGCGGTAACATGGGGGTTGCCGGGCTGCCTAATGCATTGGGGTTTAAGTTTGATAATTACACCAACCAGGCTGATAACATGGTTACTAATGGGACCAATGTCGATACAGAGTTTGGCTTCGGAAAATGGGCCACTCAAGTCTCTAAACCAGGAACGCCTTCCTATGTTGCCGGTCAGATCAACCCTTACACTGATACGGTCAAATACGCTGAGCACCTGCGCCAAAATAACAGCAGCGGTGCGGTCTGGGGGACCGTGGACCAAAATCTGAACATATTCGCACCATATGGCTCATTTATTGAAACAAATGAGGCGGGTTACCTGAAAATCATGGATCATGATTCCAACCACCTTTTCCTCAGAAACAACGTAAAAGACACGCTCCCAAGTGTTCCAATAAACACGTTAGGAATCCCGGGCAAGGTGATCGATGGTCCTGCTCGGCTCACCACTGATCTAGCCGACGGTAAATGGCACAATGTGCAAATCGATTATCAAGTTGCTAACGGCATCGGCACATTCACTGTAAGTCTCTACCGCGATACCACTTATACCAATCTCAACAAATCTTGGACGGCATGGATCGATATTGCGGAAATGAAGAAGAAAACCAACAACAAGCCCTATTTTGCCCTCAATATTGCCGGTTCTAATGGATCCTCAACGGCTAATCAGGCTATCAGGAATCTCTATGCAGAATATACACCTGAACCAGGGGCCTTTACGACGCGGTTCGTGGACGAAAACGGGACGACAATCAAAGATGCCATTAACCAAGGAGGCTCCGATGATTTAGTGACGAGCGGCACCCAATTTACTGTTGACATTCCCGGAAAATATACACGTACCAAAGATGCATTAAAGGGTAATTACAAATTTGATTACGCTACTCTGGAGACCTATGACGGCTCTCCGACCATTCAGAAAGTGAAAGTTGACCCAACCATAAAAGGTGATAATTATACGTTCACGGATACTTACAAAGCCCCGTATCGGCGGCTCAACGTGTATTATAAAAAAATCGACTCATATCCTACGGTGGCGGCGAGTATCGCGGCTGGGCAGAAAAGCATTGCGAACGATACGGACACATTGGTCGTCGACCAGCCGAACACGCCGATTACGTATGAGTATACACTGGCTCTGCCGAAGTCTGCTCCGGATTCTTGGAACAAGGTCACCGTCCAGACCATGCTGCCGGCTGGTTTACTGCCAACTACGACCACTGCAATTGATCAAAACGGTAGCGTGATTCCGATCACTACCAGCCAAGAAAATGACGGCCACACTAAGGTGACGCTTGGGCCAATTGATCTGTTCGGTACCGCAGCGTTTTCCCAGCCCAACACAGTCAAAATTAAACTAACGCTTAACCCCATCATTCCACTGACCGGAGCGATTGAAACAACGGCTCAGGATACGTACAAGCAGGATATATCAACAACCCCGCAACCGCCGACCAGCTACTGGGAAAACCAGCCCCCAAAAACAATCAGACACATAGAAGTTAGCGGTACTCAGACAATTGCTCAAGAGCCCATTGAGATGAATGGCCGCAAAGAGAATCGTGTTGTCTTTAAAAATAGCCAGCTTCATCTGCCGGCCGGGGTAACTCAGGTGGACACCGCTGAACGGATTCAGTTACCCGACGGACTGCTGTCTAACGACATCACCATCACCAGAACAACTGTCGCCAATATGCTGCCGACAGTAGCGGCTGAGCTCACTGCCAGCGGCCAAAAGAAACTGACCGGCAGCGATTCAGTGCATGTGGGCGTGCTGTATTCTGGAAAAGATGCTAAGGGGATTACCTACTGGTGGGTGGTCGATTACGTTCTGTACGAGCCGCTTAACGTTTGGATGCCAAGCCAAGAATTGGCCCAGTCAGTGGCTAAGCAACTTAAAATCACCAGTGATACAGTGCTTCAAAAATCAATGATGAAGAATCTTCAGTCGTTTACCGATACTGCCTCAAAGTGGACGATCGCCCAGGATCCCACCGGCCTGGAATACGCAACCAGCTTGCAAACTTTCGATGCTCCTGGCACAAACGCTGCCGCCGAGCAGGTCAAGGACAGCTTCCGCCGCCTGCTCACGACATTTGCCACTGATCGCGGCCAGGCTGGTACACCGGCCGCAACGTTGACCACCCTGACCCTGTCCAACTATCCCAAGGAAGTGTTCATGCCCACCGCGCCGGCAACCAATCAGCTACCGGAGTTGCCGGCGCTGACAACCTTTACGGCTACCCAGGATGGACTGGAATCGGCACAACTGACTAGTCTTAATTCAAAGGACAGCGATCTCGCCGCTTTTCTAAGCCAGCCCGCCGCACCCAAGTTACAAAAGTTCGACATTTCCAACAACGAACCAGCAGTCGGGAATGCTAATCCAACTCGAATCCCTACCCGAATCATTGGTCCGGCGGCCATCGCTAAAATTGACCAGACCAACATGATCGTACCCGGCATCGCGCTGTCTGTTGCAGTAGACAAGGACGACCCGAATAAGATCACGATCACGTCCCCGAAAGACGGTAACGGAAACGCCATTGACTTGCGTACTAAACTAAGCACACTGGCCCTAGACTCCGGCGCAACCGTCCCGTTCACCGCCGCTGATGCAGCCAAAACAACCGTTGAGTTCTTTGACCAAGGCACCAGCAAGCCTTCGGACACCAACGCCGACTTGACCAAATTCATTGACAAACAGCACCCAGGCCAGTTGAATATCAGGTACCAGGACTATGCCGCTAATACCAAGAGCACAACCGGCACTGGTTACCTGCGCTTCAGTTACCCGAAGGACAATGCCACCTATTCTCTGTGGATGCCCACCACGATCACAGGGCAAACCGCCATCGCCGTCTCCGGCAGCCTCGACTTTGGCACACGTCGGCTCGCCGCTGGCGACTACCCGAATGATGGTCACGATGACATCGCCGGGACAAAACCTGCAGAGCCCGCAGTACCCATCAAGATTACGACCGTGTACAATCCAAAGTCCCAAGTCACTGTGCAAGTGACTCCGTTTGCAGCGGGATCCTCGACCGTCAACACGTTCATCCTCCGGTTAGGCAGCCACGACATCCCTGCGATTGGCGAAGGTGGCAGTACTGTCCTCCCTGAGTTGACCAACGACACAGGCTTGGCAGACACCCAGAACTACACCGCCGTACTTCATGTCCCTAATACCGCGGGCATCCTGACCGGCCAAAAGTATTCGGCGGACGTAACTTATACTCTTACTGACGGTCTATAAACGTGAAATATCCCCCGCCGCGTGTTATAGTTGTGCACAAACATGCAAGGGGGTCCCAACTGTGTCTGGCTTCAATGAAACCATTGCCCATCAGTTACCAAAAGTTGAATTACACTGTCATCTCGACGGATCGATTTCGATTCCAACGATTCGGGAAATTGCGGACATGCAGCATATTCCAATCCCGGCCACGGACGCGGAACTGGCGGAGAAAGTCATTGCGCCGGCTAATGTCCAATCCCTGGGCGAGTATTTGGAACGGTTCGATTTCATCGGCCCGTTGCTCCAAGTGCCCGAGGCGCTGACTTTGGCGGCCTTCGATGTGGCTGCCCAAGCAGCCCGGGAAAATGTCCGTTACTTGGAGGTCCGTTTTGCCCCGACCCTGTCCACCGACAAGAGCATGACCGAGGCGGATACGATCATCGCCGTAGCCAAAGGGCTGGAACGAGCGAAAACCGAACTGGGCATCACCACCCGGATTCTGGTCTGCGGCATGCGTCAGCAGCCGATTGACCGGGCCATTGCGGCTTTCACCGCGGCCAACAGCTTGCGGGACCGGGGCGTGGTCGGGGTGGACTTTGCCGGCGACGAAGCCCATTTTCCGCCGCGGACGATGCAGCCGGCCGTTGACTACGCCGCTGCCCATCAGATTCCATTGACGTTCCATGCCGGCGAATGCGGCTGTGTGGAGAATGTCGTGGAGGCCATCAAGCTGGGGGCGAAGCGGATTGGCCACGGCACGGCAATCCATGGTCACGCCGATGCACTGGCCCTGGCGCACGCGCAAAATACCCTGTTCGAGATCTGTCTGACGTCGAACCTGCAAACCAAAGCGGCAGTGGACATCACCCATTTCCATTACCGGGATCTGGTGGCAGCGAATGTACCCTTCAACATCAGTACCGACAACCGCACGGTGTCCCACACCAACCTGACCCGGGAATACATGCTGTTCCATCAAGAGTTTGGCCTGGAAGCTGCTGATTTCCAACGCAGCAATCTGATTTCCATGGCCCATGCTTTCGCGGACCAAGCCACGATCGATGCAGTGACCAAAGAATTGAAAGCAGACTATGCCCAGCTGGCATTGCCCGCACGTTAACCGGATGGACCTATGCTAAAAGACCGCCGAGAAAATCCAATGTTGGACTTTCTCGGCGGCCTTTCTTATTTCTATAATTAAACCGTGGCGGTCTGCTGCTGCCAATCGGCCAGCGTTTTGGCCGACAGCGCAATGGAAACAACGGCGTCGCTCTTGACGTTGTCCGCGAACAAATCAAAGCCATGGACCCCGGCGACGGCACCCAGCACTTCCAGTGCATACATCAGGATCTGACAATCCCGGCGCGGCGCGTAACCATCCTGGTAAACGTCCTCGTGGTTGTAGGTGAAGCGGATCTGATTCTCCGGCAGGGTGCCGTCTACGTGGTTCACCATCAGCCGATCGTGTACTTCACCGACTAAGGCTTTGCCGCCATCCAGATCCAGGTCATGGCTGGAGCCGTCCTCGTAATACTTTTCCTGGGTCATCTCCAAATAAGTCGCCACCGGCCGCGGCAGGACCTTCAGGGCATCTAATAACGCGTAAATTTTGTCTGTATCTAGCGCCGTGTTCTTACCCACGATATCGTCCACATGGTCTTCCAGCCAGTCAGCCATTTCACTGATTGCAGTTGCTTCCATTCGTTATCCACTCCTCGTTACACTTTCTTAAAAACCATTATACCGCAACCGACTCCTTGCTGCCCCCGGGATAAAAGTGTAAGCAAACTTTACATCCCGTTCTTGAAAACTAGCGTTATTTTACATTCTGGTTACATCCGGGTAGCTTTTTCATCCGGCCCACGCTACGCCCACGGGCCACAGCATAATTCCGTCATATTTTACAACTGTATTTTGCAATCTTTCTTCTTGCTTCCATCACTGGTAACTTATAAAATATAAGTGGATAGAGAAATGACGAGGCATGTTACCGGAAAGGAAGCGGTCCCTATGCCAACTGTGAATAATAGACTATTGCCCATCGTGGATTATCGCGGCCGTCCTCTCAATTTGCAGCCCTACGTCACCTACACGATGCACTTAAAGAATGGGTACATCGTTGCCCTGACCGCCGACCAGCGGGTCGAGCGGGTTCCGAATCTGCTGAACGGTACCACTTACTAAGCCAAGTATAAAACAGCGTTGGTTCTGATTTTCATCAGAGACCAGCGCTGTTATTTTCTGTATTCAGATCATGGTTTCGCCATCCGCCGTTCCCGGTGCAGCGGTGCTGCCGCCGGCTGCAGATTCGGCGGGACTGGCGCGGTACGCGCAGCGGCTTGAGCCATTTGCACATTGCGCTGGGGCAGAAACGACATGCCCACCACCGTCATGATGATCAGTAAAATGCCCAACAATTCGGCAATGCTGAAGTGCCGGTTAAACATCACCACGGAAAGGATTGCCGCGCCGAGGGGTTCGAAGGAATCCAGGACACTGACCACCGTGGCATTGGTAAAACGCAGACTGCCCAAGTACATCGCATAGGCAATCACTGTCCCAAAAATCAGGATAAAGAGATAGGCCAGCAAGCCCGGCGTGCTGAGATGCGGGATCCATTCCTGAGCCGGCACGGTCGGGGCCATGGCGATGCCGCCAATGAGCATGGACCAGCCCACCGTGGAAATCGCGCCGAACTCGCGGATCAAGTTCCGCGGTCCCAGGGTATACACCGCTGCCGCAAAGGCGGCGGCAATCCCCCAGAACAAGCCCACGGGCGTCACAGCCAAATGGCCGATGTGTCCCCGCGTGACGATCAAGTAGGTCCCCAGAATCGCCAGGACCACAGCACTCATGTCAATACGAGACGGCAATTTGTGTTCGGCAAAAGCCAAATACACGACTACCAGAATAGGCGACATGAACTGGAGAATCGTCGCGGTGGCCGCGTCAGACACGGCAATGGCCTGGTAGTAAATAAACTGCATGGACACCATGCCGACAGCGGTGAAAGCCAGCAAAGCGAGAATCGTGTGCCAGCTGCGCCAAATGCCGAGCATCTTGTCTTTCTGGGTCAAAAAGCCCCCAGCGACTACGATGATGCCAGCCAGAATCATCTTCGACGCAATGAGCCAGTGCACAGACACATGGTCCGTGGCAAACAATAACTGCGACATCGGGCCGGAAACACCCCACATCATGGCGGCGGCTCCGGCTAATAAAATCCCATATTGACTTTTCTTCATGATTTTCCCTGATTACTTCGGCGTTCTCGCCGCTTCTTTCTTCGCTGCGCGGGCTTCATCCTGGGCCTTGGCGTAGCCGGACTTGACGACCAGGACGTCGCATAACGCATGACGATTGACATATTCCGTGACGGAACCGACCAGCAGCCGTTCGACGGCGTTCAAACCGGTGGCGCCAATCATGATCAGGTCATTGTGGTGATCCTCCAAGAAGTCCTTGGCAATGACCGTCTTGGGGTTGCCGAACCGCACGTGGATCGCGACGTCGGTGAACCCGTCCTCTTCTTTCAGCTTATCCGCAATATTCTGTAAGTAATTTTGCGCATCCTCGGACAATTGATAGATCGTATCTTCGGTGATCATACCGCCGTAGCTGCCAACGAATTGCTTCGTATCCAGTACGTGCAGGAGATCGACATGGGCATGGTTCAGCTGGGCAACGGCCACGGCTTTATTGAGCGCCCGCTCGGACTCTGCAGAACCGTCCAAGGGGACTAAAATGTTGTGATATTCTTGTGCCATTTTTCTCCCATCCTTTCCAACTTCACTTTAGCATAGAACACCGGTAAAAGGGGCGCAAGCAGTTTATTTTTCTGCCATTTGGCGGCGCTGCTCAAAGCGGGTCACGAGTTCACTGCCGGCAACCTTCAATCCGCGCCGCCAGACCCCGCTGCGCTCACTGCCCATCAAGCCGGTGACCCGGGTCAAATAGATATCGGCAAACAGCTCGCTGAGGCCGGGATCCGGCGTGTGGTCGGGCTGCAGGGCCAGCACGATCGGCACCTGATGGGCCTGGGCAACCCGGGCCAGCGGCACCACGCCGCTCATCAAGCCCATCACCGGCGTTAAGACCGGCGCCGCGGTGATCACCAAATCTGCTTGGGCCAGCACCGGCATAAAGCCGACCTGTTCCCCCAGCCAGGGGGCAAAATCCACCGGCTGACGGGCACCGACGGCCAGCAGGGCGCCGCCGATCCCGCCGCCTGCACCGCTTCCCGGTACATCCCGAATGGGGATATGACAAGTATCAGCCAACAACTGCTGAGCCGCCGCCAATTGCCGATTCAGTTCCCTTTGCTGGGCCGCGGTGAAATGATGATGCGCCGCCAATAACCCGACAAAGCCCTGCTTTCCGGTATACGTAAAGTAATTGTCGGTCATGATCGTGAGATCCACTTTGCGCAGCAAAAGCGCTGGCCGGCTGGCGTCGATGCCCTGCATCACCAATAACGGATTGCGGCCGCTGCCCACGTCTTGGCCCTGATCATCACCGATCACGGCCCCCAGCGCCTGCAGCATGCCGATCCCGCCGTCGCAAATCATGCGCTTGCCGATAATTAAGACAATATGCGGCATGCCAGCAATCATCAAATGCAGCAGCGCCTCGCCCAAGCCAAAACTGGTGGCATTATATACTTCGTCGGCCGTCCCCTCATTGAGCCCCGGAAATAACCAATCCGTCTCCACATAGGCCGTCCGCTGACTGCCTTCCCCCACTACTAAATAGGTTAAGCGGGTGGGCTGCCAAAACGCATCCACCACCGGGGTCTCCTGAAATTCACCGCCCAGGGCCCGCTGCAGTGCATGCAATGTCCGCCCTGCCGGCGGGAACGCCCAAACATCCACTTCCGCTAATGGTGCTGCCGTTTGCACCCCATCCGCCAGCAATTGACTCGTCATCACCCCGTCAATCGTCTTGGCAAACGCATCCGCTGCCACAATAATTCGCACTGCCGTCACATCCCCCTATTCCACCCACTCAGAAATAACTATCCCTATTGTACCTTGTCGCGAAAACGACTGCTATCCATGCTAAACTGGAGATATAACAAAACGTTAGAAAGTGGGTCAGCAGACATGGAGAAACGCGTCTTGCCAATTACAAGTGGGTTCAATTATCGGGAGTTGGGGGGCTACCCCGCCGTTGATGGAAAAACGGTGAAATTCAATAAATTAGTCCGCTCAGCTGGGCTGGATACGCTCAGTCCTGACGATCAGCAATTTCTCTACGATTACGGTGTCCGGTTGGACATGGATTTTCGCTCAACGGAGGAAAGAAAAAATCAGCCGGATAAAGTACCCGCCGGGGTACGCTACGATTTCAACCCCGTCTTGGCGGAAGATGAAACCCAGAACTCAAAAACGGCCGCCCAGTTGCAGGCGATGATGCGTGAGGATCCGGGAAACGGCTACCAGCACATGCTCCAGGTTTACCGGGACATGGTCCAAACCACCCACGCCCAGGACGCGTACAAGCATTTCTTCGATGCCCTGCTGGATAACGAAAAAGACGGTGAAGCCGTCCTGTTCCACTGTGCGGCCGGCAAGGACCGTACTGGCATGGGCGCTTTCTTTTTCCTCAGCGCCCTGGGCGTCCCTGATGACATCATCACCCAGGACTACTTATTGACTAACGAGACCAGCAAGAACCGCGTTGCTGAAGTACTGGCCGAGGTACGCAAGAATGGCGGGAATGAAACGATGGTCACGAACATTAAGGCGCTCTTCACCGTCAGCACCGACTATCTCGCCACCGCCCGCCACGCCATCAAGAATATGAGCGGCGACGTGCAGCATTACCTGCGGGATGTCTTGACCCTAGGTGACGACGACATCCGCGACTTGCAGCGGATATACCTGACGAAGTAAGGCAGGAAGGAGGCGCAGGCCATGCACGCCGACTTAAAACAGCAAATCATTGCCGCCAGTCAAACGATTGGTATCGATAAAATTGGTTTCACCACCGCCGCGCCCTTCACCGACCTGAAGCCCAGTCTGGTAGCCCAACGGGAAAAGGGCTATAACAGCGGCTTTGAACACCAAAATATCGACGAACGGGTCTATCCGGACAAGATCTTCAACCAGCCCCGCTCGATCATTGCCATCGCCCTGGCCTATCCCACTCGGATGCACCAGCGTGCGCCCCGCAGCGAGTATAAACGCGGCTATTTTGCCCGCGCCTCGTGGGGCACTGATTACCACACGATCCTGCGCGCGAAGATGACCCAGCTAATTGAGAAAATTCGGCAGTTGGCCGGCGATGATGCCAGCATTGCCTTCAAACCGATGGTGGACACCGGCGAGTTAGTCGATGTGGCCGTGGCCCAGCGGGCTGGCTTGGGTTTCATTGGCAAAAACGGTCTGCTGATCACCAAAGAATTCGGCTCCTGGGTCTATCTGGGCGAGATCATCACCAACATCGATTTCCCGCCGGATACGCCGATTCCTTGCCAATGCGGGGAGTGCACTCGTTGTATTGACTTCTGCCCGCCCTCAGCGCTGCTGGGCGATGGCCATCTCAACGCCCAGCGCTGCCTATCCTTTCAGACCCAAACCAAGGGGATGATGCCGGCCGAGTTCCGGCCGATGATCCGTAACGTGATCTACGGCTGCGATATCTGCCAACTGGTCTGTCCGTTCAATAAGGGTAAAGACACCCATTTCCACCCGGACATGGAACCCGATCCTGAGGCGGTCAGTCCGGAACTTGTGCCGCTGCTGGACATTTCGAACAAGCAATTCAAAGAGAAATTCGGTGCGCTGGCGGGCGCGTGGCGGGGCAAGAAACCGCTGCAGCGCAACGCCATCATTGCTTTGGCCAATATGCACGATCGCAGCGCGGTGCCGAAGCTGCTGGAAGTGATCGACAAGGATCCGCGCCCCGTGATCCGGGGCACGGCGGCTTGGGCGGTGGGTCACTTATTGAAAAATCAGAACGCTGAAATCAGCGCATTTCTCACCACTGCCTTAGCCAAAGAAACTGACGCGGATGCTCAGGCCGAATTCCAGCAGGCGCTGCGCGCCATCGCGGCATTGCCCGCTTAATACTGTATTTGGGGAAGGAAATTTTTACTATGAAACTCTATCAAGCATTGACCCAGGTCACCGTGGATGACGCGATGATCGATGACGTCACCAATTTCAAGATCACCACGGAATTACAGACGCCGCTGCATTTCACGCCGCGCCAGATTTATCACTACATCGACTCGGTGCTGAAACCCGGCGCGCACCATGATGAGAATAACCTGCGTTTCGTCACCGATGCATCCTTTATCGCGGCAAATTATGACTATCAGAAAAACGACTTCACGGCCAACGCCAAAGCGTTTGACGATAAAGTCGCGTTTGCCCAGCGGATCACGCTGGATCTGAACCGGCACTGCAGTGTGAATGTGTATCCGGAGAAGAAAGAATTTCAGATCATTTTTGTGGATTAATGGCTAAATCAGCAAGGCCGTACCAGCATCCCCACGAGGGATGCTGGTGCGGCCTTTTTTCTTCAATAATTAAACACCGTCAATCGCTGGTGTACCAGCAGCCACAGCGTCGCCAATGCCAACAGCACGACCCCCACAGCAGCGGTGGCGACGATAAACAGTGTTGTGTACGACGTGGCGTCGATCACCGCCCCGCCAAACAACGGCCCCAATGCCCGGCCGGCAGAGGCCCAGGCATTCACCATGCCTTGATAGCGTCCTTTCAAATCCAATGGTGTCAGATCGTTGACCAGAGCGGGAATCGCCGGGAAAGCAGTGGCCTCGCCCATGGTCAGGACCGTCATCGCCAGGACGAACCAGGCATAGCTCTTGGCAAAAATCAAGACAACAAAGGATAAAGCGACCATCGTGATGCCGAAGAAAACTTGATAGATCAAATACTTGCCACTGTGCGACAACGTATTCAGCAGAATCTGAATACCCACGATCAAGCCGGCATTCAGCGTCCACAACATACTGTAGCGGCTCAGCGGAATGCCGAGATCGGTCATGTAAACGGAAAGGTTAGATACCCATTGCTGATACATGGTCCAAATGATCAATAACGCCGCAAAGAAGGCGATCAGGACAATGCGATTCCATTTGGGCAGCCGAAGCGGCTGCGGGTCTCCTGCACTCTCTGCCCGGCGAACCCGGACGGCCCGGTGACCCACTGGCCGATAAGTGAAAAATACCAGGGCGAAAAAGAAGGCAAACAAGGCAGCAGCAATGGCGAACAGCAGCGTTACACTGATGTGGTAAACATAACCGACAATGGCTGTGCCGGCGACCACACCCAAGTTTTGGGCAAAATACAGCATGTTGAACACATACCGGCCGTCATACCGGCGAATTCCGGTGCCGATGGCGTTGACCAGGGTCAGGTTCCAGCCGGAGGTGATGCCCAGAACAAACAGCAAGACGGCAAACATCGGCCAGCCGTGATGCAAGGCCAGCACGACCAGGGTGACAAAGGCTGTCCCCACGCCGCTCAACAGCAGCCAGTAAGGATTAGCTTTATCATAGGCCATTCCCGCCACGTAACTGCCGGCCACACTGGCCAAGGAATTCAGCAGGAGCACGACGCCCACAGTGGTCAGCGAAATGCCCAACCGATTATGCAAATAAATGCTAGTCAACGGCCAAATAAAACTCATTCCGATGCTGCTCAGCAGCGATCCCGTCAGCAGCCAGCGGAGTTTCAATTCTTGCATGGGTCCACCCCTTCAGAAATATTGCGATACTGCTATTTTTACCAGAAAGGAAACGGGAATACAATGTCCGCGGCCAGTTTCTGGTAGAATGAAAGTACATTTAGCACTGATTAACCGGGGCACGGCCCCGCTGAGGAGTTTAAAATCGTGACCTTATTAAGTGCCGTTGTACCTTGCTATAATTCGGAAGACTACATGGATCGCTGTATTGACGCTTTGTTAACAGGCGGACCGCAGGTGGAGATCATCATCGTGGATGACGGGTCCACCGATCGGACCGGAGCAATCGCTGATGATTATGCGGCCCGCTTCCCGGAAAGTATTCGCGTCATTCACCAGCCCAATGGCGGCCACGGGGCGGCAATCAATGCGGGCGTGCGAGCCGCTCAGGGTAAGTATTTCAAAGTGGTCGACAGCGACGATTGGCTGGACCCGGCGGCCCTGCAAAAAGTCTTGGCCGAGTTAGCTGCGAACACGTTCGACATGCTGATTTTCAATTATGTCTATGACAAAGTCGGCAAAAAGCACAAGCGGGTGATGCAGTTCCGCCGGGCACTGCCCCAGAACCGGCAATTTACCTGGCAGGACGTTAAGCTGCAGCCGGGCAAATATATCCTGATGCACTCCGTTATTTTCCGCACCGCCATTCTTCAAGACATGCATCTAACCTTGCCCCGGCATACGTTCTACGTGGATAACCTGTTTGTTTTTGAACCCCTGCCCCATGTCCGGACCATGCGCTATCTAGACGTTGATTTATATCATTACTTCATTGGCCGGGCGGATCAGTCGGTGAATGAAAAGGTGATGGTCAAACGGATCGAACAGCAGCTGCGAGTCAATCGCGCCATGATCACCTATTATGCTGACTTGCACCTGACCGATCCCCACCTGGCCCGCTACATGCAGTCCTACGTCGGCATTGTGACGGGAATTTCGTCCATTGTTTTGCTGAACGAGGGCTCCATGGCCAGTCTGACTCAGCGTCATGCCCTGTGGCAGTTCATGGCCCGGGCGGATCCGGCCTTATATCGCAAGGTCCGGCACAGCTTGGTGGGCTGGGGTGTGACCCTGCCCGGCCGGGTCGGTCGGCGGATGTCGTTGGCGGTCTACCATATGCTGCAACGTTTCTACAGCTTTAATTAGGGAGCAGAAAGTCATGAAATTATTGGTTGTGGGGAGCGGTCTGTTCGGGGCCGTCGTGGCCCGGGAACGGGCCCTGGCGGGGGATCAGGTCACGGTGATCGAAAAGCGGGACCACATCGCCGGCAATATTTATACAGAAGACATGGCGGGGATTCAAGTCCATCGCTATGGCGCCCATATTTTTCATACTAACTCAGAGCGCGTGTGGCAGTATGTCCAGCAATTTGCCACCTTCAATCGATTCACGAATCAGGTCATCGCCAACTATCATGACCGGTTATTCAACTTGCCGTTTAACATGAATACCTTCCATCAAATGTGGGGCGTGACGACCCCGATTGAGGCCCAGGCGAAGATTGCCGAGCAGCAGCAAGCTGGTGCCACCCGCCGGCCGCACAATCTGGAGGAACAGGCCATCGCCCTGGTGGGCACAGACATCTACGAGACGCTGATCAAGGAATACACGGCCAAACAATGGGGCCGGGCACCCATTGATCTGCCCGCGTTTATCATCCGCCGTCTGCCAGTCCGCTTTACCTATGACAACAACTACTTTAGTGACATCCATCAAGGGATCCCCGTGGGCGGCTACACGCAGATCGTGGCCAAGATGCTGAAACTGCCCACGATCAGCGTTCAGCTCAACACGGATTTTCTGACCAAGAAAGCGGCTTATCTGGCGGACTATGACCGGATCGTTTATTCTGGAATGATCGATGCCTTTTTCGATTATCAATTCGGCGCGTTGGGTTACCGCAGTCTCCGCTTTGCGACGGAGCTGCTGGATACGCCGAACTTCCAGGGCAACGCGGTAATCAATTATACTGACGCGGAGACGCCTTACACCCGAATTATCGAGCATAAGCATTTCGAATTTGGTGCCGGCAACCGCCAGCAAACGGTGATCACCCGGGAATATCCAGCAATCTGGACGCCGGGGGCGGAGCCCTACTATCCGATCAATGATCCCGAGAACGATGCGTTGTTCCAGCAGTACCGCCAGTATGCAGCCACGGCGGCCCCCAAGGTGATTTTTGGCGGCCGGCTGGGAGCGTATCGATATTACAACATGGACCAGGTGATCGCGGCGGCGTTGCAAGTGGCGCGGAATGAGCAGCTTTTCAAGTAACCGCTAAGCAAAAAAGTTGACGTAAGTAACCGCTTTCTGCTATTCTGCGACTAGTGCCCGGATCAAATCCCTGTATACGCGCAGTGCTCCCCCTCTTGGGCCGCCTCAAGCGCAAGGCCCCCAAGCAATGGACAGGATCGTATCCTTTCAGTAGGAACGACCCTGTTTTTGTTCAAAAATAAGAAAGCGGTAGACTACTGGCAAACAGTCTCGCCAAGGAGTCCTGCCGATGCCTCATAAACAAAGAAACCATTGGTTGTCAGTGATCCTAGTCAACGTGATCATTTTGATCCTGATGCACTTATTCTGGCCGGTCCGCATTCTGGTCACGATCATGTCAGTGATCGTGGTGCTGATCGTACTTTATGTGGTCGTGCAATTCATCATCGCCATGGTCACCTATCATCCGAAGAAAGAACCGAAGCAATAAGTAAAAGGCGTGTCCCCGTTGTTAACGCCGGCGGTAAAATGTAGGAAATTGCCGATTAAGAAATGTCGGATTTCCTGCATTTTTTAGTACACTTAAACGCATACTGAATTTGGAGGAATCCCATATGCGTTTAGATGTTGAGCACTGCGTCCACCAGCACCTGATGAATAAAATTAAACCTAACTTTGCCGAGATTGCCCGGCGATTCGATACCGACCCACGAACGGTCAAACGATACTACGAACAAAGCCTCAACCCAGCTGCCAAGCCACCAGAAAAACTGAAACGGCCCAGTAAATTAGATCCGTTCAAAGGGCTCATCCGAGAG
>NZ_AUEH01000023.1 GCF_000425885.1 Schleiferilactobacillus harbinensis DSM 16991
GCAACAGCGGTTAAACGAGGATGAACGCACACTTGGCGATCTGTTTTACGAGATGAATGAAGTCATGCCAGACATTGCAGTAACGCAAGCACTGGCATGGCTTCTGAAGGCACTATCCACACTGGGAGCCACTTTAGTGGGCACGGCAGAGGAAGTAATAAATAACATCGTTGACCATTTTGTCAGTTTTCTTCCGAAGAATCTTGTCGACCTATTAGGAATCTGACAAAAACAAGATCATTCCCGCCGCCATCTCACAATTACCAAGGCATCAGTGCACTTTCGGGCTTTCAAGTTTCAGTTCTTCATAAAAAGTCCCCCAAAACGTGTGCTGAAAGTCGGTCAAGCGGCGACAACTCACATGCTTTACCAGTTGAAAGACTAATCATCGCCTGCTTTGCTCGCATTCCATGCGCCATCTTTTAGGAAGCGGATCTTCCCCATTACGTCCTTTTCGTTATCTATTTCACCTCCTAAAATCAGTGTAGCACGTACCCTGGTGGGAAATCTTATGGTATGCTTAACTATTTTCTTATGGTTTGGCGTAGGATTTTGAGTTCTTCCATCAGGCGGAAGGCTTTTATCCAGTCCGCCCTCTTACAGCAATGAACTATCATTCACTAAGTTCCTGCCAAGCTTTCCTCATTTTCGTTCTGCTGGCCGGTCTGTGCTATATTATGCGTGACGAAAGACAGTATCCTTGAGGATTAAAAATGGAGGCTGGGCATTTGAAAACAACGCTATTACTCGTGGAAGACGAGGAAGGTCTCGCTGATTCTTTACAAACGGAATTTGAAATTGAAAACATGACGGTACTGTGGGCTAAAGACGGCTTGGACGCGCTGGCCCAATTCAAAGCGCACGCCGACCAGATCGATCTGATCATCCTGGACTGGATGCTGCCGCGGCTAGACGGGTTCAGTGTGCTGCGCCGCATCCGCCGGACCAGCCAAGTGCCGATTATTATGCTGACAGCCCGGGATTACATCGGCGACAAAGTGGCCGGTCTGACCGGCGGAGCGGATGATTATTTGACCAAGCCGTTTGAAATGGAAGAACTGCTGGCCCGGGTGGCTGTAGCCCTGCGCCACAGTCATGCTGGACCGCAAACGGCCGCCGTCTACCATTTGGATGATTTAACAGTGAATACTGAAACTAAACGAGTCGAGCGGCACAACCAGATCGTGCTGCTGACGCCGCGGGAATATGAACTCTTGCTGGCGCTGCTGACCAATCAGGACCAGGCCTGCACCCGGGACGACCTGCTGAATAGTGTGTGGGGCGTGGACTTCCAAGGTCAGCCCAACATTGTCGACGTTTACGTCCGCGAATTGCGCGCCAAGATCGATACGCCAGACGAAAAGAAACTGATCCATACAGTCCGCGGGACGGGCTATATGATTTCTGACAATGTTGCCGCGGGGTGATGGGGGCGAACACTATGGGGAAGCACAAGCAAACCAGCGCAGCCATTATGCTGCGCAATTTAGTCGCCATGGTGGCGGTCATCACCCTGTCTTTGGGGGTGGCGATCACCATTGCGGTGGGCCATCAGCTGCTGCGCGAAACCGCAGTGGCGTCTGTTGGCCTCGTGGAGAGCGTTAAGAAACGAACCATCGACGGCGATGATGACTGGGAAAATTGGCGCAAAAACAGCACCTTAGATACCAGTTCCAGCTATGTCGTCGTGACGAATATGCGCAAAGACGCCAAAGTACGGCATTATTATTCACCGAATACAAAAAAACTGCTGGCCGTGCCGCCCACCGCGGTCCCGCTCTTTCGTAATTTGTACTATCAGCCCCGCCAGGGCGTTTTGCTCTACCATCAAATGGCCCACGCCCGGGGCATCCGCTACGATCTCTGGCAAAGTCTCAACAGCCAAGTGAATATTCTGGTCCGGGTGATGGAAGTGACGGTAATCATTCTGGTTTTGACCCTGCTCATCAGTCCGTTCTACATTCGCCGACTGGCCCATCGGCTCACTGATCCGCTGCGGTCGCTGTCCGTCAGCACTAAGACGATCCAGGCCTCGGAGGATCCCGGGGCAACGCCTTTGCCCGTACCGGCTAAGCCCAGCGAAGTCACCGATCTGGCCGTCAACTTCAATGCCCTGCTGGCTCAGCTTCACGACCGCCAGGAGCAGCAGAAGTTTTTCATCATGAACGCCGCCCATGAACTGCGCACGCCAATTGCGACCATTCGCAGCCATGCCCAGCTCATTGACCGCCATGGCACCGATCACCCAGAGATTATCCCCAAGTCAGTGCATTACATCACCGAGGAGTCCCGGCAGATGCAGGAATTAGTCAACGAATTGATTACCCTGTCCCAGGCGGACCAAATGGCCGGGCCAGCACCGCTGCTGGACTTGTCGCAAACCGTGACAGCCCAGTTAACAGCGCTGCTGCCCACGGTCAAGCAAAAAATCATCAGCCGCATCGCACCCAATTTGACCATGCGCGGTACAGCATCGGCGATCGATCACATTCTCGATAATTTGGTGGGCAACGCCGCCAAGTATTCCCCCGCCAACAGTACGATCACCGTCACGCTGCATGCAGATGCTGCCGGCAACAGCGTCTTGACCGTCGCCGATCAGGGGCGGGGCATCAGTGCTGAGGATAAGCCGCACATTTTTGATCGATTCTACCGCAGTGCCGATATCCGCGGCTCAATTCCCGGCACCGGGCTGGGCCTGGCCATCGCCGCCCAGCTGGCCAAGGTCAGCGGCGGGCATTTCACCATCACCGACAATCAGCCCCAGGGCACGATCATTCAGCTGACCCTGCCGCCAGCTAACAATACCGCCCCCAATCAATAAGTGACTGGACATAAACAGGCCGCAAACTCGTATTTCGGGTTCGCGGCCTGTTTGTATGCCATCATTTTCAGCCTCTTGAAAAAATATTTTTCCAGATCTGGGAACGCCAATCTGAAAAAAATTCAGAAACGAATGCCGGTCTGGCCCGCTCGCCCCGCCATTCATGAAGATTCTTCAGATTCAGTTCATTTTTCTTATGTGGGCGGATATTTGATCGGGTTCTATTCTGAACAGTGTCAGAAAGGGGGCCGCCCGCTATGGCCGCTCATTCAGCAACTTGGCCGCCGCACCCGTGGTCTGCCGACCTGCGGACACTGTTCACCGCGGCATTGGGTGAATTTTCAATGTCCGCTCTGGGTAAAGATATTTCATTTCCAGTGATCATTCTGGCCACTTTTTTCTTATTTCTGAGCCTGCCGGAAGAAGCGGGCCGACCTGATTCTTCCGCGGCACTGCTGGTCAGTTTGACCGTTGGTATGCTCATTCAATTCACGGCTTGGTTATTTAACATTCCCCTGCTGATTATTGGGCTGGGCAGCCCCGTGATTGCTGGCCTCTTCTATGGCGGCACGGGCCGGTATTGGTCGGCGCACCACCGCCAATTGATCAAACAGATTGGCCTCACCGTCGGTACGGGTTTGTTCTTCGTCTGGCTGGTAACTTTACCGATACTCGGGGCTGGCCTGGTCGGGATGGTCCTCGGAACTGTGCTGGGCGTTACGCTTTACCACCGTCAACCCGCATTCACTGCTCTGGCCCGTGTCACCCTCGCAGCCGGCAGCGGCATCGCTCTGGGCACTGTTTTTACCAGGCATTGGCCGACTGTCAATATCTGGCTGGCCCTCCTCGGCTACTGTCTCTTCCTGCTGGTCTGTTACTGGTCTGCCATCCGTCACGAATCAAAGGAGTTCTAAACATGTCAATCTTTGTACTCATATCAATCATCCGACTTGTGCTGCACCGTTTCCGCAAAGGCGGTGCCGAATAATGAGCGCTAAGTCAAACCGCTTGATCGGCGCCCTCTTATTACTGCTCTTCGGCGGTCTGACGGTGGCAGTCATGGGCCATGCGGTCTGGGTCACGGCGCTGGATCAGCAAGTGCAAACCGCCTTAATTCCAGCAGAAAGCCCGTTGAATACCGCTATTTTCAACATCATCGCCTTCTGCGGCAGTCCCGCCATCGTGTTGAGCTTAACCTTTCTGCTCTGTGTTTATCTTTGGCGGCGGGGCGCTGGTCAGCGCAGTCTTTTGCTAGGCGGCTTGCAGTTGACCATTGCTGCCGGGGCCGAACTGGTCAAATTCATCGTGCAGCGGCCGCGGCCCACCCAACAGCTGACCGCCGATACAGGGTTCAGTTTTCCCAGCGGCCACACAGTGTGTACCGCGGTCCTGGTCTTTTCCATCTTGCTCGTGATCATTCCCCTGATCGATGACCAGGAACAAGCGCTGGCGGCGACCCTAATCGGCATCGTGTGGATCGGGTTGGTCGCCGGCTCCCGGGTGTATCTGCGGGATCATTTTGCTTCTGACATCTTGGGCGGCCTGCTGTTCGCCAGCGGCTGCTGGCTGCTGGCCCGGCCATTCGCGGCCCGGGTCAGCGCTCGACTGTACCGGTTAATCTCGGCAAGATTGCAAAATCATCAACAAGAGAGGTGAGTATCATGCGTAAAATCAAGCGGCCGGCTTTTCTGCCTGGCCTACTAGCCCTTTGCCTCATTATCGGCGCGACCAGCGGCCTGCTGCGAACCAGCACCCGCTTGGTGACGGCGGCCGCGCTGACCGTCAGCGTCTTGGTCCTGGTCGCGGCGCACTGGCTGGCGCCGATTCTGAACGGGCTGCCCCGACGGCGGATCAACCAGGTGCTCGGGGCCGGTCTGCTCGTGATGGTGATTGGGCAGATCCTCGTCTTGACATTCATGCCGGTGACCGTTTACCACGATGCCTATCGCGTTTTGGCGCAAGCCGACAAAATGGCCGCGGGTCACATGACTTGGAACATCACTTACTTCTGGCGCTATCCGAACAATGTACCCATCACATTTTTTCTGTCGCTTTGGCTCCGGCTGACCAACGTACTGGGCCTGTCCACCAACCTGGCCGTCCATCTGCTGAGTCTGATCCTGCTGGATGGGTTCATCCTGTTAGTATTGGCCACGATTCGCCGCGTCACCCAACGGGCCAGCGTTTTAATCGGCGCCTTTGCCCTCATGGCCGCCACCCCGTTTGCCTATACGTATTTTCTGCAAGTCTTCTATTCTGACTTGCCCGCCATGCTGGTGCTGCTCGTGATTTTCCGCACGCTGCTGCTTTGGCCGACCAAAACCCGCCGCCAGCGGATCATCAATGGTACGCTCTTAGGTATCGCCGTTTTGTTCGGCCAACTAACTAAGCCGAACCTGATCGTTTTGCTGCCGGCAATCGCCGTCGTCGGCTGGCTGGTCTTTCGCCAGAAGGCCTTGAAAGCGACCGCTCTGGGCGTGCCGCTGGCCATCATTCTGCTAGGCTTTGCTCTCAGTACGCCGGCAACCCAGATGATCCGCAAGGCCAGCAATTATCAGCCGCATACCGAATTTGCCCTGCCGGTCACTTCCTGGCTGCTGATGGGGGTTAACACCAGCTCGCAGGGGATGTACAGCGGTACCGACGTAAGCCATGAGATCCAATTATCCAGCAAGACCCGGCAAACCTATGATGTCGCCACAATTACAGCACGGGTCAAGAAATTAGGGATCAGCGGCTTGTTTCAATTATGGTTGACGAAACTGCGGACCTTTTTCACCGTCCGGGATATTCTTACTTGGGGGGACGGCGGCTTCCGGGCCGCACCCGCGTGGTATCAAAAACACGCCGCCTTCATCGAAGCTTTGACCGCACTCAGTTACCAAATCGCCACCGACGCGCTGCTGTTCTTAGTTGCTTGGCGCTTGTGGGGCTGGCGGCCGCAACTCCGCGCCCCCCGCGATGCGGTCCTGCTGCTGACGATTGTCACCGCGCTGGGGTATATTGCGTTCCACACCCTGCTCTGGGAAGTGGAAGAACGCTATGGTCAGGTGCTTCTCCCGCTGCTGCTCTATCAGCTGGCCGCGCTGCCTGTCCCGGCCCGGCAGACCGACCAAACGCAGCCTGACCTGGCTCTTGTGGCCCTGGCGGCAGCGCTGACCGCCCTGCCGCTCTGGGCGCACACCATCGTCACACTTACTCCGCAAAGCACCGTCGTCGCTGCCCAGCGCAGTCAATTATCCACCCAATACCACGCGAAGGCCGCGACGGTAGCGCCAGGCACGGTACTGACGGAAAAGGTTGCCTTGAATGGTCCGGCCACGTACTTTTCGGTCCAGATCCACCTCAATACGACAGTACAGGTGACCTTGCGCAATGTCCGCACTAATCAAGTGTACCGCCTGCACCGCAGCGGTGATGTATATCGGTGGACCAAGGCCCTGCCCCAGGGTACGTATCAAATTGCTGTTAAAAATACGACGAGCCAGGACCAGCGGGTCGATGTCGTCCGGACCTATCACTATCAATTAGCGAGTCAGCCGCTCGTGGTCAACGGCCATGTTCATCCGACTGATTCGCTGATCTACACCAGCCTGAACCAAACGAAAACAAATTAACGTGCTCGCCGCAGCCGCCCTTGCAGATTTTGCCAAGTGAGATACTGCTGACGGGCTTTTTCGATTTGCCGGTAACGTTTGGGTTGTTTTTTATAGAACTGCTGATGGAAGTTCTCTGCCGGCCAAAAAGTACTAGCAGCCTCGATTGCGGTCACGATGGGCCGGCGGTATTTGCCAGACGCAATCAAGGCCTGCTTCGACTGTTCTGCAATTTTCCGCTGAACGGCATCCCGGACAAAAATCACCGGCCGATATTCGTTTCCCCGATCCTCAAACTGGCCGCCCGCATCGGTGGGGTCGGTCAATTGCCAATACAATGCCACCAGCTGGGCATATGTGACCACCCGGGTATCGAAGATGATTTCTACCCCTTCCACATGGCCGGTGGTCTGGGTCAGCACCTGATCGTAGGTCGGTTCAGCGGTGTGTCCGCCGGTATAACCCGACAGCACCGACACGATCCCAGGCATCGTTTCAAACGGCTCGACCATACACCAGAAACAGCCGCCGCCAAAGATGGCCCGATCTTCATGGGGCAGATCAGCCGCTTCATGGCGGGTAAAATCGAAGGCCATGTCGCCCAGTGGATCATTCGTGAGCCGGGCATAAAAGTCGGTCATTGCCGGGGTGAGATTATTGCGGCTGGCCAGGGGCCGCAATACGGCTTCCAGCCGTTCCAAAGTCGCAGGGATGGCCGCACCGGTTTCTATCTCTGTCTTGGCCTGTTGTAATTTCTGGCGCTCCCAATCCCGAGTGCCCTTGTTCAAAATCAGGTTGTAAATATCGCGCAATGCATCCGTCGATTGTTCGGCCATACCCGCTGCCTCCTTTTTTCGTTATCGTCGACTTATTTCACTGCGCCGTCAAGTGCTTTGCTTGCCGGACAATTGTTTCACGTGAAATACAATGGCTGAACGGCATCCCTTTACTTTCAAAAAAGCCCATGTTATCTTAGAACTAAATTAATCACGGAGGTACAACCACAGTGCAAACTAAAAACTAACCTCAGCCACCGCAGAGACGAACAATCCTTGACGTTATGCCAAGGGAGTCGTCTGGACTGTTGGTGATCAAGGCTGGTTTTTGGGACATTGGTGGCGTGTACCCAAATAGCCTTGATCGCGGTGGATCGGGGCTATTTTTGACCCGCGATCCGCTCCCTTTTCGCAACTGAATAGGAAGTGCGTTATATGTTAGCCATCCAAATCAATCATTTATCATTTCAATTTTCCGATGCCGCCGAACCGCTTTTTACCCTGCCCCAGCTGACGGTGAATCGCCGCCAGCGGGTCGCCATTATCGGTCCCAACGGCACCGGCAAGTCAACGCTGCTCAAGATGCTGGCGGCCAATGATGATCCGCGTATCCAAGCCGTTGGCAAAATCGGTTATGTGCCCCAGCTGAAAGACTTCAGCAGCGAAAGCGGCGGTGAACAGGTTAAACGCGAAATCTTCGACGTCCTGGGCGAGCAGCCCGATATCCTGCTGCTGGACGAACCGTCAGCCAATCTTGACCTGCTCAATCAGCACTGGCTGGCCCGGGAGTTAGCCCGCTTCGCTGGCACGCTGATTGTGGTCAGCCACGATGAAGCCTTGCTGGCCCAGCCTTTTGACCAGATCATCGTCTTCGGCGGCCCCACAGTGACCGTCTTCACCGGCGACTACGCCGCCTACCGCCAGGCTGAACAACGCCAAGCACAGAAGGCCGAGGCAGCGTATCACGATTATTTAGCAAAGAAAAAGGCATTAGAAATCCAAGTCGAAAAGCGTCTGCAGCAAGCCCATCGTTTGAAAAAGGGCAACACGCGCAAGCTCAGCAATTCTGATAAAAAAGCGGCGGGCTTAACCAGTCACGACAAGTCGGAACGGAAGAAAGCCCAAACCGCCATGGCCTTGGAACACCGGATCGATCGGATGGTGCCCCCAGATCGGGTGAAGAAAGAACGGCCGCTGCATTTCAAAGACTTAACCGCCCCCCAACTGGCCGGGCATACGATGCTTCGGGTCAGCGGCTGGACAGTGGTCCGCGGGAAAAAGACGCTGATTCAAAACATTCAGCTGAAAGTGCCCGCCGGCCAGCGAGTCGCCATCACCGGGCCCAACCAGACCGGCAAGACCTCGTTCTTCAAAGACATCATGGCCCGGCCGCAACCCGTCTGGTGGAACCAGCTGGCCCGCATCGGTTATTTTGCCCAAGACCTGGACACTTTAGATCGCGACCAAACCCTCTGGGAGAATGTCGCCGGCCACAGTTACCAAGATGTTCATCTGATCCGCAATCTGCTGGCCGGACTGGGCTTTCCACCAGCGCAATGGACCCAAAACGCCGGTACCCTCAGCGGCGGCGAGCAAGTAAAAGCCAACTTAGCCCGAATTTTGGTCGGTGATTACAACTTCCTGCTATTGGATGAACCCACCAATTACTTGGATCTGAAAGCCATCGACGCCCTGGGCACCTTTCTAGCCAGCTATCCCGGCACCTTGCTCTTAATCTCCCACGACCAGACTTTCACTCAGCGGGTTGCCCAGCAAATCTACACGATCCGCGATCATCGGCTAGTCGATCCAGAGCGAACGGCGCCAGTGCATCTGACCAGTGAAACTAAGTTATTGCTGCAGCACCAAATCGATGCCCTGATGGCGGACCCTGAGGCGGATATTGCCGAGATTCGGGCGTTGCGCCGGCAGTTAGCAGAGGCCTAGACAGAAAGGAAATTGATGATGATCATTCACCCGCTTGCCCCCTATCGCCAGCAAGTCGTGCCCCTGTTTCAACGCCTGTGGGGTGCCACAGATATGGTGGTTTCTTCCGGGCAGTATGATATCCGAAACCTAGATGGTTTTGTTGCCGTGGTTGAGCAGCAAATCGTCGGCGTTTTGAGCTATGTTATCAAACCTGATGAACTCGAAATAATTTCGCTGGACAGCCTGCGGCCGAACCAGGGCATTGGGTCGCAATTGATGCATGCGGCGGAACAGCTGGTGCAAGAACAGCAATTACAGCGGATCGCCGTCATTACGACGAATGACAATCTGCACGCGCTGGCGTTCTATCAGAAAAGAGGCTATCAAATCAGGGCAGTATTCCCTGATGCGGTAGCAAAAGCCCGCGCGATTAAACCCGAAATCCCGCTAGTCGCGGAAAACGGCCTGCTGATTCGAGATGAATTACAGTTAGCAAAAAAAATCCAAGAATAATCAAGGGCGTGTCCAATCATCGAATGATGACTGCGACACGCTCTTTTTTACCACGGTAGCTGCCCCGCAGTTTCCACAAATTGGCCCGTCACTCGGGGTGCCTCATCCCGCGCCAGATCCACGATCTTCGCTGCACCCTCGGCAACAGTTTGTTCACCCGCCCAGGAACCGCCAAACTCTGTGGCCGTATAGCCCGGATTGACGGCGTTCACAGTAATCTCTGGAGCTAAGGCTTTGCTTAGCGAAATCGTGGCCATATTCAGCGCGGCCTTGGACGACTGGTAACCCAAGGAATTAGCCCGGTAGAACCGGCTCTTGGGATCACTGGCCAAACCCAGAGACCCCATATTACTGGAAACGTTAATGATCTTGGCTGGTTGGCCCTGGCGCAGCAAAGGAATCATCGTCTGCGCGACGGCGACCGCGCCGAAGAAATTCACATCAAAATCCGCCCGAATCACCGCCATGGGCATTTTCTCCGGCGCTTCATGATGATCCAAGGCAACTCCGGCATTGTTGATCAAAACTGTCAGATAGCCCCACCGGTCTTGAATCGTCTGCGCGGCCTGATCAATAGTCGTTTGGTCGGTCACGTCCAGTAAAATCAGATCTGCGGCGACGCCCGCCGCCCGCAATTTTTCAATGGCCGCTTGGCCCCGCTGGGCATTGCGGGCGCCGAGCAGGATATGCTGGCCCCGTTGACCAAGTTCCTTGGCTGTTTCAAAGCCGATACCCTTATCGGCCCCAGTAATTAACGTATTCGTCTGCTTCATTGCTGACCGCCTTTCTGACTCGCATCCACCGCCACCGAAACACATTCATGGGCAAACCGAATCAGCAGATGCGGGCCAAAATGGTCCAGCATCGTCCCGTCCACTGTCTTCAAGTCTTCGTCTCCCTCATAAGACGCCAGAGCATAGGAAGCCAAGGGCTGATAGAGTTTGGGCAAATGATTCTCACCCCACTCGCCGCCTGCCTGCTTGGACAGCACTGCCCCATTTTCCCGATAGGCCAAAACACGGCACAAATTCAGGGTAACATACGTCGGCTGATTCAAAATCTGTTTCGTGGCATCCGCAATGTCGAAAACAATGCTTTGCCAATAAGCCGCTGGCGGCACCGGGGCAAACACATCTTTAATGGGCAAACCAGTGAGCACCTGGCCCTGCTGCTGAATCACCATGAGATGGGCCGCCAAGTCTGGATCCGTACCCTGCATTCCTTCAATATAAGCCTCCGGATCACGGAAATACTCCGCCCGATGGTACTCGGAGAAATGAAAATCAAAGGGCATGGGATGCCGGAAATGCCGCGTGTGGGCCAACAACAACACGTGGAACTCCAAACCCTTCGCCGGCGCCAGCGGCAGCAGTTCTTCAGTCGTGAAATGCATCAAGTCGGCCTTTTCTTTCACCGTCAACCGGCGCATCACGACCATAATGTAATCCAAATCGCTCACCGCCGGGTTATACCCGCCCAACACATAGGATCCATGCAAATAAACGCCCACCAGGTTGTCCGCCAACAAATTCTGACTCCCGGTCGCTAAGCGGCGTAATAATTTCGTTGTTTTCGTCATTCAATTCCCGCTTCCCTATCCGTTAGAACTAATTTTAGCCGTTCCTTTTGAAATAACAATAGGAAGGGGAATTGATGGGAGTTTGCTGCCGTCTGATATATTATTTCATTTGTTAGCTTCTTTTACATTTACTATTGAAACCGCATTTCCATCATGCTACACTACAGAAGACTTAAGAAAAGGGTTTCAATTGGCATCGGCCAATATGAACACCCCGGAAGGAGAAAACATTATGGATCTGAGCAAATTGACGACCGAGACGCGCAATCAGAAAACCATGCATTTGGACACGATGTCCGTGCATGAATTTGCCGCGGCAATGAACGCCGAGGATCAGACGGTCCCCGTCAGTGTCAGCCGGGCGTTACCCGCCATTGAACAAGCCATTACAGCCATTATTCAAACTTTTAATCATCACGGGCGTTTATTTTACATCGGCGCCGGTACCAGCGGCCGCTTGGGCGTTTTGGACGCGGCAGAGTGTGTTCCGACTTTCGGCACTGATCCCGAAATGGTGCAAGGGCTGATCGCCGGCGGCATGCAGGCGATGACCGTCGCCGTGGAGGGCGCGGAAGATTCCGTATCGCTGGGCCGGCAGGACCTGATCGATCACAAATTAGCCGCGGTCGACACCGTTGTCGGTATTTCGGCCAGCGGCCGCACCCCCTACGTCGTTGGCGGGCTGGATTACGCTGATGCCATTGGCGCCACCACGATCAGTATTGCCTGCAACGACAACGCGGTGATCAGCCAGCATGCGCAAATCGCCATCGAATGCCCGGTGGGTCCGGAAATTCTGACCGGATCGACCCGGTTGAAGTCCGGGACGGCGCAAAAGCTGATCCTGAACATGCTCTCCACCGGGGCCATGGTCGGCATCGGCAAAGTTTACGGCAACTTGATGGTTGATGTGCGGCCGACCAATGAGAAACTGGTCGAACGCAGCAAGCGGATCATCCAACAAGCCACCGGCACCGACGCGGATGCGGCGGCCGAAGCTTTCGCTGCCGCGGGTGAAAACGTGAAGCTGGCCATTGTGATGGTCTTGACGCAACTGCCTAAAGCGGCAGCGGCTGAACGGTTGCAAAGGGCCCATGGGTTCATCGCCCAAGCGGTCAAGAACGAGGAGGAATAACCAGTATGGCGCAAGATAAATATGCAACGATGGGCGCGGCGATTTTCGCCGACGTCGGCGGCCCGAGCAATGTCGCCAAACTGATCCACTGTATGACCCGGGTGCGGATGACTATCATTGATGAAGGTAAAGTCAAAATGGCCGCGTTGAAGAAAATTCCCGGCGTCCTCGGGGTCGTGCAGGAAGACACCCTGCAAGTGATCCTCGGCCCCGGCGTCGTCAATAAAGTCGCCCAAGCCATGGTCGACAGTGTCGGCGTCGGCCTGGGTGAACCATTCCCCACTGGTGGGCATGCGGCCAATAAGAGTGCCGTGGAAGCCGTCGCGGCAGAGACCCATGCGGCGCAGAAAGCCAAGCTGAAACAAACTTGGTGGCGGGCCGCGTTGAAGCACATTTCATCCATCTTTATCCCCTTAATTCCAGCCTTTGTTGGGGCCGGGTTGATCGCCGGTATTGCTGGCGTCATGGGCAACATGCAGACTGCCGGGATGATCGGCAAGGATATGACCGAATTCATCACGGTGCTGAAGGTCATCAACAGCGGTCTATTCTTTTACTTGAATATTTATGTCGGAATCAATGCCGCCCGAGAATTCGGCGGCACCCCTGGCCTTGGCGGCATCATTGGCGGACTGACTCTATTGCCGGGCCTGGTGGCACCAATCCCAATTCTCAATATTTTCAACGGCCAGCCGTTAGCCGCTAACCAAGGCGGTATCATTGGCGTGCTGTTTTCCGTTTGGATCATGTCCATGGTAGAAAAGAAGCTGCACACCTGGATTCCTGACTCCCTGGATATCATCATCGTCCCAGTGACCACACTGCTCGCTATGGGAGTTTTCACCATTTTCCTGGTCATGCCGTTGGCCGGACTGGTTTCTTCTTCCCTCGTAGGCGGTATCAATTGGGTCCTGAAAATAGGCGGGGCCTTCTCCGGCTTCGTTCTCGGTCTGTTCTTCCTGCCGATGGTCATGTTCGGTCTGCATCAAATTTTGACCCCGATCCATTTGGAAATGATCAAAGAATTAGGATCTACCCCCCTGCTGCCCATTCTGGCCATGGCGGGTGCCGGCCAGGTCGGTGCAGCGATTGCGCTGTGGGTCCGGGCGCATAAAAATAAGCAGCTCACCCGGATGATCAAAGGCGCGCTGCCAGTTGGTATTCTGGGTGTTGGTGAACCGTTGATCTATGGGGTGACATTGCCCCTAGGCCGACCGTTCATTACCGCCTGTATCGGCGGCGGGATCGGCGGGGCCGTCATTGGCGCCATCGGTAACATCGGCGCGATCACCATCGGCCCGTCCGGCATGGCGCTGATCCCGTTAATTGCCCACAACCAGTGGCTGGGCTATGTCTTTGGCCTGCTGGCCGCTTACGCTGGCGGTTTCGTGGCGACTTACTTCTTCGGGGTGCCCAAGAGCGCCATGGTGGCGAAGAATGAAGACGGCACCCTCGTCGGGGCCGGCGCTGGTGATGTCGCGGTGGCCGATGATGCCGACGCCCCAGTGACCGCCGGCACGACCCAATTCGTCGCCCCTGTCCAAGGCCAGCTTAAACCATTATCCGCCGTTCAAGACGATGTCTTTTCGACGAAAATGATGGGCGACGGCTTCGCGGTCGAACCGGCCATGGGGACCATTGTTGCCCCAGTGTCCGGCACGATCGTCAGTGTCATGGATACAAAGCACGCCTGGACGATGAAGAGCGATACTGGCTTGGAAATCATTGTTCACTTGGGACTGGATACCGTTGAATTGAAAGGTGCGCCCTTTGACTTAAGCATCCGCAACGGCGACCATGTGCAATTTGGCCAGCAAGTCGGGCTGATGGACCTGGATGCCATCAAGGCGGCCGGCAAAGGGACGACAGTGATGACGATTATTACTAACATGGCCGCCGTGGCCAACATCACGCCCGTCACGCCGCAAGGGATTGAAGCGGGCGCGCCAACCATTACCGTAACCACCAAGTAACAGCAAGTAGTGTAAACTATTTGTGGGAGCCAGAGGCCATGTGCCCCTGGTTCCTTTTTGATTCACGAAGGGAGAAAAATGACTGTGACCGTGCCTTACGTTCTACCAATTGAAAAAGGCCCCAACTTTCGGGACCTGGGCGGCTATCAAACGACTGATGGCCGCACGATTAAATATCACAAACTGATTCGATCCGGCCGGATGAATAAACTCAGTGATCAGGATCTGGCCTTTCTCACCGATTACGGCGTCCGCACGATCATTGACCTGCGCTCGCCCAAGGAAAAGCAGCAGTGGCCTGACCGGGTCCCAGCTGGCGCCCGCTACGAACTCAACTCAATTTTCCCAACGGATGAAACCCAAGTCAGCAAGTCCATCGTCGAGCTGCGCAAACTCTATGATAAAGACCCGGTGGCCGGCTTCATGAACATGGTCAACACATACCGGGACATGGTGAGCCGGGGCAGTGCACAGCGTGCGTTCCATCATTTCTTCGAGATTCTCTGTGCCCACGACCAGGACAATGACGCCGTGCTCTACCACTGCACATCGGGGAAAGACCGCACCGGCATGGCGACAGTCTACCTGCTCACCGTGCTGGGCATCCCGGCGGCCACGATCCGCGCGGACTATCTGCTGTCCAATCCCCTGCTGCACAAGAATCGGCGGGACCGGTTAGCCGCCTTGCGGGCCGCTGACAGCAATAGCGCCCTGATCGCCACCACCCGGTCGCTGGCGTCGGTCAGAAATGAGTATCTGGATGCCGCCTTGGTCAAAATCGAAGACGACTACGGGTCCTTACCAGACTATATTGAAAATCAGCTGGGCGTCGACAACCAAATGCAGGCACAATTACGGCAGATCTATCTAAAGCGATAATACTGCACTCCGGGGGCATTACTGCCCTGCAGCCGGCGCAGGGGATGACTGCCCAGCCGATCGGTTACGACTTGGAAATAGAGATCATTGTTCGCCGGCACAGAGCCAGTCAAGGCGATAGTCGCATGCGCCGGTAATCGCGTACGCACCAATGCGAGCGTGATTTGGTCTGATAAGGCATTCGCCGCATCAATAACGGCCCCGCGGGCATCCAGATTAGCCGGCGTGGCGGCTTGCGCCACCGCCCGGGCTAACCCGGCGAAGGTCCCACGATCCATTTGGTAGGTGCGGCTTACGGCCGCACGGTAGTCTGGCACCTGCAACGCAGCACACAGAGGTACTTCCAGCGGACTGACGCGGCCATGATCCCGGGCACTGAGAATCGTTTGGAACGCCCGGCGCGCAATATCATAAGCGCTGCCCTCGTCACCAAACCGCCAGCCCCAACCGCCGACCCGCAGGCGGCCCTGGGGTGTTTGGGCGAGCACGATCGAGCCGGTCCCGGCAATGGCGACAACACCATTTTTACCATGCAGACCGTTCAGCATCGCCAAATCGGCGTCGCTGATCACCACCACCGGGCCGGCGAACAATTCATGCAACGCACTAACCACCTGGTCCTGACCGCCGGCCGTGGCGACCCCCGCAATGCCGACTAAGATACCAGCGCACGCTGCCGCGGGCAGCTGCTGAAATATTTTTTCAACTGTACCGACGATTCGGTGCACCGTCCCCGCCGCATCCAGGGCAATATTCCCGCCCCCGGCAGTTTCTGCCTGAGCGATTTGTTCTTCACCGTTAAACGCAATAGCAACGATATGCGTCCCGCCACTGTCAATTCCAATCACATACATGGTGCGCCACCCCTTCGTTTTTTCAGCCTGGTATAGGTCAACTGCAATTGGCCTATACCAAAATTCAACAGGAAATATTTTATTGCCTGTCACATTTATTGACACAGATTGTTGAAACGCCATACCAAACGTGAGTATACTCGACATGTGTTCAGATTCATATGTCTTGAGGAGGAATTGGTATGGACCGTTTTATGAACTGGGTCGAAAAGAAGCTTGTCCCGCCAATGGCTAAAATTGGCGCGCAGCGTCATTTGTTAGCCATCCGTAACGGGGTTATCTCTACATTATCATTAATTTTAATCGGCAGCTTCTTTTTAATCTTTGTTAACTTACCCTACAAACCGTGGGCCGACGCCTTAGCGCCATACTCAGCCACGATTGCCCTGCCCTTCCGGATGACCATGGGGCTGATGGCGATTTACGCTACCTTCGTCATGGGCGCGGACTTGGCCAAGTCTTACAGCTTGGATTCAACGACCGGCGGCATTTTGTCTTTAGGCACGTTCTTTATGCTGCAAATGCCCGTCAATGTCCTGACGCCGAAGAAAGCGCCGCTGGGGTTCGTTTTACCGATGTCGAATCTGGGCTCGGCCGGTATGTTTACCGGTATTGTGTCCATGATTTTTGCCGTGGAAGTCTACCGGTTCTTCAATGTGCACAAGATTACCATCAAAATGCCGGAGCAAGTCCCGCCTGCCGTGGCCCGTTCTTTTGAAGCATTGATTCCTGGGGCGGTCATTATTATCGTGGCTTGGCTGGTCCGGGACATTTTCAAGTTTGACGTTAATGGTGCATTGCTGGCTTTGTTCAAACCAATTACCGGCATTCTCGGGAATAATTTATTTGGGGTCCTCTTACCGATGTTCCTGATCCACTTCCTGTGGTCCTTCGGAATCCACGGGATGAGTATCGTGGGGTCAGTCGTCCGGCCCATGTGGCTGGTCATGCTGAGCGCCAATGCCGACGCTGTGACAAAGGGCGTCAGCCGTACTCACCTGCCTTACATTGCCCCAGAACAATTCTACCAGTGGACTGTCACCATTGGCGGGGCGGGGGCAACGGTCGTTGTCGCCGTCATGTTCTTGACGATTTGCAAGTCTAAGTTCTTACGCGAAGTCGGCGGTTTCTCCCTGGTGCCCGGAATTTTCAACATCAATGAACCCATGATCTTCGGTGCTCCCATTATTCTGAATCCATATCTGATCCTGCCGTTTAACTTAGTGCCGCTCGTTCTTTCGACTATTTCTTACTACGCCGTTAAATTGGGCTTGGTGAACGGCTTTACGACCTATCAGGCGTGGACGCTGCCGGCCCCGATCGGCGGTTATCTGAGTGCGGGGAACGACTGGCGGATCATTATTCTGATTGTTGTGAACTTAATCGTTGCCGCGATTATTTACTACCCATTCGTGAAGGCTTACGATAAAAAGATGGTTGCCGACGAACAGGCTAAGGCGGAGAAGCCAGAAGCGGCTGCGCCGGCGGCCGCAGCAAAAGCGTAATGATTCAAACGAGGTGATTGTGTATGCTCTATTGGCTGCTCGTATTTGGCGCATTCCTAGTGGTATTGGGTTTGACCCAATGGTTGCTGGCCTGGTTGAAACAACACGGTGTGCATATTAACCGCTGGATTTTTGGCCTGGCTGCCTTTCTCGTCGTGATGATTCCCCATGTCGTGGTCAAACATGTGCCAATACCCGTGGACGCTATTCTGTACATTCTGTGCGCCGTTTTCGCCATCGCTTTTATGACAGAATCCCACACGGTACTGTTGCATTACGAGAAAGAACATCCCAACACCCCTGCAAAGTAAGCTGTAACGCGGCCGCCGGCAATGTGTCGGCGGCCGCGTTTGGTCTATACTGGTGGGGGAAAGGAGCTGGCAGAAATGATTGAAAACACGAAGGCCATTAACGATGTCTTGCAGACGGCCTTGGCAAGCCGATCCGTGTACGGTATTTCATATGCGCTGATTGGTCCAGAACAAAACGAGTTACACTATCTTGGCTTTCAAGGACGGGAAAATGACGCCATCCCATTGGCACCGGACATGCTTTACGACTTGGCTTCACTAACGAAAATCGTGGGCACGACCACGCGCATTTTACAGCTGATTGGCGCCAACATTATCCAGCTGACCGATCCGGTGGGGAAATACGTCACTGGGCTGCGCCAGCCGCAATTAACGATTGGCCAGCTTCTGTGCCACGACAGCGGCCTGCCGGCAGACATCCCCAATGCTCTGGATTTATCCGCTGCCGGGCTCATTGAAAAAATCAAACAGGCGCCGCTGATTGCCGCACCAGGTACGCAGACAATCTATTCGGACCTGGGCTTCATTCAATTAGGCTGGGTGATCCAACACATCGATGGTGATCTGGCAGCTAGCTTACAGGATAACGTCTTTGCCCCGCTGGGCATGCACGATACAGGTTTCAATCCAGCTATTGCGAATGCTCGCCGGTTCGTGCCCACCGAGGACGTGCCGGCCCGCGGCGGTGTGCTGCGCGGCCAAGTCCATGATGAGAAAGCTGCTGTTCTGCATGGTGTGAGCGGCCATGCTGGGCTTTTTGCCCCACTGACCGACCTGACGCACTTTGTCCGCATGTATCTGCAGGCCGGCCGGTATCAGGGTCAGCAAATCTTGCCGCCGCAAGCCTTTGACTTGCTCCGCCAGTATGCTGCCAACGGCCGCACACTAGGCTGGCAATGCTGGCAGCCCGGCGGCACCCGGCTCTGGCACACTAGTTTCACCGGAACGTCGATCGCCTTGGACCTGACCGCCCGCACCGGCTTCGTGTGTCTGACGAATCGGGTGTATCCTACCCGGAACAACCAAAGCTGGCTGAAATGGCGGCGATTGGCGGTCGGGTTGTTTTTCAATGGGTTAGAGAAAATTAATTGAAACTCCAAAAAAGTTCAAATATACTACCCCAAAGTCAACGAGTAGTATATTCGAACTTGTCTGACAAAATTGACCCCTGCATCATTTCTTAAGGCTTACAGCGACTCATGCCACTGGGCTTTCTTAAAACAGTCCACCAGGGCCTGCTGCACGGCATTCACGGCACTGCCTTTCAGTGTAATGGCATAGTTCACTGTCCGCATCTCTTGGCCCGGCAACTCATACCGCTGCAGCGTTCCGGCGGTCAGATACGGCTGGGCAAAGGGGGAGGGCAAGATGGTCAGGCCTAACCCAGCCTTAGCAGCGTTGATCAAAACGGCGGTGCTGGTGCTTTGCAGCATCGGTTCAATATCGATACCGATGTGGTGCATCGTTTCGTCGAAATGATCCCGCAGGGTACTGCCCAATTCTCTCAACAAGAATGGCACCTGCAGCATCTCCGCCCTGGTCAGCTGGGCTGTTGCCGTGAGGTGCGGCGCTCCCACGGCCAGCAGCGGATATTCCGAAATCGGCAGGGCGGTAAAAGATTGGCTGGAGGCAAACCCTTCGAGGAACGCCACGTCCACATCGCCGTTAAGCAGTCGCGCTTTGATTCGTTGGACATTTTCTGAATAAATCTTCAGCGGCGTATCGGGATACAATTTGCGGAATTCAGTCACCGCCGCTGGCAGCGACAATTGGCCAATCGTCATACTGGTGCCCACGCGCAACGGTAGCGCTTGGGTCTGTTCGCCGAAACTGGCGAGGTCATGAAACTCCGTCAGCAGCCGCGTCGCCCGAATGCGAAAGGCCCGCCCCGCCGGATTCAGGTGCAGCCGGTTATCGATCCGGTCGAATAGCGGCACGCCAATATCTGTCTCCAGCTCGCGAATGGTCTTCGAAATCGCGGGCTGCGAAAGATAAAGCTGCTCCGCGGTTTTGGTGATCGACCCCGTTTCGGCTACCGCAGTGAAGATTTCTAACTGCCGAATATTCATTTGCCCACCCCTTAACCACTCAGTTATGCCCAGTGTACTAAACATGTACTTTGAGTCAACTAAAATCTCCTGTAAACTGGATGCTAAGGGGGAATTTTTGTGCATAAAAACTGGATCCTGTTTAAAGTCTATCTACTCGCCGGCACCTTCACTTTTTCTGGCGGCATGGCCATGCTGCCGGTCATTGAACGCGAACTCGTCGGGAAATACCACCTCATCGAACGGGATCAGCTCTACGAATACGCCACCCTGTCCCAGACCTTTCCCGGGGTGATTGCCTTGAATAACGCCTGTTTTGTCGGGAAGAAAATCGGTGGCACGGTCGGCATCATTGCCGCCAGCTTGGGGGCGATTTTGCCCGCCTTTGTCTTGATGCTGGCGGCCACGATTGCCTACCAGATGATTCCCCAGGAGGGCGTCGTGCTGAGTATCATGGCCGCTATTCGGGCCGCCTCCGCGGCCTTCCTCTTCAGTGCCGCCTATAGTTTGGCCCGGTTCAATCTGAAAGATGCCCCGACGATCATTCTCGCCGCGGCCTGCTTCCTGTTGACTGTGCTGAACCTCGCCAACGCGCCGACCTTGATTGTCATTGCCGGCATCGTCGGGATCATCTTGAGCCGGGTGAAGCAGGTGCGCCGGGTATGATCACGATATTTTTGACCTTCCTAAAAATCGGCTTTCTCGGCTTTGGCGGCGGCTACGCAATGCTGTCGCTGATCTTCCAAGAATCAGAAAAACTGGGCATGACGGTGCAGCAATTTGCCGACTTGAACGCATTGGACGGTTTGATTCCCGGACCCATCGCCATCAATTCCGCCACTTACCTGGGTCAGCTATACGGCGGCTTCTGGACCGCGGTCGCCGCCACCCTGGCCGTTTGTGTCCCCTCGTTTATTTTTGTTCCGTTATTTCTGCACTACGAAGACAAAATCAACGATAACTGGGTTTTGACCGCCATTCTAGACGGTATCAAACCGGCCTCGGTCGGTTTGATCTTGGCTGTGGCTTTATCCCTCATGCTGCTTACAGTCTTTGGCATCAACGGTTTGGGGGAATGGGCCAAAGCGTCGCTAGATTGGACCAGTTTGCTGGTGCTTGGGGTTGTGTTCTTCCTGGATTCAAAGTACCACGTTAATCCCGTGTGGCTGATCCTGCTGGCCGGCCTTCTCGGCGGTGTGGTTTACTACCTGTGATGGTCAGAGATTGTTTAAAAGTTGTCTTTCTTCAGCTACCATAGGAAGTACGAAGCGAGGCGATTAATCATGCAGCCAAAAGTACTGCTGGTGGACGATGATCCAGGAATCATCCAATTAGTGCAGCGTTATTTTGATCTGATGCTGGCGACGTATGGCTTGCTCACCGCGGATTCCGGCGGCGCCGCCATTGCCCAACTGCAAAACGATCCAGATTTGGTTTTGCTGGACGTGAACTTGCCGGATACAGATGGGTTTGCCCTGACCAGCCGCATCCGAGCAGTGACCAGTGTCCCCATCATTTTTCTCACCGCCCGGGTGACCGATGCGGATAAAGTCCGCGGCTTGGGTGCCGGGGGCGACGACTACGTGACGAAACCATTCAGCCTGGCTGATCTGGGCGCCCGTATTCAAGCGCGCCTGCGCCGCGCGAGTGCCCCGGAGAAACGAGCCCAAATCGCGGCATTCGGCGATCTCATCATTAATTATAGTGCCCAGCAAGTCACCGTGGCCGCCCAGCCCTTGGCGTTAGAAAAGAAACAGTACGATTTAGTGGCCTTCTTGAGTCTGAACCCTGGTCAAGTCTTCAGTCGGGAACAGCTCTACGAAAAGCTCTGGGGATTCGACGCGGTAGGCGATGACCGGGTGATCACCGAACACATTCGCCGGATTCGCCAGACATTCGCCCAAGCCGGGGCTCAGTGTCCGATTGATACAGTTTGGGGAGTGGGCTACCGATGGTAAAATTAACCAGCTGGCTGCGCGATCAGCCAATTAAAACAGCGTTATTGCGGCTCATTCTGGCAGGTACCCTGATTGCCGGGCTGAGCATTGTGGTGTATCTGCTGCTCTGGAATGCGTTGATCTCCTTACTTGCCCCCTATGTCACCCCCACGTGGCTGATTGCGGTGACCATTCTCTTTGTGACTGGCGCAATTGGCGGCAGCCTCGCCATCCTGATTGCCATCATGACCGCCGCGGCCCGTCTTTTTTATCGCGTCAAACTGGCTGACCCGCTGCAACAGCTCGAAACCGGTGTCGCCCGCATTCAGGCCCAGGATCTGGATTTTCACCTGACCCCAACTGCCCCCGATGAATTAGGCGCTTTGGTCCAGGCCTTTGAAAAGATGCGCCAAGCGCTGCAGGATGCCTTGCAAACCGCCTGGCGTTTGGCGGATGATCAAAAGCAAGTGAACGCGGCCTTCGCCCATGACTTGCGGACGCCATTGACTGTCCTGCAGGGCAATATTGAATTACTCACCTTGCAAAAGGCGGGCCAGCCCCTGAATCCGGATATTATGCAGGATATGCAGCAGCAGCTGGACCGCATCAACCACTTTATTCAAACTATGACCCACATTACGGCCATCCACAATATTGCCCTCAGCCCCACCCCAATCAGCCCGTCTCAATTAACGCACCAGTTAAAGGACGAGGCCCAGAAGCTGGCCGGAACGATTCCTTTCACGTGGCATGAAGAACTGCCTACCGCCCCTGACCACCCGCTGGCCGTCGCCCCGGCCGCCATCCTGGAGGTATTCGATAATCAATTGACCAATGCCTTCCGGTTTGCGCGCACAACAGTCGGGATCACGGTGACTGTGGGTAAGAAAACCGTCGAGATCGCCGTCTGCAACGATGGCCCGTTACTCACCCCGGCAGAGCAGGCTAACGCCCAGCTGCCTTTCTTCTCCAGCGGCAAAGCGGCTGACCATTTAGGCGTCGGCATGTATATCTGCAAGACGCTGTGTACCGCTCACCATGGCAGTTTCTCAGTGGCCAATACAGCCCACGGCGTCACGGCGACGGCCCGGTTCGCTTATTTGTAGAAATTCAAGATTCTTGTCTTAATCTTGATAAACGCTTGTTAAAGTCTTCCTATAAGCAAAAGGGAGGCTTTTTTCAATGGATACGATTCAAATCAATCATTTAACCAAACACTATCGGGGCAAAGACACTCCGGCCTTGAATGACGTGTCGCTGACGATCTCGGCGGGCATGTTCGGCCTGCTGGGAAAAAATGGCGCCGGCAAATCCACGCTGATGCGGATCTTGACCACCCTGGACCAAGCCACTGCCGGCAGTATTCAGATGTGCGGCATTCCCATCACCCAACGCGCCGCCATTCGCGCGCAAGTCGGCTATCTGCCCCAAAATTTTGGCTTCTATCCGACCATGACCGTCAGCGACGCGCTTACGTATTTGGCTATTCTGGCCCACGTGCCGGCCCGCGACCAGCAGCGGCGCATTGCCAGACTGCTGGCGCAAGTGAATTTGACCAAGCAGGCCCGGACCAAGGTCAAAGCGCTCTCCGGCGGGATGCGCCAGCGGCTGGGTATTGCCCAAGCCCTGGTTAATCAGCCGAAAGTCCTGATCGTGGACGAACCCACTGCCGGTCTGGACCCCGAAGAACGGATCCGATTTCGCAATCTGCTGGCGGAGTTTGCCCAGGAACGGATCGTTCTGTTGTCCACCCACATTGTTTCAGACATTGAAGCGACCACAAACCGGATTGGTGTGCTGGATCAAGGCCACCTGCTGTTTACGGGCACCACCGCCCAATTGCAAACCCAGGCGGCCGGCCATGTTTTCGCCAGCAGCTTGTCGGTGGCTGAATTAAGTGCCTTCAAAGCCCGCTACGAAATTAGTGAACAAATCGTGCAAGGCGATACGGCCCACATCCGATTTCTGGCGACCGCAGCCATGCCCGGTGCCAGCACGGTGGCGCCGACTTTAGAAGAAGCGTACCTGTATTTGCAATCGCGGCCCACCCGCCAAGGAGTCCGCCAATGAAATTATTCTGGTTGGAATTCAAGCGGTTTACTACGAGCCTGGCCTTTGTCCTGTATACCCTTGTCACGGTTGGGTTTATCCTGCTCAACGTTTGGCCCATGATCGATCGGGGGCTGGCGACGGCACCCGTGAATCCGACAGCCCGCTATGATCTGATCACGACTACCGATTTTCATGCCCTAAAGACCAACGCGCTTGATCAGTTAAAAGAAGAACACGCTGACGATGCGTATGTGACATACCCTTTCGGCTTTGCGAAAAACGTGACCCTGACTGCCGGGGCGCAAGTCAAAGTGGAGCAGGCCCTGAATCAGGCACGCCAGGCGGATACTCGCCGCGGCTTGGAAAAAGCACTCGGTCCCGTTGACCAGTTATTGGGCGGACATTCAGATTATCAAGCAGCCAATTTGCAGCGATTCGCGGTCCGCCCGATGACGCTGGCCGAAGCCCGCCGCGACCACACTCTCATCATGCGCAAAGACCGAATCACCGGAACCTATGCCCGGCTGTTTGCGGATATTGCGAGCATCATCGTTTGTATTCTGCCGACCATTGTCATCATTGCCTATTGCTACGCGGATCGGCGTGCCCAGATCCGGCCGACCATGCAGGCCAAAGCGATGGGCACGCCCAAATGGCTGGTGACCCGGTATGCCGCCAGCGTGGCCGGATTATTGATCCCTGTACTCATGACCGCCTTGCTGCTGCTTGGCCGCGTGATTTTGCTTTATCCCGGGGCCGCACTCGATTACTGGGCATTCTTTAAGGCTGCCGGCTTTTGGGTCCTGCCCACGCTGCTGGTGAGCACGGCCGTCGGTTTTCTCAGTGATGCCCTATTTAGTAATTTCACCGGCTTTGCTCTGCAAATCGGCTGGTGGCTGATCACCATGATGATTGGTGCCCACCAAGTGATCGGAAATTACGGTTGGCTCCTGATCCCGCGGCACAATTCACTGCACAACGTGAGTTTCTTTTATGCCCATTACTCAGAATTAGCCATCAACCGGTTAGGCTATACCCTCTTGGCCATCGTCTTCTTAGGGTTGACCATGGTGCTGATGAATCTACAGAGAGAAGGAAAATATCGTGGCTTCCACCTTCGGCCGGCTCGCCGTTAAAGAAATTCGGGCTAATGAATTATTCCCCAGTTTACTGGCGATCGCCTTTTGCGGTATCATGCCGATCCTATTCACCATGCACCCGACTACGATCACCCAGGCCGCGTTACCCGGCGAATTGTTCATGCCGCTGGCCGCCATCTTCTGTTTCGGCGGGATTTTCCTGCCGGAACAGGTCGCCGGGGTGACCGACGTCTTGAATAGCAAACGGACGCAATTGGTTTCCATATACATGATTCGTTTTGGCTGGTATACCGTATTGCTTAGCATGATCAACCTGCTGCTGATCGTCGGCTATCAACTACCGAACTTTGCGGGCGTTTTGTTCTTTGATTTCGTCACTAAGGTCCTGTTCGTTGGCAGCCTGACTGTGTTCAGCTACGCCGCGTCCCGCTCATTGGCTGCAGCTTACCTGATCCCGACGGTCTACTTTGCCCTGTGTGTTGGCTATCCGCACCTCGGACCGTTGAATCTATTTATCTTGATGCGTCAGCAGTCGTGGACAGATAATTGGTGGCAGCTTGGGGTGGCGGTCCTCTTATTGGTGGGCGGGTTTGGTTTAGTCACAAAACGGGCTGTGCGGTCTTAGCCTGCTGAGGTTTCAAACGGTTGCTTTGCAAAAGTGTCAGAGAATCCTGTATAATGGAGATAGCAAAAGGGAGCCACTGGGCGGTGGCTCCCTCCGCAGAACCGTTGAAGACGGCCAGCAGTAAAAATTCTAATACATCACAAAGCGACCGCCAGACTACCGTGAAATAGTTTACTGGCGGTCGTTTTTGTGATTGTCGTGTAGTTCGATGAGCTTAATCATCACGTCGACAAGCAGCAGCATTAAACTGCCGAATGCAATCATGACGGTAAGCACATCGGTATCAGACAACCCAGCACCCCCTCTCGCTAGAGTTTGATCATTGCCCATAGGCATCAACCCCTTCGCGATTAGATTTGCCGACCGTGGTTCAACTATCCTGCTTGATTATTGTATCATAGCTCATGCCGAACCCCTAGAGCCGCAACGGAAGTGGGATTTTTCAACTAAATTCTTGCTGTTTGAAATCCACCATAAATTTCTCCTTCGCCCGCGTGCCGCGCAGTACGATCAGCCGTGGTGCGGGCTGTTGCGCCGCCAGCACTTTTCTCAACTTATCGCCGTCGTAATGCCAAATATACAGCAGAAAATCCCAATAGTCCTTGTCAAAATGTTCCGTGAACGCCGCCGCCATATCTGGGCGGCTATTTTTATTTCGGCGGTAGCGCAAAGACCGGCGAATGACCCGGATGATGGATCGCACGCGACTGACTTGCAGCCAAATGACCAAATCCGCTTCAGCCAAGCGGACCGCCATCGAACCACTGTAGTTGCCGTCAATGATCCAGTTGTCGTGGGCTGCACAGAAATTCTTCTGCTGCTGGATAAACCATTGTTTCGCTTCTGCTGAATAATCCGTGGTATGCCAGAACTGATCCAGATACATCACCGGATAGCCCGTTTGCGCCGCTAACCAGCGGGCCAGGGTGGATTTACCGGTACCGGCATTGCCAATAAGCATGATCTTCATGCGCGTTTATGCCGCATGAATGTCATCACATGCAGAATGATCGCCAACAGTACAAAGAAAATGACTACAAAACTCACGTAGCGCAGCCAAAACCCGTTGGTCAGTGCCGGCCAGAGTTGTTGAATACCCATGGTTGCTAGAGCCATCACGGCAATCATGCAGAAGAGTAAACCATAGCGTTTCAAAGTTTCATCGTCCTTTCGCTGATAGTGACTCAGCTGCCGCCCAATTACCTGCGCCCGAGCCAGTTTCTTTGCCGTGGGCGTGCGCTGCCGCCAGGTGTTGGGACAAACCAGCTCAGTGATCTTGTGCACCCCGGCCAGCGTCATCGCCCCATCAATTGCCCGCAGCGTCAGATCAGTTTGGCCGGTGAACAGATTATCCCCCGTCGGCGCAAAACAGCTGGTCACTGATACATAATGCTTGTTTTGAAAAACTCCATTGGGTAAGCTGTCTCCAGCTTTCGTCATCCGCGTCCAGCGGTGGCGCATGACATCAAAGAATTGCTTCAGTTGGCCGGGAATCGTGCTGTAATAGGTCGGTGCGCCGAATACCCAAACGTCGGCGGCCTGCAATTTCGCTGCCAATTGATCTAGATCCGGGTTGGGCCGGTGCGGACTTTCTGGCTGCAAATCAAATGTATTGAGATCAATAAACTCCGTGGTGGCCGGAGCTTCAACTGCGCTCAAAATTTCTTTCACCACTGTCGCAGTCAGCCCGTTGGCGTCTTGACCGCCGTAAATTCCTAATACCTGCATCAGTGTTTTCCTGCCCGATCAAGCTTGCGCTGCAGCTTCTTTGATAAGGTGTGTTTCTTCTCATGAGTATGCCCCCGAGTTTCGCCGACCCGTTTCTGGGCATAGAAAACGAAATAGCCATTGGCTTCGCTGACTTTCACTCCGCCAAAGACGGTCCGAATCTTGTTTTCATACCATGGTCGGCGCTTTGTGACCATGTAGAAACGGCCATTAGGATTTAACTGCTGATAGCCGTCTTCGATGAAATGCTTAGGCACGGAAAAGTTCTCATGATACGGCGGATTCGACAAGATCACGTCGAAATGAGCATCTGCAATCGCAGTGAGCCGATCGCTCTGCTTGATTGTGGGCGTCACATGATTTTTCTGCGCATTGGCTTGTGCCAGCTGCACGGCGTTGGGGTCAATATCTACCATCGTCACCTGCGCCTGGGGCAGAGTTGCCGCGTAATAGATTCCGACGAAGCCAAAGCCGCACCCGAGATCCAGAATACTATCATCGGCATGCACCTCCGCCTGATCCAGCATCGCCTCTGTGCCCTTATCAAGACCGTGGGGAGAAAAGACTTCCTGATTGCTGGTAAAACTGAGTGTTTTTCCTTGGTACGTGATTTCCATGTGTGCGACCGCCTTTCTTTGTACCATCATACCGCGTGTGTGGGCGGAATACCGGTGAGATTTTCAGTGAGTGTTCAAACAAATCTCACGTTCAAACACGGTTTATCGTTCAGACCGTGTTTGAACGTGGGATGATTCTGCTAATTGACGGAATTGTATAAACTCAAAACTGATAGGAAGCGCAGTAATCGGGCGAAAGCTTTGCAAATGAACGGGCTAATCTTGTATAATATAGACAGCAAAGGAGCCACTGGCCCAAGTGACTCCCCGCAGAACCGTTTAAGACGGCTGGCTTTTTACTTCATAACAATCGTAGAACGACCGTTAGACCACGCCAATAGTCTAGTGACGGTCGTTTTTTTGATTGTCGTCGTAGAAAATGATGAGCTTCAGCATCAAGTCGACAAGTAACAGTACGAAACTGCCAAATGCGAGCATGATCGTCAGCACATCGGTGACAGACAACCCGGCACCTCCTTTCGTTCAGAGTTTGATAATCGCCCATAGGCCCCACCCTCTTAACGATCCGGATTTGCCAACCGTCTTTAACTATTCTGTTTCAACGATTGTACCATGATGCCGGCTGAACGACTAGAGCGCCAAGGGAAGTGGGACTTTTCTTGGTGCTTTTTTCATGCGCTGTATTGACATTTCTGCAAAACGAGCCAAGTATTGGTAGTTATTACAATCAGACAAGGCGATGACCGCAGTGAACTGGCACGTATTCAGTGACACTTTTTCTTCCCTTCGTTCCAAAAACTTCCGCCGCTTCTGGATTGGCCAATGTATTTCCGTTATGGGCACCTGGATCCAGCGGACGACGCAGACTTGGCTGGTTTACCAAATGACCAAGTCCGCCTTTTTGGTGGGCCTGTTGGCCGCCGCCCAGTTTGTCCCGATCATGGCCCTCACTCTAGTGGCGGGGACGTTAATTGACCGGTATCCGAAGCGGCGTATTCTGTTGATCACCCAGGCTGGCTTTTTGGTCCTGGGGGCAATCATGACCACCATTACCTACTTGAAGATCGTGCAATACTGGCAGATCTTGCTTATTGCCCTGGGCTACGGCATTCTGCAAAGCTTCGATACGCCCACACGGCAGTCTTATGTCATTGAGTTGGTCGGCAAAAAGGACTTGATGAATGGTATTTCGCTCAATTCATCCATTTTCAACCTGGCGAAGATTGCCGGCCCCTCATTGGCCGGTATTCTGATGGTTGCGCTAGGCGTAGCGCCGTGTTTTCTCATCGACACGTTGAGCTACATCGCGATCATCATTGGTCTCTTGATGATCCATCAAGAACACCCTGTGGCCAGCCACACGCCACGGCATATTATTGTTGATGTCAAAGAAGGCCTGGCTTACGTTGTCCACCACGACAATGTCAAGCTGAGTGCCGAACTGATGATGATCATCTGCACGCTGAACTTCAACAACAACGTCATTATTCCGATTTACGCCCAAGAAGTGCTGGGCCGCGGTGCCCAGGGTTATGCCAACCTGCTGTCAGCCACTGGAATCGGCTCGCTCATCGCCGCCTTCTTAATGAGCTACCTATCCCGCTTTGGCCTGCGGCGCGACCTATATTTGATGGTTGCTATGGGCACGGCGCTGGTCCAATCATTGATGATTTTCGTCCGTGTATACTGGCTGGCGATGATTTTTATGGTGGTCATTGGTTTCTGCAACATGGTCTTTTTGAACCAATCCAACGCGGCCTTCCAATTCTCCATTCCAAATGAATTGCGCGGGCGGATCATGAGCGTGTATGTCCTGCTGAATCAGGGGTCCACCCCCATCGGCAGTCTCTATTCCGGTGGGTTAATGGACGTGGCCGGCGGCTTGTGGGGCTTTCCTGCCTGCGGTTTGCTGGCGCTGGTCTTAGCCGTGCCGGTGCTGCTTAGTCATCAACGGACGGTCAAACAATGGTTGAATACATGAATAAAGGCCCATCGCCAAATTTTCAGCGATGGGCCTTTATATTAAACAGGTTTACAGAACGTGCGCCACATAGTCTTTATTCAAGTCTTGGTAGGTGATCTCGGTGATATCCGGATCCACCGTCTTGACCGTCGGCGTCATGTAGTGGGAATCCTGCACCGTCATGGTCCGTTTAGCCAGGTCGAAGCCTGCCCAATATTGGGTGGAATCGGTCCGATTTTCATTATCCGCATCGCGGCCCAAGCCTTCCGGTACCATCACTGTCTTGAAGCAGTTATAGAGTTGCTGAATACCGTCAGCCCGGTGAAACGGCGGGAGGTTATGGGAAACAACCATGGCCCGGACAAAGCGGGAAGGCGATGTATAATCCCCCGGCAAACCAAACATGCCGTAACCCGTCCCGAATTCAATGGGTTGGACCTGGTAATCACCCAGCTTAGTCCCCTGACCGCGGTTGATGGCGTCCAGAGAAACGTAATTGCGCAGGTTGGTCGTATGGTAGCCGTACTCTGGACTGTTGGTCATCGCACCAATGTTGTCGTAAACCTTGAATGCCCCATGATCAGTCGGTTCCAACACCACGCCGGCCCCAGTTTCATCCACAAAGGCATAGTGCAGCGGAATCCCCTTGGCCGCGTCATCTGCCAGAATGCCCGTCTTCGCCGCTGCGGCGCGGACATCCGCCACCGTCTTACAGGTAGTCAAAATGTAAGCCACATATTCTGTGGCAAAGACACCCTTCAAGCCGCGTTGGCTCAAGGACTCCGGCGATGCCGTGGTGGCCTCGACCAGCACCTGCATGTCACCGGCCAGGCCATGTTCATTAACCCCGTCAAACAAGCCGGCCGTGCCGGCAACCCCAACACCACTGGCAGCATATTGCGTCGTCCAATCCGGGGTCTGGCTTGGCACTTTCACGCCGCGGGGAAAGCTGGTGATTTTCCCAGGGAAGTTGATGCCGCCTTTGGGATCATTCTGATGGAAAAACGTATCCGCGAAGTCCATCGTCCGGCCCCAAAAGACGTCACCCTCGATGGCTCTGATCTGCATTGATGTACACATGTTCTATTACCCCCAAGTTATGTATTTGCCCCTATGATGCGATTTCTGCAACCAATAGTCAATCCTCAGGAACATATAGAAAGTTGACATTTTACTCCGTTCCGGCTAAGCTACGGTTATTCAATCGGTGCAAACGAAGTGCCCTACAGGAAGCCGACCATCACTGAGACGCCGGCGGCGTGCACGAATCCGAACCGATGGTGTCACATCCAGTGATCGCTGGTCATAGCAAACGCAAAAGAGCAAAGAAATCCGCTTTGAACGAGGATGGTACCGCCCAGAAATGGGTGCCTCGAACGAAGCGGATTTTTGTTTATTTTTGGGAGGAATATAGAAATGACAGAAAAGAGACCGCTGACTTGCCGGCGCATCGTCGTCAAAATCGGCACGAGCAGTCTGATCGACGCCGCCACAGGCCAGATCAAACTGCGGACGATCGACCGCCTGGCCTTCACCCTGGCGGCGTTGAATCATCAAGGCTGCGACATGGTGCTGGTGACTTCCGGGGCGATCGGGGTCGGCCTGACCCAGCAGCGCCTCACGGAACGGCCCAGCAGTATTGCGGAACAGCAGGCGCTGGCCGCGGTTGGGCAGTGCGAACTGATGCGGCTCTACAGCCAACGGTTCAATGATTATGACGCGCAAATTGGCCAATTGCTGCTGACCCACGATGTCTTCGATTATCCGGTCAGCCGGACCCACGTCATGGACACGATCGATGCCCTGTTGGCCCACCGGATCATTCCGGTAATCAATGAAAACGACTCGGTGGCTGTGGATGAATTGGACCACCGGACGACCTTTGGCGACAATGATCAGCTGTCGGCGTTGGTGGCCACCCAGATCGGGGCGGACCTGCTGATCGTGCTGTCGGACATTGATGGGCTCTATGACCAGGATCCACGCCGCCACGCTGATGCTCGCCGACTGACCACCGTGCATCACCTGTCGGAAGACATCCTAGCTGGTGCCGCTGGCAGCGGCAGCCGCTTAGGGACTGGCGGCATGGTGACGAAGCTGAAGGCGGCTGGCCGCATGATGCAGGCTGGCGCCCAAATGGTTCTGGCCAGCGGCGCTGATCCGCGCATTATTTCCCATATTATCGCCGGCGAAAATGTCGGCACTTGGTTTGTGCAGAAAGCAGAGGTTGAACAGTCATGATCACCACGTTAGAAGAAATGGGCCAAGCCGCCCAAAATGCCGCCGCTGAATTAGCTGTTTTGCCAGCGGCCAAAAAGAATACCGTCCTGAACGCGATGGCGGATGCGCTGGTGGCCCATCGCCAAGCAATTTTAACGGCCAATGCTGACGATCTGGTCAATGCCGCGGATCTGCCGGCCAAGTTCGTTGATCGCCTGCGGCTCACTGATGCTCGTATCCAAGATATGGCCACTGGCCTGCGCCAGGTCGCCGGACTGCCGGATCCCACTGCCCAAGCGGACAAGGGCTGGACGACGGACGCGGGGCTGCACATCGTCCAGCAGCGCGTCCCGCTGGGGGTCGTGGGTATCATTTTTGAAGCCCGGCCGAACGTGACCGTGGATGCTGCCGGTCTCACGTTCAAAAGCGGCAATGCCGTGATCCTGCGCGGCGGCAAAGAAGCTCTGCGCAGTAACATGGCCTTGGCGAAGGTCTTGCAAGACGTGTTAGCCAATCACGGCTTGCCGGTGGCCGCCATTCAACTGATCACGGATACCAGCCACGCGACCGCCCAAGCACTGATGCGCTTAAACGGGTACGTGGACGTCCTGATTCCCCGGGGCGGCGCCGGTTTAATTCAGACGGTGGTCAAAAATGCGACCGTTCCGGTCATCGAGACTGGTGCCGGCAACTGCCACATTTATGTGGATCAAGGGGCCGACTTGCAAATGGCAGAAAATATCGTCGTCAATGCCAAGGTCCAGCGCCCTTCCGTCTGCAATGCCGCCGAGAAGCTCTTGATCCACCAGGACGTGGCCGCTGATTATCTGCCGGTATTAGCCGCCGCCTTGCGCGCCCATGGGGTCGAACTCCGGGGCGACGCGCGGGCCCGAGCGATCGTGCCGGACATGATCCCGGCCACTGCAGCCGATTGGGATACCGAGTACAACGACTTGATCATGGCGGTGAAAGTGGTCGATTCTCTGGATGCAGCCATCGCCCACATCAACGCCCACAATACGAAGCATTCGGAAGCCATCATCACCAATGATTACACCGCCAGTCAACGCTTCCTGCAACGAATCGACGCTGCCTGCGTTTACGTGAACGCTTCGACCCGGTTCACCGACGGCTTTGAATTCGGCTTTGGCGCCGAGATCGGCATCAGCACCCAGAAATTGCACGCCCGCGGGCCGATGGGCTTGGCCCAGCTGACCACGACCAAATACGAAATTCGCGGGGACGGCCAAGTGCGGGCATGAAACATAAAAAAACGACATTTTTCACCGGAAAACTCGAGAAAAATGTCGTTTTTTCATTCTATGGTTTACTAATCACCCGCTCCAGCGTCCCCCGGAGCCAATAGAAACTGCCAATGGCAATCACGCCAGCAAGCAATAATTGCAGCAGCGGCATATTCGTCGCCTTGGTCACAAGGAAGACGCTGCTGACAAAGACCAGCAGCCCAATATTGCGAAAACCATGGCGGCCAGTCAAAATAGCTGCATTGCGCACCTGATTTCGAATCGACCCCGTATAGCGCGCCAACAGCAGGGCCGTGTAAAACCCTAAGAGCACGAGGAATGCCAGTACAAACACCAATGGGATCAGGAAAAATTGAAATTGCGGATTGGCTAAGACAAACAAGCTATCGTAAGTGAACAGCAGGAGCAGGCCGGTGAGCCCACTGAACAATGCCCACGCCTGCCGCCAGTTGTCGCGATACCCCTTAAAGAAATGACGGACCAGCGTATCCCCATGGAAATACGCATAATTCAGCGCGGTCAAAGACGGCCCCAGCGTTACGCTCAAGCCGATTAAAATCAGCACATTATTCCGTTGAATGGGAATAAAGGCCAGCGAAAAAGCCAACGGCAGATTGGTCATCAGCAGCAGTCCACTGCTGATGACCACATTCCCCAAGCGCTCAATGAGGCGCATCAATCGACTCATGTCCAGCAGATCCATTGGTTTTTTCCTCCTCAATCAATAATGGCAGTTTGATCGTGACACTCGTGCCCACACCCAATTGACTATCAATGGTCAGGCCATATGCCGGGCCAAAATAGAACTTGATCCGCTGATCCACATTGCGCAGCCCATACCCCGCCGCCTCCCGGCTCAGCAAGAGCGGCAGCTGTGCCGGCGCGATGCCGACCCCGTTATCGGTCACCTGGACCCACAATTGATCTGCTTCCTGGCGGACAGAGATAAAAATCTCTGCGTCTGCCTTTTCTTCATGCAGACCGTGCTCAATGGCATTTTCGACGATGGGCTGAATCATCAGGTTGATGGCCCTCGCCCGCAGCAGGCGGGGATCAATGTCGTAAGAAACCTGAAATGTATCGTGCAGGACCAGCTGCAGCGTAATATAAGCCTTAATGTTGTCAATTTCATTCTTCAACAGTTTCCCGCTGTGGCCGTGATTCAGCGTCGTCCGGTAGAATGTCGATAATTCGCGCACCGCCATGCTGATCACGGGATTGCCTGATTGCCGCGCCTGCCAATCGATCATCGAGAGCGTATTGTACAAGAAATGCGAGTTGATTTGATTGACCAACGCATCATACTTGCTGCTCTGCTTCTCAATCTCCGCCTGCATTGCCTGGTCATTCAGCGCCTTCAACTGGTCCACCATTGCGCCCACCGAATTGCTTAACTGACCGAATTCATCCTGTTCATTCGTGGTGAAAGAAACATTCTGGGCTGGATCGGCAATCACTTGCTGAATGTTACCCTTCAACCGGCGAAAATTAGCACTGATCATGTTGGTGAAATACCGCGTCAGCAGCATGATCAACACCAGACTGATGATCACGCCGATAATCGTCCAAGAAACGATCCGGTTATCCCGATCCAGCGCCCCATCATACTGCATCCGCAATTGCCAGCCCGTGGTGCCAATGCGGATCGCTGGGCCGCCAGCGGTGAATTGCCGACTGTTCCACCGTTTGTCGGTAAAAATTGTCTGCCCCGCCGCGTTGGTCACCGTGAAGATCAGCATGGCATTTTTCTTTACCAACGGCGCAAAGAACGTCGGCCGGTCATACGTCAGCATCACCAGTGTATGGGTCTCCGGGGTGATCGAAATGGGAAAAGCCCGAATCGCGTAGACATGATCGCTATCGGCGAACCACTGGGGATTCTCAGAATAACCCAGTTTGGCCACAAAGGGCGGATTCGTCTTATCCTGCAAACTATGGACATTTTCCCGCATTCCTGCGACCTGGGAATCCGTGTAATAATCGATCCGCTGCAAATCCGGATTCAGAGTCATCAACACTTTCTGAGTTGGATCAACGTAATCTCGAAAGTTCAGATACGCGGCATAAATGTCCCGCTGCGTCGCCTGGCTCTCGAACGTGTTGCCAATCGCGTTGTTGAACGACAGTGCATTGATAATACCCTCTGCCGTGGTTGCCTTGCCCTTCATGATCTCCAGACTGCTGTCCACTTCGTTTTTCAGGTACGTCTGGGTGGTTTCCTTATCCATTTCGTGGCCTTGGACAAAGGAAATCGTCCCCAGCAGCAGAATCACCGGCACCGATACGGCCAACATGGACACGAAGATCTTGACCCACAATGACCAGCGCTGCCACGGCCGAATCATACCGTTTGGCCCTGTTTCTTCCGATAATTGGCCGGCGTGTCGCCGTATTCTTGGCGGAACAGCTTGCCAAAGTACGACGGATCATTGATCCCGACAAAGGCGGCCACGTTCACGACCCGAATGTTGGTCTGGCTGAGTAATTCCGCTGCCTTTTGCAAACGCAGCTGATTCAGATAGCGGGAAAAGCTGTGACCCACTTCTTTCTTAAACAATGAACCCAGGTAGGCGGGCACCAGATGCACTTGATCGGCTACATACTCCAAAGTCAGATTGGTCGCATACTCGTCTTCGATCAGTTGCAGAACTTGGGCCACCGGCGGCGATACCGCCGCCGGGGCGTCTTTCGGCGACAAAAACTTGCCGAGTGCATCCCGCAGCTCCACGCCGTTCACCGGCTTCAACAGATAGTCGCTGACGTCGTAGGGCAGCACACCGCGGGCATAGGCAAAGTCATCGTATCCGCTGATCACCAGGATTTTGACCTGTTTGTTCACAAATCGAATCTGCTTGATCAGCTCCACCCCGTCCATCAACGGCATCTTAATGTCAGTCACCAATACATCAATGGGATGAGCATCAGTGAAGCGCCGGGCCGTCAGCCCGTTATCCGCTTCATGGATCACGACATCCAGGAACTGGTCTTGAATCTGTTGGCGAATATTATCCCGTTCAAATTGATTATCATCGACCAACAAGACGTGTTTCATCAGTATCCTCCCCCTTGCGTTATTCCTTCACGGCACCAAGCACCAATCCCTTCACCAAGAATCGCTGCATCAGTGGATAGATGAGCAAAATGGGAATCATGGAGACCAGAATCTTCGCCGAATTGAGTGAAAGCGATGACACCCGGGCCAATGCCATTATCTCTTCTTTGCTCATCATTGTCAGGTTCTGGGCCTGAATGCTCAATTGCTGCAGGTACGTCTGCAACGGGATCTTCGTCTGATCATTGATATAAATCAAGCCGCTGAAGAAATCATTCCAGTACCCCACCACAGTGAATAAGGTAATCGTGGCCAGTGACGGAATCGCCAAGGGCAAATAAATCTTCAGCAGAATTTGCAACGGCGACGCCCCGTCGATCACCGCCGCTTCCTCCAAGGCATTGGGAATTCCTTTGAAGAAATTCATCATTAAAATGACATTCCAGATATTCACCGCACCAGGCAAGACCAGGGACCAGAACGAATTAATCAGCCCCAGTTTATAGACCACCATATACGTAGGAATCATCCCGCCGCTGAAAAGCATGGCAAAGATCAGCACCCACATGTAAATATTGCGGGCGGGAAATTGTTCCTGGGAGCGGGATAGCGGGAAGGCCATCAGCACGGTGAGCACCAGACTCAGCGAGCCGCCCACCAGCACTCGCATGACTGACACCCCGAATGCTTGCCAGAAAGCATGGTCGGCGATGATCTTGGCATACGACTGCCAAGAAAACTGCACCGGAATGAAATTCACACTGCCCGAGGCAGCTGCTGTCCCCGAACTGAACGAAATAGCGATCGTATTAACCAATGGGGCCAATGATAGAAAGGCGGCCAGGATCATCAACGCATAAATCAGGATAGTGACCAGTCGCGATCCTAATGATTTTGAACGAACCATAATGTGCACTCCTTTCTCCTAAAACAGGGTATAGTGGGCAAACTTCTTCGCCAGCTTGTACGAAATCACGATCAGCACCAGGCTGATCACCGACTTGAGCAACCCGACCGCCGCCCCGAAGGAATACTGCGCCCCGCGCAAGCCAAAGCGATACACATAGGTGTCGATAATATCCCCGGTGGGATACACAATGGGGTTGTACAGGTTATAGATTTGGTCAAAGCCGGCACTGAGGATGTTCCCCAGGCTCAACGTCGCCACCAGGATAACCATTGGCATGATTGCTGGCAGCGTAATATGAATCATGTTCTGCCACCGGTTCGCCCCATCTAGCGCCGCTGATTCATATAAGTCAGGATTGATGCTGGTCATGGCCGCCAGATAGATGATGGTGGCGTAGCCATAGCCTTTCCAAACATCGGTAATGATCATGATTGGCTGGAACCAGGTATTGCTGGCCAGAAACGAAATCGGCTGAATACCGAAAATTCCTAGGAATTGATTGACCATCCCTTCATTGGCCAGAATCATGGTGAACACAGCCCCCAAAACGACCCAAGAAAGAAAGTTCGGCAGATACACGATGGTTTGTACCGTTTGTTTGAACCACTTCACTCGAATTTCATTGAGCAGCAGGGCAAAAATGATGGGCACCAGAGTGCCAAAGATGATTTTCCCGCCAGCAATCACGATGGTGTTTCTGAAAATCTGAAAGCTGTCCGGCAAACTGAACATATATTGAAAATGGGCTAATCCCACCCAAGTGGAGTGCAAAAAACCGCGCGCTGGCACGAAATCCTGAAACGCCATGATGATTCCAAACATGGGTAAGAAGTTGAATAATATCAGGAGAATAATGCCTGGCAGCAGCATCAAATGATAGGCCATCACAAATTTACGGGCAGCCGGTTTCCGCGCCTTGATCAGCTTCTTTTTGCGGTGCATCGTCAGTTCCATGATTGATCTGCTCCTCTCTAATGAAAAGAGGCTGGTTACAATCTCCCCAGCCTCCTTGATGTGTCTGACTGCTTATTGCACCTGACCCTTGTCGACAGCGTCTTGAACTTCCTTAACGATCGTATCGCCGCCCTGGGCTTTCCATTGTTTAACGTACGTATCAAAGGAACTGATTGGTGCTTGGCCCATGATGATCTTGATGAAGGCTTCGTTTTCCAGTTTCTGCAAGTTCGGGCCCATTTGGGTCATAGCCTTGGTCTGGCCGTAGAAGGCTTTATCAATGAACGTAACATTCTTGCTGTTCGCCGTTTTAGCGCCTACTTGTGAGGCTAAATAGGTCTCCAGTCCTTTACGGTCCTTATGATCCATATATGCTTTGATCAAGGAATAGGAGTTGATCTGCGAATCCTTCAGGCCAGACGGATCATTATTCTTCAGTGCTTTATCCATCGTGACCGAATCAGTACTATGCGCATTGGTAATTTGCACGTCGATGGGATCCAGCAGCCAGCTGAGGGATACTGCCGGCTGGCCGGCCTTCTTGGCTTCTGCCCGGCGGAATGCATTGGCCGAGCCGCGGCTCTCGTTGAAGTCCACAACATTGTTGATGGCCCGCATCACCGCTTCAGGATGTTTGTATCCTTTCTTCACGACGATATAGCGGAAAACAGGCGCCGGGTGGGTCGAGATAAACTTGTCGCCCTTTTTCAATACCGGGAGGATGGCGATCCAGTTGGCATTCTTGTCTGCTTCGTATGAGTTCGTGAAATCTAATCCCCAGAATGGCGCAACATAGATCCCCATCTGTTTAGCTAATAAGGCCTTCTTTTCATCATCTGTGCGGGTGGCAAATTCTTTGTCAATCAGCCCTTCTTTATACCAGCGGGCCAGCATTGTTAACGTCTGTTTGGTCTCCGGTTGAATACTGCCGTAAACCACTTTGCCGTCTTTTTTGATCATACTGGAGGGGAAGGCGTTGAACTGGTTGAACCACAGATCGCCATCCATCTGCGCCCCATCATGGCCAGAAATTTGCGGAGTCAACGTAATCCCCATGGTCTTGCCTGTCCCGCTGACATCTTTAGCAATGAATGTCTTCGCGGCATTTTCGACGTCATCCAATGTTTCCGGAACCGGCAGGCCTACCTTATCCAACCAGTCCTTGCGAATCCAGAGCATGTTTTCTTCGCCGTATGGATAGGGCGACGGGATGCCCAACAGTTTGCCGTCGCGGCTGGCAATCTTGATCATATTCTGGGAATAGGACGACATGTTTTTCTTGACTGTAGGTGAGGCAGCCTTCTTATACACTTCTGTCAGGTCGGCCAGCAAATCATTGTTCGCCAACTGAGTAAATTGGTCCTGATACACTCCCATCACATCCGGCAGATCCTGCGTGGACATGACCAGCGACACCTTCTGCGGGAAGTCGGCGGCTTCCCAGGCAATCTTCACCGAAATATTGGTTTCCTGCTTCAAGTAGCGGGTCGCCGGGTTATTGTTGATCGTATCACCTTTGAACAACGATGACCGGTCCCGTTGCTGCTTGCCAATGGTAAATGTAATAGGCTCCTTGTACTTCCCGTAAGGCTTCAGTTCTGCAGTATCCACCTTTGTGCTGGTGTCGGCACTATTTTGCGCACCGCAAGCGGCGAGGAGCAAGCCCGTCACGGCGATTGCCCCCATGCCGAACACAATCTTTTTGATTTCCACGGTAATTCCTCTCCTTTGATTTTTCCGACAGCTTCTCCATCACCTTTAGTCTAGAATATAATGTAACCGCTTCATATATGAGAAAATACAGTTTTGTGGGACAAATTACAGATGTTGACCAATCGCCATTGTGCCGCCGCCCAATTCTGCTAGAGTCAAGGTACAGAATTCCAGAAAGAAGGAAGAAACCATGTTCACCATCGTCCCCGCCGCCCTGCCCGGCAGCGATACAGCGACTCTCTTAGCCAACCCGGACCGCGGCTTTCGATTGGAAGTCTACTTGAACGTCGCCACGGGGAAAGGCATGTATCACTATCAGGATACCGATGCCCACGCGGCGTTTGAAAAAGAGCTGGCCTTTCATACCGCCGACCAGCCGCGTTTAGCCCAAGTGTATTTCTATTTAACGGACTACAAGGATAAGCCGCTGGACCGGGCCGCCTTTGACCGCATGACGGCCTACTTGCAAATGCTGCGGGACCACCATATCAAGGCTCTGTTGCGCTTTGCCTACGTGTGGGACGACGCCCATCCCCGGGTGCAGGAACCGACCCTGGCCCAAACCTTGACCCACATTGACCAGCTGACGACGATTTGGCACGACTACGCCGACACCATTCATGTCGTTCAGGCGGGGTTCATTGGCCCTTGGGGTGAATGGCATGGCGATGCCCGCCAGCGGACTAACGAGACGGCGATTTTACAGGCGATCCTGCACAGTGTCCCAGCAGAACTGCAGGTGCAGCTGCGGATGGACGACATGAAAACCAAGAACGCGCCGTACCTCAGTACTGCCGACCAAGCCCGGCTGGGATACCACGACGACTTTCTCATCGGTGTCCCCCACGAATGGAATATCGGCGGCACCGACCCAGCCTCCCCGGCATATCAGCGCTACCTGGCGGACAGCGCCTACGTCTTGCAGGACGGCGAAATGATTTGGTTCTGGGCTAATCCGATCTATCTCCAGACACCGACCATCGCCAGCCGGCCGTTCATTGACCGCTTGCTGCGGAATCACTTCACGTCCCTCAGTTTGGCCCATAATTACCGGGAAATCGAAAGCGGGTCGTTCTCCGCCCAGGAATTGGCCAACGAACTGCACAACCAAGGGGTTAAAGACTATCCCGGGATTCCCACCACAACGAGTATGCTGGCCTGGCGGCAAGAGGCGCTCACCGCCGCTGACCTTGACGCCCGCCATTGGCCCTACCAACCGGAGTGGTTCCGCGATGCCCACGGTCAGCCGCTGTCCCGCACCGCCTATGACTATATTCGGGACCACTTGGGCTACCGCATTCAAGTCCAAAAAATCACCTATGACCGCGACCTGCTTGCTGGTCCGATCAAGGTGACTTTGCACAATTATGGGTTTGCTGCACCGCTGGGGCTGGCTGAGATTGTCGTTGAAGCAGCGGCCGCTGATAATCAAATTATTGGGACTGCCACCGTCCCGTTAGCTAGTGTGCAGCCCGGGGCCGATGTTCTGGCCGTCGTGCCGGTACCGGTCACCGCCAAAGCACACCGCGTTGGTGTGCGCTTAGCTGCCCGGGATGGCCGCGGCGCCCGGTTGGCAAATATTGTCCAGCAGTTCGATGGAACGAATTCCCGAATTGTCAAATTAAGTGCAACAGTGAAGACTCATCCATGTGAATTGGTTTAGGTAGTGGGCAGGGATTCCTCCAGGCCCAGGGGGGAGGCCTGGAGCGCCGCGATTGCGCTGCGGTATCCAAGGCACTTCCTTAACCGGTGGTTTAAGACATCTTGGATCTTACGAATCTTCTCCTTAGAGACTTCCCATAGTGATTGACCCTTTGGAATGAATTCTCGAATCAAGCCGTTGGCATTCTCGTTACTGCCACGTTCACTGGGTGTATAGGGATGGCAGTAGTAGATCTTTGTTCCTCTGAGTTGGTCCAAGAGGGCGAACTCAGAACCGTTGTCGAAGGTGATGGAGTG